>NZ_PEBS01000100.1 GCF_002869965.1 Janthinobacterium sp. ROICE36
CGCAAAACTTCTGCGTTATTCGCTCCTGCCTCGACACGCTACGGAAACAAGGCCATGGCATGCTCGCCGTCTTGCAACGCGCCTTCGCTGGAAACCCGATTCAGCCAGCCCCCGGCTGAACAGTTACAAATCACCAACGTTGATGCATTACATCTTGATGCCGGTATGCAAAGCGGCAATGCCTGCCGTCAAATTGTAGTACTGCACGCGCTCCAGGCCCGCAGTTTCCATCATGGTCTTCAACGTTTCCTGGTCCGGGTGCATGCGGATCGACTCTGCCAGGTAGCGATAGCTTTCCGCGTCGCCGGCGATTTTCTGTCCGAACCACGGCAAGACCGAGAACGAATACAGGTCATACGGCTTTTGCAGCGGTGCGGCCACCTTGGAAAATTCCAGCACCAGCAGCTTGCCGCCCGGTTTCAGCACGCGGCGCATTTCCGCCAGCGCCACATCCTTGTGCGTCATGTTGCGCAGGCCAAAGGCCACGCTGACACGGTCAAAATAGTTATCGGGAAAGGGCAGTTTCTCCGCATCACACAACAAGGTAGGGGTGAGCAAGCCGCGATTCAAGAGGCGGTCGCGGCCCACGCGCAACATCGATTCATTGATATCGGTCAACCAGACTTCGCCGGTGGGGCCCGCCTGCTTGGCAAACGCCTTCGACAGGTCGCCCGTGCCGCCGGCGATGTCGAGCACCTTGAAGCCGGGGCGCACGCCCGCGTTGGCAATCGTAAACGTCTTCCAAAGACGGTGCAGTCCGCCCGACATCAAGTCGTTCATCACGTCGTATTTGGCAGCGACGGAATGGAACACCTTGGCGACTTCGCGCACTTTGTCGTCTTCTGCAACTGTTTTGTATCCGAAATGGGTCGTATTGGTCATAGTAGGCAGTCTGTTTGAACTTGCATGCATTATACAAGCGGCAGGCGCATTTCCCCCTGACGCCGGAGAAGGTATTGCCTTTCCACTGCATTCGAAGCCAGCATTGCCGCCCGGGCATACGCCGCCAGCGCCGCCGGCCGGTCGCCCTGGCGGCGCAGCAAGTCGGCCCTGGCCGCATGCAGATAATGCGATTGCGCCAGGCTGGGCACGGTTTCCAGCCGCTCCAGCCACGCCAGGCCGTGTGCGGCACCATGCGCCATGGCACAGGCAATCACCGCATTGAGCAAGACCAGCGGTTCCGGCTTGTGCCGCAGCAAGGCGCCATACAGAGCGCTGATCTGGCGCCAGTCCGTCTGGCTGGCCACAGCCGCCGTGGCGTGCAAGGCGGCAATGGCCGCCTGCAACTGATATGGCCCCGGAGAACGCGCCGGCAAGGCCAGCGCCAGCATGGCCAGTCCCTCGGCGATCAAGTCACGCTGCCACAGGCACCGGTCCTGTTCTTCCAGGGTCAGCAACTGGCCTTCGGACGAGAGGCGGGCCGGGCCGCGCGACGCCTGCAGCAGCAGCAAGGCCAATAGCCCCTGCACTTCTGGCTGGCCCGGCAGCAAGGCGTCGAGCAGCCGCCCCAGGCGCAGCGCTTCCGCGCACAGGTCCGCGCGCAGCAGGCTATCGCCGCAGCTGGCGCAATAGCCTTCGCTGAACACCAGATAGATGACATGCAGCACTTGCGCCAGCCGTTGCGGCCAGTCTAGCGCCGGCGGCAACTCGAAGGGAATGCGCGCTTCGGCGATCTTGCGTTTGGCGCGCAATAGCCGCTGCGACAAGGCCGCTTCGGCCAGGCCGAAGGCGTGCGCGATCTCGGCCGTGGACAAGCCACACAGGGTGCGCAGGGCCAGCGCCACCTGCGCCTCGGGCGCCAGCGCGGGATGGCAGCAGATGAACAGCAGGCGCAAACGGTCGTCCTCGATGGCGTGCGCGTCCTCGTCCATGGCGGCCGGCAGACTCGACAGCACAGCCTCGGCCTCGATGATGCTCTTGCCCGCGCGGCGCACGTGATCGAGGCCTGCGTTGCGCGCCGCAGAACTGAGCCAGGCGGCGGGATTATCGGGTATGCCCGTGCGCGGCCACAGTTCCAGCGCCTTGCGGCACGCTTCCTGCAACACATCTTCCGCCAGGCCCAGGTCGCCGAAACGCCGCATCAGGCCGGCCAGCACCCTGCCCCGCTCCTGGCGAAAGACGTGCTCGACGGCAGACAGGGCGTCGCCGGCCATGCTCAAGCCGTAACGGGCCGCACTTCGATGGTGCCCAGGGAGGCTACCGGACAACGCGCAGCCCAGGCCAGCGCCTCGTCCAGGTGGGCGCAGGCTAGCAGGTAGTAGCCGCCCAGCTGCTCCTTGGTTTCCGCGAACGGCCCATCCGTGATGACGGGCTTGCCATTTTGCACACGCACGCTGGTGGCGCTGCCCACGGGCGCCAGCTCGGCCCCGCCGCGCAGCACGCCAGCCGCCTCCAGCGCTTGCGTATAGCTGGCAAAGTCGGCCATCAGGCTGGCCATCTGGCCCTCTTCCATGGCGGCATAGCGCGCCTCGTCGGCGTAGATCAGGATCAGGTATTCCATAGTCTCCTCCAAAAGAAAAAATGCCCGCAAGCGCGGGCATTCATACGACGAACGGGGCGGCGGCAATCCGACAAGATTACCGCATTATTTCTGATTAATGCTTGTGGCCGCAGCTAGGGCCATGCACGTGGCCGGAAGATTGCTTGACCGTCATGTCCGCCTTGGCGTCGCGGCCGCTGTCGCCGGGGTAGCCGGCCGCCGCCAGGCGGTCCAGGTAATCCTGCCACAGGGTCGCTTGTTGGGTGCCCAGCTTGTACAGATAAGCCCAGGTGTACAGGCCGGAATTGTGGCCATCGCTAAAGGTCGGCTGCACGGCGTAGTTGCCGACCGGTTCCAGGCCCGTGATGCCCACCAGGCGCTTTCCTAACTGCAAGGTTTCCTGGCCCTTGCCATGGCCCTGCACTTCGGCCGACGTTGAATACACGCGCAGGTACTCAAACGGCAACGCAAATGTGCTGCCATCGTCGAACGCCACGTCGAGCACGCGCGACTGGTTGTGCACGGTCAAGCCGGTCGGTTGGGGTGTTGCTGTTTTTTCAGTCATGACAATACTTTATGCGGATAAACGTTGAATGATGGCGTCGCGCAGTGCCGGCAACAGGGCGCGGCGCGCGGCCAGCACGGCGGGCGCCGTCTCGCGCTGAATCACCGCCCAGCTGGGGTTCGGGAAGTGCGCATCGTCGCGGTAGCGGGGAATCACGTGCCAGTGCACATGCGGCGTCATGTTGCCGAAACTGGCCAGATTGACCTTTTCCGGCTGCATGACTTCACGCACGGCCAACTCGACTTGCCACACGACTTCCATGACATAGTTGCGCTCGCCGGGCGTGAGATCCGTCATTTCCTTCACGTGCTTGTTCCAGATCACGCGGCAAAAACCAGGATATGCAGGGTCGTCGACGGCCACCACGCACAAGCGTTCGCTGCGCCACAGCAAGGCCTCACAGCCCTGCTTGTTGGCAAAGCCATCGAGCAACTGACACAGATCGCAGGTCACACGAGCACCCGTTCGATGCCGCCGTCATTGGCGCGTTTCACGTAATCGGGCATCCAGTTCTCTCCCAGCAAGTGTTTGGCGATCTCGACGACGATGTAGTCGGCCGTCGTGCCCGAATCGTCATTGTAGCGCTTCAAGCCTTGCAAGCACGACGGGCAGCTGGTGAGGATTTTCACTTCGCCCGTGAAACCGTCGCCGCGCAGCTTGTCAGCGCCCTTGACCATCTCTTCTTCCTTGCGGAAACGCACTTGCGTGGAAATGTCCGGGCGCGTGACGGCCAGCGAACCCGATTCGCCGCAGCAACGGTCATTCTTCTCGATCTTCACGTTATCCACCGTGCTGATCAGGGAATTGATGGTCTTGCCCGATTCCTGCAGCTTCATCGGGTTGTGGCATGGCTCGTGATACATATAGCGCGTGCCATTGACGCCTTCCAGCTTGACGTTTTTCTCCAGTAAATACTCATGGATATCCATGATGCGGCAGCCGGGGAAAATCTTTTCAAACTGGTAGGTGGCCAGCTGGTCATAACAGGTGCCGCACGAGACGAGCACCGTCTTGATGTCCAGGTAATTGAGCGTGTTGGCCATGCGGTGGAACAGGACGCGGTTATCCGTCATCATTTTCTCGGCCTTGTCGAACTCGCCGGCGCCCCGTTGCGGATAACCGCAGCACAGGTAGCCCGGCGGCAAGACCGTTTGCACGCCCACTTCCCACAGCATCGCTTGCGTGGCCAGGCCCACTTGCGAGAACAGCCGTTCCGAACCGCAACCGGGGAAGTAAAACACGGCTTCCGTATCGGCCGTGGTCGTCTTCGGATTGCGGATGATCGGGATCACCTTGTCGTCTTCGATGTCGAGCAGCGCGCGCGCCGTTTTCTTCGGCAGGTTGCCCGGCATCTTTTTATTGATGAAATGGATCACCTGCGCCTTGACCGGTGGTTTGCCTGTCGATGGCGGCGGCGCCTTGGTCTGCTTCTTGGCAAATTTCTTCAATAAATCGTGGCCCAGGCGCTGCGCCTTGTAGCCCCAGTCGATCATGACCTTGCGCGTGGCGTTGATGGTCACGGGATCGGTGGCGTTGAGGAACAGCATCGTCGCCTTGGTGCCCGGATTGAAGCTCTTCTTGTCCATCTTGCGCAGCAAATTGCGCATATTCATCGACACGTCGCCGAAGTCGATGTTGACCGGACAGGGCGTGACGCATTTATGGCAGACCGTGCAGTGGTCGGCCACGTCCTCGAACTCTTCCCAATGCTTGATGGAAATACCGCGCCGCGTCTGCTCTTCGTACAGGAAGGCTTCGATCAGCGAGGACGTCGCCAATATCTTGTCGCGTGGCGAGTACAGCAAGTTGGCGCGCGGCACGTGGGTCGCGCACACGGGTTTGCACTTACCGCAGCGCAAGCAATCCTTGACGCTGTCGGCGATGGCGCCGATATCGCTTTGCTGCATGATCAGCGATTCGTGACCCATCAGGCCGAACGATGGCGTGTAAGCATTGCGCAAGTCGGCGCCCAGTCCCGGCAAGTTCAGCAATTTGCCTTTATTGAAACGGCCTTCCGGGTCGATGCGCTGCTTATAGCTGCGGAACTCGCCGATTTCTTCTTCCGTCAAAAATTCCAGCTTGGTGATGCCGATACCGTGTTCGCCGGAAATGACGCCATTCAGCGAGCGGGCCAGTATCATGATGCGGCCCACGGCGGCGTGGGCATCTTGCAGCATGTCGTAGTTGTCCGAGTTGACGGGCAAGTTCGTGTGCACGTTGCCGTCACCCGCATGCATGTGCAGCGCGACAAACACGCGGCTACGCAAGATGCGCGCATGGATGGCCGTCGCCTCGTCGAGTATCAATTTGAAGGCGGCGCCATTGAAGATCTGGCGCAGCTGCGCGCGAATCTCTTGCTTCCAGGTAATGCGCACGGTGCGGTCCTGCACCACGTCGAACAGGGTGGCGGTCGGCTGCGTTTCCAGGCGTGCATCGAACACGGGCAGCAAACGCTCCATGCCCAGCTCGGCCAACTCGCCCTTCACGTCCGCCAGCGGACGGTCCAGCTGGGCCAGCAGATAGGTCCAGCGTGCCGTGACTTGCGCCAGCAACTGCTGCGCCTGCTCGGCGCGGTCGCCCAGCATTTCCGCGTCGTCGACCCGGTCGTCCGACGCATCGTCGCTCTTGCCAATTGGCAAGTTACCCTTGAAAAAGAATTCACTCAGGGCATCGGCCAGCTGCAATTTATTCTTGATCGACAGCTCGATATTGATGCGCTCGATACCATCCGTGTATTCGCCCATGCGATTCAGGGGAATCACCACGTCTTCATTGATCTTGAACGCGTTGGTGTGCTTGGCGATCGCCGCCGTGCGGGCGCGATCGAGCCAGAACTTTTTGCGCGCTTCCGGGCTGACGGCAACAAAGCCTTCACCCACGCGGGTGTTGGCGATGCGCACCACTTCCGACGCCGCTTGCGCGACGGCATTTTCATCGTCGCCGACGATGTCGCCAAACAGGGCCATCTTCGGCAGCACGCCCCGTTTCGACTTGGTGGCGTAGCCGACGGCGCGCAGATAGCGCTCGTCCAGATGTTCCAGGCCCGCCAGGCGAATGCTCGTGTATTGCTCGCCCTTGGCCGGCAAGCCATCGAGGTAATCCTTGATTTCCACGATCGACGGGATCGCATCGCGCGCCTGGCCAAAGAATTCCAGGCAGACGGTGCGGGCGAATTTCGGCATCTTGTGCAAGATCCAGCGCGCCGAGGTGATGAGACCGTCGCAACCTTCTTTCTGGATGCCCGGCAAGCCGGCGAGGAATTTATCCGTCACGTCCTTGCCCAGGCCCTCTTTACGGAACTTGCGGCCAGGAATTTCCAGGATTTCCGTCTTGAACGGCGCGTTCGGTTTCGTCGCGTCGCGCGTGCTTGGGTGACGCCATTCCAGCTGGAAACGTGCCAGTGCGATATCGTGGATCTTGCCCAGGTTATGGTCGAGGCGCGTGACATCGAGCCAGTCGCCGTTCGGGTCGACCATGCGCCACGAAGCCAGGTTGTCCAGCGCCGTGCCCCACAGCACGGCCTTCTTGCCGCCCGCATTCATGGCGACATTGCCGCCGATGCAAGAAGCGTGCGCCGAGGTCGGGTCGACGGCGAACACGAAGCCGGCCTTTTCTGCCGCTTCCGATACCTTGTTCGTGATCACGCCCGCGCCCGAATTGATCGTCGCGTATTCATGCGTGAGGCCCGGCAAGACCGTCATTTCCACGGCGCCCAGGGTAATCAGTTTTTCCGTGTTGATAACGGCCGACATCGGCGTCAGGGGAATCGCGCCGCCCGTGTAGCCCGTGCCGCCGCCGCGCGGGATGATGGTCAGTCCCAGCTCGATGCAGCCTTTCACCAGGCCAGCCATTTCGTCTTCCGTATCGGGCGTCAGGACGACGAACGGGTATTCGACGCGCCAGTCGGTGGCGTCCGTCACGTGCGACACGCGCGTCATGCCGTCGAAGCGCACATTGTGTTTTTCCGTGTAGCGGCCCAGCACCTTGACCGTGCGCTTGCGCAAGTCATAGGTTTTGCGGAATTCGTCGCCGAAGTCGGCCACGGCCTTGCTGGCCGCTTTCAGCAACAGTTCCACGTTGGCGCTGCGCGCCTTGGCCGCTTCCGGCGCTTCGCCACTGACCGCGACATCGTCGCCGGCCGCATCGATGCCCAGGCGGCGCTTGTCGACTTCGGCCAGGCGGTGATGCAAGGCATCGATCAAGCCCTGGCGGCGCTTCGGATTGTCGAGCAAGTCATCCTGCAGGTAGGGGTTGCGGCGCACCACCCAGATATCGCCCAGCACCTCGTACAGCATGCGGGCCGAACGGCCCGTCTGGCGGGCGCCGCGCAGCTCGTCGAGCAGGCGCCAGGAGTCCTCCCCCAACAGGCGTATGACGATCTCGCGATCGGAAAACGATGTGTAGTTATACGGGATTTCGCGCAGGCGGCTTGCTGCGGGACCATTCGGCGTTTCTGCCAGTAAAGCTTGGAGTTGTGCGGGAGCGTTCATGGAGTGTGGTGACGATGTGGACTGGACCCTAAAGGATCATTTTATCTTATTGCGCCGCACCATGCGGGAACAGCCTTAGCCCGCCTAAGGTTTAAGCACCTCACCCACTACCATAGCAAATATGGGAAAGCTTACTTTTACATGAATAAAAAATCAGTTTTTATGATTTTTTGGCGTAAAAATGCCAAGAATCGGACTCAGCCACAAACTATCAAGCTGCCCAAAAATAGGGCAAACTGGCGTTGCAATACACATGATCCGGCATCGCCATCACGCCAGCATTTGTCCGATCCGGTGCCATACGCCATCGGGCACGTACAACAGCAAGCCCGTCATGGTCAGATAGCGCGCGCACTTGCCGATGGCCATGTAGGCCACACTGGGCCAGAACGGCAGCTTGAGCCAGCCCGACAAGGTGCACAGGGGGTCGCCCACGACGGGCAGCCAGGCCAGCAGCATGGTCTTGGCGCCATAGCGGGCCAGCCAGCGGAACCAGCGCGTGTCGCGCTCCTTGGCAAATGCCTGCTTGGCACGGTAGCCCATCCAGTAGTCGACGATGCCGCCCAGGGTATTGCCCAGGGTGGCGACGCCGATGACGGCCCAGAACAGCGCGGGATTGGCCTTGATGACGGCAAATACGGCCGGTTCCGAGCCGAGCGGCAACAAGGTGGCGGAAATAAAGCTGATCAGAAAGACCGATGTCAGCCCCACTTCCGGCGCTGCGATCAGCTGCAGCAGCCAGGCGATTGCGGATTCGATCATGGAACACTTCGCGATGCAGTAAGGCTCTCCATTATAATGAAGAGCAGCTTGCGCGCCGCACAATCCGCGCCGACCAGCCAGGGCTCACCGGCCCCTAGTTCCACAGAGCATTATTTGTCGCCAGGCTATCCGCCGCCGCGCCGCCGCTATCGACCGACACGCTCCAGACCCTTTCTGGCCCAGAATCACTTGCTAGCAGACTATGAACATCGACTACCTCAAGAAAATCCTGACCGCCCGCGTCTATGACGTCGCCACCGAAACGCCGTTGGAACTGGCCCCTGCCCTGTCGCAGCGCCTGAACAACCAGATTTACTTCAAACGCGAAGACATGCAGAGCGTGTTCAGCTTCAAGATTCGCGGCGCCTACAACAAGATGGCCCAGCTCAGCGATGCGGAACGCAAGCGCGGCGTCATCTGCGCCTCGGCCGGCAACCATGCCCAGGGCGTGGCCCTGTCGGCCGCGCGCATGGGCTGCCGCGCCGTCATCGTCATGCCCACCACCACGCCGCCCGTCAAGATCGACGCCGTCAAGGCGCGCGGTGGCGTGCATGTGCAAATCGTGCTGCACGGCGAGTCTTACACGGATGCCTATAACCACGCGCTGACCCTGGAAAAAGAACAGAAACTGACCTTCGTGCACCCGTTCGACGATCCGGACGTGATCGCCGGCCAGGGCACGATCGGCATGGAGATTCTGCGCCAGCATTCCGGCCCCATCCACGCCATCTTCGTCGCCATCGGCGGTGGCGGCCTGATCGCCGGCGTGGCTGCGTATGTGAAACAGATTCGCCCCGACATCAAGATCATCGGCGTGCAAACAGTCGATTCGGATGCCATGGCACGCTCGCTGAAAGCGGGCGAACGCGTCACCCTGCCCGATGTGGGGCTGTTTTCGGACGGCACGGCCGTGCGCCTGGTGGGCGAGGAAACCTTCCGTTTGGCGCAGCAATATGTCGATGAAGTCATCATCGTCGACACGGACGCCATCTGCGCCGCCATCAAGGATGTGTTTACCGATACGCGCTCGATCCTGGAACCGGCCGGCGCACTGGCCATCGCGGGCGCCAAAGCCTACGTGGAGCGGGCCAGCCTGAGCAAGCACCCCATCGTCAACCAGACGCTGGTCACCATCGCCTGCGGCGCCAACATGAATTTCGACCGCCTGCGCTTCGTTGCCGAGCGTGCCGATCTGGGCGAGTTTCGCGAAGCCGTGTTTGCCGTCACCATGCGCGAACAGCGGGGCAGCTTCAAGCGTTTCTGCTCGCTCATCGGCGCGCGCAACGTGACGGAATTTAATTACCGCATCAGCGATGAGAAAGCCGCGCACGTGTTCGTCGGCATTCAAATTGCCGACAGGCATGAATCGAGCGTGCTGGCGAAGACTTTCGAGGAACACGAATTCAAGACGCTCGACCTGACGCACGACGAGCTGGCCAAGTCGCACATCCGCCATCTGGTCGGTGGCAAGAGCCGCCTGGCGCAGGATGAGCTGCTGTACCGTTTTGAATTCCCCGAGCGCCCCGGTGCGCTGATGCGCTTCCTCGACAGCATGGCGCCAAACTGGAATATTTCCCTGTGCCATTACCGCAGCCAGGGCGGCGACGTGGGCCGCATCCTGATCGGCCTGCAAGTGCCACCCGACGAGATGGGGGAATTCGCCCGCTTCCTCGACACCCTGGGCTACCGTTACTGGGATGAAAGCAGCAATCCTGTGTATAAGCTGTTTTTAGGTTAAGCGTCAGCTCCCAACGGCGGCTACTCGCCGTTGGGGGAATTAGGCTACCATGCGTGCTTGACTGAATTCACGCCACACGACCATGACCACCACCAACGACCTCGCCGAACTGTCGCCCCTGGGCAAAAGCTCCGCCTACCGCAGCGATTACGCGCCGGAATTGCTGTTTCCGATTCCCCGCCAGGGCAAGCGCGATGAGCTGGAATTGCACGGCACACTGCCGTTCTTTGGCCTCGATATCTGGAATGCCTACGAACTGTCGTGGCTGAACCAGCGCGGCAAGCCGCAAGTGGCCATTGCCAAGGTCAGCGCGCCGGCCGATTCGCCGAACATCATCGAATCGAAATCGTTCAAGCTGTACCTGAACTCGTTCAACCAGACCAAACTGGACAGCCCGGATGCGCTGCTGGCCCTGCTCAAGCAGGATTTGTCGAACGGCTTTGGCGCGCCCGTGCAAGTGGAACTGACCTTGCAGGAAGATTTCGGCAAGCTGAAAATGGGCGAATTCGATGGCGTGCTGCTCGACCGCCTGGACCTGGAAATCACGCAATACTCGCCTTCGCCGCAACTCTTGAAGGCAGCGCTGGACGAAGCACCGGTGGAAGAAAAACTCGTCTCGCACTTGCTCAAATCAAATTGCCTGGTGACGGGCCAGCCGGACTGGGGCAGCGTGCAGATCGCGTATGCAGGGCCACAGATCGACCAGGAAAGCCTGCTGCGCTACCTGATCGGTTTTCGCGAACACAATGAATTCCACGAGCAATGCGTGGAGCGCATCTTTGTCGATATCTTGCGCCAGTGCAAGCCGCAAAAACTGTCCGTGTATGCGCGCTATACGCGCCGCGGTGGCCTCGATATCAATCCCTGGCGCAGCAACTACAGCACGGGCGCGCTGCCGGGCAACCTGCGTAATGCACGCCAGTAATACCAAGCAACACCACGCAACACCACAAAACCATGCCAACAGGAATGTTGGCTGTGTTTTAAAACAACGTTACAGTAGTGCCCCAGTGCATGTCAAAGACGCTGAAAAATCGGAAAATCGGCATTCGGCGGCGGAAAAACCGGCGCGCTGCGTGTTTTTAATCAAGAAATAGCCGATACACTCCAGTGTTGGTTTTTTGCCATAACGATGGCGACATGGGCTGTAGCGCCTACTGCGCCCGCAGCGGGCGTATACTGTTGAGAATTGGGGTTACAGGCCGCGGAAACAGGCCTATAATTCGGCTCGCAAGCCCTCTGCGCATTGCACCATTTCATTGAGTGTCATGACTAATCTTAGCAAAATACTATCCCTCGAAAACGTCCTGCTGGACCTGGAAGTCTCCAGTAAGAAGCGTGCCTTCGAGCAAGCCGGCCTGATCTTCGAAAACAATTACGGCATCGCCCGCTCTACCGTGTCGGACAATCTGTTTGCCCGCGAACGCCTGGGCTCGACAGGTCTGGGCCATGGCGTGGCCGTGCCGCATGGCAGGGTCAAGGGCAGCAAAACCTTGAAAGCGCCACTGGGTGCCTTCGTGCGCCTGGCCGAACCGATTCCCTTCGAGTCGCCCGATGGCAAGCCCGTGAATCTGCTGTTTTTCCTGCTGATTCCCGATCATGTCACCCAGCAACATCTGGAAATTTTGTCGGAAATCGCCGAAATGTTTTCCGACGATGCCTTCCGCACGGCGCTGGCCACGGATCTGGAGCCGAAATCCGTGCATTCGCGCATCGTCAATTGGCAACCCAGTCTGCAAGCGGCGGGTTAAACTTCAGGTATTCCTCCACTCCTGAAGAAGACTGCCATGTTGCAAACGCCGCTGACGATACAACGCCTGTACGACGATAATCGTGAAAGTCTGCAACTGGGCTGGTTCGCCGGCTTCCCCGGCGGCGAACGCCTGATCTCGGGCGATGTCTCGTCAGCCGCCGACCAGGTAGGCCACTTGAACCTGATCCATCCGGGCCGCATCCAGGTCTTCGGCCACCAGGAAATCAATTACTACCAGCGCCTGAAGGTCAATACGCGCACCCACGTGATCGGCGAGCTGATCGCCGGCGGCCCGCCCGCGCTGATCATCGCGCAGGGGCTGGAAACCCCGCCCGACATCCTCGCCATCTGCGACGAGCAAAACATTCCCCTGTTCTCCACCCCGCTGCCTGCCGCGCAAGTGATCGACTTCCTGCGCGTCTACCTGTCGAAAAAGTTGGCGCAGCGCATCATCATGCATGGCGTGTTCATGGACGTGCTGGGCGTCGGCGTGCTGATCACGGGCGACTCCGGCCTGGGCAAGAGCGAGCTGGGCCTGGAACTGATCTCGCGCAGCCACGGCCTGGTGGCCGATGACGCCGTGGAATTTTCGCGCATCGCGCCGAACATGATCGAAGGCCGCTGCCCGCCCCTGCTGCAAAACCTGCTGGAAGTGCGCGGCCTGGGTTTACTCGACATCAAGGCCATCTTTGGCGAAACGGCCGTGCGCCGCAAGATGCGCTTGAAACTGATCGTGCACCTGGTGCGCCGCAATGCGCTGGAAGAAGAAGTCGAGCGCCTGCCCTTCCTGTTCCCCACGGAAGACGTGCTCGGCTTGCCCGTGCGCAAAGTCGTCATCCCCGTGGCCGCCGGCCGCAACATCGCCGTGCTGCTGGAAGCGGCCGTGCGCAACACGATTCTGCAGTTGCGCGGCATCGACACTTTGCAGGAGTTCATGGAAAGACAAAGACTTGCAATGAGCGGTGACTAGTCTGCCGTAACGCCAAGCCGGCACACGATCCCTGCACCTGCATTTTGCATAAGCAACACTACAGTCAAAATTGCAATAATTTGTAAAGATCATTGCCTCGGGAGCGCAGTGCCGGTCTTTATTGTATGATCGGCCTATGCATATCGTCCTTATCACCGGAATATCCGGCTCCGGTAAATCCGTCGCGCTCAATGTGCTGGAAGATACCGGCTACTATTGTGTCGACAACTTGCCACCGGCCTTGCTGCCCAGTTTGGTGCAAACGCTGCTCGACGAAGGGACGCCGCAACTGGCCGTCGCCGTCGATGCGCGCAGTGCCGAGTCGCTGACCAGTCTGCCACACAATGTGGCGCTGCTGCGCGATCAGGGGCACGACGTCAAAGTCATGTTCTTGACGGCGACCACGCATTCGCTGGTGGCGCGGTTCTCCGAAACACGGCGCAGCCATCCCCTGTCGCACGAATTGCGTCCGAATCAGAATCCAGCCAGCCGCCGCACCTTGATCGAATGCATCTCGGAAGAGCGCGAACGCCTGTCTGCCATCGAACAGCTGGGCCATGTGATCGACACCTCGGAACTGAGCGCCAACAAATTGCGCGCCTGGATCAAGGATATCGTCGCCTCCGAACGCGCCCCGCTGACCCTGTTCTTCGAATCGTTCGCCTTCAAGCTGGGCGTGCCGCTGGACGCCGATTTCGTCTTCGACGTGCGGGCCTTGCCCAATCCCTATTACGATCTGGCGCTGCGCCCGCTCGACGGACGCGACGCGCCCGTGATCGCCTTCCTCGACGCGCAGCCCAGCGCGCTGGAACTGCTGGCCGACATTCGCGCCTTCATCGAGAAATGGTTGCCGTCATTCAAGTCCGACAACCGCAGCTACCTGACGGTGGCGCTGGGCTGCACGGGCGGCCAGCACCGCTCCGTGTACATGGCGGAACGGCTGGCGCAGTATTTCGGGCCGAACGAACAGGTCGTGCTGCGCCACCGCGAGCGCACTTAATTAGTCGAGGTGGCGCAGCGGATGCGCTTGCGCCGGCCAGACGGGGGCAAAGAAGCGCGCCACCATGGCTGCGTCGACCTCGTCCAGGCTGGCGGGCTGCCAGCGCGGCGCATTGTCCTTGTCGACCACCAGCGCGCGCACGCCCTCGAGCAATTCGCCATGCTCGAAATTGTGGCGCACCACCGTGCGCTCCATGCGCAGGCAATCGGCCACGCCCAGACGGGCGCTCCGCTGCAGCAATTCCAGTGTCACCGACATCATCAGCGGCGAACGCAGGCGCATGGCCGCCAGCGCCTTGCCGGCGAACGCGCTGTCGTCCTGCGCCAGCGAAGCCATGATGGCGGCCAACGAAGGGGCGCTGAAGTGATGGTCCAGCGCCGCGCGCGCCGTAGCCAGGGAAGAAGCGCCCGCCTCGGCGTGGAACGGCGCCGCCAGCGCCTTGATGGCGACCGGCAAGGCCTCGCCCGGCGTCGATTCGAACAGGGCCAGCAGCGCCCCCATCTGCGCCACGGGCAGGTACACATCGGCCAGGCCCGTGTACAAGGCATCGGCCGCGTTGATCGTCAGGCCTGTCAAGCCCAGGTACAAACCCAGCTGGCCCGCCAAGCGGGAAAGAAAGTAACTGCCGCCCACGTCGGGGAACAAGCCAATATTGACTTCCGGCATGGCCATGCGCGTGCGGCCCGTGACGATGCGCAGGCGGTTGCCAGGCCCGGCTTGCGCCACGCCCATGCCGCCGCCCATGACCACCCCATCCATCACGGCAATATACGGTTTCGGATAGAAATGAATCACGTGATTTAAGGCGTATTCTTCCGTAAAGAAATCTTCCAGTTGGGCACTGCCGCCTTGCGGCGTGGCCAGGCCCGCATCGTAAAAAAAACGGATGTCGCCGCCGGCGCACAGGGCTTTTTCGCTGCTGGAGCGAATGACGACGGCGTCCACCTGCGGATCGTCGCGCCAGGCCAGCAAGGCCGCGCTCAGGGCACGCACCATCTCCAGCGACAGGGAATTCAAGGCTTTCGGGCGGTCGAGCACGATGTGGCCCGTGCGGTTGCGGATGGAGGTCTGGACGAAGTCGCTCATGGCAAAATGAAAAGGAGTGAAAGTGCGAACATTCTAGCGCCTGCACGGGGAACATTGCGTTCGGATGGCAGGTTGACGGGCGCAAAAAAGGGCGCAATGTGCGCCCTTAGTTGATCACAAGCGGTCGAAAGTCGCAGGCCGTAGAACACGTGGAAAAACCGTAGCGAGCGGATGTGACTTGTGGCTGAGAAGCGGAGTGCTGTGGTCAAGTAATTTCGGACACCGCGATAGGTTCGCGTGCTGTCATTTTTCGTTCATAGGCGGCGGGAGACAGATTGCCCAACGCTGAATTGATGCGCTTGCAGTTGTAAAAGCCGACGATGT
>NZ_PEBS01000101.1 GCF_002869965.1 Janthinobacterium sp. ROICE36
ATCTACAACCACAACATTCCCCAGCGCGCCTTGGATAACGCAACACCGATTCAGGCGATGAAGAAATGGCAGGAGAAAAAGCCGGAATTATTCGTTAAACGCGTATATAACCAGGCCGGTCTTGACAACCAAGAAGGAGCCGTTGGTCGTTCTCGCGATCGGTGCCGGGGGATTTTGCGTGACGTGGATTGTGGTCACTGTTAGTCTGGTATTCCTGTCGCTGTTGATCAGTATGCTTTCTTTGCTCTTGCAGGCATTTGCATCACCCATCGCAGCACCTGTGTTGGCAATATTTGCAAAAATCCATAATCGGCTCTTGCGTACGAAATATAAAGGTTGGGTAACATCGCAGGGAGCGCCCATCATTGAATTTGACAGCGAGGGCGTGAAAAATTTTGTACCTGGCAATGAGGCGATTTTTGTGTCGTCTCCGCGTTTTCGTTGCGGTGGCGCGGCAATGGCAGCGGGGATTCCGCTGTTCACCTTCTATGAACTTGGGGATAGCGCCATCATCAATCAGCGTGTCAGTGCTGCTTACGACGCATTAAGCGCCACTGCTGGCGCGAGGCACGAAGACATTGCAAATCATCCACTCATGGACCTGAATCCTGCAAACGGACTCCCCATGATTGCTGGGATAGGCAGCGTGGATGTGATGGGCAACGCTTTTGGCACCGACAGTCATCAGGTCTATCACACCACGGATATGGGACATGACAGCTTCAACAATCACTGATCGCATAATTTTTCTGGCTTCAGCGGAAATTTGTTGAGCGATATCAATCATTAAATATTTAGGATGAAATATGGGCAAGGAAGTAGTTTTGAAAACCGTGATGGCCGGCTTGCTTATCTCCGGCGTGCATGGTGCTGTCGCTGCGGATATTCGTGACCAATTCAATGTTCAAACCTCAAAAGCTGAGCTCGTGGTGCCTAATGCACGTGCTCAGGATGTTGCAGCGCAAGTCAAGGATGCCTTGTCACAGTTCGCTATTCCTGGCTCATATAACGTACACAGTCTTCCGGCGGCGTTGCCTGCTCGCCCGCTGGAGCCGGCGCTTCAGGATTTTTTGGTCCAGGGGCAGCCTGTCAGTGAGTACCAGTGTCGCAACGGTTACGCAGAAGTCACCAAGACCCCGGCACCGATCAAAAATCCATTCATGTTTGCCGCTGAACGCGTGCAAGCGTGTCTGTACCCGTTCCAGGGTGGCGTGAAGATTTACCTGATCTTTGCTTCCGTCAAGAAGACCGAATCGCTTACCTCCGGTCTGTTCAACGGCATTACCAGCGCTATCCGAGGCAAGGACGAAGATTACAATGCCAAGCGCTTGAAAGAAGAGATTACCGCCATACGCAAAAATCTGCCTCAGTTGCTGGTTGAGAAAATCGATGTTCCTGGCGCTACACTTGAAGAACCGGATAAGGATGCAGTGGCCAAGTTGATGCCGGCCCGGAGCGAGATGGCTGCGCAGCCTTCTATAGCAGCATCGTCCGCTGCTTCGCCATCGGTATCTGGGATGGGCGGCGTGGCATCACAGGGCAACAGTAAAGTGGAAGCACGCAAACACCTTGCAGGAATGGGGTTGACGTATCACTCGACCGAACAGTTTTTCGCAGCAATTCGCCGTGACGATGAAGTGGCAGTTCAGCTCTTCTTGGCTGCTGGTTCCATGAAAATACTCACCAAAGACGCCAATGGCAAGACTCCGGAGCAAGCGGCGCTGGAATCGAGTGCATCGGCCGCTTGGGAAGCGATCAAGCAGTTTGCAGCTGCTAACCCTCAGGCAGCGGCCAAGGAACCGAACAATCCGGCCGCAGACCCTGCACAAGCGCTTGCCGCAGCCCGCGAGTCCTTGTCTCCGGAAGTGCTGGCGGGGATTGAGAGAATGATTAAAGAGCAGCGTCTGAGCGGAGCAGAGGCGGAAGCCTTCCGCACCAAGGCGACGCTCCAGTATTCGATTCAATTCCGAGGCATACCTAAGTCGATGATGCAGTAGGCAAGCGGGAGCGTGCGGCTTTCCGAATGGATACTAGCGCCTATGGCTCAGTGTGAAACGGCGCTGGCGCGGTTCAATTTTGCTTAGGGTTATGTGAATCCCGGATGAGGTGGTGTGCGCTTTTGCGGTGCTTCCTCATATATTTTTAATATGAGGAAGAGTTATGTTCGATTTTTTGAATGTCGTCTATTTGGCATCTATTTTGTTTTCCAGTATTACGATGTATCCAGTCGGTGAAACCGCCGTGCCTGTTCGTTTGGATGGCGCTGTAGATGTGCGTTTCGTGCGTGAATGGTGGCGTGACGATGGCGACGGCAAGTGTTTTTATAATGGCATGGTGGTTCCGTTTGAACGTACCTGGCCGGAGGAGATTGAGCGTGGTGGCGAGAAAGTCGTCTTACCTCCAGAGCCGGGCAAGATCGCTGGCTATGTTGCTGTTATTAACCGCAAGGAGTGCACGGGGCTGGAGAGCGAGGCCATCTTGCGCGCAGGCATCGTCCGATCACGAACACTTCTGTTCGGCAGCCGTGGTCCCCAGGTGGACAAGCACACCTTTTTCCCAGCTGGCGATATGCTGGAGACCCCAGCGGAGAAGGTGCAGCCTTGGTTCCCGCAAGTTGTCGAGCGCTTGGAGCGCCTGAGCGTGCAAGATAAAGTAGCCAAGGCATTTCTAACTGCTAGCGCATCAGAACTGGTCACAGTTCTGCCTGGTCGTAACGGCAAGCCGCAAGCTGCGGCCTTCGTACCTGAAGGTCCTATCCCAGATTTGAGCGGCGATCAGCGAAAGAACTGATCTTGTCGCGGGGGACGTCGGACAACATACTCTTAGTCCTGCTGCAAAGCGAGTCGCGTAAGCTCCAACAGGTCTGCGTCCAGTTGAAAAATAGCAAGGCGCTCGCTCAGAATCCTGGCGTCCAGTTCACGGATTTGGCGCGGATATCCGCTCTCTGGCCCATGTGTTAATGCCGCGTGCAGACGCTTACCGATAGTCTTGGCGCCAGTGGCGGTAACTACAAACCATACTTTATCGATCAAGGGGGCTGGATGCTCAAAGATGCTCCGCAAAAACCAGACAAGCTTCTGCATGTCTCGTGCTCCTCGCCAGCCGTTCTCTACCTCAACCCAGATCGGGCCGGCGAAGCCGTGTAGCAGCAGGTCTGGAATCTTTTGAAGATTAATACCATCGTCGTCACTGTAGCTGAAAGCCGACAGATTAGCCGGAGCGCTACCGGCTCGAATTTCTAACTCTGACCAGCCAATGTCCTCGTCAAGCCCTCGGGTAACAGCGGCATAAACGGAATTGCATGCAGTGCGGTGTTTATGTGCGTGACGAAGCCAATCTCGTGCATGAGCACGTCCATGCGGCATCTCGACCAGCTCCGCGAGCGCTGCGACCCCGGCACGATTAAGTGCCAACATCATCTCGCCTGCAACAGAGTCTCCATCGCGTTTTTTCACCAAATAGCCAAGTGCGAATAGGCTGCGAATTGTACGGCCGGCCATTTTGCGACCGCTCATGTCGCACGAGCCCAATACGGCCATTGCGATCTGCCGGGTGGTTGCGTACCCCACGCGAGCTAAGAATTTGAGCGTCTTTGCACGATACTCGCGCCCAATTTGTTGTTTGCTTTTCATTCGAGAGTTCCTTCATGTTGTTACCTTGTATAGCGGATTATTTGAAGGTGGCAGCGAGTGTGTGTTTAGGTACACTTGATTCTTGCTTTCTGATCGTTCAGTGAGCTTTGTTTTGTTGTTTCCTCGGATAGCTCCGCTGGTGGAAACAACGCATGCTTTGGATTCGACGCGTATTTGCAAGCACACGGCCTTCGCCCTCTGGGCTGCGCGGAGTTGAAAACTCCTTGCGGGACAGCGTATTCGGCTTCACGGGCTGGACGCCCTACCGAATACTTCGGGGCCAGTGCCCCGATGTCCTGCGGCCCCGCGCTACGCTCGGGTTACCCGCTTTCTGCGGCGCCCAAAGCTTACGCTGTGGACGGTCCCGAGGGACTCGACCTTGTTCCTTCGGAACTCGGTCGCCCTTGAAACCAGGTAACCCGACCGCAGTCGGGGCCGGGGGCTCTCGCCCCCCGGTGGACGGTCAGCGCTTGGGGCGCTTCAATTTGACCTGGACGGTCAATTGCCCTTCCACCGGCTCCCCCGGTGGCACTGTCCCGCGTGGGCGCGGAACAGTCGCTCCGGCCGTGTGGCCTGCGCGCCCCTTCGGGTGCGAGCCTTCGCTGGCTGAGTGGCATCGTGTTTAGATTGTGGGTGGCATCTGTCCAAAAGCGTTCCGAGCACATTTTCTTCGTAAATGTACTCGGGATGGAGAAGAGCGCGCGAAGTAGCACTTATGATTGTTTGTCAAAAGGGCTTGCGGTATCGGCAGAATTCGATAGAGCAAAAGAACTCTGCAACTATTCGTTTTTTTCTATACTTGAAGGAGGGCATATGTTGCCGCAATTCTACGGCGGTGTGGGATTTGCGAAAAGGATATAGAAAAACATTCTCGCGGGGGGAGGGGGGCGCGCCTGATGCCTCTCCCCCCGCACCCAACGTTCATCCCACCGCGTACTGGCCTGAGCCGGACTGAAACTAACTGGATGATCTTAGAGCGTGGGCACTGACTCTACTCTGGCCAGACCATGGAACTATCAATTCCAGTGAGTCTGTCCAGTTGTTCCACCCGTGCTGGCGGCATGACGTCCGGTGACATGGTCCAAACAATTTGCTAAGAGGTAAAAAATTAATATAGATAGGACACTACATTACACCGCGTTGCTCCCGTAAACTGCGGTAAACCTCTTCCACCAGCAGATTCGCAAGCCCTTTGAACACCTTCTCATGTCGTAACGCTTGGTCGGCCATAGAGCCATGGTTTTCCAAGGCATCTACCACGGCGTTGTTAAGCTTGGTTTCATAGGCGCCGTTGGCAAAGGCGTCCACGGTGTCGTTGGCCTGCGCCTGCTCCTGTAAGGTCGGGTCGTTCACCATCTTGCCAATCAGCGTGGTGGCGTAGCCCTTGAAATCGGCGTCGGACAGGTTGCCGGAAAACACCTCGTTCATTTTCTTGATGATGGCCGATAGGCGGTCTTCCGGGTCATCCCAGGCTTGCCCGCCGCCCGTGCCCATTGGCTTCATCGGCTCTGCCTTGCCGGCCTCCATGTCGAGCTTGTGTTTTTGCTCGTTGACCACCTTGTAGCCCGCCAAACGAACGGATTCATCCAGCGCTTCATCACCGCCCGCCTTGCCCTGCAAGCGCGGCAGCAACATGCGGCAAAACGCATGCAGACGTTCCAGGTCGGCATCGTCGTATGAACGCATTTGCGACAGGAAGTCGTAGGCGCTGACATAAGAGGCCACATCCCCTCGGAACAACTCTTGCACCTCCTTGGCTTGCACCTTGAACCGTTCATGCGCCTTTTTCAATGGCGCCTGAATCGTGGCTTGCTTGCCCTTGGGGTCAAAGAATCCCTTGGCAAAGGCCAGCACTTCTTCCCACAGGTAGATGCCCGCATCGTCCAGCTTCTGGCGCAGGGTGTGAACCAAGTTAGGGTCAGTAACTGCCGACATCTTCGCCGTGCGGTAGAACGGCAGGAAGGCTTTCAAGATGTCTTCCGCCGCGTTGCGAAAATCCAGCACAAAAGTAGTTTCCTTGCCCGGATACATCCGGTTCAGGCGGGATAGGGTTTGCACCGCCAACACGTTGTCCAGGCGCTTGTCCACATACATGGCACACAGCTTGGGCTGGTCGAAGCCCGTCTGAAATTTCGATGCGACGATCAACACCTGATAGGTGTCCGTTTTGAACGCTTCCTTGATGCCGTCGTCGTGTTCCCTGTGGTCGTTGAGGTCGCCTTCCTTAACCTTCAATACCTTGGATTCTTCGTCCGTAACGTCGCCCGAGTACGCCACCAACGCCTTGCAATCGGTGTACTTCATCTTCTTGATGTAGTCGTCGAATGCCTTCTTGTAGCGCACCGCCGCCACGCGGCTGTCCGACACTACCATGGCTTTGGCTTGCCCGCCCAACTGGTGCATGACGTGTTCGCGGAAATGCTCCACGATGACCGTAACCTTTTGCGCGATGCTGGTGGGGTGTAATTGTGCGTAGCGGAACAGTTTGGCCTTGGCCTTGCCCGACTTCACGGACTTATCGTCACCCGCTTGCTCCAACTTGAAGGCAAAACCATAGGTAGTGTAGCCCCGTAAAACGTCCAAGATGAACTTCTCTTCAATAGCTTGGCGCATCGAATACACATGGAAGGGCTCGGGTGTGCCATCCGCAACCGTGCGCCCAAAAAGTTCCATGGTTTTGGGCTTGGGCGTTGCCGTGAAGGCGTAGTACGACACATTTTGCGGGCGCTGGCGTGATGCCATCATTTGGTTCAACACGTCTTCATCCGTCAGCTCTGCATCTTCCTGCGCTGCAGCTACTGCGTCGTCATAGGCCGTGGACGGTACCAGTTCCAAACCCAAAGGCGAAGCTTCCATTCCCTTGGTGGTCAGCACCTCGCGCAATTTCACCGCGCTCTTGCCAGCCTGGCTGGAATGGGCTTCGTCCAAGATGAGTGCAAAGCGCTTGTCGCCTAAGCCGCCCACCTTGTCCAACACCCATGGGAACTTCTGCAAGGTGGTGATAATGATGAGCTTTCCCTTGTCCAAGGCTCCCGCCAATTGAGCGCTGTTCTCGTCAATTTTTTCGACCACACCTTGCTGGTGGTCGAACTGGTAGATGGTGTCTTGCAACTGCGAATCCAGTACCCTGCGGTCCGTAATCACAATCACGCTGCTGTACACCTTCTGGTCTTTGCTGTCATGCAGCGATGCCAGCCTGTGCGCCAGCCATCCGATGGTGTTGGACTTGCCCGAACCCGCCGAATGCTGCACCAGATAGGTTTGTCCCACGCCTTCGGCCAGCGTAGCATTCAGCAGTTTGTTCACTGCGTCCCACTGATGGTAGCGCGGGAATAAGAGCGAAGTGTTGAACACCTTCTTGCCCCTGGCATCCTTGGACTCGGATACTTCCACGGACAGGAATTTACCCACCACCCCTAGCCATGCATCAGGGTGGAACACCTCGTGCCATAGGTAGCCGGTGGAGTAACCCAATTTGTCGTCGGGCGGGTTGCCTGCGCCAGCGCCGCCCATGCCATCGGGGTTGCCACGGTTGAACGGCAAAAAGCGCGTAGCCGCGCCCGCTAGTTTCGTCGCCATGCGTACCTCGTCCGTGCTGACGGCGAAGTGGACCAATGCTCGTTTGCCAAACGACAGCAAGGGCTCGGGTTGCTTGTTTGACACGTCGATGGGGTTGCGGTCGTACTTGTATTGACGTACCGCGTCTTCAATGTTCTGAGTGGTGTCGGTTTTCAGCTCGACGGTTGCCAGGGGCAGGCCATTGAGGAACAGCACAAAATCAATGCACAACTGGTTGTGCAGCGAGTAATGCAATTGCCGCACCACGCGCAGGCGGTTCTTCTTGTGCTGCTCCCAGGTGGCGGCGTTCTGCTGGTTGCCAGGGGCAAACTGCGCCATCTTGAACGTGGCGTTGATGTCCTTGAAGCCTTTGCGTAGCACGTACAAGGAACCCCATAGCTGCGGGGTCTCCTTCTTGATGGTCGGGCGATCCTTGTCTAGCTCTTCCGCCAGCCGTTGGATGAACACCGCTTCCGGGTTTTTGGTGTGGTTCTTGGCGAACTTCTCCCAGGCGTCGGGCTGGGTATCCTTCACCCATGCAATCGCATCCTCGGGGTACAGCGCCGTGCGGCGGTCGTAGCCCTTGTCATACGCAAAGCCCTTCTGGAACGGCAATGGCCCATCAACCAGCCACCCTTGGGCTTTCAGGACTTCGCAAATCTCGTCTTCAAACTGCTCTTCGGTGTGGATGGCCGCCATGGTGCTCCCTGTTTAAGTTGTTTTTCGCTTCACATCATCAAGCGTCTTGCCATCAGCAGATTTCCAGTCAAGCCAGCCATTCGACGTACGCCCCAGCAAAGCCATGGAAGCACTGCTGGGTGAACTGAATGCGTGGTCTTTGGTGAATACCAAGAAACCGCCTTCCTCCTGCATCACTCCCGATGAGATGAGTTTTGCCCGCATGGTCTCGTTGGCCACCCCATACGAAGCGACAGTAGCCAGGCGCCCCTTGGACCCTTTGAGTACGACAAAGCCCTCAGCGGTGTACTCGCCCACGCCGTCGATGCCGCCGCCCGTGCAGAAAAAAAGCTCAACCGGGGTGCCATTACTTGGTTGGGCTGCAATCGGTTCAAAGACCGGAAAGCCAAGCGTCGCCAAGAGCATCCTTGCTGTGTCCTGGATATCTTCGCAATCTGCCTGCAGCGGTGCGGGCGTGTGGGGCTTTGTGCCTGCGTTCCCATTTTCAACCGCGTAACGCCCAACCTCCATAGCCGCCCTGATGCTTGACCATTCCAGGTACTGCACATGTGTCTGCGTCAGGTTGTTGGTCATCGACACGACCACCAGCGCCTTGTTCCAGAAGTCCTTGTTGTTGTTATGCGTGTCGAGCCGTTTGCTGACACATCCCGACTGACCAATGTAGACCATGGAATCTTGCGCCTCACCATTGCCAAACAGGAAATACAGGGCTACCTGTTCGGCCTCAGGCATTTGCTTGAACTCCGGCAACATGGAGCGGGGCACCTCTACCACGCGGATGATGCTTGTAGTCAATTCCGCCACTCGGATACCGCGCGGGTCGCCATTGGGCAGGTAGATTTGGATGGTACGCGGCCTTGCCCTCATTGAGTTTCCCGGCATGCTAATGGGATGGTGTGGGCGGTGCGCACGTCGATGCGCCCCAGCACCGCATCCGCGATGGTCGCGGCGCGGAGTTCTTTCAGCAGGATGATTTCGTCGTTGGTGTGGGCGATGAGGTTGTCAAATGCCGCCAACTCTGCCCCCAGCGTTCCCAGCAATGCATCGCGCTGCGCCTTGGGCGGCAGCAAGATGGGCAGCTCTTTCACAGTCGTCTGACTGATAGAAGCAAGATTGGTACTCTGCTTGGCGTTGTTCATGAAATAGAACTTGGCGTACTGCGTTTGCATGATGGCAGACAGCCATTCCGACAAATCGCGCTCCACGGGGCGCACGGCAAAGACATGGTTTTGGTGTAGGCAAGGGGAAATTTCGCCCGTCCACACCGCCCCGCGCCCTACCTTGTCATAGTCGCCGCCCTCATTCATGAGCACGTCGCCTTCCACCAAGGAAAACCGCTTCACCGCATCGACTTCGACCGGCATGGTCGATATTTCCCGCAAATCCAAACGCCCCTCTTGCACATTGGCTACCCGAAGATAAGGCAATTCCACAGTTACGTTGTCACCAGAGTCTTTTCCTTTCGCCAAACCGGAACGCACCTGAGCAAGGTGTTTGAGTCGCTTGAATTTCCAACCGTCGGGAAGATGGGGGGCCCAGGGGTTGCCCGTAGGTTTACCAGGCAGACTATCGCCCGAAATCAGTTCGCTAATGCGGCTGGAACGCGCTTCCCGCAACAACCCTATCAGTTCATCCTTTTCATGAATCAGGGTGTCGATACGGGTGGTTTCGATATCGAGATAGTCGGCAATGGCTAACTGTTCGTCTGGTGGGGGATGCGGCAAACGCTGTTGACCAATGAACCCCCAATCGGCACGCGGCATCTTTGCGCCAAAGGTGGAAGCATCCACCGCATCGGTGAACTCTTGCATCAGCATCGTTGAGTTCAAGTAGGCAGGTACTACGTCGTCGGACGGAGCTAACACTAGGAACTCACTAGAACAAACGCCATCCGCATCCGCAACCACGCATTTCGCTAAATAGGGTCGCAGCTTCCCAAAGAGCACATCACCCTTTAAGAACACATTCACAGTGCTTTCCGCTTCCTCTTGGGTACCTTCAACTATCGGGTTGAACTTGCCCACCTTGGACAAGACATGTTCCATGCCGACATATCGCACACCATTGGTGCCCACGGCTTTTTCACCGCGCAGGCGCGTTTGAAATTTCACTTTTTCAACCTGCCAGTGGCTGGGAACATCCCCCAGCCAGGGCACTCCCGATGGCTTGTAGCTCGCATATGGCATCATGGGCGAACCTCGCCCTTGATGTCACGCAGCAACTCCATGAATTTTAGTTCCTTGGCTTCGATGTCCGCCGCAATAGCCTCTCGGCTGCGCGGGGGGGTGTATACATAAAACTCGCGGTTGAAGTTGATTTCTGTGCCCACCACGCCGGTCTTTTCGTCCTTGGCATCCTTCACGTCGTGGTTGATCCACGCATCCGGCCAGTGCGGGCGCACTTCGTGTTCAAAGTACGCCTCGATATCGTCGTTGAACGGCACGTACTCGGCATCCCGCAATTCCGAATCGGTCAGGATGTCGCCCTTTTCATTGGTGGTAGGCTCGGCGTTCTTGTCCTTGGTGCCAAGGTACTTGCGTGCCAGCTCCACCGACTTGGCACCGAGTTTTGCGGCCTTGCCGGTCAGACCATGGGCGTTTGCCACCGTGGTGGCAGAGGCGTGCAATGTCTCACGGAACGAGTCCGCATCCATGTACGAAGCCTGCACATCCATGTCTTGGATGGCTTGGCTCAGCAGGTCTTTTTGCTCCTGCGGGAGCTTGCCAAAGGCGGTGTCGTAGCCAAGAATTTTCAAACCGTGCTCGGTGGCCTGGAAGCGCATGCGCAAGGGGCGCTCGATTGTTAGCTTGCGATAGAAAAAGTGCTCGCGATCAAACACTTTGGCTTTTAGCACGCGCCCACCCTTGCCCTTTGGGTTTTCTTTCCACTCCATGGACTGAAAATCGGCATACGCCTTGGCGATGCGTTCCATGCAATCGGGCGTGAACTCACGGCGCTTCTTGCCTAGGTTTTTCTTCATCAGCGTGCTCATAGCGCTGGCGTCAATCAGGAGTACCTTGCCCTTGCGTTTGGCGGGCTTGCGGTTCGTCATAAACCACAAGTAGGTGGTGATGTTGGTGTTGTAGAACATGTCCGTTGGCAGCGCCACGATGCAATCTAGGTAGTCATGCTCCAAGATGTGGCGGCGGATTTCGCTTTCGCCACTGCCTGCATCGCCAGTGAAGAGCGGGGAGCCGTTGTGAACTACGCCGATTCGCCCACCGCCCTTGCCCGCAACTACGGGTTGCATCTTGGACAGCAGATGCAGGGAAAACAGCATTTGTCCATCACGGATAGCAGGCAACCCAGGCCCAAAGCGCCCCGCCGCGCCCTTGGTATACTCTTTTTTTACTGCATCTTCGGCTGGCTTCCACTCCACGCCATATGGCGGATTGGCAGCTTGGTAATCGAAAGTTTTGCCGAAATGCTTGTCAATTTCTAGCGTGTCACCGTTTTCGATGTTGGCGGGGTCTTGCCCGCGAATCAGCATGTCCGCCTTGCAGATGGCGTAGGTCTCGTCTTCCAGTTCCTGCCCAAACAATTTCAGGGTGGCGTGGTCATTGAACTTGCTCAGGTGTTCTTCCGCCACGCTCAGGATGCCCCCGGTGCCTGCCGTGGGGTCGTACATGGTGCGCACCACGCCGGGTACCGACAGGATGTCATCGTCGCCGTTGAACAGCAGCGTCACCATGAGTTCAATCACGTCGCGCGGGGTGTACTGTTCACCCGCCGGGGACACGTCGTTAAACTTGCGCAGCAGTTCTTCAAACGCCTGCCCCATGTCGTGGTTCGTAACCTTCTGGGGGGCAAGGTCGGTTTCTGCAAAGCGCTGCGCCACAAGGTACAGGCGGTTCTTTTCGGCCAGCTTGTCCAAGGTGGCGGTGAAGCCGAATTTTTCAAAGATGTCGCGCACATTCTGGGAAAAGCCGTTAATCATGGCCTCCAGATTGTCGCGCACCTCGTCGGGGTTTTCCGCGATGTTGGGCAGCGTGAATTTTGACGTGTTGAAGAACGGATAGCCACTGACGGGGGTTAACACCCGTTCTTGGTAGTCCTGCCCTTTTTCCTTGATGCCATCATATTTGGCCAACACCGCTTCGCGGGTCGGTTGCAACACGCAATCGAGGCGTCGGAGAATGGTGAAGGGGAGGATGGCCTTGCGGTATTCGTTTTCTTTGAAGGCACCGCGCAGCAGTTCGGCGTTCTTCCAGATGAGGTCTGCTAATTTGGACATTTAGGGTTTCTTGATTGTATTCTTGGCCATCTTGGCTACTGGCAAAGTGATGCCTTGCACGGCGGCGTAGGTATGCACCATGTACTCCACCATGGATGCCATGCTTCGGTGCTCGTGCTGCGCACACAGGGCAAGTAATTCCTTGGTTTCGGGAGTCATTCGAAACGATACGGGCACGGATTTTGACGAAGTCATGGTGTAATGCATTTGTTATTTGTATGTAATGCAAAACGGTAGCATTTGTAATGCTATCCCGTCAAGTGGAAGCAACGCTTACTGTCACGTCATACAGTCTAGGTACTTCGGCTCTGACGAGACGTCTGTTGTACAAATCTATTTTGAAAAGGCATTAATTAGTGTTTCTTAGGTGTTCGATTTCTGACCAAGATTCGTCCAGTGAGTTGATGCGTTTGCACAAACGTCTCGGAGGTGAAGTTTGAGTGCTGCCGCCGAAGGCCGCGCCGTACGGCCTGCAGCGAAGCGAGGACGGTACACCGGAACCGCCGAAGGCGGTTCCGGTGTACCGTAAAACGAGGCAAAGTGTCCAGAGTCAGCGGCTGGCGATCATCGACTATTCTCGTTGCGTCCTCAGCATGCTGGCGGAGATAAATTCGTTGCGATGGCATCGAGCTTGGCCTTGCCTTCCGCAAGGATCAGCGTCCATTTAGCCTTTGGACCTGGACGAGGGTTCCATGGCGCAGTCCATTCGCTCAGTACCTCAATTCCTCCTCCACGCTGATCGACTCTCTTGATAGCCATAGCATCCGTGCCGGGTCGCAGCCTGACCAACCTCAGCCCCATTTTCTGCAAGCCGGGGGAGTGTTGCAGTAGCGCTAACGTAGTGCCGTCATTCAAAGTGCGCGCGGTATGAAGTTTCATTGCTGATCCTCGATTTTTTAGGTACCCACCACCCGAAATGAGCAGTAATAAGGTGGCCGTTAACCAATGTAGTCAACTATGATTGCCATGAAAATCAGCGGCTGACTGCAATGTCGAAAATGGCCTGCAATTAACGAGAGTTTTTGCAATGTTTTTTTGAGAAGCCAATGTCAAAATGGCGTTAGGTCTTGTTCCGATGCGACCCACAGCTTCCGCTCACGTTGGTCCAGCAGCTTTCTGTCATAAACGGCAAGACTCCCCATCGCTTACGTTTGGCCTGTCGGAGGGGCTCTGCAGGTCGCGATAACGGCTCGGTGAAATCCTGCTGCCATGGAAGCCGCGTAAGCTCCAAAAGGTCTGCGTCCATTTGAAAAATAGCAAGGCGCTCGCGCCAAATCCTTGCGTCGAGTTCATGGATTTGGCGCGGATACCGACCTCTGAGGGAAATTACTTGAAATGGAATCCGCATATACGCAACAATTCTCCATCGCCCTTAGCTGCTGAAAGCAGTTGCTGATTCATGCCGATTGCAACGTTTAGATAGGTACGTGCACTGTCCTCTTTGCCTTGTGCACACAGAATCTTCGTGGCGTTAATCACGACCACGCGGCCCAGATTTCCCTCGGTGGGTTTGAGCTCAATGGCGCGACTGATGCTCTTGAATGCTTCGTCTATTTCATCCAGGCGCAATTGCGCATAAGCGAGTGCGTTCCAAGCCTGGATGTCGTCAGGCGCCAGCGTGATGGCATTGCTGAAACTAAGTGCTGCTTCGGCGAAATAGCCGCCGCTAGAATACTGAAAGCCGAGTGCTTTAAACTGGCCGGTGCCGTTAGCGACGTGGGATGTCGGCTCGTTCGCACTTTCATGAATATGGCGGGCCTTGGTTTTGACATCGAGAGCTTCCTCTGGTGCGGTAAATGTCGTATCGATGAGGGCTTCAGCCTGTCGCATCGCGCTAGGCTGGGATGAGGTCAGCAGCACCATATTCTTCTGTAGAAAGTCAGCCTTGCTTGCGTCCTTGGTGCGCTGCAGGTCGCTTCGCTTATTGAAGAGGTCAGCTTCCTTTTGTTGCAATTCTGTTTTCTTGTCGCGGGACTGGTCAGCGTCGCGCAATACAGTGTAATGGAGCGTTATAGCTGCGATGATACAGGTGACAATGGGAACCGCGACCTTAACTAATAGGTCGGTTTTTGATGAGCGAATAGGGTCTGCATTGTTGGGGGGGCTGGACATGGCTTTAGATATGTTGGTTGAGGTGATTGTGTTGCCTATTTCGCCAGCTTATATGCATTATTTCCATGTGGCAATAGTGCGTGAGCATGATGAGAGAATGTGAAGCCCTGAGCCTGTCAGAAATTTTGTGTGAAAGAAGTCATACGATAAAATTTATCCCTGGAAAGGATACGTATGACCATCGACAAAGCCACACTCGACAAACTGCTTGAGGGCGTAGACCCGCACAACCCACA
>NZ_PEBS01000102.1 GCF_002869965.1 Janthinobacterium sp. ROICE36
TTTACTGAAAAACGAAAAGACAACCAAGGCCGGCATCGCTACCAAACGCTTAAAAGCTGGCTGGAATGCCGACTATCTCGCCAAGGTCTTGGGCTTGCCGACCTGATGCTTCATGCAATCGCCCTGGTCGCGCCCCGGCGGCACTGGCGCCGGGGCAGGCATTGGCGTATGATCCGCCTCGAACATTGGGGAGTAGTCGTCCTGCGGTCATGCCGCAGGAACCTGTATCAACATAATTGGCCCACAGGCCATGGTGCAGGTGGTTGCAAAACTTGACGAGACCATTGATCCAGGGCGGCCGCATGGGCCGGAGTCGCCCCTGGATCATTGGTTAATTCGTCCGGCCCGCGTACCTCTTGCAATCTCATGGAAGCATTCCTCATCTCCACCGGCATCGTCGGTCTCGCTGAAATCGGCGACAAAACCCAACTCCTGGCCTTTTTGCTGGCTGCCAAATTGCGCAAGCCCTTGCCCATCGTACTGGCCATTTTCGTCGCCACCATCGCCAACCACACATTTGCCGCCGCCGTCGGCGCCTGGATCACCAGCATGCTGGGACCTGACGTGCTGCGCTGGGTACTGGGCGTGTCATTCCTGGCGATGGCCGCCTGGACCCTGATTCCCGACAAGCTCGATGAAGACGAAACCAGGCTGGCCAAGTATGGCGTCTTCCTGACCACCCTGATCGCCTTCTTCATGGCGGAAATGGGCGACAAGACACAGGTGGCGACCGTGGCGCTGGCGGCGCGCTACCACGACATTGTTTCCGTCGTGCTGGGCACCACCTTCGGCATGATGCTGGCCAACGTGCCGGCCGTGTACCTGGGTGACAAGATCGCCAACCGCGTGTCGCTGCGCCTGGTGCACGGCATCGCGGCGCTGTTCTTTGCCGTGCTGGGCGTGGCAACCCTGCTGGGCGCGGGCGCGGCTTTGGGCTTCTGACGCATCACATTTACGCTACTCATGCTCATCATGACAATGTCGGCGACATGCATACCGGCGCGCTGATCCTGAACGGTCAGCGCGCTTTCTTGCGACGCGGGCAAGACTACACCAGCAATAGCACCGCATACTCGCGGCCCTCGTCACGCAGGGCGATGCTGTTGCCCTCCTGCGCCACGCCATCGAGCGACAGTCCTGCAGGCCGCCCCTGTGCCTTTTCCACCGTGATGGCATAGCTGCTGGCACCGAAGCGGTAATGCAGCTTGAAGCGGTCCCATTCGGCAGGCATGGTCGGCAGCAGGCGCAGCATGTTCGCTTCGCGCGTCAAGCCGAGCAGGGATTCGACGATCAGCCGGTACAGCCAGCCCGACGATCCCGTGTACCAGCTCCAGCCGCCGCGCCCCACGTGCGGCGCCACGGCATACACGTCGGCCGTCACCACATACGGTTCCACCTTGTAGCGTGCCACCGCTTGCGCGTCAACGCCATGGCCCACGGGGTTGATCATGCGCAGCAGTTCCCACGCCTTTTCGCCATCGCCCATGTGGGCAAACGCCATCGCCGTCCAGATAGCCGCATGCGTGTACTGACCGCCGTTCTCCCGCACTCCCGGCACATAACCGCGGATATAGCCGGGATTGAGGCTGGATTTGTCGAACGGCGGATCGAGCAACTGGATCACGCCGGAATCGCGCCGCACCAGGCGCGCATCGACTTGGCGCATGGCGCCGGCCACGCGCTCCTTGTTGGCCGCGCCCGACAGCACGCCCCAGCTTTGCGAAATCGAATCGATCTGGCATTCCTCGTTCGTATGCGATCCCAATGGCGTGCCATCGTCGAAGTAGGCGCGCCGGTACCACTCGCCATCCCAGGCATGCTCCTCGACGTTGGCCGCCAGCTTGACGGCTTCGTCGCGGCAGAACTGGGCGAACGCCGCATCGCCGCGCAGCACGGCCACGTCGGCGAAGCGCTGCAGCACTTCGTACAGGAAGAAAGCCAGCCACACGCTCTCGCCCTTGCCGTGTTCGCCCACCTTGTCCATGCCGTCGTTCCAGTCGCAGGAGCCCATCAGGGGCAAGCCATGCACGCCCAGGCGCAAGCCATGGCGGATGGCGCGCACGCAGTGCTCGTACAGGTCGGCCGACTCGCCCGAACGCACCGGCAGGTCGTAATACGAGTCTTCCTCCGGCTTGACGGCGCGCCCTTCAATAAAGGGCGCCACTTCGGACAGCACGTTGACGTCGCCCGTGGCGATCACATAGCGGCAAGCGGCCAGCGGCAGCCACAGGTAATCGTCGGAGCAATGCGTGCGCACGCCCCGGTCCGACGGCGGATGCCACCAGTGCTGTACGTCGCCTTCCACAAACTGGTGCGCCGCGCACAGCAGCAAGTGGCCGCGCAGCAGTTGCGGCGCCGTGTGGATCATGGCCATCGCATCTTGCAGCTGGTCGCGAAAACCATACGCGCCGCCCGACTGGTAATAGCCGCTGCGCGCCCACAAACGACAGGCGATGGTCTGGTACATCAGCCAGCCATTGGCGATCACGTCCAACGACGGGTCGGGTGTTTCGATGCGCACGGCGCCCAGGGTGCTTTCCCAGTGTGCGCGTACCGCGTCGAGCGCCATGCGGGCCGCATCCTTGCCCGCATGGCGCTGCACCATGGTGCTGGCGTCGGCATTGCGGCGCCCGCCCACGCCGAGGAGGAAGACGATTTCACGCTCCTGCCCCGGCTGCAGTTCAAACGGCACCTGGATCGCTGCGCATGGGTCCAGCCCCGTGCCCGCCTTGCCGGACAGGCGCACGCGGCGCAGGGCGGCCGGCCGTGCCAGGCTGCCGTTGCGGCCGATGAATTCATTGCGGTCGCAGGTAATCGATCGGATGCTGGCATCGGTGTTGAAAAATCCGACCCTGCCCGAAAACTCCGTGTTGTAGTTATTGCGCGCAAACAGCGCGCCGCTGATCGTGTCGACTTCGGTCGCCACGTGCATGCCGGACTTGGCGCGCAGGTCGGCCAGCACCCATTCCACGTAGCCAGTGACGGACAGGCGGCGTGGCACGCCGCTGTCGTTGCGTACCTTGATCACCGAATATTTGACGGCCGCATCCAACGCCACATAGGTGCACAATTCGGTGGCGATGCCACCCTCGCTGTGTTCAAAAATGCTGTAACCAAAGCCGTGGCGCGTCACGTAGTCGCCGCTGCCGCGCGCCGGCAGGGCCGACGGCGACCAGAACTGGCCACTCTGCTCGTCGCGCACGTAAAACGCTTCGCCGGACAAGTCGCACACGGGGTCGTTCTGCCATGGCGTCAAACGGAATTCATGCGCATTCTCGCTCCACGTATACGCCTGGCCGGCCTCGGAAACCACCGTGCCGAATTGCGCATTGGCCAGCACGTTCGACCATGGCGCCGGCGTCTGCCTGCCCTCTCCCGTGGTGATCACGTATTCGCGCCCGTCGGGCGTAAAGCCGCCCAGGCCATTTTCCAGGATCAATTCGCGCGCTTGCGCATGGTGAGGCACGCCGCCATGTTCGCGGACCGGGTCCTGCAGCAGCGGCGGCATGCGCAGCACGGGGCTGGGCGGGCGCTTGACCTGCTCGGCCAGGGTGCCGCGCAAGTCGCTGATGATGGCGCGTGCCACCGATTGCAGCAAGATGCGGTCTTCATTGGCAATCTGCTCGGCCAGGCGCACGAAGATGCCGCCCGGGCGGTCGATCGCCTGCGCATCGATGCCCGAGGCGATCAGGCCCATGATCTGGTCGTGCAGCAGCTGGCGGTAGCCCGATTGCTCCTCGTACCAGATCACCAGGTCCACCACCAGCCCTTTCAGGCGCCAGTAGGCATGCGCCTGCACCATCTGGCGCGCCAGTTCGATATTGGCCGCGTCGCGTATCTGCAGCAGCACGATGGGCAGGTCGCCCGAGATGGCATACGCCCACAGGCCGGACTGGCCACGCTGGTTCTTGATCAGGATGCCGGCCTCGGCGCGCAAGGCCGCATTCGGATAGATCACGGCATTGGCCAGGCGCGCATACAGCTGCGCATCGGCTTCGCTGGCATTCAACTGACGCAACACCACCTGGCTGTGCGTCCAGGCCAGTTCGAACACGCGGTCGGCCAGATGGCGGTCCTGGTATTTGTCGATCAGGTGCAGCGCCGCCTCGCGCTGCTCGGCCATGCCGGTGACGCTGTCGACCGTCACCGCCTGGTCGGGTTCGAGCGTGATGATGTAGCGGATGGCCACGATGGGGTCGAGCACGGAACCGTGGCCGCCACCGAGCGGACCACTCTCCTGCAGCGCCTGCGGCAGCTGCGCCGTATTGCCGCGGCCGATGAAGCGCGCGCGGTCCGTCTCGAACGATACTTCGTAGCGTTCGATATCGTGCACGGTCATCACATGCAGCAGCCACGGCATCTGCTCTTCCTTCGAGCGGGGACGGCGCGTGCATAAAATCGCCTTTTCATGCGCCAGGATTTCCGTCTGCACGAACAGCTTGCTGAATGCGGGATGGGCCGCATCGGCCGCCGCCGGCGCCATCACCACTTCGGCAAAGCTGGTAATCTCGATGCGCCGCTGGCGGTTCGAATTATTGCTGATGCGCGTGCGCCGGATTTCGATGTCGTCCTCGGGCGAGACGACGATTTCCGTGTACAGGTCGAGGCCATGGTCGGCACGGCGAAATTCCGCGCGTCCCTCGGAAAAAATCACCTCGTATTTCTTTGGTTCGACCAGGGTCGGTTGATACGTGGTGGACCAGACGGCACCGTCGTCGAGGTCGCGCAGGTAGCAGAAGTTGCCCCAGTTGTCGCGCGTGCAGTCTTCGCGCCAGCGCGTCACGGACAGGTCTTTCCAGCGACTGTAGCTGCCGCCCGCATTGCTCACCATGACGTGGTAGCGGCCATTCGACAACAGCTGCGTTTCCGGTACGGCGCTGTTGGCCTGCGTGAGGATGCGCATCGGCATGGCCTGTTCGGGCGCGCCGCTGCGCAGCACTGCCAGTTCGGCCGTGTTCGAGTAAAACGCACCTGCCTGCGGCGTACGTTCCTGTAGTACCAGCAAGGCCGATTGCAACAGCGGATCGGACTCGAAACGGCGCTGCATGGGGCGGTCATGCAGCAGGTAGCTGAGGGCCAGGAAGCCCATGCCCTGGTGATGCACCATGAACGAGCGGATGACGGCGCTGCTCTGCCCGCGCGGCAGGCGCGCCGTGGTGAAGTCGATGGCTTCAAAAAATCCGTAACGCCCCATGTAGCCGGCCGCCTGCATGCGCTGCAGGTTCTGGCACGACGCTTCCGGCTGCACCATCAGGCCCATCATGCTGGCATACGGCGCCACCACCAGGTCGTCGGCCAGGCCCCGTTTCAGGCCCAGGCCAGGCACGCCAAAGGCGCGGTACTGGTAATTCAGGCTGGCATCGACCGTGTTGTAGCCGGATTCGGAAATCCCCCACGGCACGTCGCGCTGGCGACCATAGTCGATCTGCGCCTCGATGACGGAGTGGTATGTCTGGTCGAGCAGGGTGTTCGGATAATTCGGCATCACCAGCAACGGCATCAGGTACTCGAACATCGAGCCGCTCCACGACAGCAGTACGGGCTGGCCGGCCACCATGCAGAGCTGGCGGCCCAGCGCGAACCAGTGCTCCTGCGGTAGCTGGCCCTGGGCGATGGCGATGAAGCTGGCCAGGCGCACTTCGGAAGCGAGCAAGTCGTAGTAGCTGGGGTCCAGGCGTCGTTCGCTGACGTTGTAACCGATGGCCAGCAATTTGGTCGACGGGTTGTACAGAAACGCGTATTCGATCTGCGCGAAGTCGCGTGCCTGGCCCGCCGCATGGGCGATGTCGCGCATGTAGCGGCCCGCCTGCTCGCGGCCTTGCGCCAGCCATGTTGCCAGCTCGGAAGGCATGTCTTCCGACGCCTCCAGATTGGCCAGTTCGCGCAGGGTCGGCACGCGCAGCCACGCCGCATCGAGGCCGGCCTGCGCCGCCCACGGCGCCAGTTGCAGCAATTCGGCCAGCGCCGCGCGGCACTGACACGCCAGCGCGCCGCTCCACATGGACAGCTCGCCATCCTCGCTTTGCAGGGTCAGCAACAGCAGCGCGTCGACCGCGTCATTCGCTGCACTCAGGTAGGCATGCCATTCTGGCAGGCTGGCCGGCGCGGCCGGCATCTGCAGCAGTGCCAGCGACGCGCGCACCTCCTTGCCTTCGCCTTCGGCGGCAATGAACTCCTGCAGTACCTGCGCCGTCGTGCGGATGCCGTCCACAATTTGCGGACCCATGATGGGAGCGTCATACAGTTCCACCAGGCCGGGCTGCAAGGTCAGCAGATGGCCCGCCAGGTTGCCGCTGTCGACCGTCGAGATATACATGGGCTGCAGCGCCTTGAGCGTTTGCGTGTCGTACCAGTTATAGAAATGGCCCTGGAAGCGCTCCAGTTCCCCCATGCTGCGCAAGGTGGCACGGCTGCGCTCGATCAGCTGGCCCATGGTGAGATAGCCGAAGTCGTAGGCCGTCAGGTTGGCCAACAGCGCCAGGCCGATATTCGTCGGCGAGGTGCGGTGCGCCACCACCAGGTTCGGATGCTCCTGCATGTTATCGGGCGGCAGCCAGTGATCGTCCGGTCCGACGAAGGTATCGAAATACGCCCAGGTCTTGCGCGCCACGCCATGCAGGAAACGCCCCTGCTCGGCCGACAGGCGCGCCACGGCCCGTTCGATGGGGCGGCTGATCCACCAGGCGATGGCGGGCGCGGCCAGCCATAGCAGCAGCACCACGGCGGCCGCCGGCAACGCTGCCGGGCGCCAGTGCAGCAAGGCAGCAAAGGTGGCCAGTGCCAGCGCTGGCGAGCACCACATCGCGCGCCAGCTGTCTGTCTGCGAGCCGGAAGACGTATGCAGGTTCGAGGCGCGCCAGTCGAGCAAATGCTTGTGCGACACGCCCAAACGCCACAGGGTGCGAGCGATGGCGTCCAGGCTGATCCAGGCCTCATAGGGCAGGAAGACGAGAGTCAGCATGGCATGCGAAAACTGCACGCCGCAGCGCCGCTCGAACGCGGCCAGATGCTGGCGCCACAGGGTGTCGCGCGGTTTGCGCAACAGATCGTACAGTGCGGAAAAGACGGGCGGCAGGAAGATGATGGCCAGCACCGCCACGCTCCAGAAAACCACGTGCGGCAGGAAACCCCATACCAGCAGCAGGGACAAGGTGGTAGCCGGTGCCACGATGCTGCGGCGCAGGTTGTCGAACAGCTTCCAGCGCGACAGCATCGACAGGGGATTGCGTTCGCGCTTGCCGGCGCGGCCCGGCACGCGACCCAGCAACCAGCCGATCAGCTGCCAGTCGCCGCGTATCCAGCGCTGGCGCCGGCTGATGTCGGCATCGTAACGGGCCGGGTATTCCTCATACAGTTGCGAGTCGCTGAGCAGACCGGCGCGCAGGTAGCAGCCTTCCAGCAAATCGTGGCTGAGGATTTTATTGTCGGGCAGGCGCTGCCCCAGCACGCGCTCGAACATGTCGAGGTCATAGATGCCCTTGCCGATGAAGGAGCCTTCATAAAACACGTCCTGGTACAGGTCGGAGACGGTGCGCGTGTAGGGATCGATGCCCGGTTCGCCACCGCACAGCAGCTCGTAGCGCGAGGCATTCGCGCTGGGCAGCGCCACGGCCACGCGCGGCTGCAAAATGCCGTAACCGGCCACCACGCGCGTGCCGGACGCGTCCAGTACGGGGCGGTTCAGCGGGTGCATCATGGTGGCGATGAAGTCGCGCGCCGCGTCGCGCGGCAGCTGCGTATCGGTGTCGAGCGTGATCACATATTTGATCGTGCGCAAGCCGCGCAACTCGCCTTCCACGAGCGAGAATCTGTCGCGCGCGCCGCCGCGCAAAAACGCGTGCAGGTCGGATAATTTACCGCGCTTGCGCTCCTGCCCCATCCACGCATTCTGCTGCGAATTCCACAGGCGCGGGCGATGCAGCAGCAGGAACGGCCCCACATGGCCCAGCTCATCGCGTTCGGCAGGGTCGCCGTTTTCCTTGAACTCGCTGCCCTCCACGCTGTATTTGTCGTTCAAGCCACGGATGGTATGCTGCGCCTGACGCAGCAAGGCCTCGTCGCCGGGCATCGTTTGCGCTTCTGCATCGACAAAGTCGGTCAGCAGGCAAAAGCGCAGATTCGGATCGCGGTTGGACAGGTAGCGCACTTCCAGTGCCTCGCACAGGGCGGCCACGTTTTCCTCGCTGTAGATCAGGGTCGGCACCACGACGATGCCGCGCCCGTCCGACGGAATGCCGGCCTGGTAATCCATGCGCGGCAAGGGGTGCGGCGACGTCATCAGGGTCGCCAGCCAGTTCACCACGGCCACGGATAGCTGGCTGCTGCCCAGTAGCGCCAGCGCGCCCAGCGCCGCCAGCAGCCAGCCCTGCACGCCGTGGCGCACCGCGCGTTCCAGCAACAGCGCGCTGGTGGCCAGGGTCAGGAAGCAGATGGCGCCGAGGTAGACGGCCAGCGGCGCGGCCCGCGCCGTATGCTGCAGCGCCTCGATGAAGGGCAGCTTCGCGCCGGCATGCTTTTCCAGCACCAGCACGCCGCGTCCCACCAGATAAAAGCCGATATGGCCACGGCGCGCATCATTGTCGTTGCCGTGCGTGTGCGTCAGTTGCACCACCATCTCGGCCACTTCCACTTCGCTGCGCGTGCTGCGCCTGGCGATGCGCTCGATGACGTGGCGGTAGCTGTCGCGCGTGGCAAAATCCATCAAGCCATAGGTGCCAGCCGGGTCCAGACGCAAGGTTTGCTCGACGACGCTCATGGTCTCGACGAATTCCTGCCAATCCATGGTGCCCAGAAAACGCAGGCTGCCGATGCTGTTGGCGATCGACACCTGGTCGGCCGCCTGCTGCCCGATCTCGGACTGGATCTGCTGCTCGATGGTGAGGCCCGATTCGGCCAGCTTGTGCGTCAGCCACGACAGGGCCAGGGTCAGCGACGAACTTTGTCCCTGCAGGCGGCGCGACAATTCGGCCACGAAGGCGCTGGTCATCGGCGGATTCGAGCGCGCCATGTCGGCTACCAGCAAGATCAAGCCGCTGGGATTACGCTCGGCGATGTCCGTCATCTGGTCGGCCCAGGTATTGGCCAGGTCGCGCTGCATGCGGTCATCGGCCACACGCACGGCAACACGGCGCAGGTTTTCGATCAGGGCCAGGCGCAGCATGATGGGCACGGCCCACAATTCGCCCAGGGTCAGGGTCGCGACATCCTGGTAAGCCTCGATGAAATGGCACAGATTTTCCAGGTCGACCCGGCCATCGCCATGCGAGATGATTTCCAGCGCAATTTTATACACGCGCGGACAGCCCGCGTCCACGCCTGACGTCAGCCGTGGCAGCTCCTTGCTGTAGTTCTTCGGCAAGTGGCGCCGCGTGGTGCGGATCTGCTCTTCGATCAGGTAAAAATTATCCAGCAGCCACTCCGAGGCAGGCGTGACCTGACGCCCGCTCTTGACGGTGGCCGTCAGTTCGTTGACGGTGGCCGTGATCAGCGCCGCATTGTCGGCCAGGCGCGCCAGCAGGCGATCGCGGCCATGATGCCGTCCCACCGCCTGGCCGGCGGCCACATGCTTGCCGTGGGCTGCCATCTGCATGGCGCTGAATAACTCGGAGCGCAGGGGCAAGGCATCGTCGCGCGCAGCGTCGAAACTGTCCAGTGCAAGGGGATGGTCACGGAAGATTTCCTTGAATTTGGAAATCTGTTCCTTGATCTGCTGCGTGACTACTGCGGTGTACTCTTTCAACTTGGCCTCGCTAGGTGCGCGCAGGCACCCAGCGGCCACCGTCACGCCAGCCCAGTCTGGAAAAACACGATCGAACACTGGCGAAGACGGAAAGCGTAGCGCCGGAGCGTTGCGACGAATCCCGGGATATGGGGAGATTTTCTGAACTTCATCGTAGGTGCGCCCTGTGCGCAAGACCGTGCGCTAGCGTACATACCCGAGGTATTAGGGTCTCTTTGCTCAAAAAATCAGCGCGTTGAAGGGTGGAATAATGCCGACAGGAAATGAACGGGAGAAAATACGCTACGCGCACCGTGCCGATGATGGCACGGTGCAATATGTCAAGAAGAAAAGAGCAAGCCCCTCAGGCGGCGATGGCCAGCGGCTGGCGCGTCGCCTCTGCCATCGCCATGCCGCCCGTGAGTTGCCATGCCGCAGCATGGCCCTGGCGGCGCAGACAGGCGGCGGCGCGCGCACTGCGGTTGCCGCTGCGGCAGAAAAAGACCAGGGGGCGCTGTGGCTGCTGTAGCCATGCTGCCACCTGTGCTGCCAGGCGGCTCAGCGGCACGCTGTACACGGCGCAGCCCTCGAACACCGTGCCAGCGCAGGCCGCGTGTTCATACGCCTCGCGCACGTCGACGAGGATGGCGTCGGGATGCTGGCGCAGGAAGGCGGGCAGGCCGGCCGCATCGAGCGGCAGTTCGGCGGACGGCACGAGGCCGTCCTGCAGCGTACGCACGGTGCTGCAGAGGCTGCCGTCATCGAGGGCGGCGCACAGCACGGTGTCCGGCGTCAGCAGCGCCGCCTCCAGCAAGGGCGTCAGCGCCCCGGGCGCCAGGGTGCCGATAAAAGCGAAGCGCTGCCCCAGCAGATACACGTGAGTTTCGCCGCACTCGATCCGGCGCAGGCGCTGCTGGCCCAGCTCCAGCACACCATCGATATCGACGCGACCCAGCTGTTCGATAGCGAGTTCCTGCAGCAACGCCAGGCGCGCCGCGCCATGGTCGACGGGCGCTGCCGTGTGCACGATGGCGCGCAAGGCCAGGTGCTGGCAGCGGATGAAGGCGGCCAGGCGCGGCACGAGCGCGGCGACGGGATCGATGACGACACAACTGGCGCTGGCAGCGTCGCTGAGCAGCCAGGTGCACCGGCCATCCACGCTCAGCTGGATTATGCCCTCCTGCGCGCCGTCCTGCGGCGATGGCGCCAGCGCCGACGGCAGCAAACAGCTGTTGCGCAAGGCCTCGCCGCAACGCTCGATGCGCGCGCAGGCGGCGTCTATCGTCGCTGCGTCAATCAGGGGGCCGAACGACAGACGAATGGCCGAGCTGGCACGCCATTGCGGTACGTGCATGGCTTCCAGCACATAGCTGGGGAGCGCCTTGGCGGCGGAACAGGCGCTGCCCGAGCTGACGCGCACGCGCGCCGCATCGAACAGGTCCAGCAATTCCTTCGACGACAGGCCCGGCACGGAAAAATTGAGCGTGGTCGGTAACGACAACGGAAACGGCATATTGAAAACGATGCCGGGGAAAACGCGCTCCAGGCTGGCCACCAGCTGCGCGCGGAAAGCGGCCAGGTCGGCGTGGCTGCGGAAGGTCTTGCCATCCTCGAGTGCCGCCAGCACGGCGCCCAGGGCGGCGATGCCGGCCATGTTCTCCGTGCCCGAGCGCAGGCCCGCTTCCTGGCCGCCGCCCATCATCAAGGGCGTAAACGGGGCGCCGGCGCGCACGTATAGCATGCCGATGCCCTTGGGCGCATACAGCTTGTGACCGGAAAACGGCGCGTAATCGATGCGCGTGGCGGCCAGGTTCAGTTTCAGCTTGCCCAGCGCCTGCACGCAATCGACCATCCAGTAGGCGTCGGCACCGCGTTCCTGCAGCAGTTGCGCGATGGCGGACAAATCGCTGATGACGCCCGTTTCATTGTTGGCCGCCATCGTGCACAGCATGGCCGCCTCGCCGATCAGCGCATCGAGTGCCTGCAGATCGTGGCGCCCCTGCGCATCGACGGGCAACTGGCGCACTTCCAGGTTCAGGCCCAGCAGGCGGTTCCAGTGCGCCAGGCTTTCCGGCACGGCCTTGTGCTCGGTCGCGCCATACAGCAGCAAGCTGCCGATGTGCTTGCCTGCAGCGCGCCGCTCGCGCAGCGCGCACAAGGCCGACAGCACGGCCGTCTGGATGCCTTCGGTAGCGCCGCTATTGAACATCAATCGGCCATCGCCGACGCCCAGCAAGCGGCTGGCGCGCTGGCGTACGCCATCCATCATGGCCTTGGCCTGCAATCCCGTGGCGTGAGTGCTGCTGGGATTGCCATAGCCCTGCTCCATCGCTTGCCGGGCGGCGGAAACGGCGGCGGGCAGCACGCAAGTGGTGGCATTGCTGTCGAGGTAGATTTCTTTCATGATGGCAGTCTGAGTATTCTATAAAAAGGGCGCAGCTAAAAAAAGCACAGCGCAGGCGGCTGGAACATATGGATAGTTTACCGGCACGCTATCGTGAATATATGCCAAAAGACACTGCAAACGAGTTAATATGTGGCATATACATGCCATAAAATAGAAAATTACGAAATGAATTCACCAAACATATCGCTCGACAAATTCGACTGCGCCATCCTCGCCGCCCTGCAGCAGGATGGCACCTTGTCGATCGCCGCCCTCAGTGAAAAGATCGGCTTGTCCAGCACGCCCTGCTGGAAACGCGTCAAGCGCCTGGAAGAAGAGGGATATATCGAGAGTCGCGTGGCCATCGTCAACCGGCAAAAAGTGGGCTTGCCCGTGACCGTCTTCGTCAGCGTGCGCACGGGACAGCACGATGAAAAATGGCTGCGCCGCTTTGCCGCCGCCGTCATTGTCTTGCCCGAGGTACAGGAATTTCACCGTATGAGCGGCGACATCGACTACCTGCTGAAAGTCGTCACCACCGACATCAAGGGTTACGATACCTTCTATAAAAAGCTCATCAAGGCCGTGCAACTGACGGGCGTATCGTCCGCCTTTTCCATGGAGCAAATCAAGTGCAGCACAGAATTGCCGCTGGAATTGATCGCGCACGGCTTGCCTGCCTGATGCATTTTCCGGCACGCATCACAAGGCATGAAAAATCGGCATGATTGCCTGTTTTTCACGTTGCTGCATCGCAACATAAATGACGTGAAAGCAGCAATGGTGCGGCGGAACGCGCAGCGCGGCCGGTATACTGGCCGCTTGCCTGCCCGTTTTTCTGCCCATTGTGCAGGCCATCGTCCAAGGTCCTCCATGTCTCTGCTCCGCCGCCTCTCGATCCAGAAAAAACTCCTGTTCAGCATGGGCTTGTGCCTGCTGCTCTTCATGGCGATCTCGTCCTTCCTCAGCGTGCGCATGAGCAGCGACTACGTGCGCGAGCGCGTCGTCAGCCAGGAGTTGCCGGCCCAGGTGGGCGAGATCCGCAACGACGTGCTGCGCCAGATCAGCCAGCCCCTGTCCGTGGTGCAGACCATGGCCAACGATGTTTACCTGCAAGACTGGGAAGACGCTGGCTTGCCCGACAGCGGCATTGCCGCCTTCCAGCGCTACGCCACCGTCGTCAAGGAAAAGAACAAGGCTGCCTCGATCAACTGGGCTTCCGCCAGCACGGGCAACTACTTCACCACGGATGGCTTGCTGCGCACCCTGGACAAGAACCAGGCGGCCGACCAGTGGTTTTATAGCTTGCTGGCCGGTGACAAGGCCTATACGCTCGATATCCAGGGCGATTGCATGAAGGGTAGGTGCTCGGAGTGACGATAGGGTGAAATATTGCTTGTAAACACGTTGAGAAAGGCGTTTACTCTCGGTATTTGGACGCGTAAATGGCAAACGAACCGATCTCTC
>NZ_PEBS01000103.1 GCF_002869965.1 Janthinobacterium sp. ROICE36
GTCCTGAACTGCGCGCCTTTGTTACCTACGGCAAATGGAACGATGCGGCCACCGCCTCGGTCAATGCGTCGAACAACGGCGGCCCGATCTACAACAACAATACCAGCGGCACGTCGTACGGCTTCCAGGTCGAAACCTGGTTCTAAACACCGAACCAAACCTGCTGCGCTTCTCGGCCACAAATCACTGCCGCTCGCGACGGTTTTGTCCGGTGTTTTATTACACAAGAAATCTGAATGAAAAAGGGCGGAACCTCGGTTCCGCCCTTTTACTTTACGGCATCACCAACTTACGGCAATGCCACCGGCAATTCCGGGTACTCTTGCGTCAGCGCATACTTGGTGCCGCCCACGGTGACCGTGTAGTTGGCCGGTCCCGAGATGGGCAAGCGGTAATTCAATGTCAGCGCCACGGAACCGCCCGGCGCCAGCGATTGCCAGGCAGGAATCGCAAAGCGGGCCCGGTTGTAGTTCTTCGTGAAGCCGCCGATATTGTTCGGCCCCGTGTAGCCGGCATTGATCACCGTCAAGCCGAAGCCCGACTGGTCGCTCATGTCCGATGGTGCAGACACGGGATAATCGAACTCCACCACGGTGCCGCCCGGCAAGGTCGACGTGGTGTTGTTCTTCACCGTCATCACCGGGTTGATGGGGAAGTTGTTATCGCCCAGCTTCCAGCCGCCCAAGGTAATGCTGACGTTGGCCGCCGTGCCCGGCATGGCGATTTCGGCCCGCTTGTTGCCATACACGCCAGCCGTGCGGAAGGCCTGGTACAGCACGTCCGTCAAGGTGGTGCCCATGAAGTACTCGCCCTTGCCGCCATTACGCGTGGCATCCCAGGCATAGTCGCCCGCCATTTCCCAGATCATCACGCCGCCGATATTGTTGTTGACGATGTACTGCGCCTTGGCTGCGATCGACTGCGTGGTTTCCGTAGAAATGAATACTTTCTTGCTCGCATTCCACAACCATGGCGCCACCATGGTGCTGCTGTAGTACGGCACATACGTGCCCACCAGCGCCTTGTCCGTGACTTTGTACGCATCGAGGTAGCTGGGCACGATACCGTTCTGCAAGTTCAGCGCATGCCAGATGGGGTTGCCACCGCCCGGCGTCGGCTTGCCCTGCGAATCGAGGTCAAACCACACGTTATCGATGCCGGTGGCGCCCGTGCCGCACGTCTTGGTGCCGGCGCAGGTGACGGTGGAGCTGATCAGTGGCGTCGTGCCCCACAGGCCGTTCGTGCCGCCCGTCACATCCTTCCAGCCCCGCGTATAGAACGGCACGCCGATATTGATGCGGCCCGCCTGCATGGCGCCCCGGTAGTAGCGATAGGCCCAGTCCGTATTCAGGTAGCCGATGTTCTGGTACTGGTAGGCGTTGCCGGCGCGCAACTCGCCATCGTTGCCATCGTCAAACAGTGCCGCATTCGGTCCCACATACTGATTCCACGCACCATGCAAGTCGTAGGTCATCAGGCTGGCGTAATCCAGATATTTCAATCCCGACATGTTTTCCTCGCCGCGCAAGACCCAGCCCGAGGCGGAACCGGCGATGGTCAGCAAATAGTATTTATTGTCCTGCACGGCCGCTTCGTCGAGCTTCTGGCGCAACACTTTCAGCAGCACGTTGTAGCTCGTCATCAGGCCCGCCAGGCGCGGCTTCGAGACGGCGAAGTCGTTCGGATTGCCCGCTTCATTGTTGGTCGTCGGGTGTTCGTAATCGACATCGACGCCATCGAAGAAGTTGTACTGGCGCACGAACGCCACCATGGAATCGGCCAGGGTATTGATGCCGGCCGTGTTTACGCTGCCGTCCGCATTCGTCATGGCCGTGTAGAAGCCGCCGCTGCCGGCCCAGCCGCCCACGGAAATCATCAGCTTCACGCCCGGATACTTCTTCTTGTATTGCGCCAGCAAGTTGAAGTGGCCCTTGTACGGCAGGGACGGGTCCATGGCCGCCGCCGGCACGTTCGGCCAGGTCAGGCCCGTATCGGGATTGGCCGCGCCGCTGCCGATGGCGATTTTCGAGGTGGCCGGGTCGACGGAAGCAAACGCATAGTTCAGGTGGGTGATCTTGTCCCACGGCAGGTTGTTCACCAAATACGTGGGACTGCCATCGACACCCGTGCGCCAACTGGCGAAATAGCCGACGATGCGCCGATTCAAGCCATTGCCCAGCACTTCGCGGCCATTCGCGTCGTACACCTTGCAATACGGCACATTCGGCACGGCCGAGATCAAGCCATCCGGACGACAGGCCGTGGGCGTGGGCGTCGGGGTTGGTGTCGGTGTCGGTGTCGTGTCGGTGTCGGTGTCGGGGTTGGCGTATCGATCACCGCCCAGGGGCCCCACTGGTCGGCGGCGCTGGGGACATTGCCCTGCGTCCACCACTTGGCCTTGTAGCTGACGCCCTGGTAAAGCACGCACTGGCCGCCCGTGTAGACGGTGGCGGCATCCCAGACGGCGCACGCCTCGACGGCGGCGAGCAGGGTGTTTGGCGTGGCGGTCGTGCCTTCCTGGCCGCCGCCGCAAGCGACGAGCACGCCGCTGAGCAGGGCCATCAATAATGCATTCGATTTCATGTTGTATTGGTCTCCGTTATGGTTTTACAAGTCGTACGTTGTGAGCTGTTGCAGGCCCCTCAAGGGGCTCTTGTCAACTGTGATCCCTGGCCGGCTTTTCTGCGCTTGCTGTTACTGCAACTTCACATTCCAGTTGGCTTCCACGCATTTCACGTAGTTCCCGGCCAGCAAGGCGCTGTACGGGGTCTGATAACTGACCACCTGGCATTGGTTCTCGCCACCCGCGCTCCAGTTCTTTTCCCAATAGATGTTGTAGGAAGCGGAACTGGCCGGGGTGAAGCGTTGCATGTTGGCGCACGACAATTGTTCGCCGGCATAATCCCAGCCCATGTCGCCGGCAAACTGCTTGTAGTAATCGATGCGGTTTTGCGCGGCCTGCTTTTCCGTGCCCTGCCCGCATTCGGCGTTGATGATCATGATGGTGGTGGCGAAATTGTTGCCCGCGCCGGCCGTCGTATCAGCCGCATTCGGCACCCACGTACCATCGAGCACATGCAGCATCGACGGTTTTGGCGGTTGCGGATAAACAAAGAAGAACGTGGCCGAGGCCAGGTTCAGCCAGGTCGAGGCCACCAGATCCGGATTTTTCAGCAGGACGGATTGATCGCCGTCATGCATGGCTTGCGAAAACGGACCGTAGTTGTAGTTGTAGGACAGCTGCTTGGCGCCGCGGCCGAAATACTTCTTGAAGCTGCCGTCGGCATTCTTGCCGCAGGTCCACACCTTGTTGAAGACTGGATCGGCACACTCGATGTTGTAGCCGCAGCCGGCGCCCGTCTCGTCGCAACCCAGCTCGCGCAAATACTTCAAGCCCTGGCGCCATTGCGGCAAGGGGCTGCTGGCGTTGTGGTCGCCCGTTTCCTGCCCGAAGTGGGCAAACATGGTGGCCAGGCTGTGGCGGCAGATGGCATCCGCATTGCGCCCATCGCTGTAGTCGTCACACACGGCGGGGAACTTGGCCACGGCTTGCAGGAAGCGCTGGTAGGTATAGCTGGCGTCGCGCGCGGCAAAATAGTAGTCCCACTTCGCCGCCGGCAGCAAACGCTCGACGCGCCTGACGTTGAGCGGATTGCCGACCAGGCCAGGCTGCACGGCCTCGACGGCCGTATTGCCCAGGGTGCGGATCGAGGCCTTGACCTTGCGGAAGAAATCATTGTTCGTCAGCGCCGCCTCGTTGGCCTCGGCCTGGGCCTTGGTGGGGATACCTGGCGTGGGCGTGGGCGTGGGTGTGGGTGTGGGTGTGGGTGTCGGAGTCGGAGTCGGAGTCGGAGTCGGCGTTGGTGTCGGGGTGGGCGTGGCCGTATCGAGACTCCACGGCCCCCACTGGTCGTTGCTCGGCGCCGTGCCCTGCACCCACCATTTGGCGCGGTAGACCTTGCCGTCGTAGACGGCGCACTGCCCTGCCGTGTAGACGGCAGCGGCGCTCCAGGCTGCGCAACTGTCGCTGGCGGCGGTCGCGGCCAGCAGGGTCAATGGGGGTTCGGTGGTGGAATTGCCGCCGCAAGCGAGCAGCGCGCTGCCTAGCAGGCCAGCCATGAATGGCGTAGCCAGCCGGCTTGATTGCCGTGTCTTCACATTGTCTCCTGAACGTTATACGAAAACTATCGAAGTAGCTTTTTATGTTGTACGTAAAGAAAGCACAGCGCAGCATCGGCTTTCTGCACAAAGAATGCGACGCCGAAAATTGGTAGTCAAGTGGTTTTAGACAGCGGGGTTTTTTACAATACCAGTGCCGTCGGGCGGTATGGCTACGGTGAAGCAAGCGAAGAGTAAGGGGAGGAAAAAATCCCAGTTTGCAGCAACTGCCGGCAATACCGCGCCGGCAGCGCCGCGGCAAGTGGTATTAGCACTGCCGCAGGTGTTTTCAGGCCGAGGGCGTTGCCGCGTGTTGGTGTTGCGGATAATACAGTGCATAAAACCAGCCATACGCGCTTTCGATCTGCGCCTGGATGCGCGGCGGTATCGCATGCGGCCTGGGCGCGCTGATCGTCGCCTGCTGGCGGTGCGTATACTTCATGCGGTAATGGCTGTCGCTTTCCTGGATACCCACGGCAAGATCGTGCGGGTCGATCTGGAACGGCGCCAGGCCCAGCCACGCGTACAGGTGCGACATGCATTCCACCGGCCGCGCCATCAAGTCTTCGAAGCGCACGAAATACAGCTTTTGCTGCACTTCGACAGGCAGGTCCAGCACGGCGTGCAGGGAACTCAGGGGCGCGCCTATGGTGCGATCCTTGGCAAACAGCATGTCGGCACGGCCCAGACGGTCGAAATCAGCCAGGTGATCGACAAAATCGAGCAGGATGGTGCGCTGGTGCTGCGCTTCGATGGAGCCGTAGACCTGGCCCAGTTCGCGCACACAGACGATGATTTTCGCTTCCGGCGCCAGCTGCAGCAACATCTCCACGCAATGCAGCCAGGCACGGTTCTTGTCCACCACGCCCTGCTTGCCGCAATCCTGATACCAGCCGCGAAGGAAGCCCTGCATGGCCGTCTTCAGGTGGCCATAGCTGGCGTCGAAACTCGTATCGAGCTGCGACAGGAAAAAAGCATCGTCGCTGACCATGCGACGCATGCCCAGCAAGGCGTTGCACAGGGGGGAGCTATTGCCTTCGCAATGCAGGTCGGGATGCTGCGCCAGCAACTGGCACAGCAAGGTGGAACCCGCGCGTGGCAAGCCGGCTATGCCGATGAAATGGGATGTCATGCGATGGTACTTTCTGTTCAGCGCTGCTCTTCTGACGGAAAACAAGGATGGTGCAGCCATTATAAGAGTGTTGCGACGACGCGACGGCATAAAAAATGCCGCTTCGAAACACGAAGCGGCACTCCGACGTCACCATACGGTGACGTAGCGGGCTTTACTGGCTGTCCTGGCGCCTGTTGCCGCCAGCTTCGGTCGGCAGGCGCAGGCCGCTATCGACCACGCTCAGGCGCAGGCCTGGCAGGACATTGCTGACGACGTTGCCGGCCAGCTGCACCACCGGCGCGCTGCCTGCGTTACCCTTCTCTCCCTCGCCCGGGGCCTCCTGCGTGGCGGCGGGCTTGCCTGGTGCCGTCTCGCCACTGACGATCATGTCGGCCTGCACCATATTGCCCTGCGATGGCGCCACGGCAACGGCCGCGATCACGCTGGCGACTGCGCTTTGCAGCGCTTCCGTCGGCTTGATCTTCAACACGCCTTCCACATAGTTCAAGGCGTAGTTGTTCGACGCCTGACCCGATGCCGATACCAGATAATTGCCGGCCACGGATGCCGTCGTCGCCGGCGTGCTGAACGTCAGGTTGCCGCTCACTTCGGCGGCCACCGTGTCGCCACCGAGCAGGCCGCTGTAGCCGGCGCTGAAGTCGGGGTTGGTGCGTCCTTGGTCTTTTTCAGCGTTATCGACTTTGACCGTCAGCGCTGCCGGCGAGATCGTGGCCGTGGTACTGGCGCTAGTGTTGACCACGTAATTGCCCGCATCCGTGCCACTCAGGCTTATGCCTGCCACCGTCACCGTCTTGCCCACGCCCGCATTCTTGTCGCTGAAACTGGCGCCATTGCTGGCAATACTCAGCTGGTCATTACCGATGCGGTTGTCGCGCAAGGAGACGGCGGCATTCGTGGTGGCGTCATACACCTTGTTGACGCCGCTGGCGCTGACCGTCAGGGCGGCTGGCGTAATCGTGGCCGTGGTACTGGCCTGACTGCTGGCCAGTGCATAGTTGCCCGCATCGGCACCGGCCAGGCTCAAACCACTGATGGCCACGCTCTTGCCCAGCGCCGCATTCTTGTCGCTGAACGTGCCAAGAACGGGTCCGCTGCCCAGGCTCAGGACGTCGCCGGCCATCATGCCATTGAAACTGGCGCCCGCCAGGTTCAGCCTGGCCGCCGTGCCACCGTCATACACCTTGTTCGCTGCCACGATACCGGCAATGGCACTGATGGACGCCGGCGTGATGCTGGCCGTCAAACCGGTCGGGTTGACCACCGTATAGTTGCTGGCCGAGCCAGTGCCGTCCAGCAAGGTCGTGCCGCTGACTGTCACGACTTTGGCATTAGCCGCGTTCTTGTCACTGAAGGCCGCCGTCTGGCCGCCGATGGCCAGCGTTTCATTCCCCACCAAACCGACCAGGCTGCCGCCAGACAATTGCGCTACCGCATTGCCATCGTAGACCTTATTGCCTGCGACCTGACCCGCCACCGTCAGCGCTTTCGGCGTGATGCTGGCCGTCAAACCGGTCGGGTTGACCACCGTGTAGTTGCTGGCCGCACCCGACCCGTCGAGCAAGGTGGTACCGCTGACCGTCACGGTTTTCGCGCTGGCCGCGTTCTTGTCGCTGAAGACGGCTGTCTGGCCGGCGATGGCCAGCGTTTCGCCGCCCACCAGGCCGACCAGGCTGCCACCAAGCAGCTGCGCCACCGCATTGCCGTCATACACCTTGTTGCCCGCCACCTGGCCCGCTACCGTCAGCGCTTGCGGCGTGATGCTGGCCGTCAAACCGGTCGGGTTGACCACCGTATAGTTGCTGGCCGAACCAGTGCCGTCCAGCAAGGTCGTGCCGCCGACTGTCACGACTTTGGCATTAGCCGCGTTCTTGTCGCTGAAGGCCGCCGTCTGGCCGCCGATGGCCAGGGTTTCATTCTCCACCAAACCGACCAGGCTGCCGCCACTGATTTGCGCCACCACATTGCCGTCATACACCTTGTTGCCCGCCACCTGGCCCGCCACCGTCAGCGCTTTCGGCGTGATATCCGCCGTGCCACTGGAGGCATTGCTGGCCAAAACGTAGTTGCCGGCGTCCAAGCCGCTCAAGGTGATACCGCTGACCGTCACAACCTTGCCCGTGGCCACATTCTGGTCGCTGAATACGCCGTTGCCGGCCAGCGTCAGGTTATCGTTGCCAATCTTGCCATTGAAGGTGGCCGCGCCGTTCAGCGTGGCCGTGGTCACGCCATCGTAGATCTTGTTGTTCACGCCCACGTTCGTCACGCTGCTGATGCTTGCCTTGCTGATATCGGCCGTCAGGGTGCCCGGATTGCTGACCGTATAGTTGCTGGCCAGCCCAGTGCCATCGGCCAGCGTGGCGCCGCTCACGGTCACGCTCTTGCCCGCGCCCACGTTCTTGTCGGCGAACACGCCGCTCAAACTGGACAGGCCCAGGGTTTCCCCGCCTACCAGGCCGCTCAATGTACCGCCCGACAAGACCGCATCGAGCGTGCCGTCATACCCGCGATTGCTCGCGCTCACGCCGCTGACGGTCAACGCCTTTTGTGCAATATTGGCCGTCACGCCAGTGGCGTTGCTGACCGAATAATTGCTGGCCAGCCCAGTGCCATCGACCAGGGTCGCGCCGCTCACGGTCACGCTCTTGCCCATGCCCGCGTTCTGGTCGCTGAAACTGCCCACCTGCCCCGTCAATCCCAGCGTTTCACCGCCCACCAGGCCATTGAGCGTACCGCCGGACAGGCTGGCCTTGGTGTTGCCGTCGTAGGTCTTGTCGCTTGCCAGCACGCCGCTCACCGTCAAGGCTTTCTGCGTGATGCCGGCCTTCACGGTGGTCGGATTGCTGACCGTGTAATTGCTGGCCAGCCCCGTGCCGTCGGCCAGGCTGCTGCCGCTGACGACGATGGTTTTGTTGCTGCCTGCGTTTTTGTCGCTGAACACGCCCGTTGCGCCGGACAGTAGCAGTGTTTCACCGCTGACCAGACCCGACAGGCTTCCACCGGACAAGGTCGCGTCGAGCAGGCCGTCATAGACTTTGTTGCCGGCCGTCATACCCGTCACCGTCAGCGCCTTGGGCGTAATATTTGCGCTCAGTCCGGTTGGGTTGCTGATCGTATAGTTGCTGGCGAGGCCGCCATTGCCGCCATTGACCAGGGTCGAGCCGCTGGCGATGACGGTTTTGCCGGCGCCGGCATTCTTGTCGGAAAAACTTGCTGAAAGTCCCGTCACGCCCAGCGTTTCCGAACCGACCAGGCCGCTGATCGAACCGCCCGACAAGCTCGCCTTGGTGTTGCCATCGTAGACTTTATTGACCGCCGACATGCCGGTGATCGTCAGCGCCTTCGGCGTGATATCGCCGCTGCCGCTGCCGGTGCTGAGCGTCAGATTGTAATTGCCAGCATCCGTGCCGGCCAGGGCGATGCCGCTCACGGCCACCGTCTTGCCGCTGCCGACGTTCTTGTCGGCAAACGTGGCCGTCGTCGCGCTGAGCGACAGGCTGTCGCCGCTGAACATGCCATTGAACGTGGCGCCGCCCGCATTGATGGTGGCCTTGGTGTTCGCGTCATACACCTTGCTGTTTGCCGTGATGTTCGTCACGCTGCTGATGCTTGCTTTGCTGATATCGGCCGTCAGGGTGCCCGGATTGCTGACCGTATAGTTACTGGCCAGCCCAGTGCCATCGATCAGGGTCGCGCCGCTCAAGCTCACGCTCTTGCCCGTGCCCACGTTCTTGTCGGCGAACACGCCGCTCAAACTGGACAGGCCCAGGGTTTCCCCGCCTACCAGGCCGCTCAATGTTCCGCCCGACAGGGCCGCATTGAGCGTGCCGTCATACATGCGGTTGCTGGTGGTGACACCCGTGATGGTCAGGGCCTTGGCCGTGATATCAGCCAGCGTGCTACCCGTCGTGCCGGCAAGGATATAGTTGCCCGCATCGGCGCCACCCAGGAATAGACCGCTGATGCTGACTGTTTTCCCGGTGCCGGCATTCTTGTTGTCGAAAGTGCCTGTACCGCTCAACGTCAGCGCATCACTGCCGATCTTGCCAGCTAATACAGCCGCGCTGGTGTCGAGCGCAGCGCCAGTCAAGCCGTCGTAGACCTTGCTGCCGGCCAGGATGCCGCTGATGCTGCTAATCGTCGCCGGCGTGATGTTGCCACTCACGCCAGTCAGCGGCGCCAAGATATAGTTGTCGGCAGCGCTGCCGCCGAGGGTGGCAGTCGCATTCACGGCGATGCCATTGCCGACATTCTTGCTGGCATAAGTGCCCAGCAAAGAGAGCAGGTTGACATTGCCAAGATCACCGGCCAACAGGCCCGCCAACGTGCCGCCGCTGATGATGGCGGTGGTGTTGCCGTCATATACCTTGTTGCCGGCGCCGGCGCCGTTCAGGCTGAGCTGGCGCTGCGTGATCAGCAGTCCGCCATCGATATAGCTGATCGCATAGCCGGACTGCCCGCCCGACGAGTACAAGCCGCTGGCCGACACGCCATACGTGCCGGCATTGACGGCGCCGACGGTGCTGCCCGTGTACGCGGGCGTGCCCAGCAAGCTGGCGCCTGCCACCGTGTTCGAATACGTGACGCTATTGCTGCCGCCAGCGTAGGCCACGCCGTCATACACCTTGCTGTCGTAAGAAGCGCGCACGACGATTTGCTGCATGAACGAACGCAGGAAATGCGCACTCTGGCCATCGTAGGCGACCCACATCTGGCCCAGATCCCAGCCTGCGCCCGTGTAGTTCGACAGCGTCTTGAGCCCGCTCGTAGTCAGGTTGGTGCCACCGGCACTCGTTGCCTTGCCGCTGGCCGTGGTATCCCAGTAACTACCCGTGACGCTGCCCGCGCCTGTGCCGACCAGGCCGCCACCGGCGCCGCTCACGCTGCCATTCGCATAGCTGGTGGCGACGGTGCCGCTGTTGCTGCCCACCAAGCCGCCCGCGCCACTGCTGCCGGTCACCGCGCCGCTGGCATAGCTATCCTTGAGCGTGCCTGTACTCGTGCCCACCAGGCCGCCGACATTGGTGACGCCCGTGACAGCGCTGGTGGCAAAGCTGCCGCTGACACTGCCGCCATTCGTGCCCACCAGGGCGCCCGTACTGTCGCCACCGCTGATCGTGCCGCCAGACAAGCCCACATTGGCGATCACGCCGCCGCTACCGACGACGCCAAACAGGCCAACACCCGCCACGCCCGACTTGACAATATTCAGGTTGAAAACAATATGCCCCGTGCCGTCGAGGCTACCCGTGAAGGCCGACCCTGCCGTGCCGACCGGGATGAAGCCCGTACTGCCCCACACGTCGTTACCGTTCGCGGCCGTGCTGGCTGCGCTGAAGCTGCTGCCCAGCGTGTAGCTGGCGGCCTTGCTCATCGCCATCAATTGCAACTGGTGCGTGGAATGGATGGTATTCGACCATTCCGACGCCAGCATGGGGCGCGTGCCGGCGCTCGCGCCATTGATGGAACCGTCGCCGCTGACGATCACCCAGTTATTGCCCGCCGCACCGGCAGTGGTGGTGAAATTGAAGCCCGCAAAATTACTACCTTGCAACATCTGCGCCGCGCTCAAGCCCTGGGCAATGGTGCTTGCACCATTGCTCACCACACCAACGGCAGTTAGCCCCGGATTCTGGGAACTGTCGAAGTAAGCATTAACGATGGAACCACCATTGTGATCGCCAACAATAGCGCCGTTATTCATGCCTGTCGTCGTGAGCTTGCCTGAGTAATATACATTGGTGATGGCACCACTAGGATTGGAGCCCACCACGCCGCCCACGGTCGAGTTGCCCGTCACATTGCCGGTGGCATAGCTATTGCTTATCACGCCAGATGATACACCCAACAGGCCGCCGATGTTATTGCCGGTGCCCGTTACATTGCCGGTGGCATAGCTGTTATCGACCGTGCCGCCCGATTCTATCCTGCCCAGCAGGCCGCCCAGACCGGATACACCCATGACATTGCCCGTCGCATAGCTGTTCGTGACCGTGCCTCCGGCCGTGTTAATGGCCGCCAGGCCGCCGCCATAGCTGCCGCCCGTGCCACCGACACTGACGGCGCCCGTGGCATAGCTGTCGCTAATCGTGCCGCGGTTGTAGACGGCCAGGCCGCCAGCGAAATAATTGGTAGATGTGGCAGCCACGGCGCTGGAACTGCTCTTGATCAAGCCGCCCGCCGCATTCACTCCCACCAGGCCGCCTGCCGCGCCAAAACCACCGGCAACGACTGTGCCTGCCGCGCGGCTGTTGCTGATCGTGCCCCCATTGGTACCCACCAGCGCGCCCATGTTGATATAGCCAGAACCATGCACGGCGCCGCTGCTGCTCACATTGTTGATCGTGCCCGCATTGTAGCCAGCCAGCGCGCCGATGTCGGTATAAGCGGCGCCATACATCGCTTGCGAACCCGTGATGTTGACATTACTCAAGCTCAAGTTGCGCACCATGCCAGCGGAGCCAATATTGCCGAACATGGCTGCCGGCGTATCGGCGCGGTTGATGGTCAAGCCATACAGTTCATGGCCCAGGCCGTCAAACTTGCCAGTGAATGGCGTGCCGGCGCTGCCGATCGGTACAAATCCCTGGCCGCTGTCCCAGCTGCCCGTGACACTGGCGTCGACATTGCTGCCCAGGACATAGTTGCCGGACAAATTGCCTTGCATGCCCTGCACATCGCTGCCAGTACTGCTGTTGAAGGCGCCCAGGCTGTTAATGACCTGATACGTGGTCACGCCGCCATTGCTGCCCAGCTTGGTGCTGAAGTTATTACCCGATGGCAGATCGACTTCCGCCTTGACGTTGTAGGTGGCCAGGTTGCTGGCGGCGACGGCACTCTGGCCATATTCCAGCGCCAGGCTGGCCGTGCCCGAACCCCGCATGGCCTTGTTGATATTGATATTGTTTTGTGCCGTCAGGGTCAGCTTGTTAGCCGACCAATTGACGTTATCGTTGACGTTGATGTTGCCTTGCGTACCGCCAGCACCCGATACGCTCTGGATCTGCACATTGCCCGATTTCAATGAGTTGCTCAGGAAGGTGCCCGTCATGTCGCCGCCGGAGACGGCGATATTGAAGTCCGTGGGATCGATCAGCCAGGTGCCTGACATTCCCTTGGCCGACGCCGTGGTCACTTTCAGCGAAGCGTCGATCTTCACATGCGCGGCCGAGGTATCAACAAAACCGCCGTTACCACCGCCAGGCGCGCTGGCGTCCAGCGTGCCGCCCGCGTTGACCGTGCCGGTCTGCATGTCGCCCAGCAATTTGATCGTGCCGCCGCGCGTGTCTATCGTCTGCGCCTCGATCACGCCCGTGTTGTTGACGACGGTTTTCAGCAAGTCGCCCGCCGCCTGCGCCGTCAAGACCACGCTGCCGCCATCGGCCTTGATCATCCCGCCGTTCTTCACCAGCGCGCCCACGGCGCCCTGGTCCACCGCCACGTTCAGCAAGCCATCGCCCGCCACGTCCAGGGTGATGGCGCGGCCCGCCGCCAGGGCCACCGAGCCCAGGCGTGCCTGGATCGTGCCCTCGTTCGACACGTTGGCGCCCAGCAAGGCCACATAGCCGCCCGGCGCGTTGATCGAGCCTTGGTTCAAGACCTTGCCCGTGCCATTGCCGGAAAATTGGTACTTGCCCGACATGAAGTCGCTATTGGAAATGTCCAGGGTCGAGGCCACCAGGCCCGCCGTGTTGACCGACGCGCCCTGGCCGAACAGCACGCCGTTCGGGTTGACGATAAACACCTTGCCGTTGGCCGACAAGTTGCCCAGGATGGTCGTGCCGTCGCTGCCCAGCACGCGGTTCAAGGCCACCGCATTGCGGTTCGGCTGCACGAATTGCACCGACTCGCCCTTGTTGATATTGAAGTTGGCCCAGTTGATGACGGCGTTCTGACTGCCCTGATTGATCACCGTGGCGCCCGGCGCGCCATTGATCGTTGCCTGCCCCGCCACCACCGTGCCGCCCGCCGGCCCCG
>NZ_PEBS01000104.1 GCF_002869965.1 Janthinobacterium sp. ROICE36
ATATATTATGGCCCATAATCAGAATCCGAAGCCGTTTGTATGGACCGCCAAGGCTAACGACATCCTGCAAAAAGTGATCCGTGCCAATCGGAGGCTTAGTTCAAAGAATAACGAAGCACTACACTAGTATCTTAGCCGCTTGCGCAAACTGAAAGACCCCCCATGACTGAGCGTACCACCGCCACGGCGCCCTCGCAGGCTGCTGTTGACTCTTCCATTCCCATCCTGGCCTTGCTGGCCCTGGCCATGACGGCGTTTCTCGCCCTCCTGTCCGAAACCTTGCCGGCCGGCTTGCTGCCGCAGATTGCCCTGGACCTCGGTATTTCCGAAGTCATGACGGGCCAGATGGTGACCGTCTACGCCGTCGGCTCCATCCTGACGGCCATTCCCCTGACGGCGCTGACCAGCACCTGGCGCCGGCGCAATGTCTTGTTGCTGGCCATCATCGGCTTCTTGATCTTCAATACGGCGACGGCCCTGGCGCCCAACTATGCCGTCGCCCTGCTCTCGCGCTTCGTGACGGGCATGGCTGCCGGGCTGGCCTGGGGCTTGATGGCCGGCTATGCGCGCCGCATGGTGCGCACCGAGCAGCAGGGCAGGGCGATGGCCATCGCCATGATCGGCACGCCGCTGGCCCTGTCGCTGGGCGTGCCGTTGGGCACCCTGATGGGCGGCGTGCTGGGCTGGCGCAGCATCTTCGGCATCATGTCCGGCCTGGCCGTGGTGCTGGTCGCCTGGGTGTTGCTGGTCGTGCCCGATTATCCGGGGCAAAAGAATGGCGAACGCCTGTCGATCCGCCAGGTGTTCGTGACGCCGGGCGTGCGGCCGATTCTGTTTGTGATCGTCGCCTGGATGCTGGCGCATAACATTTTATATACGTATATCGCACCGTTCCTGGCGCCGTCCGGCTTGCGTCCCCGCGTCGACCGGGTGCTGCTCGTGTATGGCGTGGGTTCGCTGGCCGGCATCTGGCTGGTCAGCCAGCTGATCGACCGCTGGCTGCGCCCGCTCGTGCTGGGCTGCATCGCCGCCTTTGCCCTGGTGGTGATCGCGCTGGGACTGGCGATGGACTCACCCATCGTCATCTATATCAGCATGGCGATCTGGGGCATCACCTTCGGCGGCGCCGGCACCCTGCTGCAGACGGCGTCAGCGGATGCGGCCGGTGACGGCATGGATGTGGCGCAAGCGATGGTGGCGACCATCTGGAACGTGGCCATCGCGGGCGGCGGCCTGGCGGGCGGCATGCTGCTCGACGGCTATGGCGCGGCGTCCTTCCCGTGGGCCATGCTGGCCTTGCTGATAGTGGCGCTGGTGATCGCCTGGCGCGCGCACCGCTACAGTTTCAAGCCGGGCCGGCGCAGCGGCGGCGCGGTGCTGGGTCACTAAGAACGCTGTTATTTTGAATGACAGCGTATTGACATGTGAGCAGATGTGACTGGCCAGCACATTTTGTGACGATTTGTTAATTTGCGCCACAGGAATGAACGAGGCGTTAGAATCTACACAGTTTGACAAGTTTCTCAGGCGAAAGGGATGGAAAAAGCGTCCCTTTCGCGGGTTGCCAGCCACATTAACTATGTCAGCCACATTAACTACCTAGGAGTACCCCCATGACCGTGATGAAATCCGTCCTTGTTGCTGCCGCAGCCACCGTTGCCCTGAGCGCACAAGCGCAATCCCTGCCAACCAGCGGCACCCTGGTAGTCGTCCCTGCATTCGGCGAAGTCAAGCATGTCAATGACCAGGTGGTCGCCACCCTGGCCATCGAAGAACAGGACAAGGACAAGGCTGCCGCCGCATCCAGAGTCAACCAGAAGATGAACAAGGGCATCGCCATCGTCAAGCAGGCCGACCCTTCTGCGGCATTGAAATCGTATGGTTATTACACCTATCCCGTGTATCCGGAAGAGCGTCCATTGCCGGCCGGCGCCGTCGCCAAGCCGCGTTTGCCAACGGCCTGGAGAGTCGGCCAGTACCTGGAAGTGACGACGGCCAATCTGGCGTCCTTGCCAAAGACCGTGTCCGCTGCGCAAGGCGTGCTGACCCTGAATGGCTTGAATTTCGGCCTGAAGCCGGAAACCATCCGTCTGCTGGACGATCAGCGCATTGCCGCCACGTACAAGAACCTCAATGAGCGCGTGGCCGCCATCGCCAAGGCCATGGGCCGCAACGTCTCCGACGCCGTGCTCGATACGGTGGACTTCGAAGGTTCGGGCAACTACGCCAACGAAAGCCGTGCTGCGGCCGCACCGATGATGATGCGCAGCGCCAAGATGGCCGAAGACAGCACCGTTGCCGAGCCGAGCTTCGAGCCGGGCGAAACCACCCTCGACATGCGTGTCGTCGGCAAGGTCAAATTCAAGTAAGCTCACAAAGGTGGAAATATTTCTGCATTAGCATGTTTTGAAACAATCATGGGGCTGTCGGCCCCATGATTGTTTTTGCCCCATTATTTTCCAGGAGAACACCATGACCGTCATGAAAGCTATGCTGGCAGCCGCCGTCGCTACCGTTGCCCTGAGCGCACAAGCGCAGACCTTGCCCACCTCCGGCACCCTCGTGGTAGTGCCGGCGAACGGCGCAGTAGTGCATGCGAATGACCAGGTGACAGTCACCCTGGCCATCGAAGAGCAGGACAAGGACAAGGCCGCCGCCGCCTCGCGCGTCAACCAGAAGATGAACCAGGGCGCGGCCATCGTCAAGAAAGCCGATCCGCAAGCCGTGCTGAAAACCCAGGGCTACTACACGTATGCCGTGTACCCGGAAACGGCGCCCTTGCCGCCAGGCACCGTCGCCAAGCCGAGAGTGCCGACGGGATGGCGAGTGGGCCAGTACTTGCAGGTGACGACGAGCAACCTGGCCGCCTTGCCGAAAACAGTTTCTGCAGCGCAAGGCGTGCTGACCCTGAACCGCCTGAATTTCGGCTTGGCGCCCGCCACGATCCGCAAGCTCGACGACCAGCGCATCGTTGCCGCCTATCAGAACCTGAACCAGCGCGTGGCCGCCATCGCCGGCGCCATGGGGCGCAATGTCAATGAGGCCGTGATCGACACCATCGATTTCGAAGGCTCGGGCAATTACGCGCAGCGCGTCAATGTGACTGGCGCGCGCAATATGAGCGCCGATGCGGCCGCTTATGGCGGTAGCCTGGTGGCCGAACCGAGCTTCGAAGCAGGCGAAACGACCCTCAACATGGGCCTGGTGGCGAAGATACGCTTCAAATAAAGCTTGAATCGGCGTCAATATTGTCAGCTTGACGCCGTCGCGCTTTTCTTTGGCGGCGGCTCCTCTATAATGACAACATCGGCGGGTGCAGCGTGACAGTCATGCGCCCGCCATCCGGCACCGAATCCCCCGCAGTACACAAGATATGGAACAACATGGCAAACTTCCCCCGTCGTAGAGGCAAGAACGGCACTCCCGCAGTCTCCAAAGCGTCCCGCTTCAGCAAATTCGCGCGCCAGCCGGTGAATGATGGCAGTGGCAAGAAAACCTTGCGCCGCCGCGGCATCTATCTGTTGCCGAATGCCTTCACGACGGCAGCCCTGTTTTGCGGCTTCTATGCCATCGTCATGGCCATGAACCAGAAATTCGAACACGCGGCCTGGGCCATTTTCATCGCCATGATCCTCGACGGCCTCGACGGCCGCATCGCGCGCCTGACGAATACGCAGAGCGAATTCGGTGCCCAGTACGACAGCCTGTCCGACATGGTGTCGTTCGGCGCCGCGCCGGCGCTGGTGATCTATGAGTGGTCGCTGCGCGGCATGGGCAAGCTGGGCTGGCTGGCAGCCTTCGTGTATTGTGCCGGCGCTGCCTTGCGCCTGGCCCGTTTCAATACGAATATCCAGGTCGTCGACAAGCGCTTCTTCCAGGGCTTGCCCAGCCCGGCGGCGGCGGCCATGGTGGCCGGCTTCATCCTGCTCATGAACGACCTGGAGTTTTCCGGCAGCCAGCTGGCCTGGGTCTCGTGGACGATCGCCCTGTTCGCCGGCCTCACCATGGTCACGAATGTGCCGTTCTACAGTTTCAAGGATGTGAATTTCCGCAAGTCCGTGCCCTTCATCGTGGTATTCCTGCTGGCATTGTTCTTTGCGCTCATTTCCATCGACCCGCCGAAAGTGCTGTTCCCGATTTTCGTCGCTTATGGCCTGTCCGGCTACGCCGTGTTTTTCTGGCGCATGGCGAAGGGCAAGCCCGTCAGCATCATCCAGACCGACCCCGAGCATTGATGTGCTGAGTCGGTAGCGTCGCAGTCTTCAGCCAGCCAGGAGCAGCCATGAACACCAGCAACCGACTCATCATTTTTGACACCACCTTGCGCGACGGCGAGCAATCGCCGGGCGCCTCCATGACGCGCGAGGAAAAGCTGCGCATCGCCAAGCAGCTCGAACGCATGAAGGTCGACGTGATCGAAGCGGGCTTTGCCGCCGCCTCGCAGGGCGACTTCGAGTCGATACGGGCGATTGCGGGCGCCGTGCGCGAGTCCGTCATCTGCTCGCTGTCGCGCGCCAACGACCGCGACATCGCCCGCGCCGCAGAAGCCCTGGCGCCGGCCGAGCGCAAGCGCATCCACACTTTTATTGCCACTTCGCCCCTGCACATGCAGATGAAGCTGCGCATGACGCCCGAGCAAGTCTTGCTGCAGGCGCAAAATGCCGTGCGCTACGCGCGTCAGTTCACGGACGACATCGAATTCAGCCCCGAAGACGGCAGCCGTTCCGACGAGGATTTTTTGTGCCGCGTGCTGGAAGCCGTGATCGCCGAAGGCGCCACCACCATCAATTTCCCCGACACGGTGGGCTACGCCGTGCCTGAAATCTTTGGCAATACCATCAAGCGTTTGCGCGAACGCATACCGAATGCCGATAAAGCCATCTGGTCTGTCCATTGTCATAACGACCTGGGCCTGGCTGTGGCCAATTCGCTGGCCGGCGTCATGATCGGCGGCGCGCGGCAGATCGAATGCACGGTCAACGGCCTCGGTGAGCGGGCCGGCAACACGGCGCTGGAAGAGGTGGTGATGGCGCTGCGCACGCGCGCCGCCTATTACAACTTGACGGTAGGCATCGATACGACGCAAATCGTGGCGGCGTCAAAAATGGTGTCGCAAATTACGGGCTTTGCCGTGCAGCCGAACAAGGCGGTGGTGGGTGCGAACGCCTTTGCGCACGCGTCCGGCATCCACCAGGATGGCATATTAAAAGCGCGCGAAACGTATGAAATCATGCGCGCCGAAGACGTGGGCTGGGCGGCCAACAAGATCGTTCTGGGCAAACTGTCGGGCCGCAATGCGTTCAAGCAGCGGCTGCACGAGCTGGGCATCGGGCTGGAATCGGAGGCGGAAGTCAACGCCGCCTTCCTGCGTTTCAAGGAGCTGGCCGACCGGAAATCCGAGATTTTCGATGAAGACATCATGGCCCTCGTCAGCGAGGAACAGCAGGCGCAGGAGAGTGAGCACTACCGTTTTATTGCGCTGGCGCAGCAGTCGACTACGGGCGCCGTGCCCCATGCGCGCGTGGAATTTCTCGTCGGCGGCGTGCAGCGCAGCTGCGAAGGGCAGGGCGACGGCCCCGTCGACGCCACCGTCAACGCCATCGAAAGCGCGGCCGCCAGCGGCGCGGAACTGGTCTTGTTCTCCGTCAACGCCATCAGCACAGGCACGCAGTCGCAGGGCGAAGTGACGATGCGCTTGTCGCGCGACGGGCGCATCGTCAACGGCGTGGGTGCCGATCCGGACATCATCGTCGCCTCGGCCAAGGCGTATTTGTCGGCGCTCAACAAGTTGCACGCCAAGGATGAGCGTATCGACCCGCAACCCTAGCGCTGGGCTCAGCGGAAGAAGCGCCGCTCTTCCTTGTCCGGATCGGGGCCGTTCATCATCATGCGCACGATGCCGTCGTGGTCGAAGTGCACGTGCATCATGGAATCCCAGACGCCCGATTCCTTGTAGCGGTATGACCAGACGTGCAGTTTCGGCAGCGCCAGATACGATGTTTCCGTCGGGCGGCCCAGCAGGTGCAGCACGTCCTGCTGCGTCGATACGCCCACCTTGACCCGGGCAAAGCCTGGCGTGTCGAGCACTTGTTCGTAGGAAATCAACTTGTCGTCGGGGCCGAAGCGGGCCATGTAGGTGTACTGGCCGTATGGCCCCGTGGCGTATTCCAGTTCCGGGCCCGTGGCCAGCGGGTAAATGTTACTCGGCCTGCCCAGGCGCGCTTCCACGGCGGCGCGCGGTTCGCCCGCTTGCGGCGGCGGAGTGTTCCAGCTGGCGCAGCCGGCCAGCACGGCAAGCAGCACGGCTGTTGCTAATTTGAGCAGTTTTTTCATGTTTGAGCTCCTGGAATGCAGGAAAATCCTATCATGCGCCGAGAAAAGCCCGCACGACAAGATACAGGCGGGCTTTTTTCCGATATACTTACGCGTCTGGTTGTAAGCATAGGCCAGTATTTTAATAATCGTAGTTCACGGTGGATAGGGTTCAGACTCTGTGCACCGCATGTGAAAGGTTTATCATGACAGTAGAAAACATCAACAAAGCCGCTATCATCGCGGACAATGCACGTGGTCAAAACGACACCGGCTCCCCTGAAGTGCAAGTTGCACTGCTGACAGCTCGCATCAACGAACTGAACGGCCACTTCAAAGCCCACTCGAAAGATCACCACTCCCGCCGCGGCCTGATCATGATGGTCAACCGTCGTAAGAGCCTGTTGTCCTACCTGAAGTCGAAAGACGCTACTCGTTATCGCGACCTGATCGCTAAACTTGGTCTGCGCAAGTAATTTTTGCCGTACAAGGTTTATACAGAAATGCCTGCGCCAGTTCGCTGACGCGGGCATTTTGTCATTTGAATTCCGGATTTATATCTGTAAGTAAAGTATTCTCTTACTGATATGATGTTTTAAAAGTAAAGTAGTAAAGGCGGCAACGGTTTTTCCACCGCCTGTGGTGAGGTGAACGACAGCCCCTGAAAATCTGTCGGCAATTAGAAAAGGGATACCCCATGTTTAACAAAGTTACGAAAACCTTCCAGTACGGTCAACACCAAGTGACCCTGGAAACCGGCGAAATCGCACGTCAGGCATCCGGCGCAGTGCTGGTGTCGATCGAAGATACCGTCGTTCTGGCAACGGTGGTGGCCCGCAAAGATGCCAAGCCAGGCCAGGATTTCTTCCCTTTGACGGTTGATTATGTTGAAAAAACCTATGCTGCCGGTAAAATCCCGGGCGGTTTTTTCAAGCGCGAAGGCCGTCCTTCCGAAAAAGAAACACTCACATCGCGTTTGATCGACCGTCCTATCCGTCCGCTGTTCCCGGAAGGCTATCTGAATGAAGTGCAAGTCATCATTCACGTGTTGTCGGTCAACCCTGAAATCGATCCGGACATCGCCGCCATGATCGGCGCCTCGGCTGCCCTGTGCGTATCGGGCGTGCCTTTCAGCGGTCCTATCGGCGCTGCGCGCGTCGGTTACGCGAATGGCCAGTACATCCTGAACCCGACCGTCCAGCAGCTGAAAACGTCGGAAATGGACCTGGTGGTCGCCGGCACCGAAACGGCCGTGCTGATGGTCGAATCGGAAGCGAAACAGTTGTCCGAAGAAATCATGCTGGGTGCCGTGGTCTTCGGCCACGATCAGATGAAAGTCGTCATCGATGCGATTCACGATCTGGTGCGTGACGGCGGCAAGCCGGAAGTGGAATGGGCGCCTGCGCCGAAAAACGAAGCATTGATCGCCCGCGTCGCGCATTTCGCCAACGCCAAGATCAATGATGCGTATCAAACCAAGGACAAGCAAGAGCGTACGGCCAAGCTGAAAGCAGCGACGTCGGCAGTGATCGCCGACCTGTCGGCTGAAGCGGCTGCCAACGGCGGCGCGGCTATCGACAGCGCGGAAGTGAACAACATCCTGTTCGACATCGAAGCGAAAATCGTGCGTACGCAAATCCTGGACGGCGAGCCACGCATCGACGGCCGCGACACGCGCACCGTGCGTCCGATCTCGATCCGCACCAGCGTGCTGCCACGCACCCACGGTTCGGCCCTGTTCACGCGCGGCGAAACGCAAGCGCTGGTCGTCGCCACCCTGGGCACCGCCCGCGACAGCCAGAAGATCGATGCACTGATGGGCGAGTTCACCGATTCGTTCATGCTGCATTACAACATGCCTCCGTTCGCCACCGGCGAAACGGGCCGTGTCGGTACGCCTAAGCGCCGCGAAATCGGCCACGGCCGCCTGGCCAAGCGTGCGCTGATCGCCGCTCTGCCAGCAGCTGAAGAGTTCAGCTACTCGGTGCGCCTGGTGTCGGAAATCACGGAATCGAACGGTTCCTCGTCGATGGCTTCGGTGTGCGGCGGCTGCCTGGCACTGATGGACGCCGGCGTGCCGATGAAAGAACACGTGGCCGGTATCGCCATGGGCCTGATCAAGGAAGGCGGCAAGTTTGCCGTGCTGTCCGACATCCTGGGCGACGAAGATCACCTGGGCGACATGGACTTCAAGGTAGCCGGTACCCGCAACGGTATCACGGCGCTGCAGATGGACATCAAGATCATGGGCATCACCAAGGAAATCATGCAAGTGGCACTGGCGCAAGCCAAGGAAGGCCGCGAGCACATCCTGGGCGAAATGCAAAAAGCCATGCCGCACGTCAAAACCGAACTGTCCGATTTCGCACCGCGTCTGATCACCATCAAGATCAACCCGGAAAAAATCCGTGACGTGATCGGCAAGGGCGGCGCCGTGATTCGCGCGCTGACCGAAGAGACGGGCACCCAGATCGACATCAGCGACGAAGGCGTGGTCACCATCGCTTCCGTTGACGCTGCTGCCGGCCAGGAAGCCAAGCGCCGCATCGAAGAACTGACCGCTTCCGTCGAAGTGGGCAAGACCTACGAAGGCACCGTGCTGAAACTGCTGGACTTCGGCGCCATCGTGCAAGTCATGCCAGGCAAAGACGGCTTGCTGCACATCAGCCAGATCGCCAACGAGCGCGTCAACGCCGTCGCCGATTACCTGAAAGAAGGCCAGCTGGTGCGCGTCAAGGTTCTGGAAACGGATGACCGTGGCCGTCTGAAGCTGTCGATGAAAGCTGCCGAAGGCAACGAAGCGCCAGCCGCTTAAGTTCGCCTGACGGCGGCTTGGTCCGCATCTTCAAAAACCGCCGGTGCGCAAGCCTGGCGGTTTTTTTACGCCGAGTCTGCGCGCGCCGCCAGCGACCCCGGCATCATCAAGGCGGCGGGCTTGCCGTGCAAGGTGATTAATATATGGTATCAATTGTTGTTTCTGGGTAATCGAGAGTCGGTATTGCTTGACGACAAAATCTTATTCGCCGACCATGGTGCATCCCTCCCGATTTCCTCTTTTTTATTGGATGCACCATGTTGTCCTCCCTTAAGGCACGGCTGATTGCCATCGCTGTTTCCATCGTCGTGCTGGCCATGCTGGCCGTCGCCATCGCCAATTTCTATACCACGCGCTCAAGCACCCTGGCAGCACTCGACACGCAGATGCTGCAGTTGTCGCACAGCCATGCCGCAGCCATCGCCGAATGGCTGCGCTCCAAGCAAGCCGTGGTGGCTTCGCTCAAGCAGGGCGCCACGGCGGCCGATCCGTTGCCGGCCCTGAAGGCGGCCGAGCAGGCGGGCACCTTTGACATGGCGTATATCGGCTTTGCCGACAAGCACGCCGTCTTTTCGCAGGAGCGCCAGCGCGCCGCCGACTACGATCCCACGGCGCGGCCCTGGTACAAGCGGGCGTCCGAAGCGGGCGGCCCCGTCATCACGGCGCCATATATCGGCGCCAGCACGGGCAAGCTGGTGGTGACGTTTGCCGAACCGCTGGGGGGCAAGGGCAGCGTGACGGGCGTGATGGCGGCCGATGTGATGATGGATGCGGTGGTGCAAAACGTCGCTTCGATCAAGCCAACCGCGTCCAGCTACGCCTTCCTCGTCGATGGCGGCGGCAAGATCATCGCCCACCCGGACGGCAAGCTGACCCTGAAGCCGCTGGCCGAGCTGGACCCGGGCCTGAGCGCGCAGGCGCTGGCCGATATTGAAAAGAGCGGCGACGGTGCCGCCATTCGCCTCGGCGAGCGCGATGGTATCTTGCATGTGAGTAAGGTGCCGGGCAGCGACTGGCTGCTGGCTACCGTGCTCGACCGCGCAGAAGCGACGCAAGCCTTGGGCTCCATGCTGCGCGCCTCGGCCCTGACGGCCTTGCTGGTGCTGGCCCTGGCCGCCACGGCACTGAGCGTACTGGTGGCGCGCGCCCTGCGTCGCCTGGGCCTGGTGCGCGATGCGATGGAAGCGATCGCCACGGGTGACGGCGACCTGACCAGCCGCCTCGACGCGGAAGGTAGTGACGAACTGGCGCAGATCGCCAAGGCCTTCAATTTGTTCGTCGAAAAGATCGCCAGGGTGCTGGTGCAGATACGCAGCATCAGCACCCTGGTGCGCAGCGAGTCGGCCGATATTGCCGCCGGTAATGCCGACCTGTCGTCACGCACGGAAGCGCAGGCGGGCGCGCTGGAAGAAACAGCCAGTTCGATGGATGAGCTGACGTCGACCGTCAAGCAGAATGCGGAAAACGCACATGCGGCCAACGAGCTGGCCATGTCCGCCTCGGAAGTGGCGGCCAAGGGTGGCCGCGTGGTGCAGCAGGTGGTGGGTACCATGGCCGGCATCCAGGAAAGCTCGCGCAAGATCGTCGACATCATCGGCGTGATCGATGGCATCGCCTTCCAGACGAATATCCTGGCCCTGAACGCGGCCGTCGAGGCGGCGCGCGCGGGCGAGCAGGGCAGGGGCTTTGCCGTGGTGGCGTCCGAAGTGCGCAACCTGGCGCAACGCTCGAGCCAGGCAGCCAAGGAAATCAAGGAATTGATCGGCGATTCGGTGGAAAAGGTGGGGGCCGGCGGCAGGCTCGTCAATGAAGCGGGTCAGACCATGGATCAGGTGGTGGCATCGGTGCAGCAACTGACGACCATCATGAGCGAGATCACGGTGGCCAGCCGCGAACAGAGCGCCGGCATCGGCGAAATCAACACGGCCGTCACGCACATGGATACCATGACGCAGCAAAATGCGGCCCTCGTCGAGCAAGCGGCCGCCGCCGCGGAAAGCCTGCAGGAGCAGGCGGTGGACCTGGCGCAGGCGGTCGGCATGTTCCACCTCGGCGATGCCGGTGCTGGCGCGGCGCCTGCGCCCGTCACGCGCCTCAAGGCCAGGCCGGCAGCGCCGGCGCCGCGCGCCCCAGCCCGCGCGCTGGCGCCGGCCAAGCCCCTCAAGGCGGCCAAGTCCGGCGCCGATGAGTGGGAAGAGTTTTAAGTTGCAAGCGTAGCGACCTGCGCGTTTACCCGCGTTTTTGTCAGGCCAGCCTGCCAAAAGCGCAGTTCGTCGCAATCGGCGTGTCGACCGGGGGCGGTATGGCTATAGTGACACCATACCGCAAGCCCACTGCCAGACACCCGAGGAGAACAACATGAACGTCGCTAAAAACATGGAAATCATTGCCGTTGCCGCCGCTATCCTGCTCAGCGCCAGCTGCTACGCCATCGCCCCGGCCGCCCCGGCCCTGCAAGTGGCCAGTTCCACGGCCACCCTGGCCGCGCCAGCTGGCAAGGCTGCCATGCACGTGGTGGTAATCAAGGCCAAGCGCCTGAGCGTCCTGGAAAAATCCCGTTTTGCATAATTGATTGTCAGCAATTTTCGGCGCTGCTACAGTGCTGTTGCGCGAGCAATGCAGACGCCCCCGGCGGGCGACCAGACAGATAAAAACAAGATACCGAGGATGCACTACATGAAAAAGACACTGCAACTGGCGCTGCTGTTCCTGGCGACACTGGGCCTGGTGCGCGGCGCGGCCGCCGAGACCCGCTTGCTGGAAATGCGCAACATCGACGCCCGCGTAGTGCGCGTCAAGCTCGATGGCGTGATGGAAGTGCGCATTCGCCAAGGCAACGTGGCGTCCTTGAGCATCACGGCCGACAAGCGCTACATCGCCGATGTCAGCACCGCGCAAAGCGGCGATACCCTGCACATTGAAACGGAAGTGCGCGGCTTCAAGATCGGCCCCTCGTCGATACGCGCCGACCTGGTCTTGCCGAACTTGCGCGAAGTCAGTTCGGAAGGCTTTGGCAGCACGGATATCACGGGTTTCAAGGGCGAGGAGCTGACCTTGTCGCTGGAAGGGGCGGGCAGCATCAAGCTGGTGGGCGACTATCGCAAGCTCAATGCCAGCCTGGGTGGGGTGGGCAGCATGCAGCTCTGGATCGGCAACAACGAGCGCGCGGAACTGGACTTGCAGGGCGCAGGCTCGGTGGTGCTGGGCGGACGCGGGCGCATCCTGAAAGCCAGCCTGGGCGGCCTGGGCAGCCTGAATGCGCAGCAATTCGAAGCCGATGCCGTCAACCTGGAATTGAGCGGCCTCGGCAACGCCACGGTGAATGCCCATACGAATGCCAAACTGAACCTGAGCGGACTGGGTTCGGTGGTGGTGTACGGCAAGCCGGCCAACCGCGATGTCAGCGTCGAGGGCCTGGGCAAAGTAAGCTGGAAATAAAAGCATCCTGCCGCAGGTGTTATTGGCAGGACAAGAAAAAGTAGTCAGACCACATCCCATCCCGATGAAAAAACTGATCATTACATTACTCATGCTGTTGACGATACAGCTACCCGCGCGGGCTGGCTTCGCCGAAGGCGCCAGCGCCTACAACAACAAGAATTACGCGCTGGCTTACAAGGAAATATTGCCCCTTGCTAAGATCGGCAATGCCGATGCCCAGCATTTGCTGGGCTTGATGTATTACATGGGGCGCGGCTTGCCGCAGGATTACAAGCAAGCCATGTTCTGGCACCGCAAGGCGGCCGAGCAGGGCAAGGCCGACGCCCAGTATGTGGTGGGTGCCATGTATTACACGGGCAACGCCGTGCTGCAAGACCACAAACAGGCCGTGGGCTGGTTCCGCAAGGCAGCCGAGCAAAACCATGCGGAGGCGCAGCAGGTGCTGGGCCTGATGTACCGCTACCACATGGGCGGCGTGCCGCAGGACAACGTCATCGCCTACATGCTGTGGAACCTGGCGGCGGCGAATGGCAACGAGAATGCGGCTGACTATAGTGGATCCCGAATCTGAGACGATGGTTTAAGCTGTGGTCCGTGAAAGGATGACAGCAAATGAGTGAAGGTAAAAAACGTCGGGTACACACGGCCGAGTTCAAGGCGAAGGTCGGTCTGGAGGC
>NZ_PEBS01000105.1 GCF_002869965.1 Janthinobacterium sp. ROICE36
CCCAAAAAGGAGATAAATATCGACCCATCGTGACCGCACCCACTACAATTTAACCGCGTAACACCATCTCATGCGCAGGTGGGCGCGATAGACCGGAATGGGTGGGCACGTTCACCGAAATACGCACCTTCGCGCACTGAAGGTCCTGTTCTTGTTTTGTGACCTACAAGGCATCTCGCTCGACGAGCGGCTCTCCCAAGGTAGGCTCCTGCAATTAGGCGAGGTGGAGGACCTGGCGCGGCATTGTCGGTTCTCTATTGACGACCTCGAAGCTCAAGTCCTTCGCGCGACTATCCCATATAAATCCAGTTCCTCCACTACGGTTTCCCTACTGGGCTATCGAACTCGTTCAGTTTTGTCCTCGAATACTGAGGTTGGAAGCGCAGGTATGCGGCTCCGCTATATCGCTCGGTATCTCAAGTGGCTTACAGAGAGGAGATTACTCAACCTTCCACCACAACATCCAATGTTTGCTGCATTGATAGAAGTGAAGAGTCTCGTGCTTGACGCCATCTTGGCTCGCGTCCCGGGAGGCAAGGGGCGAAATGGTCTAGGTAAGCGAACGTCTCTCACCCAAGAAGCGCAAGAGCGGGTTTGGCAAGTAATTGGCCCGGAATCGCCGGAGAATCCGTGGAAGGGGGCTCATGCTAGGGCCCGAAATGAGCTAATAGTCCGGTGGCTTCTTGGCTTAGGCGTGCGTCGCGGTGAGTTACTTGGCGTCGATATCCGGCTCATCAATTTTCGAAGCAACGAGGTTGTGGTCGTCCGTCGTGCTGACGATAAGCACGACCCTAGGGGGATTCAGCCTAACGCCAAGACGCTGGACCGTGTACTGCCCTTCAATGGTGACCTGGCTAAGCGGACTCAGGACTACATCATCAATTTCCGCCGAAAATTTCCGCTTGCCAAGAAGCATCCGTTTCTCTTTGTCGCCAACGGTGGGCGCCCCTTAGGCATTCGAGCGTTGAACAAGATTTTCGAAGCACTACGAGAGCGCTGTCCGGACCTCCCTGACGACGTGATGCCGCATGTACTACGCCACACTTGGAACGATAACTTCTCGATAGCCATGGACGATTCCGGTACCGCCCCTGAGAACGAACAGAAAATGCGGTCACGCTTGATGGGGTGGAAGCCAACATCTAAAACAGCCGAGACTTATAACCGCCGTGCGACTGAACGTAGGGCACGCAAAGCGTCTCTTGAAATGCAAGAAAAAATGGTGAAAAGAACAAAATGAGTCAACTTATGGTACTTAGGTCGCCGCAGGCGAACTACTTTGGCACCTTGCCGCCTACCGCCCAAACACGTGGCCATGCCGTTTTCGAGCCGACGTCCGATTACTGGGAACTGCGCGAAGCGACGCGCAAATTCTATGCTGATTTCGCGCCCTTCGCTGTCGTCCATGACATCAAGACTGCCCTGAAGGCGACTCTCGTTTGGTATGCAGAAAACTCGTCCCTGTCGCACCTGAAAAATCTTTACTATCAAAGTCGGGAATTCTTTCATTTCAAATTTGACCAGACGGGCGAGCTTGTTTTCGAGGTTACCGCTGCAGATATACTGAACTACAAGGCGTCCCTCGGAAAAGAGAAGGAATGGTATGTCGGTGTACTGTCGGGTCTTGTCCGAAAATGGGGTGCATTAGGCTACGGAGGAGTCTCGGCCGATGCGGTCATCCTTTTGAAGCAGCTTACATTGAAGGGAAATCGCAAGGGTGTGGCAACTGCTACCAGGGACCCCTACACCGGGCCGTTCACCGATATTGAGCTTGAAGCGCTTCAGCACGCGCTAAATGAGGCCTTCGCTCGTAAAGAGGTAGAACTTTCAGAGTATGTGTTGGCTTGGCTTGTTATGACATTAGGCCAACGGGCCACCCAATATGCAGCCTTGAAAGTTTCCGATGTTAGTAAAATGATAGATTCCGAGGGCTTGGAGTCTTTTGTTGTCCGGATGCCGCGCGCAAAGACTAGAGATAGTGATGCCCGAGGGGCGTTCAAAGAGCGGGTACTCGTGCCGGAAATCGGCCGGCTGGTTATCGAATACGCCGCCACTGTGCGCGAGCGATTCCGCGGGGTGCTCCCGGACGTCGAGAAAGCGCCACTGTTCCCCAAGGAACAAGCCGAAAAAAATGTCGAAGGGTATGCCTACCACTCCACTGCTGCGCACATTGGCTACATTCTTGGCAAGACCTTGAATCGCCTTCACGTCGTATCCGAACGGACGGGTGACTTCATGAATATTACCCCTAAGCGCTTCAGGCAGACTATCGGGACACGTGCAGCCGAGGAAGGCCATGGTGAGCTAGTGATTGCCGAACTTCTTGACCACTCGGACACCCAAAACGTCGGCGTCTATGTCAGTTCGACTCCGGCCATCGTCGAGCGCATCAACAAGACCCTCGCGATGTCCTTGGCGCCTCTCGCACAAGCTTTTGCGGGTAAGCTCATTGCCGGCCTTTCCGAGGCAACGCGGGCCGAAGACCCTTCCAGCATCATTCGCGCGCCATCCATCATTAACTCATTTGACGGTATATCCAGCTGTGGGAAACATGGCTTTTGCGGGTTTATGAAACCAGTTGCTTGCTATACCTGCAGCAGTTTTGAGCCGTGGCTGGACGGTCCGCATGAGCAAGTTTTGGAGTATTTGCTCGTGGACCGTGAGCGCCTTCTTTCGACAACGGACGCCCGAATTGCAAAGGTCAACGACCGCACTATCTATGCTGTGGCACAGGTAGTTCAGCTTTGTAACGAAGTGCGAGCCGAACAAGAGCCATCCCTATGAGTGAGATTGTCGTATTTGTCCCCAGGGCTGAGCTCGATGCGCAGGCAAATCTGGAGGGGTTCATCGAGTTTTGCCGGTGCCGTCTTACGGTGTTCGGCAAAGACTTGGATTTCGATGCAAACAAGTGGGACGTTAGCGAGACCATCGAGCTTAAAGCCAAGTACCACGCGATTCGAATGGTGTTCAGCAATCTCGAAACTTCGACAAAGAAGAACTTTGTGCCAATGCAGGAACCGTACCTATCATTCGCCAAAGGCTACATGCGGAACCAGCATGCTTTTCGACCGACTGACAATGTCTCAGGGCGCCTGGTCGCATTACGAGTACTGGAAGCTGCCTTGCTTGAAGCCGGTACGGCGGACCCTGTTAGAGTGGACTCTCACATACTTAACCGAGCGGCACAGATGCTTAAGGACCGACTTGCTCCTGCAACGGCATATCGGGCTGGCGGACAGCTGGAACTTGTTTCGGAGTTTCTGTGTGTGAACCATTTGACAAGCATTCGCACAATCTGGCACAACCCCATTCCGCGGCCAGTTGAAGGTGTTCGGGTCGGGAAGGTGTTTGACGACCGGCGGACAGCGAAACTCCCCAGCGAGGCCGCTTTGGGCGCTTTACCTAAAGTCTATCGCCTCGCCACGGAACCTGGCGATATCTTGGTTTCGTCTGCCTGTGCCGTCCTGTGTTCGGCACCTGACCGTATCAATGAGCTTCTTATGCTGCCGGAAAAATGTGAGGTTCGGCAGCCGAACGGAGAAAATGGAGAGCACTTTGGACTTCGCTGGTGGCCTGCCAAGGGGGCTGACCCGATGGTGAAATGGGTCGTCTCCTCCATGTCGGGAGTTGTTCAGGAAGCAATAGGACGCATTCGACGCCTGACCGATGAGGCTCGCACGGTGGCGCGGTGGTACGAGCAAAATCCGACAAGAATCTATCTTACTGCCGAACTGCAGCACCTACGAACCAAGGAGTGGCTAACTTTACGTGAAGTAGCCGATATTCTTTACGCTGAGCCTGTCGACCTTGGGGTAGCTCGCGAATGGTGTAAGAAAAACATTGCCGTGGCCGGCCCTTTCCGAAAAAACGTGGCTGTGAGATTCGCAGACCTTGAAGCTGCTGTTGTGAAATGGCTTCCACGGGGATTCCCTGTGATGGTCGACGGAATTGGGCTTCGATATAGCGAGGCTCTCTTTGTAATTCTTCGAAATGGCGTCGAGGTTCAGAAGTCGTCGTTCAGGTGCATCATCGAGCCGGTCGGGCAAGGCCTAATTTGGAATCGATTGGGTGCTCGGGACGACCAAAAGTCTATTTTTGACCGAGCCGGGTTCACGGAATATGACGGCAGCTCTATTCACGTCACTACTCACCAATTCAGGCACTATCTGAACACTTTGGCGCAAGCTGGCGGACTAAGCCAGCTCGACATAGCAAAATGGTCCGGGCGCAAGGACATTCGGCAGAACGAGGTCTACGACCATGAGTCAAATGAGTCCTTGCTGGCACGAGTCCGGGAGGCCGTTGGTGACGATACGCGCATGTTTGGTCCCCTAGCGGCAGCGTCACGCAAGAACTTGATTCCGCGGGACCAATTCGCACGCCTCAAGGTACCGACCGCCCATACTACTGAGTTCGGCTACTGCATCCACGACTACGTCATGGCGCCGTGCCAGATGCATCGTGATTGCATCAATTGCGGCGAACAAGTGTGCATCAAAGGAGAGGTTGAGAAAGAAGGAAGGACTCGCTTGGCGTACGCAGAGGCTACTCGACTTCTTCAAATGGCAGAAAAGGCTGAAGAGGACGGCGATTTCGGGGCGTCGGAATGGGTTGAACACCATCGCGCACAGTTGGAGCGACTGTCGTCGCTCATGGAGATTCTCGAGAATCCATTAGTGCCAAGCGGGGCTGTCATCCGGCTGAGTCCTGCAAACGTCCCTTCCCGGCTTGAACACGCGGTGGCGGCTCGTCTCGGCTATGAAGAACAGCCCAAGCACACAATTCTTGGCATACAGGAGGTTAGCCGATGACACGAACCCGAGAGAAGAACATCGATGAGGAAGCTATAGAAGCCATAGTGGGCGTACTAGATGGCTGGAGTGGCAAGCTGACTTGGGAGATGTTCATCGACGCCATTGAGAAGCGTACTCGCCTGCGATACACCCGCCAGGCGCTGCACCGCTACGAGCGTATCCACCTCGCATTTGTTACTCGAAAAAGGTCGCTTGGTGGCAGCCCTGCCGAAAATGCTGATGTCAATATGGACCCTGAGCTGAAGATGGCGTTGGAACATGTCGAACGGTTGACCGCCGAGAACCAGCGTCTGAAGGCTGAGCAACACCGCTTACTTGAGCAGTTTGCACGATGGGCCTACAACGCCAATTCCAGGAACCTTACCAAGGAGTTTCTGGACACGCCGATGCCGAAGGTGGACCGGGAGCGGACCGACCTTACGAAGTTGAAGTTAATGAGAGGTGGATGAGGGCAAATGAGCAACGTGCGTATTCCACGCAAACTGGACACCTGTTCCAGACCAAACTGGACACCATGGGCGCGACGGCGTGGGGTTGAGGTTGTGTTTTACTCCGGACGGGCCGTGCTTGTCAAACCGACCCGTTTTTTTCGCAGCGAATCTCCTTTCAAATTGAGCTGGTGGGCGTTGTGGACCAGACGGTCGAGGATGGCGTCGGCCAGCGTGGCGTCGCCGATGGTTGCGTGCCAATGCTCAATCGGGAGCTGGCTGGTGACGATGGTGGAGCCGCTGCCGTGGCGGTCGTCGAGCACTTCGAGCAAGTCGCGTCGGTGTGCGTCGTCGAGCACCGCCAGCCCCCAATCGTCGATGACGAGCACGTCTATTTTGGCCAGTTGCTTCAGCAGCTTCATGTAGCGACCGTCGGCGCGCCCGATGCTAAGCTCGTCGAGCAGGCGCGCCAGACGAACGTAATAAGCACTGCGGCCCATGCGGCAATCCGGGTGCGCCAGCGCGCAGGCCAGCGAGGTCTTGCCGACGTCGGTCGGGCCGGTCAGCGGCCCCTTCTGTTTCTCCTGCAGCCTTAGGCCGGCCAGCAGCCGTTGGTATAGAGCCTTGTCGAGGCCGCTCTCGTGGCGGTAGTCGGTGTCCTCGGCGGCCGTGCCCAAGGGGATTGCTCATCGATGCCGCAGGGCCTTGGTCATTTTATCTCCCATTTCCTTCTGCTCTTTGGGCCGTTAAAGCCTAGGCTTGACCGACCTAGCTAAAAAACCACTTGGCCAATTTACCCAGGAGCGACCCTAGCCCCTCAGGTGGTGGATTCTGTTTGGGCACACGCGCACTCCGCGATGGCGGAATAGAACCTCTAGGCTGGATGGGTTTGGGAGGAACCGAAGTCCTTGCTGGCTGCGCTGGAGCGGGTGTCGGAGGTGGGGCGCTCGGAGCTTGGCTATGTAGTCGAGCAAGAGCGGCCTGGTTTGCAGTCAGCGGCTTTGCTGTCGGCACAGGCGTCCTTGGAACTGGATTGGTTGGCGGGACGGTTGTTCTATTTGCTGGACTAGACTGAGCAGGACTTTGCGGCTGTCCGGGGCTTCCGCCACTCAAGCGCCGTAACGTGTCCGCATTCGTTGACGCTTGCGGTTTAGGGGCGCGCCTCACAAATGGCGTTAACCGATAGAGAGCTTCCGTTTCTGTCAGAGTAGAAATTTGGGCGAGCGTTGAGGCTGTGAGGGCGATACTTTCATAGCTGCGCTTATAGACTGGTTCAACTAAGCCTCGGATGGTAACCCAACGGCCCTTCCATTCCGCCGTGGGGACATTGGGACCTGTACTCAGGACTTCACTCCATAGCGCGATTTTTACGCTCTTCTTACGCCAGTCACCGAAGTTCAAGAAGATGTACGGCTTGCGATTCACGCCAAATCCAAACTTCACTTCCACAATCTTCCCGACAAGCTCGACCATTTGCCCTACGTTTGTTTCAAACGCGTCGTAGTCGGTTCCGTTCAGCACTGGGTATTGACTGATGTAGCCGCTGGCCGCCGCCCGTTCATTCGGAGCAACCATTTGGACATTGGCAGTTGGGATATTCGCCGCGGTGTTGAAGTCTCGAAGAGACGGCGTGCGCTCAAAGGGGGCAGCACAAACAGACAGAAAGTTTTTGACGTCCTGTGCAAACCCGGTGACCTGAGCGATTTTCGCAAGTATCGGAGACGCCCCCGGGTCAGCGAAGTCGTTTGCGCGAAGGACAATCACGCCTCCGCCACTCTGCGACTCCATCCACAATTGGGGGCGAGCGCATAGGGCGCGTAGTGCCAAGGTGAGCGAAATGAACGAGAACCGGTCAAGCGTTACACTGTAGTGGGAGGAATCCCGGCCCGGATGCTGATAATCGCGGTGGCCAAGTTCCGCGCCGCCGAGCGTCGATAGCGCGGGCACGAACATCCCGTCATAGTCAATGAGCTGAATGCTACGGCCGCCGTTGGACACCATCAGGTTCCCCTCTTGAATATCGCCGTGCGCTACACCCGAACTTTCGAGATACGCCGCTAGCTCATTCAGAGAGGTAATCAAACACTTAAGTGCCGCTGGGTTGTCGAAGTTTGACTCGACGAACTCACCTAGGGTTTCGCCGGAAGCCCAAGCCATCTTCACCAGAGGATACGTAGCTTGATTCGCCCGTACACCTTGCGCCTGGTACTCAAACTCTACGAAATATTTCGACTTGAGCGCCGCCAGTGCATGCGAAATTGCCGCATACCGACGTTCTAGGCCTTTTGCTTCCTTGTGAAAGCAGCGCACGGCGTAAACTTTCCCGCGCGTGTTCACGGCGTAGGTCAGCGCAAATCCACCGGAGACAACCTTCGGCGTTCCCATTCCTGACGTGGCCACGGTCCCTGTCGCCAGAATCTTGTCTGTGAAAGTCGTCGAGGGATTTTGGACGAGGATTTGGTATTCCTCGATGCTTGGATATGCCATAACTTATTCGTTTTCGACTACTAGCCTGAGCATTGTAGAGTCGTCGAGTTTCATGTTCCCCTCGCTGCGGCATCGGTGTACGAGCTCAATGAATGCATCAAACGTATCGATTTCCGACAGTGCTTCCAATGATGACGGGACTGAGGATAGGCAGCGCAAGAACCATTGGCCGACAGCGTCCGTCATCAGATAAATCACGTCGCCTTCAACGAGGTGCCAAGTTTTACAAGTCCTTTTGTGGAAGAGGTTCGTCTCAGCTAAGAAGTCGTTTCCTCCACAGAGTGTTGAAAGGAGCTGCGGCCGTTCGTCAAACTGTTCGGGCAAGGTGAATGGATAGCTCATCAAAACTTCGCCCGTACGGGAGTGTATTGCCAGGCTATCGCCCACTGACAGTATCTCAGCTTCGGCGCCGTTCTCAGCCAGCTGCAGTGTGAGGAGCGTTGCGTAGCTTCCCCTGTCAAAGGCCATTTGCTGCGACCAGGACAGATTGGAAAAATCAATTCCGCTGTTGTACTCAGCGACGGCCTGGTGGACCCAGTCGGGTAGGAAGGCAGGATTACTCGCATACTTGTTTACGAGCATTTCAGACCAGCGCTTCGAATCGTAGGACTCGGACGCGCCATCGGACAGAGCAAAGCAAGTGAGGTCTAGGCTTGTGGCCCAATTGTCCTCATTGAGGTCCGCCTGTTCCAGGTCTTTGGGTACAGAAGCTGCAAAGTCGAGACGTAGTTTCAAGACTATTACCTCAGTTGCGAAGCCCTGGTACCGATGTCGAAGAAGTCGACAATCTCGCTCGCCTCGGCATTGAAAACGTATCCGCGCGCTTCCGACGATGTGGGATTGCCCTTCTCTTGGACAGCCTTCACCAAGTGCTCTGGCAGCGGGCTCGACATGCGGAATAACAATTTTCCATACTGGTCTGGTAGTGCATTTTCGCTCGCTGGGAATGAGACCGGAGTGCCTGCCTGTGCGCTTACGTGCAGGTTCAAGAGCAGCACGTTGCCGTCATCTGTTGAGAACTGTCTCAATGTCTCAGCCATCGCTTCAGGGTCGCCGTCTGTAGATTCGCCGTCAGTCACGTGGAGTACGGTAGGTGGGTAGCTATCAGGGTGGCTGTCGCACCAGGCCGCGAGTACGACTCCAGCATTGCGGATGGCTTCGCACATGGGTGTCCCGCCATTGGCCTGGGGTTCGAACCAGACCGGGAACTTGACGGTTTGCTCGACAATGCCGCCGGCGCCATCATCAACCTTACGTTTTCTGTCTTCGACCCGAAGCGGATTTGCTTCAATCGCAGAAATCGGATTGAGCACTTGTGAACTGAGCGCGCCGTGGAGGCTATTGCCTGCGGCGCCATTTCCATAGCCGATGACGCCAATTTCAAAGTAGTCCCGAACTCCGCCCGCCTTCGTGCAACGCGTCACCAGATTCATAAAAGTACGATTTAAAACGTCCGCCACGAACTGTGCTTTGGTCTTCTCTGACGATGCCATCGGGTCAGACATTGAACCTGACTGGTCAACTAAAAAAAGAAATGCGGTAGGCGCGCTACGCTGAATCGGTGCCGAATATGCCATTCAAAACTCCTCGGTTAAATAGGTCGTAGTTAAATTAGAGCTCTCAGCTGCCAGGTGGTGCCTCGGAAAACGGCACCCATCGCAATGTTGAGGCTAGTAAGTCGAGAAGCCATAGACATTCTGATAGAGTTTGTATCGTGAAAGCAACTATCGGAACATCTTGCACTAGGTTCCATGGTTTGTCTAACCTTTGGCTGATATAAATGCATAGCCCGCCAGAGCCCCGCCACATCTGGCCCCACCAACTTCGCTTGTAAGTTGGTCTGGAAAGTATGGTGCTTGAGCTTGTCCAAGTTACACTCGTCGGATACAAACAGCGACATGCAGACATGGAAAACGAAGTAACTTGGTGGGGAAAAACGGTATTGAATGCTTCTACTGGTTCTCGTACTGCACCTCTGCCTGAGCATGTGAGCTTTCGCGTATTCTTCAGATGAGCAAGATGTTATCCTCCACTGCCTGTGGTGAGTTCGTTCAAAGGCGGACCATTAAAAGCGTTTGTAAGGAGTAGCATGATTCACCGTGAACGGCTCACCGCAACAATAGACGGGGACTTTGTCGTTTTCCTCATAGGCATGCGCCTCAATAAACCGTGGAAAGTTCACAAGTGGTGGCCAGTTGCGTCCGCGATGCCACGCATGATTAGTGAGCTGCGGCAGCAGCCCGAATTGGGCTTACTGCATGCGGAGATGTGGTTTTCAAGAACGATTATTATGGTTCAGTACTGGCGGTCTATGGACCAATTGATGGCCTACGCTACCAGCAAACAGGCAGCTCATCTACCAGCGTGGAAGGAATTCAATCAGTCCGTCGGTACCGACGGGACCGTTGGCATCTGGCACGAAACCTTCGCGGTGGCTGCAGGGGCTTACGAGAGCGTATATGTCAACATGCCTGCCTTTGGTCTGGGTCGCGCCGGCAGCTTGGAGGCCGCCGCCGGACACAAGCACTCAGCGCCTGGCCGGCTCGGGCGTCACCCCAACGACTGAGTACTAAGAGGACATTCGTGAAGCAAATTCTTCCGTACATCAGCGTTGGGCTAGCCGAAGGAAATAGGTGCATTATTGTCGTCGAGGACTATGAACTTTTCGACTTCATTGAAGACTTCCTTGGCGAAGAGTTCGATTTGGCATACGAGTATCGAACAAGCAAGGAGCGACCGGGTGGAGAAATTATCACCATGTTTTTTCCACTCGGGGTGGCCCCTGAAATTATTGAAGCGAGCTTAGCGAACCTGCCCCCTGCAGAGGTCGAGCGAGTTTACAATCTCAATAATTAAACCGTTGTCCAACTTCCCAACGACTGCGTTGGGGCGAATTCAGCTTGACGATGCAGCCACTAGATTTTCACCTTTGGCAACCTACTATGCTGGGTCGAACGGCCGGGTTAGGCCAGAAGCGCACATCCGCAACAAAAGGGATTCAATGCAAAGAGATATCATCAGACCTCATCAAGGTACAGGGCGCATATGAAGTTCATTAGCATATTGAATATCCTACCACTGCTTTATTGTCTCAGCATGAGCGCGCATGCCGAGGGAAACTGCCCGTCGGGTTATTATCCCATCGGTGGGGCCGCGACAGCGGCATGCGCCCCTATTCCAGGTGGCGGCAGCGGGTACGGCCAGCCGACAGCACAGGACCTTCCAGCACCCGTATGGGAAGACCGTTGGGGTGCAATTGCTTTCGATGGACCAAAAGGCATATTGGGAGCAGCGGACGGCCGGCGGAGTGAACAAGCCGCAAAGTCGGCTGCACTGATTGACTGCTATGCCAAAGGTGGTGGGGTCTGCCAATCCGAGCTTATCTATAGGAACGGCTGCGCCGCTTTTACTATCGGCGACCGGAACTATTACCGCGGCTCCAGTGCCATACTGCATCAAGCGGTGGCCGAGGGCTTGAAGTTGTGTAATGAGAAAGATAAGAACTGCGAGACCTACTACAGTGCTTGCAGTCTACCAATTCGCATCCGCTAGCTTAACACTCTCCTCTCAATGAAGACCTATACCTTAAGTGCTGCCAACGTGGCGGAGATGACAATCGCTCTTGGCATAATGTTATCCTGAGCGAGCGGACTGCTCCACGGCCACATGCGCTTTAATGCAGCCCCAGCCCGGCACAGCTGCGAGCGACTGCTTTGGGGCGAATGCAGCCTGCGGATGCAACTGCTAGATTTTTACCCTGGCAACTTGCTATGCTGGGCCGAACGACCGGGTTCGGCCAGAAGCGGCCAGTCGAGGATAATTACCCAATATGCACCTTGTGATAATGTCGATGTCAATCAAGATAAATGGAGCGACAGTGAAGAAATGTCATGGCAGTTGCCATTGCGTTGTGCAACTGGCCAGTGGCGGACGTTCTAAATTCTAAATTTATAGAAGTCCCCAGCCATGCTGTGTTCGATGTCGCTCAGTCCGGATTACTCCGTAGCCCTAATGAAGGTTTAAAGAAAGAATGAATCCACAAATCCGTAAGGCGCTGGTCAGCGATGCTGCCGAAATCGCCGAATTAATTCGATTCACCTCGCTCGCTTGTTGCTTTTCCGCTGAGAATCCTTGTCCAGAATGGTATCTGGAAAGCATTAAGGTGGAGCAAGTGGCCAAGCTCCTCCAGGACGAGCAAATGGAATGGGTTGTGGCCAGTCACGGTACTAGGCTCTCCGGCGTGTTTGCGATTGCCAGCAAACGCAATGTGAAATACTTCTTTGTTCACCCCCAGTTCCATGGAAGCGGGGTCGGAAAACTACTCTGGCGTCACGCAGAGCAAAGCGGCTTCCTCGGACCCTCGCTTACGGTGCGCTCCTCGCTGTTTGCAGTACCTGTTTATTCACGCCTGGGATTCATGGTAAGTGAGCCTGCGAGTCAATTTAAAGGTATGCAGTATCAAACCATGACTGCGGTCCGCGATTAAGGGATTTTACTCAGGCAGAACTATATTTCGCATGAATACCCTGCGCGGTGATTGCCTTAGTTCGGCCAGAAGCGGTCACTGAATAAACTAAGAACGAAAGTTGTATATGCTGAAAGTTGTACAAAAAAATGCGAGGTTTATAGTTCCCGTTCCTTGGCTATTACTGTCCGCTATGAAGTTTTGGAACGCTGTAGAAACCGGACATTTTGTTCTTTACGTTGAATCATTTGCGTTCGTACTCTTGGCAGGTCTATTTTATTTTTTCCAACTGAAACTGCACTGTAAACGGCAGGCAAAGACGCTTTAGAGCGGGGGAGTAGGACTGCTTGCACAGAACGGAAAGGCCGCTGTGGGGCGAATCCAGCCTGCCGATGCAACCGCTAGATTTTCACCCTGACAACCTGCTATGCTGGCCCAAACGGCCGGGTTCGGCCATAAGCCGTCATTCATCAGTCCCTACATTTTTTTGCTGGAAACTTCGACCCCGTGATGCTTAAAATAAATGAAATCGATATTGTCGTAGCTTCGAGGGAATTTGAGTTTCGCCTTGAGGATGGAAGCACTGAAACATATTCCGTCAGGGTCGGCATGCCGTATGAGCGCGACGACGGCTTCGATTGGTGCTGTCCCTACGAGCTCGGTACTGCGTCCAGTAGAAGGTTACGTTGCGCGTTCGGGATAGATTCAATTCAAGCTCTCGAACTCGCAATGAAGATAATCAAGGTCGAAATTGAAATTTGGGAAAGATATCGACTCGACGAAAACACCCTGAAAACATGAGCGTCGGCAGAGATAGCCCGGCAGCTCCGAAGCAGTCTCCGCCCTGAGTACCTCCGGGTCGGCTTGTTTAGGTGTCAAGACCGGCCTGGTTATATACGCGTTTAACGAATAATTCCGGCTTTTTCTCCTGCCATTTCTTCATCGCCTGAATCGGTGTTGCGTTATCCAAGGCGCGCTGGGGAATGTTGTGGTTGTAGAT
>NZ_PEBS01000106.1 GCF_002869965.1 Janthinobacterium sp. ROICE36
CGGGGCCGGCGGGCGGCACGGTGGTGGCGGGGCAGGCAACGATCAATGGCGCGCCGGGCGCCACGGTGATCAATCAGGGCAGTCAGAACGCCGTCATCAACTGGGCCAACTTCAATATCAACAAGGGTGAGTCGGTGCAATTCGTGCAGCCGAACAGCAATGCGGTGGCCCTGAACCGCGTACTGGGCAGCGATGGCACGACCATCCTCGGCAACTTGTCGGCCAATGGCAAGGTGTTTATCGTCAACCCGAACGGCGTGCTGTTCGGCCAGGGCGCGTCCGTGAACACGGCGGGCCTGGTGGCGTCCACCCTGGATATCAACAACGCCGACTTCATGGCCGGCAAGTACCAATTTAGCGGCAACGGCACGGGTAAAGTCCTGAACCAGGGCTCGATCAGCGCGCCGGGCGGCTATGTGGCCTTGCTGGGCGCCAACGTGTCGAACGAGGGCACGATCCAGGCACGCCTGGGCTCGGTGGCCCTGGCGGCGGGCCGCGCCATCACGCTCGATGTGGCGGGCGACGGCTTGCTCAATGTCGCTGTCAACGCGGGCGCCGTGGGCGCTTTGGTCAACAATGGCGGCATGATCCGGGCGGCCGGCGGCAGCGTGGTATTGACGGCGCAGGCGGCCGGTGACTTGCTGAAAACCGTCGTCAACAACACGGGCGTGATCGAGGCGCAGACGATCGATACGCGCAGCGGCACGATCAAGTTGCTGGGCGACATGCAGAGCGGCACGGTCAACGCGGGCGGGACGCTGGACGCCAGCGCGCCTGAAGGCGGCAAGGGCGGCTTCATCGATACCTCGGCCGCGCATGTAAAAATCGATGATGCGCTGAAGGTCACGACGGCATCCAGCCACGGCCTGACCGGCACCTGGCTGATCGATCCGACCGACTACACCATCGCGGCGACCGGCGGCGACCAGACCGGCGCGTTTTATACGAATGCGCTCAAGAGCACCAGTGTCCAGATTCAGAGCATCTCGGGCGGTACCGGCGTGTTGGGCGACATCAACGTCAACGACACGATTTCGTGGTCGGCCAACCAGCTGAAGATGACGGCGCAAAACAATATCAATATCAACCAGCCATTGCGCGGCTCCGGTACTGCCAGCCTGGCGCTGGAATATGGCCAGGCCAACGTGGCATCCGGCAACTTGAGCAAGTACAACGTCAAGGCCGAGATCGACCTGCCGTCGGGGCTGAACTTCAGCACCAAGCTGGGCAGTGACGGCACGGCGACGGCCTATACGGTGATCAACTCCCTGGGCGCGGCCACCAGCGTAGGCGGCACCGATTTGCAAGGCTTGAAAAATGCGCTGAGCGGCAACTTCGTACTGGGCGCCAATATCGACGCCACCGGCACGGCGAACACGGCGGTCTGGGGCGCCAACGGCTTCACGCCGATCGGCACCACCGCCACGTCATTCACCGGCCAGTTCGACGGCCTGGGCCATGTCGTGACAGGCTTGACCAGCGGCACCACCACCGCCAGCGCCTCGGTAGGCTTGTTCGGCACGATCAGTTCGACGGCGCAAGTGCGCAATATCGGCCTGCTCGGGGTCGCGATCACGTCCAATGTGCCGAGCGGCACCTACGGTAATGTCGGGTCGCTGGTCGGCTACAATAATGGCGGCACCATCAATAACGCCTATGTCGGCAGCGGTACCCTGACCAGCCCGGGTATCGTGTCGCTGGGCGGCCTGGTCGGGAAAAACTCCGGCACCATCAGCAACAGCTACAACAACGCCACGCTGCTGGTGACGACCAATATCGGCAGCGCTCTTGGTGGTCTGGTCGGCAAAGCCGTCGCCGGCAGCAACATCAGCAACAGCTATAACAGCGGCACGGTGACCGCGAATAAATATAATGCCGGCGGCCTTGTCGGCAACAACCTGGGCAGCATCACCAACAGCTTCAATACCGGCGCCGTGACCGCCGGTCTTGGCGCGGGCGGCATCACCTCCGTCAATGGCTCTGGCTCCGCCACCGGCTTCATCGCCAACAGCTACAACACTGGCGCCATCGTCGGCATTGGGCAAGTCGGCGGCGTAGTTGGTAACAATTTTTTGAAGGGGGACGTCAGCAACAGTTACTCGACGGGATCGGTGACGGCCGCAGCTACGACCGGCAGCAATCTCAGATACGGTGGCTTGGTCGGCGAGAACCGGGGCACCATCAGTAACAGTTATGCCACCGGCGCGGTCAGCGGCACGGGCGATGTAGGAGGCGTGCTAGGCGGGAGTCCCTTGGGTGGCACGATCACCAATGTATATTCTTCCGGCGCGGTGAGCTTGATCAGCGGCGGCACAGGTACCCCGGGTGGCGTGGTCGGAAACATGGGCGGCACCAGCTCGATCAACGGCGGCTATTTCAATGCGACGGTCAACCCGATCTCGGCCATCGGCGTCACCAGCACCAGTGGTACCACTGCCGCGGTCGCCGGCTTGACCGCGACGCAAATGCAAACGGGGTCGAACTTTGGGGCGTTCACCTTCACGACGGCAACTGGCCAGACCGGCAACAACTGGGTTATGGTCGATAACGACGGCAGGCTGAACAACGCCGGCACCGTGCTAGGCGCCACCGGACCGATGTTGTCGTCCGAGTACAGCACCACTATCTACTCGTCGCACCAGTTGCAATTGATGGCGATGAACCTGGCCGGCAATTACACGCTGGGCATGGATGTCAACGCGGCCGGCACCGGCACCGGCAGTGATGTGTGGAACGGCGGCACCTTTGTGCCGGTCGGTGCCAGCAGCGGCGCGAGGTTCACCGGCACCTTCGACGGCGCCGGCCATGTCATTTCAGGTCTGGTCGTCAACCGTCCAGGCACGGATTACGCCGGCCTGTTCGGCGCCACGTCGAGCACGGCGATCGTGCGCAATGTCGGCCTGGAAGGCGGCAGCATCACCGGCAGGGATAGCACCGGCGCGCTGGTCGGCAACAATGCCGGCCTTGTCAGTGGCAATTACAGCACCGCGAGCGTGACCGGCTCGACCGACGTCGGCGGCCTGGTCGGCAGCAACAGTGGTACTGTCAGCAACAGCTATGCCTCCGGCACGGTGAGCGGCAGCACCGATGTGGGCGGCCTGGTCGGCCTCAACTCCGGCACCTTGAGCAATAACTACGCCACCGGCGCCGTCTCCGGCATCCTCAACGTGGGCGGCCTGGTGGGCGTCAATAGTGGCAGCGCGAGCGGCAACTTCTGGGATGCCACCACTACGGGCCAGGCCACCAGCGCCACCGGCACCGGCTTGACCACCGCGCAAATGAAATTGCTGTCCACCTACAGCGGCGCAGCGTGGGACCTGGCCGGCGCGTGGATCGTCTACGACACGAATACCTACCCCTTGCTGCGCGCCTTCATGACGCCGCTGCAGGTGACGTTTGCCTCGAACGCCAGCAAGACCTATGACGGCACCAGCAGCTGGACGGCGCCAGGCGCCACCTTCTCGAACCCGAATGCCACGCTGTCCGGTTCACTGAACTATGGCGCGGCGGGCAGCGCGGTCAACGCCGGCACCTACGCCATCACGGCCGGCGGCCTGTATTCTGGCCAGCGCGGTTATGCCATCAATTCCAACGCGGCGACGCTGACCATCGACAGGAAGGCCGCCACCGTCACCGGCGGGGTGGTGAGCAGCCGCGACTATGACGGCACCACGGCCGCCACGATCAGCGGCGCCACGATCAGTGGCCTGCTGTCGCAGGACAACGGCAATGTCGTGGTCAACACGGGCACCTTCGACACCAAGGATGCCGGCACTGGCAAGGCCGTCACGGCGATCACCACCGGCAGCGCCGGTGGCAACTATATCGTCACGGCCACCGGGCTGACCGGCACCATTACGCCGAAAGCATTGAGCGTCACCGGCCTGGCCGCGACCACCAGGCAATACAACAAACTGGTGTCGGCAACCGTGACTGGCGGTACCTTGAATGGCCTGGTGACCGGTGAAACCCTGAACCTCGGCGCGTCGAGCGGCACTTACCTGGATGCCAACGCTGGCACCAACAAGACGCTGACGCTGACGCTGGGCACGGTGTCCGATGGCACTGGCCTGACCAGCAATTATTCGATCACCACGCCGACCAACGTCACCGGCACCATCACGCCCAAGGTCTTGAGCTGGAATAACCTGGCGGTGGCTAACAAAGTGTACGACGGCAACGAGACGGCCGCCATCAACAAGGGCAGCATCACCGGCCTGGTTCCCGGCGAAATGCTGGCAGTAGGCCCTGCGGCCGCGTTTGCCGACAAGAATGCCGGCAATGCCAAGACGGTCACCGTCCGCACCACGCTGGGCAATGGCGGCGATGGCACGCTGGCGTCCAACTACACGCTTGCCGATACCACCGTGCTGGCCAGCATCACGCCCAAAGCCTTGACGTTGACCGGCGTGGCAGCCGGCAACAAGACTTACGACGGCACCAAGGCGGCCGCAATGACGGGCGGCACTCTGGGCGGCATGATCAGCGGCGAAACCGTCACCCTGGGCGCGCTGTCGGGCACCTTCGCCGACCAGAACGCCGGCAATGGCATAGCCGTGACGGTCATCGGCGGCAGCTTGAGCGACGGCAGCAATGGCCTGGCCAGCAACTACACGCTCGGTGGCGTGACGGGGCTGTCGGCCAATATCACGCAAAAAGCCTTGACGGTGAGCGGCGTGAGCGTCGCCAGCAAGATCTATGACGGCAACACCAAGGCCAGCATTTCGGGCGGTACCCTGAATGGCCTGGTGATCGGCGAAACCCTGAGCCTGTCCGGCCAGAGCGGCGCATTCAACGACAAGGACGCGAGCAACGGCAAGGCCGTGACGGTGACCGGCGCCACGCTGGCCGACGGCACCGGCTTGGCCAGCAACTATACGGTCAGCAACGCGACCGGCGTCACCGGCAATATCACGCCGAAGGCGCTGACGGTCAGCGGTGCCAGCGCGCTAACCCGCGTCTACGATGGCAGCACTGCCGCGACCCTGGCGGGCGGCGTGCTCGATGGTCTGCTCAGCGGCGAAACATTGACGCTGTCCGGCTTGAGCGGCGCCTATGCCACCAAGACTGCCGGCAGCGGCAAGGCCGTCACCGTCACCGGCGCCACGCTGGCCGACAATGCCGGTGGCCTGGCCAGCAATTACACGGTCAGCAATCCGACCAGTGTGACCGGCAACGTCACCAAGGCAAGCATTTCCAGCGTCAGCGGCTTGAGCGCCAGCGACAAGACCTACGATGGCAACGCTGCCGCCGTGATTGGCGGCAAGGCCGTCATCACCGGCATGGTGCTTGGCGACGATCTGGCCTTTTCCAGCGCCAGCGGCGCCTTCAGCGACCAGAATGCAGGCACCGGCAAGACTGTCAATATCTCCGGCATCACGCTGACGGGCAACGACCTGGCCAACTATGACTTCACCAATACCAGCGCCACGGCCACCGCCAGCATCGCCCGGAAGGCATTGACGGTGATCGGTGCAACAGCCGCGGACCGGGTCTATGACGGCAGCACGGTGGCCACCATCAGCGGCGGCAGCCTGGACGGCCTGGTCGGCAAGGAAACCCTGACGCTGACCAGCATGACGGGCCTGTTTGCCGACAAGAATGTCGGTACCGCGAAAGCGGTGACCGTCAGTGGCGCGGCCTTGACGGGCGGCGCGAATGGGGGCCTGGCATCCAACTACACGGTCACCGATTCGACCGGTTTGACGGCCAATATCACCAAGGCCACCATCAGCACCGTCAGCAATATCGTCGCCGACAACAAGGTCTACGACGGCAATACCAAGGCCACCGTCAGCGCCACCGGCGCCACCTTCAACGGCATGGTCAGCGGCGACAGCCTGTTGTTCAGCGCCACCTCGGCACTGTTCAATGACAAGAATGCCGGCAGCAAGACGGTGACGGTGAGCGGCATCGCACTCGGCGGCACGGATGCGGGCAACTACAACCTGACCAACACCAGCGGCAGCGGCACCGGCGCCATCACACCGAAGGCGGTGACGATTACCGGCATGTCGGCCGTGAATAAAGTCTATGACGGCAACACCAAGGCCAGCGTGACGGGCGGGTCGATCAGCGGCCTGGTCGGCACGGAAACCCTGGGCGTGACGGGTTTGACGGTCACCTTCGACGACAAGAACGCCGGCACCGGCAAGGCTGTCACGGCCACCGGTACCACCCTGGTCAACGGCGGCAACGGCGGCCTGGCCAGCAACTACACGATGGCCAACCCGACCGGTTTCACAGCCAATATCACGCCGAAAGCGCTGACGGTAACGGGCATGACGGCCGGCACGCGCGTCTACGACGGCACCACCGCGGCCACCTTGAGTGGCGGCGCCCTGAGCGGCCTGGTCAGCGGTGAAACACTGCTGGTCAGCGGCGGCAGTGGCGTGTTTGCCGACAAGAACGCCGGCAACGGCAAGGCGGGGACGGTCAGTGGCGTGGGCATTGCCGACGGCAGCGGCTTGGCCAGCAATTACTCGGTCAGCAACCCGACCGGCTTGACGGCCAGCATCACACCGAAAGCCTTGACGGTGGCGGGCCAGCTGGCTGGTAATAAAGTCTATGACGGCAATACGGCGGCGCAATTGTCCGGCGGCGTGCTGGCGGGCCTGGTGGCGGGCGAAACCCTGGGCATTGCAGGTCAAACTGCCGTGTTCAGCGACAAGAACGCGGCCAGCGCCAAGGCGGTGACGGTGACGGGCACGAGCCTGGTCGACACGGCCAGCGGCCTGGCCAGCAATTATACGGTTAGCAATCCGACCGGTTTGACGGCCAGCATCACCCCGGCCAGCCTGCTGGTGCGCGCCACGGGCGCCGCGCCGCGCGTGTATGACACCAGCACCAACGCCAGCGTGACCCTGGCGGACAACCGTATCGCCGGCGACGTGCTGAGCATCAGCAATGGCGGCGCCAGCTTTGCCGACAAGAACGCCGGCGCCAACAAAACGGTGACGGTGAACGGCATTGCGCTCAGCGGTACGGACGCCGGCAATTACACGGTCAACGCCACGGCGACCACCACGGCCAGCATCACGCAGGCGGCCCTGGGGGTGAAGGTGGGCAATGCCGAGAAAGACTATGGCAATGTCAATCCGGCCTTCACGGCCAGCTACACGGGCTTGCTGGGCAACGACACGCTGGCGAACGAGGTCAGCGGCAATCTGGCGTTCAGCACGTCGGCCACTATCGCTACGCCATCGGGCAGCTATCTGGTGTCGGCTGCCGGCCAGACGTCGACCAACTATGCGTTGACATACACGCCGGGCGTGCTGACCGTCAAGCCGACCGAAGCGCTGCAAAGCGCGGTGGCCAGCGTGATCGCGGCGGTCAATGTGGCGCCATCGCAGGGCAATATGGTGCAGGCCGACGTGGTGGCGAAAGGCGAAACCGTGACCAGCAAGGAAGACGCGGTGCAGGTGGCGCTGGAGGGCCGTCAGCCGCAGCAGGGCAGCACGCCGGTGGTGCTGACGACGGCATCGGTGAACAGCAATGTCTTGCCGGGCTTGCGCCTGAGTGTGGTCGATACGGGCTTGCGACTGCCTGTGGCGGCTGGCAACACGAGCATCGAAAACCAATAAGCGTGCATTAACCGGGCTTGCCAGTGGAAGTGCCGCTTCGTGCACCATGCGAAGCGGCATTTTTTTTGCTGCCCTGCCATCTGCGATCCGAAGGTGATTGCGGCCTGCCTTGCAGAAGGGTACTGAAAGCCGCTTGCTGCGTATTATCAAATCATCTACACTGCGCTCTTCATTTTCGCAGTGTAGAAAAGGCATCATGCGCAGCGCCATCCCGACTTTTCCGCTCTTTTTTCTGCTCTTGCCCACCGCTGCCTGCGCCGAGGATGCGCCGCTGCAGAAAGTTGAAATTTCGGCCGCCAGCGGTGTGCAGCAGCGGCGAGACGACACGGCCGCGAAGATCATCGTCAGCCGCGACGACCTGGCCCAATATGGCGACAGCAGCCTGGCGGCGGCGCTGAAACGCCAACCCGGCGTCTCCGTCGTCGGCGGCGAGGTGCGCATGCGCGGTCTGGGCGCCGGCTACACGCAAATGCTGATCAACGGCGACCCCGCGCCACCCGGATTTTCCATCGAATCGATCGCGCCCGAGATGATCGAGCGCATCGAGATTTTACGCGGCGCGACGGCCGAATACAGCATGCAAGCCGTCGCCGGCAGCATCAACGTCGTCTTGCGCAAGGGTGCCAGCGGCGCCGAGCGCGAATGGAAGCTGGGCGCCGGTAGACAGGATGGCCGCTGGCAGCCTGCCGCGTCCTTGCGCGTGGCGGACAAGCTGCCCGGTTTCGCCTATGCGCTGACGGGCGCGCTGGAGCGCACGGCCGATGACGTGGCGGGAAGGACGACTGAGACAATCTCCGATCCGGCCGGCACGCTGCTGGCGCGGCGCGAAACGCGCACGCGCAACGCCTCCTCCGTCAACAAGGCCAGCCTGACGCCGCGCCTGCAATGGACCTTCGACAATGGCGATACCATCATCTGGCAAAGCCTGCTGGACTGGTATCGCACGGGATTTGACGGCGTGGCCAGCGAAACGGCCTTGCTGGGCATGCCCACGGCGTATCCGCGCAATGGCGCCACTTCGCAGGCCAGCGTGTTTTCGGCGCGCAACGACGTGAATTGGGCGCACCCGCTGGGGGCGGCGGGCAAGCTGACGGCCAAACTGGGCGTCAACCACAACCGGCGCGATACGGATTACGCGTTTCATGGCGCGGCGGCCGGTGGCGCTCCTTTGTTGCTGCGCGGCGTGGTGTCCGACGCCATCGACGACAGCGTCACCAGCAGCGGCAAATACCTGGGCCGACTGGGCGGCGGGCATGCGCTGAGCGCGGGCTGGGATGGCAGCCTGATACGCCGCAGGGAATCGCGCCGCCAGCGCGACACGTATCTTGCCGGTGGCGCGCCGTATGCGCTCGATGAAGACTACACGGCCGACGTGCGGCGCCTGGCCTTGTATGCGCAGGATGAATGGGACGTGACGCCGCGTCTGCAAATGTATGCGGGCGTGCGCTGGGAAGGCTTGCACACGGCCACCGAGGGCCGCACCTTGAGCGAAGTGCGCACGCGGGCCAGCGTCTGGAGTCCCGTGGCGCAACTGCTGTGGAAACCGCCGCAGCAGGAACGCGACCAGCTGCGGCTGGCGCTGGCGCGCACCTACAAGGCGCCCAGCACGCGCAACCTGGTGCCGCGCCGCTACACCATCAACAATGGCAACAGCGCCAACAATCCCGATTTCCAGGGCAATCCCGAGCTGCGGCCGGAACTGGCGTGGGGGCTCGATGCGGCCTGGGAGAGCTATTTCGGCAAGAGCGGCGTGGCCAGCGTGTCGGCATACACGCGGCGCATCAGCGACGTCACCGTGCAGCGCCTGTTCCAGCACGATGGCATCTGGACCGCCAGCCCGTTCAATAACGGCACGGCCACGGTGCGCGGCGTCGAGATGGATGTGAAGTTCCCCTTGCGGACCTGGTGGGTGCAGGCGCCCGATATCGACGTACGTGCCAATGCGGGGCGCAACTGGTCCAGCGTCGCCGCCGTGCCGGGTCCCGGCAACCGCCTGGCCAGCCAGGTACCGGCCACGCTCAACTTTGGACTCGATTATCGGCTCTCGCCGAGGATGAGCATGGGTGGCAATTTGAACGTGCAGACGGGCGGCCTGGCGCGGCTCGACGCGCACGCCAGCAGCCATGCGGGCGTGCGGCGCACCTTCGACGCGTATGCGCTGTGGCAGCCGGACGCGAAAACGCGGGTGCGCCTGTCTGCGGCCAATTTGCTGCATCATCAGCAGGAGCAAGGGCTATCCTATGTCGATGAGGTGGGCCGCAGCGACAGCCTGACGAGCCTCGATGGCAGCGCGTCGCTGCGTCTGATGTTCGAGCGCAGCCTGTAAGCATCAGTGTCTGGTGGGCTTTTCCTGCTGCACCAGGATGAACGGGCTGACGACGACAGCCCACAGTGCCGCGTCGGCGGCTTGCCAGTCCAGCGCCTGCTGGTCCGACACCTTGGCCACTTTGCCATCGGCCATCCATTGCGCGATGGTGGTCTTATCGTCGTGCGAGATGCGCACGGCCACTTCGACCAGGTCGAGCTCATTGGCGACCCAGACGACGTTGCCCTGGGCGAAGTGTTTTTCCAGTTCGCTCCAGGCCAGGCGGGCCGTTTCGCTGTTCACTTTGAGGCGCAGTTCGGTGTCTTTTTCAGGATTGGTTTGCATGCGAAATATCAATGTTCGGTGAGTCGGGTGCCATTGCGCGCGGCTGGCTTGCCTTACACGGCTTCCACGCGCGGCGTCGGCGTTCCCTGCCATGTTAACCGATAGGCGGCCCCTTTGCGAACATTGCCCACCAGGGCAGGGCGGAAGCAGGCCAGGTTGGTGCCGCTGGCGTGCCGCACACTGGGGAAGATCACGCCCATGGAGCCTGCTTCGAGCAGGATGGCGGCCAGGTCTTGCGAGGCGATGTAGCTGGCCGGGTCGAGGCAAGCCTGGTAGCGCTGCTGGCTGCGCAGGTCGTGGAAGCTGGCGGAAAAATCGGCCAGCAGCGACTGGTAGCTGACGCTGTCGTCGAAATAGTCAATTTCCTGGTATTCCACGGTTTTATGGAAAATGATCTCGGCCAGCGCCGTTTCCATGTCGAAGGCGCAATACCAGGCGCCCCGCTCGCCATCGTTGAAACGCGCCCCTTCCGGGCGGGCGTAGGTATAGGCGGCGTTGATGATGCGAAAATTTGGCACGCCAAAAACCAGCTCGTCCACGCCAATTCCTGGCGCGCCGCCATACTCGGCCACCAGGCGCGCGTTGGTGGCGTTATCGAGCTCGAACAGTTCGCGCAGGTGAGCATCGTCCTCTGCCAGCGGCGCCAGCACGGAGTCTTCCATGTCGGCGAAGCGCGAGGGAATCAGGCGGCAGGTGTCGATCTGGCGCAAGGCTGCCAGCGGCGGCAGCTGTTCATTGGGAGCGGCAGGCACGATTACAGCCCTCCGCGGCGCGCATCGAGCAGCTTGCGCACCGTCTGCATGGCCAGCAAGCCGCCGGCCAGCATCTGCGACAGGGGTGTGCGGCCGCCGAACACGGGATTTTTGTTGGGCAGGCTCACCCATTCGTCGGCCAGCTTGTCGCCGTACAGGATGTGCAACGCTTTGTAGATGCCCAGCAAATAGGAAATGCGCGTGATGCGGTCCACTTCCAGCACGCGGTCCGGGTGCTTTTTCCACTCGTAGTAGGCGCTGCTGGACAGGCCGCCCAGCAATTCGCGCGCATCGTCGTCGCGCAGCTTCCAGGCGGCGGCCAGCTTGAAAAACCCCTTCAGTGCCGATTGCGACAATCGCTCGCGCTCGGCTTTGGCGTTCAGGTCGACGAGCACGGCCGGTTCGAATCGGCTCTTGGGGTAGGCGTAGGCAAGATTCATGATGAACTCCATTTATGGATTAATGTTACTCCTTTTTTGGAATTTTTGTTGTCCTCTTCCAAATGTGTGGGCCCACGCCTCTTAGTCGTCAAAGAATTGCATGTCGGCATAGGGCGCCGCCCGGCATGCAGCCAGCCGCTGTGCCAGGCTGCCCGCATGGGCTTCCAGCCGGTGGCCGTCCGGATCGAGAAAATACAGCGAGTCGCCAGCGCTGCTGTTTTGCTGCCATTCGGACACGCCGGCGGCGCGCAGGCGGGCGGAAAACGGGGCGAAGTCGGCGGGCGCGATGGAAAAGGCGTAATGCGTGTAGCCGGGGCTGGCCAGCCTAGCCGTGTCTTGCCCATCCAGCGTCAGGCACAGCCACAAATCCCCAGCCGACAGATACGCGCCCCTGTCCCAGCGCGCATGCAGGCGCAGGCCCAAGGTGTCGCGGTAAAAGACGACGCCGTGCGCCAGGTCGCGCACGGACAGGGTGAGGTGGTTCAGGCCGGTCAGCATGGTGCTGCTTTCAGATTGTGTGGAGGCCGGTTCCAGCCTCCGCAGTGGTTTGATGCGACATTGTTTCAGGTAAGCATGAGACACAGCAATAAGACCACAAACGTCGCAACACCTGACAATGCCGTAGCGAGCGGAAGGGAGAGGTGGTCGAGAAGCGCAACCGTACTTCTAGTGTACTGCTTGCGAAATGGTTGCACTATTTAAAGACTGCGCTATCATCTACATATTGAGTTTGAGATGAGGTGAGCAATGCTGACTGCGGCGCCGATTATATTGAGCGAGGAAGACCGTGCCGAACTGGAACGAAGGGTCCGGTCGCAAACCATCGATACAC
>NZ_PEBS01000107.1 GCF_002869965.1 Janthinobacterium sp. ROICE36
AATACAGCGCCTGGAAATCATCGTTCATGTTGGCCAGGATGGCATCGACCAGTACTCGCAATTTGCGCAAGGGATGCGCATCCGGGATGCGTTCCTCCAACGAGCGGTAACTGTACAGAGAGTGCTGTGTGACGTCGGTCTTGCGCATGATGGCGGTGGGAAAGTGGGGCTGATGAAACAACGTTTACCGGCCCGTGATGGTTGACGGGCACGGCGATTAATTCAACACCCTGTTAAACGTATTTCCTCGAGCCGGAGCTCCGTATGAAAGAAAGCTTGTTCTCCCGCGCCGTCCTGTGGCTGGTGTTGTTGTTCCTGCTGGGGCCTTTCGCCATCGTCGTGCTGGCCGGCTTTAGCGGCGGCGAAACGCTGGCCTTCCCGCCCGAGTCGTACTCGCTGCGCTGGATACTCGAAGTGTGGGCGGCGCCCGAGTTCCGCCGCGCCTTCCAGACCAGCCTGGAAATCGGCCTGATCGCCACCGTCATCGCGCTGTTGCTGGGTATTCCCGTCGCGTATGCGTTTTCGCGCATGCCGCCACCGGGCATCGGCGCCATCCGGCAAGTCCTGACGTCGCCGCTGATCATTCCCGCCATCCTGGTGGGCCTGGGCTTGCTGCACCACCTGGTGCTGACCATCAATGCGCCCGTGTACGTGGGCCTGCTGATCGGCCACATCGCGCTGTTGATTCCGTACTCGGTGCGCGTGGTGTATGCCAGTCTGGTCAATTTGCGCGTGGATATCGAGGATGCCGCCATCACCTTGGGCGCGTCGCGTCTGCGCGCCTTCTTCATGATCGTGCTGCCGAATATCCGCAACGCCGTGATCGCCGCCTTCTTCCTCGCCTTCGTCACCTCGTTCAACCAGGTGCCCGTCTCGCTGTTCCTGACGGGGCCTGGCATCAGCACCTTGCCGATCGAGATGCTGGGACATATGGAAAACAGTTTCGATCCATCGATCGCTGCCCTGTCGACCTTGCTGGTCTTGTTCACCATGGCCTTCGTGATGGTGACCGAGAAGGTGCTGGGCATTTCTAAATACATGTAAGAGGCAACATACGATGAGTTATCTGGAACTGCACAAGCTGAATCTCGGCTACGCCAAGAACACGACGTCCGTGAAAGACCTGGACCTGCACGTCGAGCAGGGTGAACTGATTTCCCTGCTGGGCCCCAGCGGCTGCGGCAAGACCACCACCATGCGCGCCATCGCCGGCCTGATGCCGCTGCAGTCGGGCCGCATCGTTTTGGATGGCCGCGAAATCGGCAAGCTGGCGCCGAACAAGCGCAATATCGGCATGGTGTTCCAGTCGTACGCGCTGTTCCCGCACTTGAATGTGTACGACAATATCGCCTTCGGCCTGCGCCTGCGCAAGGTGGCGCCGGCCCTGCTGAAAACCAAGGTGGAAGCGGTGATCGCGGCCGTGGGACTGACCGGTTTTGAAACCCGTTTGCCGGCGCAGATGTCCGGTGGCCAGCAGCAGCGCGTGGCGCTGGCGCGCGCCATCGTCGTCGAACCGGCCCTGCTGCTGCTCGATGAACCGCTGTCGAACCTGGACGCCAAGCTGCGCGTGCAGATGCGCGCCGAACTGCGCCGCATCCAGCGCGAACTGGGCATCACCATGCTGTACGTGACGCATGACCAGGAAGAAGCGCTGGCCTTGTCCGACCGCATCGTCGTCATGAACAGCGGGCGCATCGAGCAACTGGCCGCGCCGGAAGCCGTCTTCAATACGCCGTCGACGCGTTTCGTCGCCAACTTCATGGGCTTTGAAAACCTGTTCGATTACCGCGACGGCGCGCTGCACCACGCGGGCGCCAGCCTGCCGTACACGTCGCCCGTCGCTGCCGGCACCACGGTGCTGGGCTGGCGTCCGGACAAGGTGCGCGTGTGCGCGCCTGACGACGCAGCTGGCCAGTACCCGGGCACCGTGCTGGCGCGGGGCTTCCTCGGCGACACCGTCGAATATCTGCTGCAAACGCCGCTGGGCCAGGTCAAGGGCATTTGCGCGGCCGGTGGCGCCGCCTGGCGCGAAGGCACGGCCGTGTCCTTCGTATTGCCGTCCGACAGCGCCCTGTGGCTGGGCGCGTGATTTTTGAATGGAAAACATCATGACCCAAGCCTTGAAAAAAATCTGGCTCGATACCGATCCCGGATTTGACGACTGGCTGACGATGCTGCTGCTGGGCAGCAATCCCGATATCGCGTGGCTGGGCGTGAGCGTGGTGGCGGGCAATGCGCCCGTCGCCATCACCTACGACAATGCCTTGCGCATCAAGGCCCATGACGGCTTGACGGTGCCGATCTACCGCGGCTGCGAGCAGCCGCTGGCTGGCGTCATCGAGACGGCGCAGCGCATCCTCGGCGACAGCGGCATGCCGACGACCGGAGAAATCCTGCCGCCTGGCGCCGCCAGCGACGCCGCCGGCCACGCCGTCGATGCACTGATCGCCGCCGTGCGCGCCCATCCGGGACAGATCACCATCATGGCGATCGCACCGATGACGAATCTGGCCACGGCCTTGACCCGTGCGCCCGATATCGCCGAAAAAATCGTCGAAATCATCCTGATGGGCGGCTCGACCGACCAGGGCAACCACACGGCGGCGGCCGAATTCAATATCTATGCGGACCCGGAAGCGGCCGCCCAGGTGTTCAAGTCCGGCATCCCGCTGCGCATGTTCGGCTTGAACCTGTGTCGCCAGTTGCTGGTGACGAATGCGGAAGTGCAGCGCTTGCGCGCCATCGGCACGCCGCGCGCGCAGCGCCTGGCCGGCTACCTGGAAGCGTATGTGCGCATCCGCAGTGCCGACGGTTCCGTGCCCATGCCCATGTATGACCCGGTGGTGGCCCTGTACCTGGAAGTGCCGCAGTTGTTCCAGTTCCAGAGCGCCCACGTGGCCATCGAATTGACGGGCGAACTGACGCGCGGCATGACGGTGTGCGAATTTCGCGTGCCGCGCCGCGCCGCCATCAACACGCAAGTGGCGATGCTGGCCGATGGCCCGGCCGCCATCGAGCGCCTGATGCGCCGCCTGGCCGCCATTCTCGTCTGACCCACTACACTACGAAACGAGCTTCATGTCTATTTCACCCCTGAGCATCGAACAGTTTTTACGCACCATGCCGAAGGTAGAGCTGCATTGCCACCTGTTTGGCACGGTGCGCCAGGCTACTTTCCGTGCGCTGGCCGCCAAGACGGGCAATGTCGTCACCCCCGAGGAAATCGACGCGTTCTATACGCGCGGCGACAAGCCGGTCGGCGTGCTGCGCGTGCTGCGCGCGCTCGACGCGCACCTGATCGTCTCGCCGACGGACCTGTATTGCCTGACGTATGAATACCTGGAAGACGTGCATGGCCACGGCGTGCGCTATGCGGAGTTCTTCTGGAACCCCACCGGCACGGTGCGGGTGTCGGGCATCCGCTATGACGCAGCGCAAGACGCCATCGTCGCCGCCATCCGCGACGCGCGGCGCGATTTTGGCGTGATCGGCCGTTTGATCCCCAGCATCGACCGCGAAGCGAGTCCCGCCGAAGCCGTGCAGATGGTGGCGTGGATGAAGGCGCACCGCGTGCCGGAAGTCATCGGCATCGGCATCGACTACCGCGAAAACGACCGCCCGCCGGAGCTCTTCATCGAAGCCTACCGCGCCGCCCGCGAAGCAGGTTTCAAGTGCACGGCGCATGCGGGTGAATTCGGCATGCCGTGGATGAACGTGGCGACGGCCATCGAGCAGCTGCAGGTGGACCGGGTCGACCATGGCTACACCATCGTCGCCAATCTGGAACTGGCGCAGCGCTGCGTGGAGCGGGGTCTGGTGTTTACCGTGGTGCCGACCAATTCCTATTATCTGCGCACCCTGGCGCCCGAGCGTTGGGCCCTCGATCACCCGATCCGCGCCATGGCCAAGCTGGGCTTGAAACTGCATCCGAACACGGACGACCCGACCCTGCACCACGTAACGCCGACGGGTACCTGGATGATGATGCGCGAATTCGGTTTCGGCCTCGATGACATGCGCGGCTTCATGTTGAATGGCCTCGATGCGGCCTGGATAGACGAGTCCACGCGGCGCGACTGGCGCGTGGAATTTGCGCGCGAATTCGACGCGCTGCGCGCGCGCGTCGCCGACGCCTCTTAAGCCGATACGGGCGGCGGCAGCAGCAGCGAGGGAAACGCCCGCTGCGGGCAGCTTTGCCGCTCGCACACCTTGCAGCCCGTGCCGATGGGCGTGGCGCTGGAAGGGTCGTGCAAGTCGAGTCCTTTCGAATAAATCAGCCGGTGCGCCTGCGAGATATCGCAGCCCAGCGCCACGGCAAAGGTCTTGCCCGGCGCGCGGAAGCCCGGCGAGGCCGTACTCACCTGGCGCGCGATCCACAGATAGGTGCAGCCGTCGGGCATGCTGGCCACTTGCGTGAGCACCTGGCCCGGATGGCTGAAGGCGTCATACACGATCCACAGGGGGCAGGTGCCGCCCACCCGCGAAAAGTGAAAGTCCGTGGCCGACTGGCGCTTCGAGACATTCCCCGCGCGGTCGACGCGCACAAAGAAAAACGGCAAACCCGCCGCCTCGGGGCGCTGCATGGTGCTCAGGCGGTGGCATACGGCTTCGAAACCCACGCCGAACTGGTGCGCCAGGCGCTCGATATCGTAGGCGCGCGTTTCCGCCGCCTGCAAGAAGCGTTGATACGGCATCAAGAGGGCGCCGGCAAAATAGTTGGAAAACGCCAGGCGCGCGCCCGTTTGCGCGGCCGCGCCGGACAATCCCGCCGCCAGCACCAGGGCGTCGATCAGTTCGCTGTGTTCGAGCAGGCTGATTTGCGCCGCCATCTGGAAGGCGCGCTGGCCGCCTGTCAGGGTGTCGGGCAGCCACAGGATGTGTTGCTGGGCATCAAAGCGGTGCTTGCGCACCATGCCCGCGTCGCCATCGGACAATTGCACCTGGATGCCGTGGCGCGCCAGCAAGCGGCTTTGCAGCGCGTCGAGCGTGCGCAGGGCGGGATCAAATTCGCCGGCCACGAGCTCCGCCGCCCGGTCCAGTTCATCGATATAGTTTTGCCGCCGGTTCAGGTATTCGCGCACTTCCTCGTCCGTGGAAGGCGCTGCCGAGCTGGCGCCGCGGCTGCCGTCATCGAGGCGCGCGGCCAGGGTATCGGCGCGCTCCGCCATCACCCGGTAACGCCGCTGCAGCAGCAGGATGGAGCGCGCCAGTTCCGGCATGTTTTCCACCAGCATTTTGAGCTCGGCCATCGAGGTGGGTGGCGCGTCGGGCAATTCGCCGAACACGTCGCGCACGTCGGCCACCAGGCTGGCGCTGTCGTGTTCGGAGAAAATTTGCGGATCGATTCCCAGCACCGTGCCGATGCGCAACAGAATCGGCACCGTCAGCGGGCGCTGGTTACGTTCCATCTGGTTCAGATAGCTGGGCGAGATGCCCAGGGACTTGGCCAGCGCCACCTGTGTCATGCGCCGTTCCTCGCGCAGGCGCTGCAGGCGCACGCCCATGAAAACCTTTGCCATCGCGTTTACTCTTTCCCGGTTTGTGGAATCTGCAAATTTACAATATTTGCAGATTAACAGATTCAGCTTTGCATTATCTCGCATTTTCACGCCTTGTTTGCGGCGGCGATTGTGCGAATAATGCAAACAGACCTATACCCACACCAGGAGACACCGAGTGACCACGCAAACTACTATTCCGACCGTTCCACTGCTGATCAACGGCGAGTGGGTTGAATCCCAGAGCACCGTGTGGCGCGATGTCGTCAACCCGGCCACGCAGGAAGTGCTGGCCCGCGTGCCGTTCGCCACGCCGGATGAAGTCAATGCCGCCATCGCCTCGGCCCAGCGCGCCTTCAAAACCTGGCGCAAGACGCCGATCGGCGCGCGCGCACGCATTTTCCTCAAACTCCAGCAGTTGATCCGCGAAAACATGGCTGACCTGGCCGCGACCTTGACCATGGAACAGGGCAAAACCCTGCTCGACGCGGAAGGCGACGTGTTCCGTGGCCTGGAAGTGGTCGAGCATGCCGCCAATATCGGCACCCTGCAGATGGGCGAATACGCGCAAAACGTGGCCGGTGGCGTCGATACCTACAGCGTGATGCAGCCGCTGGGCGTGTGCGCCGGCATTACCCCGTTCAACTTCCCCGCCATGATCCCCCTGTGGATGTTCCCGATGGCAATTGCCTGCGGCAATACCTTCGTGCTGAAACCATCGGAACAAGATCCGCTGGTGACGGAAAAGCTCGTGCGCCTGGCTTTGCAGGCAGGCATCCCGGCTGGCGTGCTGAACGTGATCCATGGTGGCGAAGACGTGGTCAATGCCCTGTGCGACCATCCGGACATCAAGGCCATTTCGTTCGTCGGTTCTAGCAAGGTAGGCACGCATGTGTACCAGCGCGCCAGCCTGAACGGCAAGCGCGCGCAATGCATGATGGGCGCCAAGAACCACGCCGTCGTCTTGCCGGACGCCAATAAAGAACAAACCCTGAACCAGTTGCTGGGGGCGGGCTTCGGCGCGGCCGGCCAGCGCTGCATGGCCGCCTCCGTCGCTGTGCTAGTGGGCGCAGCGCGCGAGTGGCTGCCGGAACTGGCCGCCAAGGCGCAAACCTTGACGGTGGGCGCGGGCAAGGACAATCCTGACCTGGGGCCCGTCATTTCGTGTTCGGCGAAAGAGCGCGTGTTCAGTCTGGTCGCCAAGGGCATCGAGCAGGGTGCCGTGCTGACCCTCGATGGGCGCGACGTGAAGGTCGATGGCTATCCGAACGGCAACTTCGTCGGCCCGACGATCTTGTCCGGCGTCAAACCCGGCATGGTCGTGTATGAGCAGGAAATCTTTGGCCCGGTCCTGATCGTCGTCGAAGTCGATACCCTGGATGAAGCCATCGCCCTGGTGAACGCGAATCCGAACGGCAACGGCACGGCGCTGTTCACGCAAAGCGGCGCGGCCGCACGCTATTTCCAGGAAGAAATCGACGTGGGCCAGGTCGGCATCAACGTGCCCATTCCCGTGCCCGTCCCGCTGTTCAGCTTTACGGGGTCGCGCGGCTCGAAACTGGGCGATCTGGGCCCGTTCGGCAAGCAAGTCGTGCTGTTCTACACGCAGACGCAAACCATCACCCAGCGCTGGTTCACGGATGCGGCCTCGGTGGGCAAGGTCAACACCACCATCAGCCTCAAGTAAGGAGCCGGCATGGACTTTGAACTGAGCGACGAGCAGCGCGAGTTCCAGCATGCGGCGCGCGCGTTTGCCGAAGGCGAACTGGCGCCGCATGCGGCACATTGGGATGCGGAATCGATCTTCCCCGTGGAAACGATTGCCAAGGCGGGCGAGATGGGCTTTTGCGGCCTGTACACGCCGCAGCGCTGGGGTGGCCTGGGCCTGTCGCGCCAGGATGCGGCCATCGTCTTCGAAGAGCTGGCAGGCGGTTGTACCTCGACCACGGCCTATATCACGATCCATAACATGGCCACCTGGATGCTGTCGCGCTGGGGGCAAGAAGCCCTGTGCGATGAGTGGGTGCCGGCCCTGGCGGCCGGCCAGAAGCTGGCCAGCTATTGCCTGACGGAACCGCAGTCGGGTTCCGACGCGGCGTCATTGCGCACGAAAGCCGTCAGGGATGGCGATTTTTATGTGCTGGACGGCACGAAAGCGTTCATTTCCGGCGCGGGCCAGACGGATATGCTGATCGTCATGGCGCGCACGGGCGGCGAAGGCGCTGCCGGGATTTCCGCGTTAGCCGTGCCGGCGAATCTGCCCGGCATCGTGTATGGCAAGAAAGAAGAAAAGATGGGCTGGAACAGCCAGCCCACGCGCATCATCAGTTTCGACCAGGTGAAAGTGCCTGTTGGTAACTTGCTGGGTGCGGAAGGCGAAGGTTTTGCGATTGCCATGAAGGGTATCGATGGCGGGCGCATCAATATTGCCGTGTGCTCGGTGGGCACGGCGCAGGCAGCCCTTACACGGGCGCAAGCGTACATGAAGGAGCGCACGCAATTCGGCCGCGAGCTGGCGCAATTCCAGGCCTTGCAATTCAAGCTGGCCGACATGCTGACGGAACTGGTGGCGGCGCGCCAGATGGTGCGCCTGGCGGCCTGGAAACTGGACCAGGAAAGCCCGGACGCCACGGCGTATTGCGCCATGGCCAAACGTTTCGCCACGGATGTGGGTTTTAATGTGGCCAACGATGCGCTGCAGCTGCACGGCGGCTATGGCTACATCCGCGAATACCCGCTTGAGCGCCACGTGCGCGACACGCGGGTGCACCAGATCCTGGAAGGGACGAATGAAATCATGCGCCTGATCGTCGCGCGAGCGATTTTGAAAGACGGCGCCACGGAGACCTTACGATGACAAAAGTGTATACCAATCTGCTGCTGGAACGCCGCGGCCACACGGCCCTGGTGACCCTCGACAACCCGCCGGCCCACACGTGGACCCTGGCCAGCCTGAACGCGCTGACGCAGCTGGTGGCTGACCTGAATGCCGACCCGGACGTGTATGCGCTGGTGATCACGGGCGGCGGCGCCAAGTTCTTCTCGGCGGGAGCCGATCTGAAAGTATTTGCCGATGGCAACAAGGACACGGCGTTTGCCATGGCCGCCGCGTTTGGCGAGGCCTTCGAGGCACTCACCGCGTTTCGCGGCGTCAGCATTGCCGCCATCAATGGTTATGCCATGGGCGGCGGGCTCGAATGCGCGCTCGCTTGCGACATCCGCATCGCCGAGGAACATGCGCAGATGGCCTTGCCGGAAGCATCCGTCGGCTTGCTGCCGTGCGCGGGCGGCACGCAGCATTTGCCGTGGCTGGTGGGCGAAGGCTGGGCCAAGCGCATGATTCTATGTGGCGAAAGAGTCGATGCGGCCAAGGCCCTGGCCATCGGCCTGGTCGAGGAGGTTGTGCCAACCGGCAAGGCCGCCGCCACGGCGCTGGCCCTGGCCGCCAAGGTGGCGCGCCAGAGTCCCAGCAGCGTGACGGCGTGCAAGACCCTGATCCAGGGCGCGCGCAGCCATCCGCTGGTCAATTCCTTGCCCGACGAGCGCAACCTGTTCCTGGGCCTGTTCGATACGCAAGACCAGAAAGAGGGCGTGCAAGCGTTCCTGGAAAAACGTCCGGCGGAGTGGCAGAATGGTTGAACCTTTGCTGGAAACCGTGAAAATCGAAGAACGCGACTGTCACGGCGGCATGAAGCTGGGCGTCATCACCTTCGATGCGCCGAAGTCGCTGCACGCCTTGACCCTGGACATGATACGCGCCATCGATGGCGCCCTCGTGCGCTGGGCCGCTGACGACGCCATCGCCTGCGTGGTGCTGCAATCGTCGACCGACAAGGCCTTTTGCGCAGGCGGCGATGTGCGCAGCCTGCGTGCGGCCGTGGCCGAGCAGCCAGGTGTCGTGCCGAACCCGCAGGTGCTGGCCTTCTTTGCCGAGGAATACCGGCTCGACCACCGCATCCATACGTATGTGAAACCGCTGCTGGTGTGGGGCGGCGGCATCGTCATGGGTGGCGGCCTGGGTCTGATGGCGGGCGCCAGCCACCGCGTGGTGACGGAAAGCACGCGCATCGCCATGCCGGAAATCACGATAGGCCTGTTCCCCGACGTGGGCGGCAGCTGGTTCCTGGGCCGCATGCCGGGGCGCAGCGGCCTGTTCCTGGGCTTGACGGGCGCGCCGCTGAACGCAGCCGACGCGCTGTTTACTGGCCTGGGCGACTATGTCCTGCGCCAGGAAGAGCGCGCCATGCTGCTCGATGCGCTGGCGCTGGGGCAATGGCAAGCCAGCCCGCAGGCCAATCACCAGCAACTGAGCCGCTTGCTGCGCAGCTTCTCGGCACCTACGTCCATGCTGCCCGTCTCCGAAGTGCGCGCCAACTTCGACGCCATCGCCGCGTTGACGCAAGCGCCTACCTTGCCCGAAGTGGTGGCCGCCATCGCCGCGTATGACGGCGATTCGGCCTGGCTGCAAAAGGCGGCCCATGCATTGGGCAAGGGCGCCCCCAGCTCGGCCGCCCTGGTATGGGCCATGCGTGTACGCACGCGGCATCTGAGCCTGGCGCAAGTGTTCCAGCTGGAACTCATTGTTGCCGTGCAATGCTGCGCCCACGCAGACTTCAGCGAAGGCGTGCGCGCCTTGCTGATAGCCAAGGACAACGCGCCGCAATGGCAGCCGGCCAGCCTGGCCGAGGTCAGCGAAGCGTATCTCAATGAATATTTCACGGCGCCATGGGATAGCCATCCCTTGCGCGACCTGCATTAAAAGAATAACAGGAGACACATATGCAACATATCGCTTTCATCGGCTTGGGCAACATGGGCGCGCCGATGGCCCGCAACCTGGTGGCCGCCGGCTTCCATGTGTCCGTATTCGACCTGGCGCCGGCGGCCGTGGCCTCGCTGGTTGAGGCGGGCGCCACGGCGGCCGCCTCCGCCAGCGCAGCCGTGCAGAAGGCCGACGCCGTCATCACCATGTTGCCAGCCAACAAGCACGTGCAAGACCTGTACCTGGCGGCAGGGGGCGTGCTCGATTCGGCCAAGCCCGGTGCCCTGTTCATCGATTGCAGCACCATCGCCGCCGATGTGGCGCGGCAAGTGGCGCAGGCAGCCAGCGAGCGCGGCTTTGCCATGCTCGATGCGCCCGTCTCGGGCGGCACGGCGGGCGCGGCGGCCGGCACCCTGACCTTCATCGTCGGTGGTAGCGTAGCGGCCTTGCAGCAGGCGCGGCCCTTGCTGGAAAAAATGGGCAAGAACATTTTCCATGCGGGCGAGGCGGGCGCGGGCCAGGTGGCGAAGATTTGCAATAACATGCTGCTGGGCATTTTGATGGCCGGTACGGCCGAGGCGCTGAACCTGGGCGTGGCGCATGGCCTGGATCCGAAAATATTGTCCGACATCATGGCCAAGAGTTCGGGCCGCAACTGGACCCTGGAAGTGTACAACCCGTGGCCCGGTGTCATGGAGGGCACGCCCGCGTCGCGCAACTACAGCGGCGGCTTCGGCACGGCGCTGATGCTGAAAGACCTGGGCCTGGCGCAGCAGTCGGCCCTGTCGGCGAATGCGCCTACACCCTTGGGCGGGCTGGTGCGCCAGCTGTACCAGATGCATGCGCAAGCCGGTTATGCGCAGCAGGATTTCTCCAGCATCGTGCAGATGCTGCAGCCGGGCTTGAATCAACCTGCCTGAGAAATTTTGGGCAAAAAAAAGCCCGCTGGTAAAAGCGGGCTAAATCCAATTCTTGGAAGAGTTGGAGGAGACAGATGCATTATGCTGCATCGCCACATATAACTCCAATTTATCTTTTGAATATCAACTATATAATCCAGTGATATCTCATCCTGGCAATCGCCGTGCGGCTGCCAGGATGACTTGCTTAACAGGGTGTTGAATTAATCGCCGTGCCCGTCAACCATCACGGGCCGGTAAACGTTGTTTCATCAGCCCCACTTTCCCACCGCCATCATGCGCAAGACCGACGTCACCCAGCACTCTCTGTACAGTTACCGCTCGTTGGAGGAACGCATCCCGGATGCGCATCCCTTGCGCAAATTGCGAGTACTGGTCGATGCCATCCTGGCCAACATGAACGATGATTTCCAGGCGCTGTATT
>NZ_PEBS01000108.1 GCF_002869965.1 Janthinobacterium sp. ROICE36
AGCCATCTGGAAGAGATGTACGGCACCGAGGTATCGCCAACCCTCATCTCCAACGTCACGGACGCCGTCAGCGAGGATGTGAAGCTTTGGCAGGCACGCCCGCTCGACGCCGTGTACCCGATCCTGTGTTGGCATACCGCTTGCGGCGGGCGGGCTCTATCCTTTCTTCGGCCTCTTTCTGAGTCCCATGATCGCCAGCGGGGCCATGAGCATGAGTTCGGTTTCCGTGATTCTCAACGCGCTGCGCTTGCGTAACAAAACGGTATAACCGGTGCACAAGTGTATTCGGCAAGCCGACGCTGCGTCAGCCCGGCGCCAGCGCCTCGAAGCCGGCCACAAGGTCGAATAATTCCGCGTCGATGCCGCCCTGGCGCAGGCGGTGAAAGCTGCGCTGTAGTTCATCATGCAATTGATCGATGTTGGTTTCGGCGCGTTGCATGGCAACGAGACGGCTGGCATTTTCGCTCGCCTGCGATTCGGCGCAAGCGCGAAACAGCGAGACGAACAGGTACTCATTGATGAAGGCCGCCAGCGTCACCGGTGTCGTCCCGGCCAACTGCGGCAATTGCTTGCCAGGCCATGGCATCGCTGTCAATTTATCCATCCACGCAGCATCGAGGGGCAACAGGCGCTGACATGCGGGCGCAAAGCCGCCGCCTTCCACGGGACGATGGTGGAAGACGAATACTTGTGCACCACGTCTGCCACCAGGCTGCGCATCGAGCGCAACCAGGATCTTTCCGACCAGGGCGGGGATGGACTGCGTTGACACGGGCAGGTTGAATCTGTGGGCGCGTTGCAACGTCCCATCCGCGAAATAGGCCGCGATCCGTTCACCCACGGGCCATACCGTTTTCTCGCCGGCCATCGGTGCGAGGGTTGTGATCACATACTGGAACATGGTGTCGTTGAACTGACCGACCATGCCCTGGTCGGTACCGAACACGATTGCATCGATCGATGCAGCCGGGGCCGGCGGAGCGCGATGTGCCCGCAGCGCCCCCTCGTCTTGGCGCAGGCAAAGGGCCAGCCCCAGTTGTACGGTGCGGTAGTAGCTGTCGAGCGCGGTCACGGCGTCCCTGTATTGGCCGATGCGGGACGCCGCCATGGTCTTCATCGTACGCACCACCGAATGCAGTTCGGCCGCCGTTCCAAGCTTGCGCTGCAGACTGGATGGGGTCTCGCTCATGGGGGGGGCTCGGCATCGTCCGCTGTGACGGGGGGCGGCGCGGGCAAGTCGGCCAGGGCGGCGCGCGCGATCTCGATCACGGCGTCGCGGTCATTGTCGCTCAGCTCCGATGCTGTCGCGAAGCGTGCGCTGACGTCGGCAGGGATCCTGGCGGAGGCTTGGAGCACCGCTTGCTCGGCCGCGTCCATCTGCGCCAACGGGATGTTGTCGAACAGGCTGGCGCCCAGGGCCAGCAGGATGGCGATCTGGGCCGGTACCGGCACGGGTGCGCTTTGCGCCTGCTTCAGACAGGAGCGGATGCGGCGCCCGTGCGCGATACGCCGCTGGGTATCGGGGTCGAGATGGGCACCGAAGCGGGCGAAGGTCTCGAGTTCCTCAAACTGGGCATAGGCGAGTTTGAGGTCGCCTGCGACGGCGCGGTAGGCGGCACGTTGGGCCTTGCCGCCCACCCGCGACACCGAGCGACCGACATCGACGGCGGGCAGCACGCCCAGCTCGAACAGAGTCGGCGACAGGTAAAGTTGGCCATCGGTGATCGAGATCAAATTGGTGGGGATGTAGGCCGCGATGTTCTGGCCCTCCGTCTCGATGATGGGCAGGGCGGTCAGTGAACCGCCGCCCAGTTCGGCCGATAGATGGGTCGCGCGTTCGAGCAGGCGCGAGTGGACATAGAAGATATCGCCGGGGAAGGCTTCGCGTCCGGGCGGGCGGCGCATCAACAGGGACAGCTCGCGGTAGGCGCGCGCATGCTGGGTCAAGTCGTCGTAGACGATCAGCACGTCGCGTCCGGTCTGCATGAAGTGCTCGGCGATGCTGGTGGCGGCGTAGGGGGCGATATAGGACAAGCCCGGGGGATCGTTGCCCTCGGCTACCACGACCACCGTGTAGGCCAGCGCGCCGTGCGCGCGCAGGGTGGCGATTACCTTCGCCACAGATGAGGCGCGCTGGCCGATGGCGCAGTAGACGCAGAGCACGTTCTGATCGCCTTGATTGAGGATGGTGTCGATTGCGATGGCCGTCTTGCCACTCTGCCGGTCGCCAAGGATCAGTTCGCGCTGGCCGCGTCCGATGGGCACCAGCGCGTCGATCACTTTGATGCCCGTTTGCAACGGGATGGTGACCGGAGCTCGGTCCATGATCGCGGCGGCGGGGCGCTCGATCGGCAGGCGCGCGCCGCTTGCCAGCGCGGCGCCACCGTCGAGCGGGCGCCCAAGCGGGTCGATGACGCGGCCGAGCAGGGCATCGCCCACGGCCACATCCATCACACGGCCGGTGCGACGCACCTCGTCGCCCGCCTGCAGATGGGCATAGCCGCCAAGCAGGACGACACCGATCTCGGTGGCGTCGACATTGAACGCGATGCCCTGCACGCCAGCCGGAAAGACGAGCAGCTCGTCGTAGCCCGCATGCGGCAGGCCTTGGACCCGCGCTATCCCTGTCGACAGGCTGATGATATGGCCCACTTCTCTTGCCACCAACTGCGCGCTGAAGCCGGCACCTGCATCGGCGATACTGGTCAATGCGGCGTCGAGCGTAGCACCGAGCAGGTTGGGCCGGGCATTCATCACGCGGCTGCCGGTGTCGTGGGCGCAGGCGCCCGTGCTGCGATCTCGTCCTCCGGGCGATTGACCGCGTGCGGTTCCGCCGGGGCAGGTCCTGTACTGGCAGACGCCGGAGGGAGCGTACCTTCCAGCGCGCGCCCGCGCACGGCTTGGTCGATGTGCTCGCCGAACGACGCCAGGTAGTCATCGATGTTCCACGCCAGCTTGTAGCCTTGCGCGTCCAATTCGATGCCGCTGACAAGTTGTGGTGCGGTCTCAAATGCAAGCGTGGTCTTGCTCGCGCATACTTCATCGAGCGCGGCCACAAGCGCATTCTTCTGCTGGGCGGAGAACGCGCCGCTGCTACGGCACTGTGCATGCCAGCCGGCAGCTTTGAGCGCCTCCAGCATGGTGGCTTTGTCCGCGCCGTCCAGTGCGCGCAGGCGTTGCATGAACATATCGCAGATCTTCTGCTCCAGCTTAACGTCAGCCAGTTCCACCAGGATTTTGCGCACAATCGACAGCACCTCGTCGCGCGCGCGGCGTGCGATATCGGTGCGCAACTGGGCGTAATCGTCCTCGATCGCATTCTGACACTTTGCGCGCTGGGTGTCCGCCTCCGCGCGGGCCAGGCCCATCAATCGTTCCCGTTCGGCCTGCGCCTGCGCCGTCGCTTGCGCCAGCATGGCGCCGCGCTGCGCATCGAAGTCCGTATTCTTCTTGGCAAACTCGGCCTGCTGTGTCTGCGCCTTTGCCTCCTTGGCAGCCGTGTTGGCGACGGTGGCGGCGATGGCCTTCTCGCGGGCGTCGATGGCGTCGAGCACGGGTTGATACAGGAAATGCTTGAGCAGCCAGACCAGGATCAGGAAATTGAGGGTCTGCGCGCCGACAGTGAACCAATCGATGAGCATGATCTATTTCCCCGTCGCCTGGGTGATAACGTGGCTCCAGAAGGGATTGGCGAAAATGAGTATCATCGACACCACGAAGCAGTAAATGGCGGTCGACTCAATCATGGCGAGGCCCACGAACAGTGTGCGGGTGATGGTGGCCGAGGCGTCCGGTTGCTGTGCCAGCGCGCTCAGGGCAGTGGCTACCGCCCGTCCTTCGGCTAGCGCCGGTCCCATCGTGCCGAAGCCGGTGGTGATGCCGGCGACGACGATCGAGGCGATGGCGATCAAGCTCATGCTATCCATGGCGAATCCTTATCAACTGTGGTCATGATGTCGCAGTCGGGTCTGGGCGCTTGCGCACCCGGGTTGCCGCCGCGATGTAGACTGCGGCGAGGATGAAGAAAATATACGCTTGCACGAGTCCGGTCAGCAGGCCGAGCAAGGTCATCACGACGGGGAAGATGAAAGGCGTAATCGTTAGCAGAATCGCGACGATCATGGCGCCGCTCATCATGTTGCCAAAGAGGCGCACCGCCAGCGCGAGCGTGCGGGACAGTTCGCTGATCAGGTTAAACGGCAGCATGAGCCAGGTCGGCTCGGTATAGGAGGCGAGGTAGCCCTTGACGCCCTGTTCGGCAACACCGAACAGCGGCACGGCGACCAGCACGCATAGCGCCAGCGCGGTCGTCGTCGATAGCGAACCGGTGGGCGGCTCGTACCCTGGAATGATGGTGCAGATACTGGCGGCGCCGACATACAGCAGCAGGGTGCCCAGGAAGCTGATGTAATGACGCGGCTGCTCAAGCCCGACATCGCTGATCTGGGCCTCGATGGTGGTAACCACGATTTCGAGTGCGTTTTGCCACCGCGAACGCTGCATGCCATGCGACAGCTTGCGCGTAATGAGCCAGGCGCCACAGGTCAGGGCGAGCATCAGGGCCCAGGTAAATGCGATCGTCGCATTGAGCTTGAACAGGCCGTACTGCCAGTAGATCACTTGGTCAGGACTTAGGTGCATGGCGGCCCTCTTTGCGCGCGGACGCGGCGCTCAGGTACAGCACGGCGGCGCGCGCCATCAGGAAGCCGAGCAGGCAAACCAGCATGCGTTGCCACTGTCCGCCAGCAACTAGGTAGAATCCTAAGGCGCTCACGCCCATGCGCAACAACAGGCTGCCGAACAGGTAGAGCGCACCGCGCGCCGCGCCGGTGATGGCGCGCACCGTCCACCATAGGCCGCCATAGAAGAGGGTGCCAAGCGCGGTACCGGCCAGCCATGCCAGACTCAGTGTCAATGCTTGCATCGCGGTCTCATCATGTGGGTCCATCGTCCGCCTCTTCGTCGCGCATCGCCTTGTCCTGCTGCGCGACCCAGTGCCAGGCATTGAAGCAGCCCAGCGTCAACCCGCCCACCACCAGGGCCAGGGTCCATGAATGGCTCGCGTCATAATGTTTGTCGAGCCAGGTGCCGAGTGCCGCCCCAAGCAGAGCCGGCACCACGATCGACCAGCCAATCAGGCCCATCATGCCCAGGCCGAACCAGACACCAGGGGCGCCGTGACGCTGCGCCTTGCGCTTGCGCCTGGCCTTGGCGTCGATGCCGGCGGCGAAGTCGCGCGCCGGGGCCGGCTCCACGTGCCCCTGTTTATCTTTCCCGTCAACCATGCTGATACCTCGCCATCTGCTGCATGAATCCGGCCTCCATGCCGGCCATCACGCTGCGCATCTTGCGTTCCTCCGCGTCCAGTGCCAGGAATTGTTGTTCGATGGCGACACGCAGTTGCCTGAGGTCGGTGCCGGCAAAGGCCCGGCGCACCGACACGAGCACGTCCGCGCCGGTTTTGATCATCACACCCGCATCGACGGCGATGCAGCGCTCGCCTTTGGAGGCGCTGGTGTAGCTGAGGATGCCCGGTGCCAACGCCGCCGCGCAGTCGAGGCGGCGCGGCAGCAAGCCGAGCGCACCGGCGCGCGTTTCGACGACGATATGCGTGACATCGTCCGTGTCGATGAAGACGGCAAACGGCAGCAGGACCTTAAGATGCATGGGCGTTTGCATGGTCACCTTCGGCTTCTGGCATGGGGACCGGCTTGTCATTCGCTGCGCTCGTATTTTTCGCGTCCGTCGGCTTGACTTTGACCTGTTTTGCCGCCTTGTCCTTCACCTCGGCTATCTTGCCGATCATGTAGAGTGCGCTTTCCGGCGTGTCCTTGAATTCATCGCGCAAGATGCGTTCGCAGCCATCGAGGGCGTCGGCCAGGCTTACCTGTTTTCCCTTGATGCCGGTAAATTGTTCGGTTGCGAAAAATGGCTGGGTCAGGAAGCGCTCGAGCCGGCGAGCGCGCCCGACCAGGTCGCGGTCTTGCGGCGACAACTGATCGAGTCCGAGCATGGCGATGATGTCCTTCAGTTCGGCATATTGCGCCAGGGTGCGGCGTATCTCCTGGGCGAGGGCATAGTGGCGCTGGCCCACGATGCCGGGTGTAGCGATTTTCGAGTTCGACTGCAGCGGATCGATGGCGGGGAACAGGCCTTCACTGGCGCGCTTGCGCGAGAGCACGATAGCCGCAGACAAATGGGAAAAGGTATGGATCGCTGCGGGATCGGTGAAATCGTCGGCCGGCACATACACGGCCTGGATGGAGGTGATCGCGCCGCTAGCGGTGTTGGCGATACGTTCTTCGAGGGCCGCCAGTTCGGTGCCCATGGTCGGCTGGTAGCCCATGCGCGATGGCATCTGCCCCATCAGCCCCGACACTTCCGAGCCGGCCTGGATGAAGCGAAAGATATTATCGATCAACAGCAGCACGTCGCGCCGCTCGTCATCCCGAAAATACTCGGCCATCGTCAGCGCCGCATGGCCGATCCGGAAGCGGCTGCCGGGCGGCTCGTTCATCTGGCCGAAAAGCATCACCATATTCGGCAACACGCCAGCTTCCTTCATGTCATGGTAGAGCTCCTGCCCCTCGCGACAGCGCTCACCAATGCCGCAAAAAATGCTTACGCCCTGCTGGTGGCCGATCATGTTGTGGATCATTTCGGTCAGCAGCACGGTCTTGCCCACGCCGGCGCCGCCGAATAGCCCGGCCTTGCCGCCGCGTTCGAGCGGCACCAGTACGTCGATGAGCTTGATTCCGGTCTCGAACATGGTCGACGTGGTCGAGCGTTCAAGTAGCGACGGCGGTGCCCGGTGGACCGAACGCCATGCGAGCCCGGTGGGCACCGGCAGGCGGTCGATGGGGTTGCCGAACACATCGAACATGCGCGACAGGATGCCTTTGCCAACCGGTGCCATCAAAGGCGCACCGGTGTCCTGGACGGGCATGCCACGCGCCAGGCCCTGGGTAGGCGTCAATGCGATGCAGCGCACGCCGCGCGCGTCAAGGTGGGTCAGTACTTCGACAACGATGGCCCCGTCCGCACCGGCGCGCAGGATCGAGTGGATGGCTGGCAAGGAGGTATTGAAGCGCACATCCACGACGCTACCGCGCACGGCCACCACGCTGCCATGGTCGGTGTCGCTCCTCATAACGGGTGATTGGATGGCTTGGGTATGGCCACCGCGACCGGATCGCTGGACGGGAAGCTTTCAGCGAGCGCCTCGTCGAGGGTGTGTTCGACATGGTCTTCCGGGGGCAGCGTGACCATTTGCTCCGATGCGGGCGCAATAGGGGGTGATTTCATGATGTTCCTTGGCAGGGGTTTTGATGGTCGAAGGCGTGCCAGCAGCGCGGCCGTGTGCCGCGCCACCATCAGGTCCTCGTCGGTTGCGATACGCCAGGCCGTGACGCGGCTGGTTGCCGGCGACAGGCGCGCGGCGCCCGCCAGATTGGCAGCGTCGTCGCATTCGACGCCCAGCCAGGCGGCGTCGACGCAGATGGCGCGCCGGATCTGCGCTGCATGTTCGCCGATGCCACCGGTGAAAATGAGCGCGTCGAGGCCGTCTAGGGCGGCGGCGAGCGAGCCAATCGCGCGTTTGATGCGGTATACGAATAGTGCGATGGCTTCCGCCGCGTGCGGTGCTGAACTGGCAAGCAGGGTCCCCATGTCGTCGCTGATGCCCGACACGCCCAGCAGGCCGCTGTCGACATAGAGCAGTTTGGCCACCTCCGCCGCGCTCATGCCCATCTGTTCAATCAGGTAGAGAACGACGCCCGGATCGAGACTGCCGCATCGGCGCCCCATCGGCAAGCCGTCAAGCGGGGTGAAACCCATCGTCGTGGCAATGCTGACCCCGTCTTGCAGGGCGCACAGGCTTGCGCCGGCGCCCAGGTGGGCGACAATGACGCGACCATGCGCACATTCTTGGCCGATGATGGTGGGCATGATGCCGGCGATGTACTCGTAGGACAAACCATGGAAGCCGTAGCGCCGCACACCCGTATCCGTCAGATGGCGCGGCAGGGCATAGCTGGTGACAAGGGATGATTGACCGTGGTGAAATGCGGTATCGAAACAGGCCACTTGCGGTATGGCGGGATAGCGTAGGCTGACGGCGTTGATGGCGGCAAGATGGTGTGGCTGATGCAGCGGAGCCAGGGGGATTAGGCGCCGCAGTTCCGCCATGACTTGCTCATCGATGACAACGGGTTCGCTGTAGCGTGCGCCGCCATGCACCACGCGATGCCCCACGGCCAGCAAGTCTTGCTGGTCAAATTGTTGCGCGATCCAGTCGAGCAGCGCGCCCAGCGCGTCTGCGTGCCGTGTTCCCGGTGCCAGGTCGCTTGCGACCAGCATCGTGCCGGCGCCATCGGTGACGCTAAAGTGAACGCGGTGTCCAATACCCGCCATCTGGCCTTCGCACAGGACGCCGGCGCGGTCAGGGTGGCCGTACGCCCGAAACAGCGCGAATTTGATGCTTGATGAGCCGGCGTTCAGGACAAGAATCATGGCAGTGCTTTCGCATGGTGGCGCGCCATAAGAACCATGTGGGCCCGCCAGGTGACGGGCGACACGCTGCTCTTGCTCGTCGCTGGGACTAGGCCGAATTCATTTCGTTGCGCGCACAAGTGTTGTTTTCTTTTTGCTGCAATTGCTACCAAAACCCATTAGAAAGTGAGTGAAACATTATGCGCCGCAATGCGGATTTACTGGCGCACGCGAGAACTTGTGTGGTGCGATCTACGTGCGTCCGCGCACAGACCGCCGCGCTGTCAACGATCAATGTGAAGACACCGGTCGAAATTGGACTGCCGCCACAGCGCGCGGCCAAGTGGTGCGCGTCACGCTGACCATTGGAGGGAATGATGCAATTCGGGATGATAGGTTTGGGGCGCATGGGCGCCAACATGGTGCGGCGCCTTGGTGGCGGCGGTCACGAATGTGTTGCCTACGACACGCACGAAGCGGCGCGCATCGCCATTGCCGGGCCCGGCGTGACACCGGTGTTCACGCTTGAGCAACTGGTCACCGCGCTCGCCCAGCCGCGCGTGCTGTGGATGATGCTGCCCGCTGCGGTGGTCGAGACGGTGCTGGACGCGCTTGCGCCGCTGTTGACGCCGGGCGACATCATCATTGACGGCGGTAACTCGTATTACCGCGACGACATCCGCCGCGCCGCGCAGTTAAAGGCGCGCCAGTTGCATTACCTCGACGTCGGCACCAGCGGCGGCATGGCTGGACTCGAGCGCGGCTACTGCCTGATGATAGGGGGCGAGTTGGATGCGGTCTTGCATGTCACGCCGCTGCTGGCCACGCTGGCGCCTGGCAGCGCGGCGGCGCCCCCCACCCCTGGCCGCTGCGCCGCCGACCAGGCGAGCGGCAGCGCCGAGCAGGGCTATCTGCACTGCGGCCCGCATGGCGCAGGCCATTTCGTCAAGATGGTTCACAACGGCATCGAATACGGCATCATGGGCGCTTATGCCGAGGGCTTCAACATCCTACGCCAAGCCGACGCTGGCATGCAAAGCGCCGGTGCTGATGCCGAAACGGCGCCGATGACGCATCCGGAGTTCTATCAGTACGCGCTGGACCTGCCTCAAATCGCCGAGCTTTGGCGGCGCGGCAGCGTGATCGGCTCCTGGCTACTGGACCTGACTGCCAGCGCCTTGCAGCGCGATCCGTCGCTAGCCGCCTACGCCGGGCGCGTCTCTGATTCAGGCGAGGGGCGCTGGACCGTAGCCGCCGCCATCGACGAGGCGGTGCCGGCCCCCATCCTGAGCGCGGCCCTGTTCGCGCGCTTCGACTCGCGCGGCAACGCTGGGTTTGCGGACAAGCTGTTGTCGGCGATGCGCCATGGCTTCGGCGGCCATCTCGAACAGGGTGCGGCGCCGCCGGGGGACAAGCCGTGAGCGGGCCCGCCGACGTGGTGTTTCTGCTTGATTGCGACAACACGCTGCTCGACAATGACCGCGTGCAGCAGGATCTGCGCACGCACCTGGAGCGCCAGTTTGGCGCGACCAGCGCCGTGCGTTACTGGGAGCTGTTCGAACAACTGCGCGTCGAACTCGGTTATGCCGACTACCTCGGCGCACTGCAGCGCTACCGCAACCAGGACGTGTGCGACATGCGCTTACTGCACATGTCATCGTTCCTGCTCGACTATCCTTTCATGAAACGCCTGTATCCACGCGCACTGGAGGTTATTGCGCACCTGGCCGCGTGCGGTACCTGCGTCTTGCTATCCGACGGCGACGTGGTATTCCAGCCGCGCAAGGTCGAACGCGCTGGCCTGTGGCAGGCGTTCGGTGGGCGCGTGCTCATTTACATCCACAAGGAACAGATGCTGGACGAGGTGGCGCGGCGCTACCCTGCCCGGCATTTTGTGATGGTCGACGACAAGCCACGCCTGCTCGACGCGATCAAGCGCCAGTGGGGCGCGCACGTGACCACGGTGTTTCCGCGCCAGGGCCACTATGCGCTGGCGCCGCGCGACGCGGCGCAGCTGGAGCCGGACATCACCATCGACGCCATTGGCGACCTGATGCAGATTGATCCGGCGGCGCTGCGGCTGCGCGCATGCTCCACCTCCCCGCACCGATGAACGGCTAACGGCCATGCTAACCCACCTACGCATCTTCTTTGAGCAACTGTTCAGCGCCTTCTGGCTCATCCCAGCGTTGATGGTAATGACGGGCATCCTGGGCGCGATTGGCCTCGTCAACCTGGATCGAAGCGGCATCGTACCGCATTGGTTAATCCGCAGCGACTGGCTTTACAACGGCGGCGGCACAGGGGCGCGCACGCTACTCGGCACGATTGCGGCGTCGGCCATCGGCGTGGCGGGCACCGTGTTCTCCATCACCATCGCCGCGCTGTCCCTGGCGGCCGGCCAAATGGGTCCCAGATTGCTGCGCAACTTCACCCAGGACCGCGGCAACCAGTTGACTTTGGGCGCTTTTCTTGGCACGTTCTCGTATGCCCTGATGGTGCTGCGCAGCGTGCGCACACAAAATGAAGGGGAATTCGTCCCCTATCTGTCGCTTAGCATCGGCATCCTGCTGGCCTTCCTATGCGTTGCGACCTTGATCTATTTCGTCAATCACATGGCGGGCCGTATCAACGTTGACACGGTGGTGGAACTGGTGAGCGGCGAGATGCATGAAACGATCGGCCGACTATGCGAGGCGGAGGCGTGCGTGCTGCCTTCGCCTCGCTTCAACGCGCGCGACGGCGCGCTCATCACCGATCCACGCCGTGGTTATGTCGCGGATATTGACGTCGGATCGCTGGCGAGCTGGGCGGAAGAGCAAAATGTCACGCTGAAACTGTTGCGGCGCGCGGGTGATTATGTGTTCCCCGGCGCACCGATCGCGGTATGCTACCTGTTTAGAATTGGGTGATCATATTCCTATTCGCAGCTTGCCCTACTTCAAAGCCAGGCGCCTGTTGAGTACACTGTTGATTCCTGTCACCTCACCGCCAGCGCCATGACCCAAGCCCTTCACAGCCG
>NZ_PEBS01000109.1 GCF_002869965.1 Janthinobacterium sp. ROICE36
AGAGAGATCGGTTCGTTTGCCATTTACGCGTCCAAATACCGAGAGTAAACGCCTTTCTCAACGTGTTTACAAGCAATATTTCACCCTATCGTCACTCCGAGCACCTACCCTTCATGCAATCGCCCTGCGGGGCAGGGCGGCAGGCTGTACTTCGCTGCCTGCGCCTGCTAGTGTGAAGGTATCCGCCTTGCTTTGGGAGCCGTCCATGTTTGCCACTGCCTACCTCGCCACGTTGCGCCGCATGCTGCCCATCTTTTTCGGCGCGGCCCTGTCTTCCCTGCTGGCCTTGTGGTGGAGTAATGCCGCCATCCTCGCCACGCCCGTCATCTGGCTGGCGCTGCTGGCCACTTATCTGCTGTGCGCGCTGATGTTTACGCCGCTGGCCTGGCACCGCCAGCAACTGGCCACGCGCCACGTGCGCAGCAACAAGTCGCGCTGATCTTCCTGCGCCTAGCGCGCCGTGCTGGAAAAGCGCTCGCGGTAGTCGCGCGGGGTGATGGCGAGTTTCTTTTGAAACAGGCGGCGCAGCCTTTCCTCGCTGTGCAAGCCCGCTAGCACGGCCACCTGTTTTAAGGAGGAGACATTGTCTTCCAGCAAGCGGCGCGCCACTTCAAAGCGGGCCGTTTCAATGAATTCCGTGGGGCTGCTACCCGTTTCGCGCTGGAATACGCGCGTAAAGTTGCGCTCGCTCATGGCCAGCCTGGCCGCCAGCAAGGGCACCGTGAGTTCTTCGCCCAGGTGTTCCATGATCCAGCCCTGTAACTGGCGGATGGTCGGATGTGTGGTCATCTGGCTCGACAGGTGTACGGAAAACTGCGACTGGCCGCCGGGCCGCTTCAAATACACCACCAGATCGCGCGCCACTTCCAGCGCGATATCGCGGCTGAAATCGTCTTCTACCAGGGCCAGCGCCAAGTCGATGCCGGCCGTTACGCCGGCCGACGTCCAGAATTTCCCTTCCCGCACGAAAATCGCATCGGCATTGACCTGTATCAATGGATAGCGCTGGCGCAAGCTGTCCACGGCGCTCCAGTGCGTGGCGGCGCTCTTGCCGTCGAGCACGCCCGCCTCGGCCAGGAAGAAGCAGCCCGTGCAGAGCGCCGCCAGGGTAGTGATGCGGGGCGCCGCCTCGGCCACCCAGGCGGCCAGGGCGGGGATGTCTTGCAAGACTTGCTCGACATGGTGGCAGCCGACGATGACGGCCAGGTCGGGCAAGCGGTTCACATCGAGCGCCTTGCTGGCGTGCAGCGACATCAGCGTGTCGGACTTGACGGGGCCGATGGCCGTCGACACGATGCGTACGTCGTAGCCGCCGGGCAACTTGCGCAGGCGCAAATGGGTATTGGCGTAATCGAACACTTTCATGGCGCCGATGGCTTCGAGCGCCTTGAAGCCGGGATAGACGATGATGTCGACGGTGCGCAGGGGGAATTCTTTGGGGCTAGGCTTGATCATGCGATATGCGCGAGGGGGATAAATACTGCCATAATGCAACAACAGCGATGGCGTAGATTAGCATGAAATAGTCCGCGCGCCCGCTGGCTCCCCACCCACCGGATTCCTCGATATCGTGCGCTTACTCCATATTTTTGCCGCCCTGACATTGCTGCTGGGCTCCGCCCTTGCCAACGCGGCCACGCTCAATTTCAATGGCGGCGCCGTCGGCGGCTGCAGCCTGCCGGCGGCCAGCACCCAATACACTTGCGCCAGCCTGAGCATGGGCAGCACCGACAACGTCGTCATCGCCAGCGGCTATGGCGTGACGGTCAACAGCGATGTGAACATCGGCTACAACCAGGGCTTGAGCATGAGCGGCACGGCGGCCCTGACGGTCAACCGGAATCTCGACATCAGCAATGTCAATCCACCCAACCTGAAGGTGACGGGTGGCAGTCTGACTGCCAAAGGCGGCAATTTCAATGTGGGGGCTCAGAGCGGCACGGTGATCGTGGCCGATATCTCTGCGGCATCCGTCTCGCTGGGCGGCACGCCTGTGAAAGTGACTGGCAATATCACGGCCACGGGTAATATCGACATTTCCTCCGGCTCGACGCTGAATGGCGCCATCAACGGCGGCAGCGTCACCAGCAGTTCAAACGTCAGCATCAGCGGCAGCGTGAAGGCCAGCGGCAGCGTCAGCATCGGGTCAAGCTCGACGATAACTGGCCCCATCAACGGCAGCAGCATCACCACCAGTTCCAGCGTGACCATCACCGGCGACGTGACGGCCGTCAATTCCTTCAGCCTGGGTTCGGGCAGTAACTTGAAGGGTGCCACGAGGGCGCCCGTCGTCAGCATCGATGCCGCCAGCAGCCAGGTGCAGGGCGATATCACGGCCAGCACCTCGCTGACCGTCGGTTCCGGCAGCCAGATCAAGGGCAACCTGACGTCGCCGAGCATCGACCTGAGGGCGTCCGGCCTGCTTGTCACGGGCGACGTGAAGGCGAGCAATTCCCTCAGCATAGCCTCCGGCAATGGCGTCAAGGGCAATGTGGAGGGCGGCAACGTGACCCTCGATTCCTCCAACGCCTACATCACCGGCAACGCCCTGGTCGACCACATAACCCTGGGCTGGCAGGGCCGGGTGCAGCAAACCATCTCCTGCAAGGCGTATACGCCATCCAATCCGTGCAGCTGCGTGACGAATAACAGCGGCTGGCCCTACACTGACCCCATGGGGCCGAAATGCGGACCGGGTACGCAGGCCGGTCCCCACCATTTCCAGATCGATCATTCGGGCACGGCCCTGACATGCGCGCCGCAGTCGGTGACGGTGACGGCATGCGCGGATGCCGCCTGCAGCGCCAGATACACGGGTGGCGCGAATGTCACCGTCAGCCCAGGCGGCACGGCGACACAGATCGACAGCAGCGGCGTGGCCACTGCCAGCGTGCGCCAGTACACGGTCGGCACGGCCACCCTGAGCCTGACGAGCGTGCCCGGCACCTCGGGCGCGCTCGTCTGCAAGCGCGCTTCGGACGCCAGCAGCAGCTGCGACATGAGCTTTGCAGCGACAGGATTGACGGTCACTCCCGTCAATCATGTTTCTGCTACTCAACAGGCGTTCAGCATCAGCGCCGTGCAGGCCGCTCCCAGCCCGACCCCGCAAGCGTGCGTGCCCCTGTTTCAGAATACCAGCAAGGATATGAAGCTCGTCTGCAGCTATGGCAATCCTGCCAGCGGCACCTTGCCCGTCTTGGTGCAGGGTACGGGGGCTTTCCTGCCACTGGCCCAGAACAGCAGCAGCGCCTGCAGCGCGGCGGGCGCGAACGTCAAGCTGGCGTTCAACGACAAGGGTGTCGCCACGGCCATCATGTCGTATGCGGACGTGGGGCAGCTGAATTTGACAGCCACCTATACGGGGTCGGCCACTACCGGCGACGCCGGCTTGAGCATGACGGGCAGCGGACCTGTCACCGTCGTTCCGGCCGCGTTCAGCGTCCCTATCATTGCCAGCACCCAGCGCGCGGGTGCGCCAGTGACGGTCAGCATGAGCGCGCTCAATAGCGCGGGCGCCGTGACGCCGAACTTCGGCAATGAAAAATTGCCAGAGACGGCGCTGCCTACGCTGGCCAGCCTCGTCAGCCCGTCGACGAGCGAGATTCCCGTGCCAGGCCAGCCAGCCAAGCCGGCCATACAGGGTGGCGTGGTCTTCAAGAATGGTGGCGTCGCCAGCAGCGACATGAGCTGGCCGGAAGTGGGAACCATCACCATCGCCTTCAATCTGGCTAATACCAAAGGATACCTGGATGCCAACCTTGCTTTGGCGGAATCAAGCGTGAGCAAGCAGGTGCAGTTCATCCCGCATCATTTCATGACTGAAATCGTGCCGCAGCCAGAGGCGGGCAAGCCGCAGTTTCCTGGCGCCTGCGTGGCTCCCCTGATCTGTTCGGGTGGCAAGTATGTGTATTCCGGTCAGCCGTTTGATTTGCGTGTGACGGCGCGCAATGCCGCGGACGCAACCACCGTCAACTACGATGGCCGGGCCAAGGCGCTGATGGCGCCTGTCACACTGCAGGGTCTGGCCCCGGCCGACGAGAAAATCGTTTTTCCGCCGGCGGCGCCGGCCGGTAGCCGCCTCACCGACGGCAGCAGCGCGCAAACGACCGTCAAGGAAGTAGCGCTGGACAAGTTCATTCTTGGCATCGCCACGCAATCGATCGCCTACCGTTTTCCCGGCGCCTATGCCGTGCCTGCAGGAACGATCGCACTGGCACCGCCGACGGGCGTGCGGTTTCGCGCCAGCAGCACGTATGCCAGCGGCGATGTCGTGAGCTCGGGCCCGGCTGCGCCCAGGACGGAAGGGGAACTGACGGTGCTCACGGGCCGCATCATGGTGCCCAACAGCTACGGTTCCGAGCGCTTGCCGATCCGCCTTCCCGTGCAGGTCCAGTACTGGAATAACGGCTGGCTGGGCAATGTGTCCGACAGCGTCACCCAGTTCGGGCATGCCGGGGTCACGTTAGCCAACTGCGGCAAGGGACTCACCTCAGGCGCTGGCGCATGCAATGGCATTCTGAAAGTGCAAGACGGCATGTATGCATTCAAGCAGGGCGTCTTGCCCCCACCCAAGGGACAGCTGCTTTTGCTGGCGCCGGGCGTGGCGGGCAGCGTCGACGTGTCTGCCAGCGGCTTGCCGTACCTGCCCAGTACCTTGGGGCGCGCCGTGTTCGGCGTGTTCAAGTCGGGCCCCGTGCTTTACCTGCGCGAGCTGTATTGAGCCTGGACAAAAAGGCGGGCGGACGCAGGCAGGGCGAAAAACCAGTAACATGCCTGGCTGTGGCATTCCCCCAACCTCAGACTGGAGTTTCTATGAGCACAACATCGCAGTGGATCGATATCGCCGGCCCGGACGGCAGCTTCCAGGCTTACCTGGCCGTGCCGCATGTGGGCAAGGGCCCCGCCATCATCCTGTTGCAGGAAATTTTCGGCGTCAATGAGCACATCCGCGCCGTGGCCGACCAGTACGCGGCCGATGGCTATGTGGTGCTGGTGCCCGACCTGTTCTGGCGCGCCGGCGCACACATCGAGCTGGGCTATGACGAAGCAGGCTGGAAGCGCGCCGTGGAACTGATGCAGGCCACCGACAATGCGCATGCCGACGCCGATATCGCCGCCACCGTCGCCGTGCTGCGCGCGCGCCCGGAAGTGACGGGCAAGCTGGCCTCCGTCGGCTATTGCTTCGGCGGTCGGCTGTCGTTTCAAACGGCAGCGGCCGGGCTGGTCGATGCGGCGATCGCCTATTACGGCGGCGGCATCCAGAACAAGCTGGACCTGGCTGACGACATCAAGGTGCCGCTGCTCATGCATTTCGGCGGCCAGGACAGCCATATCTCGCCGGAGGCCGTGCAAAAGATCGCCGAACGCTTCGAAGACCGGCAAGACGTGGAAATCCATATCTACCCGGGTGCCGAGCACGGCTTCAACTGCACCCACCGCGACAGCTACCAGCAGCGCGCCGCCGTCCACGCGCACGGCAATTCCTTGATTTTCCTGGCGGAAAATCTGTAAGCGGGAGCGCCGCAAGCGTCATCGACTCGGCAGCAAAGCCGCATGGGCGCTAAAATAGCGGCTGTGCCGGGCAACTCCGGCCGGCCGGGCACGGCGCCCGGCAAACCTGGATGAGGAACCGAATTAAAGATGGCCCAAGTAATTGTTTCTGTAACATTGGCGGCAAGCGCCGAACGCGTGTGGGATTTTATCGGCGGCTTCCAGTCGCTGGCTGAATGGTCGAGCTCCATCAAGACCAGCTTGTCCGAGCATGGCGGCCGCGTGCGGCGCCTGAAAACCACGGACGGCGCCGTCATCGCCGAACGCCTGCAAAGCTACAGCGAAGCGGACAAGAGCTACAGCTACACCATCGTCTCGGGCCCGATTCCCGTCAAGAACTACCGTTCTACATTGCGCGTCACGGGCGAACCGGGCGTCGCTTCCTGCGTGGCGGAATGGTCGAGCGAGTTCGATGCGGCCGAAGGCGTGGAAGAGGTCATGGTGGGCGCGTTTCAACATTTATACGAAACAGCGTTCGTCGACCTGAAACGCATCATGGCGATTTAAATGAAAACACCGGCTTTTGCCGGTGTTCTTCATGGTGCCTAGCGTTTTACCTTGCCAAACGCCTCGTCCTTGTTCCAAGTAGGCAAGTTCTTGTCGTTCGCCACTTCATAGCCGAGGTTCAGGGTGAACTGCGCCTGCTGCACCATGCCCGACAAGTCCCACGACGGGTGGTATTCATCGCTGACCTGGTGGTAATCCTTCTTGAAGGCCACCAGGCGCTCGCCTGAGGCTTTGGGTTCCTTGACGAAATCGAAGGAGCCGTCGCCGGAGAATACTGCCGAGCCCACGTTGAAGGCGGGCACGCCGGCCTTGGCAAACGCAAAATGGTCGGCCCGGTAAAACGCGCCGGACAGGTCGGCGATGGTCGGCGCCAGGCGCAAGCCCATGCGCTTGGCGACCTTGGCGGCGCTGGCGTACAGGCTGCTGCGCTCGGCGCCGGCCACGCCGATGTCGTGCGTCTTGCCGACGAAGTTCATGCTGTCGAGGTTCAGGTCGGCAGCCGTTTTCGCCAATGGCCACAAGGGCTTGCGCGTGTAGGCCGTGCTGCCCAGCATGCCCGTTTCTTCGCCGGCCGGCCACAGGAAGATTTGCGTGCGGCGCGCCGGCTGTTGCACGGCCACCTGCGCCATGGCCAGCAGGGCTGCCGCGCCCGAGGCGTTGTCGATGGCGCCGTTGTAGATGTGGTCACTCTGGCCCTGTTTGCCACCTTGGCTGCTGCCTTCGTCATCCTTGCCCAGGTGGTCCCAGTGGGCCGAATAGATCACGGCTTCGTCCTTGAGTTTCGGGTCCGTGCCCGGCACGATGCCGGCCACGTTGAATTGCTCGATGCTGCGGATCTGGCTATTGACTGCCACCTTGATCGTGGCATTCAAGGCCACGGGGCGGAATGCGCGCGTTTCGGCCTGCGCGCGCAAGGCGTCCAGGTCTTGTCCCGCTTGCTGGAACAGGGCGCGCGCCATGTCTTCCTGCAGCCAGCCTTCCATGGCATTGCCCGCGCCCGCCAGGTTGAAGCGCTCGTGGCCGAAACCATTGGCGGGCACCGACCACGGATACGACGCCGATTCTGTCGTGTGGATCAGCAGGACGCCGGCGGCGCCCTGGCGCAGCGCTTCCTCGTACTTGTAGACCCAGCGGCCGTAATACGTGAGGGACTTGCCGGCAAAGCGGTTCGGCTCGGCAGCGGTGGGCTGCGGGTCGTTGACCATCATGATGACCAGCTTGCCTTTCAGGTCGATGCCTTTGAAATCGTCCCAGCGTTCCTCGGGTGCGCGGATGCCGTAGCCGGCAAACACGACGGGCGCGTCGAATGCCACTGTTTCATGGCCATTCGCCGCGCCAAAGACGATGTCCTTGCCGAAGGCGGGAGCGAGCGTCTTGCCGCCCGCGTTGAAGGTCACCTTGCTCGATGGCAAGGCCTTGCTGCCGACGATGGTCAGCGCCTGGCGATAGCTGCCGTCCGGCAAGGGCTGCAAGCCGACCACGGCCGCCTGGGTTTCCAGGTAGCGCACGGCCAGGTCGCCGCCGCGCTGGCCTGTGCCGCGTCCTTCCAGCAAGTCGTCGGCCAGGAAAGACAGATGGGCGCGCAGGGGTGCTTCGGCAACGAGCGCTTGGGCGAGGGCGGCCGTGCTGAACAGGCTGGCGGCGAGGACGATGGGAAAACGCATGACAACTCCAAAAGTGAATAAGGGAAAGCAAAGCAGCGACAATCTTACTCTACCGCAATGCGTCAGCGTAGCGCGCGGCGTGCGCGCGCCATTGCGGCCACAATGGCCGCTGGCCCACCGACTAGGAGCGTTCCATGACTGCCACCGATTTGCAATCGAGCAATACCCTGCGTACCGCCGACGGCACCCTGATCTACTACAAGGACTGGGGCAGCGGCCCGCCCGTCGTTTTCAGCCACGGCTGGCCGCTGTCGTCCGACGCCTGGGAAGACCAGATGTTTTATCTGGCCTCGCACGGCTACCGCGTCATCGCGCACGACCGGCGCGGCCATGGCCGCTCCAGCCAGCCCTTCGACGGCAACGACATGGATACCTATGCCGACGACCTGGCCGCGCTGATCGAGGCGCTGGACTTGACGGGCGCCACCCTGGTGGGCCACTCGACGGGCGGCGGCGAGGTGGCGCGCTACATTGGCCGCCATGGCACGCAGCGTCTGGCGGGCGCCGTGCTGGTAGGCGCCGTGCCGCCGTTGATGCTGCAAACGCCGGACAACCCGCTGGGCTTGCCGCTGTCCGCCTTTGACGCTATCCGCGCGGGCGTGCAGGCCGACCGCAGCCAGTTCTTCAGCGACTTGAGCGAGGCTTTCTATGGCTACAACCGGCCCGATGCGAAGCCGTCGCAGGGCGTGCGCGATAGTTTCTGGCGACAAGGCATGCAGGCCGGCATGCCGGCATCCTATCTGTGCATCAAGCAATTTTCGGAAACGGATTTCACCGGCGACCTGGCCAGCTTCGACGTGCCGACCCTGGTGATCCATGGCGACGACGACCAGATCGTGCCCATCGCCGCTTCGGCGCGGCGCACGGCCGAGCTCATCATCGGCAGCAAGCTGCTCGTGTATGCGGGCGCGCCGCACGGCCTGGCGACGACGCACAAAGACCGCTTGAACGAGGACTTGCTGGAATTCTTGCGCACCTGAAACGGGGCGGGCGCCATCGCGTGGAAGCACCCGCCGTTGCTATTGCCGCGCAGAACAGGCGTAGGCAGCACATTGTTGTGTATCATTTAATGTTGGTAAAATCACGCGCCAATTGCGTCTGGATCACCGATTTTTCTGGCTTTTTTCGGTAGATATGGTGCAAAAAACGGCGTTCTGCGGCATGCAGCCACCCGGTAAGGTCCAGTAAAGAGTAAACTAGCAGATACACTCTTTCGCATTGGGCGATTCGAGCGAACTTGTGAGTGATTTCATGTCTGATACACCAATTTCCTTATTTTCCGACCTTAACCTGAGCGAGCCGCTGATTCGCGCGCTCAAGGATGTCGGTTACGAAACACCGTCGCCTATCCAGGCGGCCACGATTCCATTATTGCTCGCTAATCGCGACGTGCTGGGCCAGGCGCAAACGGGCACGGGTAAGACCGCCGCCTTCGCCTTGCCTATCCTGTCGCGCATTGATCTGAAACAAAGCTCACCCCAAGCCCTGGTCCTGGCACCGACACGCGAACTGGCCATCCAGGTCGCCGAAGCGTTCCAGGTGTACGCCGCGCACATTCCCGGCTTCCACGTGCTGCCGATCTACGGCGGCCAAAGCTACGGCCCGCAGCTGTCGGCCTTGCGCCGCGGCGTGCATGTCATCGTCGGCACCCCTGGCCGCGTCATCGATCACCTGGACAAGGGTTCGCTCGACCTGTCCAAGCTGAAGACGCTGGTGCTCGACGAAGCCGATGAAATGCTGCGCATGGGCTTTATCGACGATGTCGAACGCATCTTGAAAGAAACGCCGGAAGGCCATCAAACGGCTTTGTTCTCGGCCACCATGCCTTCCGTCATCAAGCGCATCGCCACCACCTACCTGGTGAACCCGGCCGAAGTGACGGTCGCCGCCAAGACAGGCACGGCCGATAACATTCGCCAGCGTTACTGGCTGGTGTCGGGCATGCACAAGCTGGACGCATTGACCCGCATCCTGGAAGCGGAAGTGTTTGACGGCATGATCATCTTTGCCCGCACCAAGCTGGGCACGGAAGAGCTGGCCGGCAAGCTGCAGGCACGCGGCTTCTCGGCTGCCGCCATCAATGGCGACATCCAGCAAGCGCAGCGCGAGCGCACGATCCAGCAGTTGAAAGACGGCAAGATTGACATCCTCGTGGCAACCGACGTGGCCGCCCGCGGCCTGGACGTCGAGCGCATCAGCCACGTCATCAATTACGACGTGCCGCACGATCCGGAAAGCTATACCCACCGTATCGGCCGCACGGGCCGTGCCGGCCGCAGCGGCGAAGCGATCCTGTTCATCACCCCGCGTGAAAAGAGCTTGCTCAAAGCCATCGAACGCTCGACCCGCCAGCCGATCGGCATGCTGGAACTGCCGACGATCCAGGCCGTCAACGATGTGCGTATCGCCAAGTTCAAGGAACAGATCAGCGAAACCCTGGCCCTGGGCGAACTGGAGCAGTTCCAGTCGCTGATCGAAGATTTCGAACGCGAACAGAATATTCCCGCCATCGAAATCGCCGCCGCCCTGGCAAAGATGGCGCGTGGCAATGTGCCTTTGTTGCTGGACAAGAACAAGGCGCGCGAGCAAGCCACATGGCAAGACGACCGTCCTGTGCGCCAAGACCGCTTCGAACGCAATGACCGTCCGGAACGGGGCGAGCGCTTCGAGCGGAACGAGCGCAGCGAACGCGGCGAACGTCCTGCCTTCCCGAAAAAGGAACGCATCTCCCGTCCTGCCGACGCCGGCATGCAAACCTTCCGCATTGAGGTAGGTCATCAGCATGGCGTGAAACCGGGCAATATCGTGGGCGCCATCGCCAACGAAGCGGGCATCGATTCGAAAAACATCGGCCGCATCGAAATCTATGACGATTACAGCGTGCTGGACTTGCCAGACAGCATGCCGAAGGAATTGCTGGATCAGCTGAAGTCCGTCTGGGTTGCTGGTCAGCAATTGCGTATCAGCCGCGATGGCGACGCACCGGACCTGGCACCGCCAGCCGCGCCGCGCAAGCCGTTTGCCGCCAAGTCCGCGCCAGCGTTCAAGGATGCGCCAGCGGACGCGGGCGAGGCAGCACCCGCGCCGCGCGCGCCAAAGAAGGAACGTCCACGCCCGGGCGTGACGGCTTACCGCATCGAAGTGGGCCGTGAGCACGCTGTGACGCCAAGCAACATCGTCGGCGCCATCGCCAACGAAGCGAACCTGGAAGCCAAGCATATCGGCCGCATCGATATCTTTGACAATTACAGCGTGCTGGACTTGCCGGAAGGCATGCCGCCGGAAATCCTCGACCACCTGAAATCGGTCGTGGTCTCGGGCCAGAAACTGCGCATCAGTCTCGATGACGGCACGACGGAACGCAAGCCTGCGCCAGCGCGTCCGAAGTCCCCGCCGCGCAAATCATTTAAGTAAGCCATCCCCACAGGCGCTCCGGCGCCTGTGTCGCGGATTGGAGACATATCCCCCACTGGCGCGTTCGCGCCAGTTTTTATTTTTCCCCAAGAAATGAACCTTAGCAGGGTGTTGAATTAATCGCCGTGCCCGTCAACCATCACGGGCCGGTAAACGCACCTCGTTATACACAACTCTTGAGCGCGTCCATTTCACGTAGCGTGCGTATCGTTTCCGCCGCCACGTGAACATCCTTCAATCCAAGCCAGATCGTCTTCACGCCAGGCTCGCCATCGCTCTTGCG
>NZ_PEBS01000010.1 GCF_002869965.1 Janthinobacterium sp. ROICE36
CACGCCGACGTCCGCCTCCTGGCTCAACATGGTCGAGCGCTTCTTCCGCAGTTTGACAACGGATCGACTCCAGCGCGGAGTCTTTCGTAGCGTCCATGAACTGACCGTCGCAATCCATGAATATATTGCGGCCCATAATCAGAATCCGAAGCCGTTTGTATGGACCGCCAAGGCTAACGACATCCTGCAAAAAGTGATCCGTGCCAATCGGAGGCTTAGTTCAAAGAATAACGAAGCACTACACTAGTACGGTGAGCATCGCAGGCGGCCTATACCGACGCGCAGTAGGTACTGTTAGGTGTCACAACACAGGCTCGGCGTGCTCCACCATCAACTGCACCTTCGTCGTGCCATTGTATTCATTCGCATCGAGCCGGAAGGCGACCCTTGTGCGTTCGCCCAGGGCGTCCGTGTGGCCGAACCAGATGGCGTCGAAGCGTACGCCGTTCTTTTCCAGCAGCAGTTTCAAATGGCGTTCTTTGAGGATGCGCTGGCTGACGACGCGGAATTCATCGCAAAAGACGGGTGGGGCGAAGCCCTGGCCCCACACCTGGCCATCCATCAGTTCGATGAAGGCCGTCGTGTAGTAGGCGTCTTCCAGCGGGCCGTCCGTTTCTACCACTCTTTCCAGCTGTTGCTGGCTGAGCCAGGCCTGACCCACGGCTTCGAAGGCCTGGGAAAACGCGTCGAAGGCGTCGGCGCGGATGGTCAAGCCCGCCGCCATGGCGTGGCCGCCGAACTTGTCGATCAGGCTGGGCGCCCGTTTCGACACCAGGTCGAGCGCGTCGCGCAAGTGAAAACCGGGGATGGAGCGGCCGGAACCCTTGATCCAGCCGTCCGCGCCCGGCGCGAACGTGATGGTTGGGCGATAAAACTTTTCCTTCAAGCGCGAGGCGACGATGCCGATCACGCCCTGGTGCCAGGATGCATCGAAGACGCTGATGGTGCTGCTGTTGGCCGGCTCGAAATCATCGAGGTGCAGCAGGGCCGTATCCTGCATTTCCGCCTCGATTTCGCGGCGCTTCAGATTGATGTCGTTCAATTGCTGCGCCAGCGCCCAGGCGCGGCCTTCGTCGTCCGTGATCAGGCATTCGATGCCCAGCGACATGTCCTGCAGGCGGCCGGCCGCATTCAGGCGTGGTCCCAGCGCGAAGCCCAGGTCGAACGGCGTGGCGCTGCGCGCTTCGCGGCCCGCCACGCGGAACAGGGCGGCCACGCCCGCGTGCATATTGCCCTTGCGCATGCGTTTGAGGCCTTGCGCGACGAGGATGCGGTTGTTCGTATCGAGGCGCACCACATCGGCCACCGTGCCCAGCGCCACCAGGTCGAGCAGGTTTTGCAGCGGCGGTTGGGTTTTCTGGTCGTAAATCCCTCTTTGGCGCATTTCGGCGCGCAGGGCCAGCAAGACGTAAAACACCACGCCCACGCCGGCCAGATGCTTGCTGGGGAAACCGCAGGCAGGCTGGTTCGGATTGACGATGACGGCTGCGTCGGGCAGGGTGTCGGCCGGCAAATGGTGGTCGGTGACGACCACCTGGATGCCGCGCCGGTTGGCTTCGGCCACGCCGTCGATGCTGGCGATGCCATTGTCGACGGTGATGATGATGTCGGGCGACTTTTCACGCGCCGTCAGTTCGACGATTTCCGGCGTCAGGCCGTAGCCGTATTCAAAACGGTTGGGCACGATGAAATCGACGTCGGCGCCCATGGCGCGCAAGCCGCGGATGGCCACGGCGCAAGCGGTGGCGCCGTCGCAATCGTAGTCGGCCACGATGACCATGCGTTTCTTGGCGGCAATCGCGTCGGCCAGGAAGACGCCGGCCGCGCCGATGTGCAGCAAGCCGGACGGCGGCATCAGGGCCGCCAATTCGCTCGACAGTTCTGCCGCGTCGGACAAGCCGCGCGAGGCGTACAGGCGGGCCAGCACGGGGTGGATGCCGCCCTGGCGCAGCAGTTCGGATTCACGGTAAGGGCAGGGACGGGTGGCGATGCGGGTACGGGTCATGATGCTTTCAACTTGTTCAGGGTAATCGCGCGCCAGAATTTGCGCTGCGCGTGCTTGCTGGTGGTACAGCTTAGCCAGGCGTCGCGGTGGCTCAGCATCAGACGCAACTGGCCCAGGCGGCCATCTTTCAGGGCCGCCAGCAGGGGCACGAACCAGTCTGCTTCCAGTGCCTGCAACTGTTGCAGCCACATGCCCCACTCCTGCGCCTGTGCCGCTTCGATCAGGCCGCCCAGCACGACGATCGCGTCCTGTTCGCTTGCCAGCACACTGTTTGGACTGGCATCGCGCCGTGATGGTTCCGCCAGCGCGGCCAGCCAGCCGGGCGCGTCCTTTGTATGCAGGCTGGCCGCGCAGCGCGCAGCTTCAGCGTTGGCCAGGCTCCCGCCCCAGATCCAGAAGGAGTTGATGGCTTTCAAGCCCCGCTCTTCGCGCGCCGCGTTGACGGGATGTTCATGCCACAGCATCTGCACTTCGTTTTGCAGGCGGCGCGCGGCGCGCGCGTGCTCGCCTTCCGGCATCCAGAGGGACAGGTCTTGCGTGGTGGCGGCGTCCGGCGAGGCGCACTGCAAGTCGCTCCAGCCATCGGCGCGCATGAACCAGGTGGCCGCGTCGCCGTATGCCAGCGGTTGGCCGATCTCGTCGAAATAGGGGGACGCAATGTCGAACAGGGCGCGGCCATCGGCCTCGCTCAGCTTGAGCTGGCGCAAGTCTTCCAGGCTGATATGGCTGCGGGCGATGGCCAGGTGGGCCGGATGCAGCAGGAAGTAACGCGCGCCAGGTTCCGGCGCCAGGCCATAGCCGCGCATGGCCTGGGCTGCAAAGGCCGCCTGCGCCGCCTCGCCGTTGGGCGCGGGCGACTGGCCCAGCGCGTGCGCCAGCCACGCTTCATGCGGCAGCAGGCGCTTGGCGTTGTCAAAGCTTTCCAAATTGCAATTGGAAGTACGCGACAGCAGGGCCGCCAGGGCGGGCGCCTGCAAGACCTTGAGCAGGTCGGCAGCCAGTTCGGCATTGGGCAAGGCGAAGGGCAGTACGAGGGTAAGTTGATTCATCCCGAGATTGTAGGCGATTGTGGCGGTGGGGGAGTAGTCCCCGCGGTTTTTCCCTTGGCGGCGGGCGGGGGAAAAGTGGCGCCACGGTGATGTGTTTCACGCATGAGTGTCATTTGTGTGGCACACTGCGCGCTCGCATATTATCGTTGTCGCGGGAGCGCATGAGCATCATCAAACAATTTCCTTTTGAGTGGCAGGTCGGCGTGCGCTATACGCGCGCCGGGAAGCGTAGTGGCCGCAACAGCTTCATTTCCTTCATTTCCCTCATTTCCGTGGCCGGCATCGGCCTGGGCGTGGCCGCCCTGATCGTCGTCCTCTCCGTCATGAACGGCTTCCAGAAGGAAGTCACCGACCGTTTGATGTCGGTGCTGGCGCACGTCGAGGTGTTCGACACCAGCGGTTCCATGCCGAACTGGCAGGCGCAGGAGCGCGCCGCCTACGCCAACCCGCAAGTGAAAGCCGTGTCGCCGTTCGTGGAAACCCAGGGCATGCTGCTGAACGACGAAACCATGCGCCCGTCCGTCGTGCGCGGCGTGCTGCCGCAGCAGGAAGCCACCGTCTCCAGCGTGGCCTCCCAGATGAAACAGGGCAGTTTCAAGGACCTCACGCCAGGCTCGTACAACATCGTGCTGGGCATCGACCTGGCCAAGGCGCTCGACGTGAAAGTGGGACAGAACGTGACCCTGATGCTGGAACGCGAGCCAAGGGCGGGCGACCCGGCAAATGGCATCGTCATGCCGCGCATGCGCGCGCTCAAGGTGGCCGGCATCTTCGAGGCAGGCCACAATGAACTTGATGGCAGCCTGGCCTTCGTCAACATGCAGGACGCCGAACAGCTGCTGCAGCTCGACGGCCCGTCCGGCCTGCGTCTGCGCCTGCACGACATGAACCAGGCGCCGCAGGTGGCGCGCGAACTCAAAGCGTCGATGCCGGGCCAGCTGTGGATGCGCGACTGGTCGCGCGCCAGTGCCAGCTGGTATGCGCTGGTGCAAAGCCAGAAGAACATGATGTTCATCATCCTCAGCATGATCATCGCCGTGGCCGCGTTCAACCTCGTCTCGACGCTGGTGATGTCGGTCACCGACAAGCAGGCAGACATCGCGATCTTGCGCACCCTGGGCGCCTCGCCGTTTTCCATCATGAAGATTTTCATGATCCAGGGCGCGCTGGTGGGCTTGCTGGGCAGTGCGCTGGGCGTGATCGGCGGCGTCGTGCTGGCGCTGAACGTGGGCGTCATCGTGCCCTTCATCGAAGGCATCTTCGGCCTGCATTTCATCTCCAAGGAAATCTACCAGATCAGCGCCGTGCCGTCCGATGTGCATTGGCTGGATGTGGCGCAGATCGGCCTGATCGCCTTTGGCCTGGCGCTGGTGGCGACGATCTACCCGAGCTGGCGCGCCGCGCGTGTCAAGCCGGCCGAGGCCTTGCGCTACGAATAATTCCCCAAGAAACGATAAAGACCGCCTGAACAATGAGTATTTTCAAGAATTTGCCCTTCGAATGGCTGGTCGGCCTGCGCTACACGCGGGCCGGCAAGCGCAGTGGCCGCAACAGTTTTATTTCCTTCATTTCACTCATTTCCATGGCCGGCATCGGCCTGGGCGTGGCGGCGCTGATCGTCGTGCTATCCGTGATGAACGGCTTCCAGAAGGAAGTGACGGACCGCATGCTGTCCGTGCTGGCCCACGTGGAAGTGTTCGACAACAGCGGCAGCATGCCGGACTGGCGCGCCGAAGCGGCGCAGGCATTCAAAAATCCGGCCGTGAAAGGCGCCGCGCCGTTTGTGGAAACGCAGGGCATGCTGCTGCGCGACGATGCGCTGCGTCCCGCCATCGTGCGCGGTGTGCTGCCCGAGGAAGAGCCGAACGTTTCCGACGTGGCTGGCCAGACGCGCATGGGCAGCTTCAAGGCACTGCAGCCGGGCACCTTCAATATCGTGCTGGGCATCGAGCTGGCGCGCGCGCTGCGCGTCAACCTGGGCGAAAAAGTCACCTTGATGCTGGCGCAGGGCCAGGTCACGCCGGCGGGCGTGCTGCCGCGCATGCGCAGCTTTACCGTCAGCGGCATCTTCCAGGCGGGCCACAATGAATTCGACGCCGGTCTGGCCTTCATCAATATCGAAGACGGCCAGCGTTTGCTGCGTCTCGACGGCCCGTCCGGCCTGCGTTTGCGCCTGGCTGACATGAACCAGGCGCCGCAAGTGGCCGCGGAGCTGAAAAAATCCATGCCGGGCCACCTGTGGCTGCGCGACTGGTCCAAGCTGAACGCCAACTGGTTCGCTGCCGTGCAGACGGAAAAGCGCATGATGTTCATCATTTTGACCCTGATCATCGCGGTGGCCGCCTTCAACCTCGTGTCGACCCTGGTGATGACGGTGACGGACAAGCAGGCCGATATCGCGATTTTGCGTACCCTGGGGGCTTCTCCCCGCTCCATCATGAAGATTTTCATGATCCAGGGCGCGCTGGTGGGCATCCTGGGCACGCTGCTGGGCGTAGGCGGCGGCGTGCTGGTGGCCATGAACATCGACGTCATCGTGCCCTTCATCGAGCATCTGCTGGGCGTGCAGTTCCTTTCCAAGGACATTTACTTCATCAGCACCGTGCCGTCCGACCTGCGCTGGCCCGACGTTACCAAGATCGGCGTGCTGGCCGTGATCCTCGCCTTTTTGGCGACCCTGTACCCAAGCTGGTGGGCTGCCCGCGTCAAGCCTGCGGAAGCCCTGCGCTATGAATAAACCACTGACTACTACCATGACCGATCTGAACAAACCTGCCTCCAACGGCGCTTCCGCCGATACTGCCGTCCTGTCCTGCCGTGGCCTGGGCAAGACTTTCACGCAAGGCAGCTACAAGGTGCAGGTGCTGGCCGGCATCGACATCGATATCCACCGCGGCGAGCGGGTCGCCATCGTCGGCGCTTCCGGTTCCGGCAAGTCGACCCTGCTGCATTTGCTGGGCGGGCTCGATACGCCCACCAGCGGCAAGGTGACCCTGCTGGGCAAAGATTTCGCCACCCTCAGCGAAAAGGCGCGCGGCGACCTGCGCAACGCCTCGCTGGGTTTTGTCTACCAATTTCACCACTTGCTGCCCGAGTTTTCCGCGCTGGACAACGTCGCCATGCCCCTGATGATACGGCGCATGAAGCGCGCGAGCGCCACCGAGCTGGCGCAGCAAATTCTCACGCGCGTGAACCTGGCCAAGCGCGTCACGCACACGCCGGGTGAATTGTCGGGTGGCGAGCGCCAGCGCGTGGCCCTGGCGCGTGCCCTGGTCACGCAGCCGGCCTGCGTGCTGGCAGATGAACCGACGGGCAACCTCGATCACGCCACTGCCGAACAGATTTTTGACCTGATGCTGGAATTGTCACGCACCCTGGGCACGGCCTTCGTCATCGTCACGCACGATATCGAACTGGCCAAGCGCTGCGACCGCGTGCTGCGCCTGACGGACGAAGGGCTGCAGCCTTATTGATACTGAGCAATACTAGGAGTTCGCCATGTGGATCGACACGCACTGCCACCTTGACGCGCATGAATTCGGCAGCGAATCGCTGCAGGTGGCGGCGCGCGCGCAGCAGCAGGGCGTGGCGATGATCGTCATGCCCGCCGTCGAACGGGCCAATTTCGCCATCGTGCAGGGCCTGGCGGCAGCGGCGCCTAACGCCTGCTATGCGCTGGGCATCCACCCGATCTACGTGCCGCATGCCACGCAAGACGATTTGATCGCCCTGCGCGAGGCGGTGGCGCAAGCCATGGACGACCCGCGCTTTGTCGCCATCGGCGAGATCGGCCTCGATTTCTTCCTTCCCATGCTGTGCGAACCGGCCATGCGCGTCAAGCAGGAGCATTTTTTGCGCGAACAGCTGAAGATTGCCCGCGACTTCGATTTACCCGTGCTGGCCCATGTGCGCCGCTCGCAGGACATCGTCCTCAAGCATGCGCGCCAGATCCGCCCGAACGGCGGTATCGCGCATGCGTTCAATGGCAGCTTCCAGCAGGCGCAGGGCTATATAGCCCTCGGTTTCAAGCTCGGTTTCGGCGGCTCCATGACCTTTACGCGCGCGCTGCAGATACGCCGCATGGCCACGGACTTGCCTCTGGGTGCCATCGTGCTGGAGACGGACGCGCCCGATATTTCCCCCAGCTGGATTCATCCTGGCCGCAACAGCCCTGAAGCATTGCCGCGCATCGGCGCCGTGCTGGCCGAATTGCGCGGCCTTGATATTGCGCAAGTGGCGGCTGCGACCAGCGCCAATGCGCGCGCCGTGCTACCCCGACTACCCTTGATGGAAACACCCTCATGAACAAGAAGATCATCTCCGGCGCCCTGGCGGCCTGCATGTCCACCGTGTTGGCGCCCGCCATGGCGGCGGCCAGCGCCCAGTGCGACGGCATGCCGCGCCTGGACGTCACCACGCCGCCCGGCTTTTGCGTGGCCGTGCTGGCCGACGGCCTGAAATTTCCCCGTGGCGTGCTGCCGCTGACGAATGGCGACATCCTCGTCACGGACATGGCGGGATGGGCGCCGAAGCTGGGTAAATTGTGGCTGTTGCAGCGCAAGGCGGCCGGCCCCGGCTACGAACGCAAGCTGCTGCTCGACAAGCTCGATCGCCCGAACGGCATCGTGCAGGGGCCGGACGGCATGGTGTATGTGGGCGAGGTGGGACGCATCTTCCGCTTCGACTTGCGCGATCCATCGCGCGCCCTCACCGACATCATCGGCGGCACGGCGAAGACGCCGCGCCTGCCGGGTCTGGGCTTGCACCTGCTGACGACCATGCGCTTTGGCCCCAAGGGCGACCTGTATGTGAACGTGGGCTCCAGCACCGACCATTGCGAGAACGATGGCAAGGCGCCCGACCCGGCCAAAGCTTGCCCTTCGGCCGAAGGCGCGGAAGCGCTGGGCGCCATCCGCGAATACAAGATGGCCTGGCCGGCTGGTACGGTGACGGGCTGGCGCACGCATGCGCGCGGCTTGCGCAATTCGATGGCACTGGCCTTCCACCCGGCGACGGGCGACTTGTGGCAGGCGGAAAATGCGCGCGACGCCATCCAGGCCGCCATGCCGCAACTGAAAAGCGACGAAAACCTGCCGCATGAAGAACTCAATTTGATCAAGGCCGACCGGCATTATGGCTGGCCGTACTGCTACGACGACAATGTGGCCAGCCCCGAGTATCCGAAAACGGCTTGCGCCGCCCAATACATGGCGCCGCAGCGCCTGCTACCCGGCCACGCCGCGCCGCTGGGCATGACGTTCTACACGGCCAGCCGCTTCCCCGAACTGTACAAGAACAGCCTGATTATCGGCTACCACGGCTACCGCAGCAACGGCCACCGCTTGGTGGCGCTGCTGCCCGACAAGGCCGGCGCGCCGCTGGGCAAGTCCGTCGACTTGATCGGTAACTGGGAGCGCAAGGGCAAGCAGGGCAGGGGTGCGCCCGTCGACGTGAAGCAGGGCCAGGATGGCGATATCTACATGGCCGATGACCATAATGGGCTGGTACTCAAATTGCATTATGCGGCACCGAAACCGTAATGCCTCTGCTTGCCCTCGGCCAGGGAGGGGGCGGCGCATTGCCCTGCAAGCGGCCCGCTATCTCGCCACTGAGCAGGGCTGGCTTCTGCAAATCCGTTGACTTTTATTTCAACTTTTTGCCGGAGCGTCCGCGCGACGCCGCATTGTGCGCGCGCAGGATGGAATCGACGCGTTCCGACGCATCGCGCGACAGGCTTTGCGCCACGGCGATATCGGGGAAGAATTCGGGCAGGCGGTAGCTGAGCCACGCATACGCCGAGTAGTAGCGGCAAGTGTCTTCCACCTGCTGCAGATTCTGCGTGCTTGTGCCATACGCGTGCTGGCGCAGTGTGCTGGTCTTGCCCTGCGACAGATTCTTCGACCAGTTTTCCCACGCCGTGTGCAAGGACGGCACCTTGCTCGATATCGGCACCAGCGACAGGGTGAACTTGTCGGCCACGGACAGGGGCAGGGTGTCGAGCCAGACGGCGCGCTCCTGCTGGTCTTCCGTGATGCGCGGGAAGAAGAAGCCGTCCGGCACGTCGATGTTGTGGATGAAGCGGCGCAGCAGCTTTGACAGCGACAGCTCGCCCGTCACCGACGAAATGCGGTGCAAATGTTCGAGCGAGGGCGCCACGGCAAAGCCGCTGGTATTGAGCGGATGCAGCTTTTCCTTGAGCAGGGCGCGCATGACTTCATGCGTCTCGTTGTCGTAGCCGGCCACCAGGCCTTCTTCGTGCACCCCATAGCGGCCCGCGCGTCCGGCGATCTGGCGCGCCAGCGCGGCCGAAATCTCTTCCTCTTCGCGGCCATTGTATTTGACGCAGGTGGTCATGACGATGCGCGCGATCGGCATGTTCAAGCCCATCGCCAGCGCATCCGTGCCGACGACGATATCGGCCGTGCCATCGCGGAAGCGCTGCGCCTGCGCGCGCCGCACTTCGGGCGACAGGTTGCCATAGACGGTGGCCACCGACAGCCCTGTTTCCGTGATCATGTCGCGCCACATCAGCACTTCGCGGCGCGAAAAGGCGATGACAGCGTCGCCGCGGCGCAGCTTGCCCACCTTGCGCACGGCGCCCGGCTCCATCGACAGGGGCGCCATGCGTTTGAGTACGTGCACTTCCAGCGGGCAGTCCAGGCGCTCGGCCAGCGCTTCGATGGCGCGCCGCGCTTCCGGCGCGCCCACCAGGTACACGGTGTGGGCCGGCGCACCGCAGACGGCCGCCGTCCACGCGGCGCCCCGGTCCGGGTCGGCCAGCATCTGGATTTCATCGATGACAGCCACTTCGACGACGGTTTTCGTGTCCAGCATTTCCACCGTGCTGGCCACGTGCGTGGCGCCGTCGACCACGCGGCGTTCCTCGCCCGTGATCAGGCTCACGGCCAGCGGCTTGCCATGTGGCGCGGCTTCCTGCAGGCGTTCATAGTTTTCCAGGGCCAGCAAGCGCAATGGCGCCAGGTAGATGCCGCTTTTCGCCTTCACCAGCGCTTCCATGGCGCGGTGCGTCTTGCCGGAATTCGTCGGCCCCAATAGGGCGATGAAGCGGCGCGGCAGGCGTCGGGCCATCTCGAACGAGGCGGGATACTCGGCCAGGTTGATGCTCTGGCGCGTGCGCGCCGCGTGCTGTTCTTCCTGCTGGCGCTCGATGGCGTGATTGAAGCGCTGGCGGATGCGCTCGAAGACCATGCCGGCCGGCTCCGACGTCTGCATGTCGGCCAAGGTGCGCAGGAAAACCATCGGGTCCGTGTCCACGTCTTCGCTCAGGCCCGCGATATCGGCGACGAAATCCATCACGTGCTGGCGCAGCTCCTCGAAGACGGCCGCGCTGGCCCGTTCGCGCACCAGGGCGAGTTTGGCATCTCGGTCCATCTTGCGCCACTTGGCCGGCCGCGCCAGCACGCCCTGTGCCGGCACCAGCGCATACGGCACCACCAGGTGGCCCGCCTTGACCACGCCGGAAAAGCGCACGAAGACGCGGCCTTCCATCTTGACCAGGCGGATATGCTCGGCCAGCGCCCCCAGTTCCGCGACCAGGGTGGCATCGTTATTGTCTTCGCTGCTGTCGGAAATGTCGCTGGAAGTATCGGGAGGAAGTGCGGAGGAAGTCATGTCGTGCCTGGGTGTTGAAGTAAGCGAGGCCGATTATACCGTCGATAGAGGCGGGCGGTGGGGGCCCGCCATGGCGCTTGCATGTTCAGGCGGCGCGCGCGCGTACCAGGCGCAGCCCCCAGCCGGTGGCGATCGTCCCGTCACCGGATTGCAGCGGCGCCACGGCATCCAGGAACGCGCTGCGCAGGCGCTGCCTGGCGTCATCGTCCAGGCGGTCGATGTCATACGTGTCTGTCAGGGCGGTCCACAGTTCGGCGCGCGTGGGCGACCAGGGCACGTCGATATCGTCAAACGTGACCTGCGCGAACGCGCCATCGAGCAGCTCGCGCCAGCCGGTTTCCGACCCGGTGCGCCGATCGCCGAAGCGCAGCGGCGGCAGCTCGGTACTGGCGATCGGATTGAAGACGCGCATGAAAACCTCGTTCACTTCGCCCAGCAAGAAAGTCCGGCCGACGATGGCCGCAACCTGGCCGCCGGGCCGCAGCACGCGGCGCATTTCGCGCACGACCTGTTCGATGTCGTCCATGAGCATCAGCGCCATATGCGAGACGAAATAATCCACGCTGGCCGATGGCACATCCAGCGCCTGGCCGCGGCCTAGCAGCAGCCGTACTGACGGGGGCAGGGCGGCGCGCGCGGCGGCCAGTTCAGCCTGGCTCATGTCAACGCCGAGCAGTTGCAGCCGGGGCTGCTGCCTGGCTGCCAGCAAACCCAGCAGATGGCCGTCGCCGCAGGCCAGATCGAGCACGCTCAACGGCGTGTCCACGGCCGGTACCAGGCTGGTCAGCACGTCGTAGGACGAGGCCCAGCTATCGGCGGGGGAATTGGCTGGCAGATGGGCAAACGCGGCGCTGGTTACGCCGACTTGCCGCTGATGAAAGTCTTGCAAATAGGTTTCCGCCGCTGTCAGTAGGGTCATGCAAGGTCCGCAAAGTCGTGGCGCCTGGGCGCCGGATGGTCATCTTAGCATGGGGAAAGTTTCGCCAGCGATGGTGACGGATTGGGTGCCTGAGTGTTCTTATCCACGCCACCATTGCGCCAGATCAGATGGCAAAGAGTCGAAAGCGATCACAGTACCTGAGCCCTTTTCGCAGCGAGCTCCCATGCGCACCCTGATACTCGGCTTTGCCGCTGGCGCCGCCTGGTTGCAGACGCAGGCCAGCTTGCCGTCGCAGGCAGGTGCGCTGCTGTGGGTGATCGCTGGCGTGTCGCTGCTGACGGCACTGCCGCTGCGCCTCCACGTGCGCTGGGGTTACGGCTGTCGTTCCGTTATTGCGCTTGCCGCTGGCGTGGGACTGGGCTTTTACTGGGCAGCCTGGCTGGCCCACGCGGCCCTGGCGCCGCAACTGGCGCCGGCCGATGAAGGTCAGGACATCACCGTAGTGGGCACGGTGGCCAGCTTGCCGTACCGTTTCGAGCAGGGCGTGCGCTTCAATTTTGCCGTGGAAAAGTCCGCTGGAGCGAGGGTGCCTCCCCTGATCGCCCTGTCCTGGTACGCGGGTTTTCGCGATGCGGTGACGAACGAAGTGGGCGACGTGCAGCCGGGCGAGCGCTGGCGTCTCACGGTACGGCTGCAGCGCCCGCATGGCAACGCAAATCCCATGGGTTTTGACTACGAAGCGTGGCTGCTGGAGCAGGGCGTGCGCGCCACGGGCTATGTGCGGCCGCAGCCGCGCGCGGACACGCCGAATCTGCGCCTGGCGGGCTTCGTGCCCGGCTTCGGCAATGTGGTGGAGGCCAGCCGCGCGGCCTTGCGCGCGCGTATCCTGCGCAGCCTGGACGGCAAACAGTATGCCGGCGTGATCGTGGCGTTGGTGGTGGGCGACCAGCGCGCCATCCCCCAGTCGGACTGGCAAGTGTTCAACCGCACGGGCGTCAGTCATTTGATTTCAATTTCCGGCTTGCACATAACCATGATCGCGGGCCTGTTCGCCCTGGGCGCGGGTGCGCTGTGGCGGCGCTCGTTTTTCACGGAGCGGCAACTGCCTTTGCTGTTGCCGGCGCAAAAGGTGGCGGCGCTGGCCGGCGCGCTGGCGGCATTTTTCTATGTACTGCTGGCCGGCTTCGGCGTGCCCGCGCAGCGCACCTTGTATATGTTGCTGGTGGTGGCGCTGGCCTTGTGGCTGGGGCGCATCACCAGCATGGGCCATGTGCTGTGCCTGGCGCTGGGTGTGGTCGTGCTGCTCGATCCGTGGGCCGTGCTGTGGCCCGGTTTCTGGCTATCGTTCGGCGCCGTCGCCACCACCCTGTATGCGACGGTGGGCCGCACCACGGCATCCTTGCCGGACAGCGCCAGCCGTTGGCGCCATTTGCGCGCGGCCGTGGCGCTGGGCGCGCACACGCAATATGTGGTGACAGTGGGGCTGGTGCCCTTGACGATGCTGCTGTTCTCGCAAGTGTCGCTGGTCAGCCCCGTGGCCAACGCGCTGGCCATTCCCGTCATCAGCCTGGTCGTCACGCCGCTGTCGCTGGCGGGCAGCCTGCTGCCTGCGCCCTTGTGCGACTGGCTGTTGCTGCTGTCGCACGCCATCGTGCAGATGCTGGCGCACGTGCTGGACTGGCTGGGCGCGCGCCGTTTTGCCGTGTGGACGGCGCCCGCGCCGCCGTGGTGGAGTTTTTGCTGGGCATTGTTTGGCACGGCATGGCTGTTGGCGCCACGGGGATGGCCGCATCGCTGGGCGGGCATGCTGGGCTGGCTGCCCCTGCTGACGGCCTTGCCGTCCAGCCCGCCACCTGGCCAGATGTGGATCACGGCCTTTGACGTAGGACAAGGCATGGCCGTGCTGGTGGAAACGCACGGTCACCGCCTGCTGTACGACACGGGACCGGCCTACAGCCTTGATTCCGATGGCGCCAGCCGGGTCATCGTGCCTTACTTGCGCGCACGCGGCATAGGCAAGCTCGACGGTGTGATCATTTCCCACAGCGACCTCGATCACGCGGGCGGCGCCGTATCCTTGCTGGAAAACATAGGCGTAGGCTGGCTGGCCTCGTCGCTGTTCGATGGCCACCCGGCCGTCGAGGCCCGGCGGCAAGCCCGGCGCCCGTATTTGCACTGCATGGCGGGCCAGCGCTGGACCTGGGAAGGCGTACATTTTGCCATGTTGCACCCGCTGCCAGCCAGCCGCGACGATATATCGCTGAAACCGAACGCCCGCAGCTGCACGGTGAAAATCACGGCAGGCCAGCATGCAATCTTGCTGGCCGGCGACATCGAAGCGGCGCAGGAAGCGCAATTGCTGGCGCGCTCGGCGGACGGCGACTTGGTGGCCGACGTACTGCTGGCGCCGCATCACGGCAGCGGCACCTCATCCACGCCGGCGTTTTTGAACGCCGTCCATCCGACGCTGGCGATTTTCCAGGTCGGGCACCGCAATCGCTATAAACATCCGAAACCGCAGGTGTATGCGCGCTATGGCGACCTGGGAATCACGCGGCTGCGCACGGATGTGGCGGGGGCGGTGGTGCTGGAGTTTGGCAGCAATATTGATGTGACGCTGCATCGGGCCAGCCGGCCGCGCTACTGGCATGAGCGCTAGTCCTTTCATGCTACGCTCGCGGAATCATCGTCCGAGGAGTCCAGATTGCGCCAGTCCAGCCACGCTTACCGTATCGGCACGGCCCAGGCCGCCGATATCGACGCCATCACAGCCTTGTTGCAAGCCAATTCCCCCTCGCAGGGCGGCAGCCTGACGGGCGAGTTTTCGCGCGACAAGGTGGCCGCCATGGCGGATGGCGCATCGCCCGTCATCGTGGCGCGGCGCGTGCTGGACGGGTCTGTCGTTGGCGTGTTGTTCAGCGCGGCAACAGCCACCGTGCAGGCACCCGTGGTGCTGGCCATGCTGGCCGCGTATGCAGGAAGTGAAAACGCCTATGTGTATGGTCCCGTCTGCATTGCGGCCTCGGAGCGGGGACAGGGTTTGCTGGCGCTGCTGTACTCTGCCATGCGCGCGCGGCATGGGGGCGCAGAGGCCGTGTTGTTCATCCGGCGCGACAATCTCGGTTCGCTGCGCGCGCATGCGCGTCTGGGCATGCGCGAAGTGGCGACTTTTGCTTTCGATGGTGCGCAGTTTTCCGTATATAGCGATGTCATCGCCGTGCAATAGACGCTAACTTGCGCGTTCATCCGGTATTTCGACTCCCCGCTGTCGTACATATTCAAGAAACAGCCGCGCGCCCTTGGCCATGCGCGAAGTGCCGTAGACGGCGTGGATGCTGGGATCGAGCTCTTTCGATGACGTCAGCCGGTACGCCGTGCACACTCTTTGCAAGCTGCCGGCGGCCACGGCTGGCTCGGCCAGCCAGCTGGCCAGGCGCACGATGCCGGCGCCTTCCAGGGCCGCTTGAAAAGTGGCGATGCCGGAAGTGAAGCGGAAACGCGGTTGCACCTGGTAGCGCACGTTGCGCGTAGCAGAGACGAAATGCCAGTCGCGCAGGATGCGCGGGGCTGAGTGCATGATGATGTCGTGGCCGGCCAGCTCTTCGGGTTCGTCGGGCGCGCCCATGCGGGCGATGTAGTCGGGCGAGGCGTACATGTAGCGGCGGTAATTCCACAGGGGATAGCCGATCAGCTCGCTCGACTGGGGGAAGGCGCCGCGGATGGCAAAGTCCAGCTTTTCCTGGATGGGGTCGATCGATTTGTCCGAGAAATGAATGTCCACGGACACATTCGGGTAATCGCGCGAAAATTGCGCTACTACTTTCGGCAAGAAGCCCAGCGAGAGGATTTCCGGCGCCGAGAGGCGCACCCAGCCTTGCGGTGAGTTGCTCAGCTCGGCCAATTGATCTTCCGCCTCGGCCTGCGTTTCCAGCAAGTGCTTGGCCGACGCATAATACGTTTCGCCAGCCGTCGTCAGGGTGAACTGCTTTTGCGTGCGCAGGATCAGTTCGGCACCGATGGCGTCTTCAAGGAACTGGATGGCGCGCGTGACGGCCGACGGCGAGCGTCCCAGCATGCGCGCCGCGTGGATGAAGCTGCGCTTTTCCACCACGGTGCAAAAGGCGCGGATCTCCCACATCAGCTTCATCGACATTGCGTGACTCCCGGCAAAAGAGGCTAGTAGACCGCACGGGGCGCATTCCGTCAAGCGTTACGCCTGATTGCGTTTTGCGCAATTTGAAGTTGCATCCGGAAAAATCCACGGCGCCTATACTGCCGCTGTCGCCCATTCCTCATTGCCTATCATGCTGACCATCTCACTGCTGTGTTTATTTGCCTTCTTTGCCGGCCTGATCGATGCCGCCGTGGGCGGGGGCGGGTTGATACAGCTGCCGGCCCTGTTCAACTTGATGCCGAACATGGCCTCCACGTCCTTGCTGGGCACGAATAAACTGGCGTCGGCCTGCGGCACCACGTTTGCCGCCCGCTCGTTCGTCGGCAAGGTCAACATTCCCTGGCTGCTGGTGCTGCCCGCCGTGGCCAGCGCCTTCGTCATGTCCTTCATCGGTGCCGCCGCCGTGTCGTATGTGCCGCAGCAGGTGGTGCGTCCCATGGTGCTGGTGTTGATCATCATCATGGCCATCTATACCTTCATCAAGAAAGATTTCGGCAGTACGCGCGAGCCGCGCCCCATCGGCCCGCGTGAACGCATCCTCGCCATCGTCATCGGCGGCGCCATCGGCTTTTATGACGGCCTGTTCGGGCCGGGCACGGGCAGTTTTTTGATTTTCCTCTTCATCCGCGTCTTCGGCTTCGATTTCATCCTCGCTTCGGCTTGCTCGAAACTGGTGAATATCGCCACCAACGTGGCCGCGCTGGCCTTCTTCATTCCCGCCGGCCACGTGGTGTACGCGGTGGCTGCACCGATGGCGGTGTGCAACATCCTGGGCGCCCTGACAGGCACCTGGATCGCCGTGCGCCGCGGCGCTGCCTTTGTGCGCATCCTGTTCCTGGTGCTGCTGGTGCTGCTGATCGTCAAGTTGTCCTACGACATCTTCTTCAAGTAAGTTTTCAAACGGCAATAGCCATGAAAACCATCCAGGGCGTGCTGTGGGACAACGATGGCGTGCTGGTCAACACCGAACAGCTGTTTTACGAAAGCAACCGCGATTTGCTCCTGCCCTACGGCATAGACTTGACGCCGAAGCAATTCTTTGACTGGTTCCTGGACAATAACTATGGCGCCTGGCATCTGCTGCTGGGGCAGGGCCACCCCATCGAACTGGTCGATCGCCTGCGCGCCGAGCGCACCGTGCTGTTTGCGCAACGCTTGCGTCAGGCGCGCCGGCTGGCCATGCCCGGCATCGGGCAAGTGCTGGCGGCGCTGCGCCCGCATGTGGCCATGGGCGTGGTGACGAGCGCCTACGCACAGCATTTCCAGATCAGCCATGCGGCCACGGGCATGTTGTCGCACTTCGACTTCGTGCTGACGCGTGAAATGTATGCGGAAAGCAAGCCGGCGCCCGACGGCTATCAGCTGGGTTTGCAGCGCCTGGGCCTGGCCGCCGCCGACTGCGTGGCCGTGGAAGATTCGCCGCGCGGCTTGCGCGCCGCCAACGCGGCCGGGCTGGAATGCATCATTGTGCGCAATCAGATGAACCGCGAGCATGCGTTTGACGATGCCTTTTGCGTGGTGGAATCAAGCGCGGAGCTGGGCGCGGTGCTGGCCTCCTTCGTGCCCGGCATGGCGCAAGCGCCCCCGCTGCCACCCCGGAAATTAGAGGCCTTCCTCTGATACGCCTTGCCGGCATGCCATTACAATTGCCTATCGCATTCACCGGCAGCATCCCACGATGACACTCCCGCAACTGCACTTTGCCCACGCCAACAGTTATCCTGCCGGCACCTACCGCAAGCTGTTCGGCTTGCTGGGCCAGCACTACGATGTGCAGGCGCTCGACATGCACGCGCACGATCCTGCTTACCCCGTCAGCACGGGCTGGCCCGAACTGGTGCGCGAGTATATCGATGAGCTGGAGCGCCGCTACAGTACGCCCGTGATCCTCGTCGGCCATTCACTGGGCGGCATGCTCAGCGTGATGGTGGCCAAGCAACGGCCCGACCTGGTGCGCTGCGTGGTCTTGCTCGATTCGCCCGTGGTGGCCGGCTGGCGCGCCTTGCTGGTGCGCCTGGCGCGCAATACGGCGCTGGGCGAGCGGTTTTCTCCGTCGCGCTTTTCCGCCCGGCGGCGCAAGCTGTGGCCCGATGCGCAAGCTGCGTATGACCACTTTGGCGCCAAGGACATGTTCGCCATCTGGGCGCCGCAAGTCTTGCGCGACTATATAGACAGCGGCCTGGTCCCTCATCCGGAAGGAGTGCAGCTGCGCTTCACGCGCGAAGTGGAAACGCAGGTCTACCGCAGCTTGCCGCATCACATCGGCAGCCTCGTCAAGGATGGCTTTCCCGTGCCCATCGGTTTTATCGGCGGCACGGAATCGGTGGAATGCCGCCAGGCGGGCTTGAAGGCCACGCGCAAGCTGGTGGGCAAGTTTTTCCGCCAGGTACCGGGCGGCCATCTGTTTCCCATGGAAAACCCGCAACTGACGGCGCAAGTGGTGCGCGAGATGATCACTTCCTTGCTGGCGAAACAGTAGCCTGACGCCAACGATTTTCATATCGCAGGGGCCAACAGTGGCGGGTTTTCGCGTAAAATCCTGCCATTCGGGCCGTGCCTGCTGCATGCGTGCGGCCCCCCGCCATTCCGATATTCTAGAAAGAGCCCCCTGCGATGACGATTAAAAGCGATAAATGGATACGCCGCATGGCGCAAGCAACGGGCATGATCGAGCCTTTCGAACCGGGCCAGGTCAAGGAACGCGACGGCAACCGCATCGTCTCCTACGGTACCTCCAGCTATGGCTATGACATCCGCTGCGCCGACGAGTTCAAGTTGTTCACCAATATCAACACCACCATCGTCGATCCCAAGGATTTTGACGCGAATAACTTCGTCGATGTGTCGGGCAAGGGCTATTGCATCATCCCGCCGAACTCGTTCGCGCTGGCCCGCACGGTCGAGTATTTCCGCATTCCCCGCAATGTATTGACGATTTGCCTGGGCAAGAGCACCTATGCGCGCTGCGGCATCATCGTCAACGTCACCCCGTTCGAACCGGAATGGGAAGGCTTCGTGACCCTGGAGTTTTCGAACACGACACCGTTGCCGGCGAAAATCTACGCCAATGAAGGCGTGGCGCAAGTGCTGTTCTTCGAGTCCGATGAAGTGTGCGAAACCTCGTACAAGGACCGGGGCGGCAAATACCAGGGCCAGGTTGGCGTGACCCTGCCCAAGACCTGATTGCCGGTCTTGCTTTAAAATTGCTTCAGCAGCCACGCTTTCAGTGCGGCTGAGGGCTGGTACAGGGGAACATGGCCGCGCAGCAAGATTTGCGTGCTGCGCCGGTAGGCCGCGCTGTCGATGGCGATGGCGTCTCCTGCCTGGCGCGCCACGATGGTGGTACCCAGGATGCCGGCCGGGTTTGCTATGCCCAGTTCAATCTCTGCATTCGCCTGCCCGACGGGCGGCACGCCGCGCGCCAGCGCATGCGCCACCGTGCCCGGTATCAAGCAAGCTGCCGCCAAGCAGCAGCCGCCCGAGACGGCCAGCGAGGCGTGGCCCGCCTGTGGCGTAAAGTAACGTACCGCAATATTTCCCTCTCCCGTTGCCGGCCCCACGATACAGAACTTGGGGATGGTCTCGCTGCGTGCCAGTTCTTCCAAGGTCATCAACTCGCCATCGCGCCGCCGCAAGCCCATCAACAGGCCCGCCGCGCTCCACACCTGGCGGATGGCTTGCATGAAAGCCGTGTCCGCCTCCAGTTCCCGTATTGCTTCCTGCGCCGTCTTGCCAAACTGGCGCGCTTGCGCGATGACCATGGGCACGGCCACGTCCACGCACGAGACGTCGTAGCCGTGCACCGTGTCTTGCGCCTTGCCTGTTGGTAATAATTTTTCCGTCTTGGCGCCGGCGGGTTGCTGCAGGAACAGGTCCACGCGGGGGAAGCTGCCGGGCACGCCAGGAATGCCGGTGGCGGTAAAGCTGCCATCGAGTTCGCGCGCCATGCGCGAGGTGGTGATGACGCCCGTGTTGGTGTTGCGGATATCGATATCGTGCGTGCCGATGGCCAGCGCCTCGATCACGCCGCTGTCCAGGCCCCACAGTTGCAGGGCGGACGACATATTGCCGCAGTTCACGCTCCAGTCGATATCGCCGTGCTCGCCGGCCAGTTGCGCCAGGGTGCTGACCAGGCGCGGCTGGCCGGCATGCTGTTCCACCTCGACCAGGAAGACTTTATTGCTGGTAGGAGCACCGCGTCCCAGGCCCGTGATCTGCCGGTTGCCCGGCAGGCGGCCGGACTGGGGCACGCCCATCAGCTGGCGCAGCAATTCCTCGCGCAGAGTTTGCTCGGCCGGTACGCAGGACGCGTGCAAGACCAGGCCAGTCGACGTGCCGCCACGCATGTGGTGGACGGGAAACTCGATCACGCCGCAGCGCTGGCGGGGCACAAGGTCGGGCAGGGCGGGCAGCAGGGGCATGGCGATCCGATCAGGGTCTGGCAGGGGAAGCGTCAGTGTGCCAGTTTTTTGTGCCGAGAAGCAAGAGTGTGTGCCGGCCGCGCTCTTTACCTGCCTTTACACCCGCAGCACTACATCCGTGCCCATGCCTGCCGTTAACCTTGGTATCGACACACTCGGGAGGCATCATGGTAGCGGCAATCGGTTCAGGCAGCGCAGTCGGCACAGTCGGCGCCGCCAGTAGCGCCAGTTCGGGCAGCAGTTCGCAGATCGCGGCGCTGCAAAAGCAGATCACGGCGGCGCAAAAGCAATTGACGGAAACGCAGAAGGGCACGCAGACGGACGCGTCGCAAAAGCTGCAGCAGCAGTTGGCGCAGCAAATCCAGGCCTTGCAGGCGCAAATTGCTCAGTTGCAAGCGGCAGCGGCGCAACAGGCGGCGCAGCAAGATACGGCGACGAGTCCGGCCAAATCAAGCGCGTCCACCCTGGGCAACATCATCGATACGCAGGCGTAACAGGGTCTCGGGCACTACCCGCCGCCAGCTCAGCCTGGCGTTTTGACGGGCAACAGCATTTCCACGCACAGCCCGCCACCGCTGCGCAAGCTGGCCCCGATGCGCCCGCCGTGGGCACTGATCACGTGCTGGGCGATGGCCAGGCCCAGGCCATGGCCGTCCGTGCTGTGCTGGGTATGGCTGGCGCGGAAGAACGGCTGGAAAATGTTGGCCAGGTCGGCGCTGCCCACGCCGGGTCCCCGGTCTTGCACGGCGATGCGCAAGCAATCATGCTGGCGCGACAAACTTACTTCCACCGTGCCGCCATCAGGGCTGTGCTTGACGGCATTGCGCACCACGTTTTCCACGGCGCGCGCCAGCAGTTCCGGCCGCCCCGTGACAGCGGTCTCGGCGCTGGCCGCGTCGCCCGCCAGGGCGATGTCCACCTGGCGCGCCTTCGCTTCGTAGCGCGCGTCTTCCATAATATCGTGCAACAGGTCGGCGATGCCGACGTCTTCGCTGAGGGGCGAGCCGGCGCCCGCTTCCAGCCGCGACAGGGTCAGCAGTTCGCCGATCAGCTTATCCATGCGTTCGCTTTCGCGCTCGATGCGCTGCATCGAGGCGTCCATCTTGTCGGGCTGCTGGTGCGCCAGGCCGATGGCGGCTTGCAAGCGCGCCAGCGGCGAGCGCAGTTCGTGCGAGACATCATGCAGCAAGCGCGTCTGGCTATCCATGAGGCTGCGCAAACGGCCCGTCATGCGGTCGAAATCGCGTCCTAGGTCCGTCAATTCATCGCCGCGCTTGCCGTTGGCGTGAAGCGGGGCGCCAGGTCGCCGTGCGAGGCGGCTTCGAACGCTTGCCGCAAGTCGCGGATGGGGCGCGAAAAATACCAGGCCAGCAAGAAGGAGAACAGCAGGCTGGCGGCGATGGCGGCGGCCAGGGGAATGAAGGTGCGGTAGGGGCTGTCCATGCGCGGACCGGGCGGAATGCCGCCCATGCCACCCATCTCGCGCGGCGGGCCGCGCTGGTAGTCGGGGTGCGGCGGCGGCATGTCGGGCGCCTCGGCACGGGGGGCGCTCATGACGCGCGGGCCGCTCAGGGTGACGGCGTTGAGTGTGTCGCGCGCGGCGCTCGCCTCGGCAGTGCGAAAACGGACGGACGAGGGCAGGAACAGCAGGTAGTGCGTGCCGTCGCTGCCGCCGACCTCGCGCACCACGGCATGGGGCGAGCCTTGCGCCAGCAGCGCGCGCGCCTTGCCGAGCATGGCCGGATGGACTATGCGGCCCATCAATTCTTGTCCTTGGGCATCGACGGCAAACACGCGCATGCGTTCCATCTTGCCGAGAAACTGCTGCAAGGCCTTGCTGCCGCCTGCTTCCAGCGTGGCGCTGGCCGCTTCGATGGCCATCTGGGCGGGCGGGCTGGTGTCGATGTCGAGGGCCCGTTCCTGTTGCGCCGCCCGGTTTTTCAGCCAGAAGGTACCGCCGATGCCGATGGTGGCCGTGACTTGCGCCAGCATGATGCACAGAAAAAACTTCCAGAACAGACGGCCCACGCTTACTCCTTGATCAGCTGGTAGCCGAGACGGTACACGGTTTGCAGGCAGGAACGGCCGTCGGCCAGGCTGCCCAGCTTGCGGCGCAGGCTGCTCAAGTGCACGTCGATATTGCGGTCGAAGCGTGCCATGGGCCGGCCCAGGCCCAGTTCAGACAATTGATTCTTGCTCACGGGCTTGCCTGCATGGCGCACCAGCACTTCCAGCAGGTTGAATTCCGTGCTCGTCAGCTCCAGGTGCGCGCCGGCCCAGGCGGCGCGGCGCTGCTCGGGCCACATCGTCAACTGGCCCACGGCCAGCGGCGCCAGGCCCGAACTGTCGTGCGGCGCCGCTTGCGAACGGCGCAGGATGGCGCGGATGCGCGCCGTCAGCTCGCGCGGCGTGCACGGCTTGGTCACGTAATCGTCGGCGCCCAGTTCCAGGCCCACGATGCGGTCCGTATCGTCGCCGCGCGCCGTCAGCATGAGGATGGGCAAGTTGCTGCCGGCGCGGATGCGGCGCAGGGTTTCCAGGCCATTCATGCGCGGCATCATGACGTCGAGCACGGCGATGGCGTACAGGCCCGTCAGCGCCTCGGCCGCGCCGCTTTCGCCGTCATGCACGGCGCGGGCCTCAAAACCTTCCTGCGTCAGGTATTCCTGGAACATGCCGACCAGTTCCACGTCGTCATCGATTAATAAAACCTTGCTCATGCCTGTGCTTTTTTCGGGTGAATATCGCCCGATGATAGCAGCCATAGGGGGCTGATCAGGGCGTTTTTACCCGCTTTTACATACGTCTGCTTACCATCGCGGCCCTTCCTTTACACGCTTTTACGCGGCCCTAACGTTGCTTTACATGCCAGACGCCGACAATCAGGGTTGATCGCCACGAAAGGAAAGCCCGATGAAATACCTGAGTATCGCCGTATCCCTGTTGCTGTTGTCCGCCTGCAGCATGCCGCTGCTGGCACTGGCCCAGCAAGACTCTGCACCGGACGACCCGTTAGCGCGCGCCATGCCTGGGCCGCCGCCCGGCCTTGGCCACGGCCCCGGCGGACCCGGCCTGCCGCCTTTCCTGCACGGCATCGACTTGAGCGAGGCGCAGCAGGACAAGGTCTTCGCCGCCACCTACGCCCAGGCGCCCTTGCTGCGCGAACAGGAAAAGATCGCTTTCAAGGCGCATGCGCAACTGCGCGAGCTGGCAGGATCGAGCGCCTACGACGATGCGAAGGCCAGCGCACTGGCGAACACGGCGGCGCAAGCCATGGCGACAATCAGCTTGCAGCAGGCGCGGCTGGAGCAACAATTGCTGGCCGTGCTGACGCCCGAGCAGCGTAAGCAAGCGCAGCAGCGGCGCGACAGCCGCCAAGTTCCACGCCGCCCCCAGCGCCTCCCGTAAACGGCACGCGCGACCACAGGGAGAGTCAGCATGCGCATCCATGTCTTGCATCCGGGCAGCAGCTTGCAGGCGCTCTCGCGACAGGCGACACAGGTGCTGTTCCTGTGCGCCAGTCTGAGCCCCGCCTTGGCGGGTTTGCCCCACTTGTTGGAATAGGTATGGACTTACATGATGACGGTCTGGCATCCGACCTCGAAATGATGCGATGGGCGGCTGAGCGGCGGCAAGTCCTGCGCTGGCTGCTGGCCGGCGCCACCACCTTGCCCCTGATCAGCTGCGGCGGCGGTTCGGACGCCAGCGGCACGGCGGCAGGCAGCGGCGCCGGCACCGTCACGCTGCCGACGGCGGGCGCCTGTCCGGTGATCCCCGATGAAACGGGCGGGCCGTACCCGGCCGATGGCACGAACACGAATGGCGGCAGCATCATCAATGTGCTGAACCAGTCGGGCGTGGTGCGCAGCGATATTCGCGCCAGCTTTAACGGCGCCACGGGCGTGGCGGTGGGCGTGCCTTTGAGCATCAAGTTGCAGTTGCTCAACGCCAGCGGCAGTTGTGCCAGCCTGGCCGGCTATGCCGTCTACCTGTGGCATTGCGACCGCGACGGCCTGTATTCGCTGTATTCGAGCGGCGTGACGGCGCAAAATTACCTGCGCGGCGTGCAGGAAACGGACAGCGCCGGCAAGCTGGTCTTTACGACCATCTTTCCTGGCTGCTACGCGGGACGCATGCCGCACGTACACTTCGAGGTCTATCCCAGCCTGGCCAAGGCGGCCAGCGCCGCGAATCGCCTCAAGACGTCGCAGTTCACGTTCCCGATGGCAACGTTAACCGAGGTGTACACGGCCAGCGGCTACACAGCCAGCGCGCGCAAGCTGGCAGAGATCAGCTATGCCACCGACAACGTCTTCAGCGATGGCACCAGCCTGCAGATGGCCACGGTGACGGGCAATGCCAGCGATGGCTATGTCGTCACCCTGATGATCGCTGTCAATGGTTAAGTTGTCGTCATGAAACCCAGGTCGCGCCGGCTGAAGTTGCCGATATTCGGGAACACGTCGGCCAGCTGGCTATCGGCCACGCCGAACCACGTGGCCAGAGTGGCGCCGTACTGGTCGACGGAGGTGGTCGGCAGCAGGGCGCCGGAACCCACGTCCAGCGCATGGCCCAGGCCAGTGGCGGGGAAGGCGCCGTAGATGTCGCGGCCCTTCACGGCGCCGCCCACGACAAAGTGGTGCGCACCCCAGCCGTGATCCGTGCCATCGCCGTTGCTGCTGAAGGTACGGCCGAAGTCCGATGCCGTAAATGTCGTCACCTGGCGCCGCACGTCGGCGCCCTGCAGGGCCGCCAGGGTGGCGTCGAAATACGCCAGTGCGTGCGCCAGGCGGGCCATCAAGTCGCCATGCAGCTCCTTCTGGCGGTCATGCGTGTCGAAGCTGCCCAAGGTCACATAAAACACTTGCCGTTTCGCTCCCAGGGGGCCGCGCCCGCCGATGATGCGCGCCACCGTCTGCAATTGCACGGCCAGCTGGTTGACGCCGGACACGCCCGTGTTCGGGTTGACATAGGGCGGCGGATTCGGCACGCCGCCCGCGCCGGCCGCAAGCATGGCGCCGCTCAGCACGCTCTGGCTGGAAATCGCGCGCTGCACGACGGCCACGTGTTCCTGTTCGATCAGGTCGCTGCCCGCATCGTTGACGATGGCTTGCAGCGCACCCGCGCCGCCCGTGCTGCCATACAGATTGCCGCTCAGGCCGCGGATAGGCACGGCGCCTGCCTGACCCACCTGGAATTGGCGCACCTGGCGCCCGCTGAGGAAGAGGCAGTTGCCCGAGGCGGAAATGGCCGTGAACATGGCATTCGTATTGAGCGAACCAGCCACGTCGGCCACCCGGCCGCCCCAGCCCACGCTGGCCCCTTCCGGCGAACCCGATTGCCACGTCGATTGCTGGTCATTGTGCGAAAACAGCTTGGGCGGCAAGGCCACGCTGCCCGCCTTGTACTGCGCCAGGGTGGCGGGCTGGATCAAAGTGCCAACATTGGCCACGATGGCTGCGCGGCCATTGTCGAACAAGTCTTTCAGCGGCGCCAGCTGGGGATGCAGGGCGAAGGTGCGGCCCGTTTGCGCTGTAGCAGGCACCACCGGCAATACGCCGCCCGTTTCGCCGACGCCGGGCAGGTGGATGGAATCGGCGCCGCCAGTGTTGCGCAGGCGCGAGTATTCACTCCATGATGTGAGATCGGTGGCCAGCACCGTGTTGAAGGCATCGTTGCCGCCTGCCATGAACAGGCACACCATGGCCTTGTAGTCGCCGGCCGATTGCGCGGCGGCGTTGCCCATGGCGGCCAGATTCAGGGCGAAGGGGGCGGCCGTAGTACCGGCCAGGCTCAGCATGGAGCCGAGGAAGCGGCGGCGGGAAAATGGAAGATTTTGCATAGGATCGATCTTATTTTTGCACCAGGTAGGCTGGCGAGGCCATGGTCAGGAAAATCGCCAGCTTGACGCGGTTGGCCTGGGCCGTGGCAATTTGCGTGGCATTGCTGGACGTGGCGGTTGGGATGCTGATGCCATTGACGGCGGTCAGGATTTGTCCGCGCAGTTTGGCGGGCATGCTGCCATGCATCAGGAGCAGGTTTATGCGCTCGAGCAGGGCACCGGTGTCGCTGGCCAGCGCCAGTTCACGCGTGTAGTCGGGCTTGATGTCGCGGCTCTCGCCCACGCCGCTATTGACAGCATCCTGCATGAAGTTCAGATAGCCCGTCACTGACGGTTCAGCCGTGATCTGCAGTTCCGGCGCCACCAGGCCCGCACCGGCCAGGGCGGAATTGGGCGGCGTATAGGCGGGGCGGAAAAAACTGAAGACGGAAGGCGGATTCAATGGATTCTGACCCAGGCCGCTCAAAGGGTCGTCGAGGTAATAGAGTTTGTAGCGGCCGCCAGTTGGCTTGGCGTCGAAGGCACGCATCCAGCCAGCCAGGCGCAGCAGCGGCTCGCGCAACTTGCCTGTGCGCAAAGTGGTGCCGTTTGGGGCCAGCGCCTCCGGGTCGAGCAGCACGGCGCGGATGATGGCTTGCATGTCGCCGCGCACGCCGCTGCCATTGTTGGCAAAGGCGGCCGCCACGCGTCCCATGTAGGCGGCACTGGGATTGCTGCTGACCAGGCGCTGGATCAGCTGGCGGGCAAAGAACGGTCCCGCATTGGGATGGTTGAACAGGGTGTCGAGCGCCAGTTTGAGGTCGGCCTGGCCGCTGCTGGTACCGGAAATGCTTTGGCCCAAGAAGCGTTTGTCTCCGCTGGAATGATAAGCCGCGTAATTCTGCATCGGCTTCCAGTCGCGGTCGGGATCGGGCGTGCCGCCATAGAATCGCGTGGCGCTCTGATCCGGTCCGGCCCAGCTCCAGCCGGTAAATACACGCGCCAGGCCCGCTACGTCGTCGTGCGTGTAAGTCTCGGCGGGTTTGCCGCCGGACAGTTTCAGGCTGCCATCCGGATTCAGCTGGTACAGCCCGATGGTGAATAGCTGCATCACTTCGCGCGCGAAGTTTTCATCGGGCGTGCGCGTGGCCGACTCCTTCTGGTTGCGGAGGTGGGACAGGTACAGCCCCATCATCGGATGCAGGGCGACGCCCTCCAGCAGGTCGCGGAAGTTGCCAAAGGCATGCTGGCCCAGCATGTCGTAATAGCTGGCCACGCCACGTACCTGCGGCTGTACGGAGTCGTTCTGCATGGAAATGACGAAGATTTCTGATAAGGCAAAGGCCATGCGCTGGCGCAATTGGTCATCGCCGCGGATCCCTTGTTGCCAGAACGTTTCGTAGAACGTCCTTAAACTGCTGCGTTCCCCACCGGCGGCCTGCGCTGCCAGCATGGCATCGATATATTGGCGATGCAAGGTTTGCGACTTGGAAAACTGCGCGCGGAACCAGGCGTCGCTGTCGCTGGCAGCCAGGGCATCGATGGCCGGCATGTTCGCTCCGAACGTGGCGCGGCCCAGGAAGCGCGATGCTTCCTGGCGCGTGAAGCTGGTCGCTTGCTTGGCTGGCGGCGTGGTCAGGGGTGGCGGCGCAACGGTATCGCCCGGCGTGGAGCCAGGGACTTGCGGATCGCCGGGGGCGGTGGTCGCAGGCGGTACGACCGAGACCTCCGGGTTCTGGGCGGAGCCGGCCTTGCCGTCGCCGCCACCGCCGCAGGCGGCAAGTAGGCTGAACAATGTGATGGCGAGCAAACGGCGCAAAGTAAGGTCTATCATCTAGTTTCTTCCGGGCAATTAAATTCTGGCCCGTTTATTGTAGGGCCTGCCTACCAAAAAGCTGTTTTCAATTAAGCATTTGCATGTTGTCTACATTTATTTCTGATGCCTGTTGTCGTATAAATGACGTCATTTTTGACGATGTAGCGCGAAATTTGTGTGTTGCAAATGAAAAATATTTTTTCGCGTTCAGCGTCGCTGTGGCGGATAGGCGACGTAATCGTTCCTGCCAATTAAGCTTGTTTGAACGCTCATCTTGACAAGGAAGCTCGCTGCTCTGGAAACGATGGTTTTTACGCTAACGGCGACATGCCGTGCGCCGTACTGCCCGGTTCTTTGCTTACCGCTGGCTTGCATGCCATCCCCGCAGGGTGCTTTGCCGCAGGCGCTCAAGCGGCGCGCAGCAGACAGCCTGGGCCTGGAAGTGCAGGGATGTAAGATGGAAGGCAAGCAATTCGACCCGGCGCGCCAGGTCACCCATCTGATCGAGGCCGTTCATATGGCGTTGGCGCAAGCGTGCGCGGTGGCCCAGCATGAAAAACGCCACCTGAAAGGTGGCGCTAAGAGTGGCAGTTCAAGCAACGACGAGGTTTTTTAGACGTTTTCGTCCAACTTCACGCAATCCACGAAATAGCCGCGCTTGCCATCGACTTCGCGTTTCACGAGGCCATGCACATCCGTCTCGAAGCCGGGGAAGCGCTCGTTGAAGTCGCGCGCGAAGCGCAGGTAGTCGACGATGGTCTTGTTGAAGCGTTCGCCCGGGATCAGCAGCGGAATGCCCGGTGGATACGGCGTCAGCAGGATGGACGTGATGCGCCCTTCCAGTTCGTCGATGGCCACGCGCTCGATTTCGCGGTGCGCCATTTTGGCGAACGCGTCCGACGGTTTCATGGCCGGGATCATGTCCGACAGATACATTTCCGTGGTCAAACGCGCCACGTCGTAAGCCTTGTAGAAATCGTGGATTTGCTGGCACAGGTCGCGCAAGCCCATTTTTTCGTAGCGTGGATTGGCCGCCGCAAATTCCGGCAGGATGCGCCACATCGGCTGGTTCTTGTCGTAGTCGTCCTTGAACTGCTGCAAGGCCGTCAGCAAGGTGTTCCAGCGGCCCTTGGTGATGCCGATGGTAAACATGATGAAGAACGAGTACAGGCCGCATTTTTCAATGATGACGCCGTGCTCGGCCAGGTATTTGGTGACGATGGACGCGGGGATGCCCGTTGCGCCGAACTGGCCATCCAGCGACAGGCCCGGGTTGACGATGGTCGCCTTGATCGGGTCGAGCATGTTGAAGCCGGGAGCCAGGTCGCCGAAGCCGTGCCAGTCATCCTCGGCGCGTATCATCCAGTCTTCCTGCTGGCCCATGCCTTCGTCGTTGAAGCTGTCCGGACCCCACACCTGGAACCACCAGTCCTGGCCCCATTCCTGGTCGATCTTCTTCATGGCGCGGCGGAAATCGAGCGCTTCCATGATCGATTCTTCCACCAGGGCGGTGCCGCCCGGCGCTTCCATCATGGCCGCAGCCACGTCGCAGGAGGCGATGATGGAATACTGTGGCGAGGTCGAAGTGTGCATCAGGTAAGCCTCGTTGAAGGCGTCCTGGTCCAGCTTGACCGTATCCGATTCGCGCACGAGGATTTGCGAAGCCTGCGACAGGCCGGCCAGCAATTTGTGCGTGGACTGGGTCGAGAAGATCATCGATTCCTTGGCGCGCGGACGGTCCTTGCCGATGGCGTGCATATTCTTGTAGAAATCGTGGAAGGTGGCGTGCGGCAGCCAGGCTTCATCGAAGTGCAGGGTGTCGATCTTGCCGTCCAGCATTCCGCGCAGGGTTTCCACGTTGTAGATCACGCCATCGTAAGTCGATTGCGTGATGGTCAAAATGCGCGGCTTCTTGTTCTTCGCTTCGCGCGCGAACGGGTTGGCTTCGATCTTGCGGGCAATGCTTTCCGGCGTGAATTCGGCCAGCGGGATGGGGCCGATGATACCCAGGTGATTGCGCGTCGGCATCAGGAACACGGGAATGGCGCCGCACATGATGATCGAATGCAAGATCGACTTGTGGCAGTTGCGGTCGACGACGACGATGTCGCCCGGTGCCACGGTCGAGTGCCACACCATTTTGTTCGAGGTCGAAGTGCCGTTCGTAACAAAATAGCAATGGTCGGCATTGAAGATGCGCGCCGCATTGCGCTCGGACGCGGCGACAGGGCCCGTATGGTCGAGCAGCTGGCCCAGTTCCTCGACGGCGTTGCAGACGTCGGCGCGCAGCATGTTTTCACCGAAGAACTGGTGGAACATCTGGCCGATCGGCGACTTCAGGAAAGCCACGCCACCCGAGTGGCCGGGGCAGTGCCACGAGTAGGAACCATCGTTGGCGTAGTGCACCAGCGCGCGGAAGAACGGTGGCGACAGGCCGTCCAGGTAGGATTTCGCTTCGCGGATGATGTGGCGCGCGACGAACTCGGGCGTATCTTCGAACATGTGGATGAAACCATGCAGTTCGCGCAGGATATCGTTGGGGATATGGCGCGAGGTGCGCGTTTCGCCATACAGGTAAATCGGGATATCGGCGTTCTTGTAGCGGATTTCTTCGACAAACGCGCGCAGGGACTTCAAGGCATGGTCGGTTTCCTCGACCGAACCGGCACCGAATTCTTCATCGTCGATCGACAGCACGAAGGCCGACGCGCGCGATTGTTGCTGGGCAAATTGCGACAAATCGCCGTAGCTGGTCACGCCCAGCACTTCCATGCCTTCTTTTTCCATTGCGGCGGCAAGGGCGCGAATGCCCAGGCCGGACGTATTTTCAGAACGGAAATCCTCGTCAATGATGACGATGGGGAAACGAAATTTCATGCATGTCTCCAAAAAAGCAAGCCGCCCCTGACGCAATGGAGGGGCGGACTAGGGCGCGACTTCAGGCGGTAGTACAAGCCGGCAGCCGCAGAAAAAAAATAAGAACGGGATTCTCGCAGAAATGCGGCGTCTGCGGGAAAAAAATATCGTAGCAAAACGTCAAACGCTTGCGCTAGCGTGACGCAACGGTGTGACAGGGGTATTACAGCAACATTCTGGCTCGATCTCTATCTCTATCTATATCACCTTATCAGGCTTTGCGTTCCAGCGTGACAAAGGCGTACGGCAGGCCGGATTGCTCCGAGACCTGCGCTTCGCGCGCGGTTTCTTGCCACACGGCATGATCCACGGCGGGGAAAAACGCGTCGCAGTCAAACGTCTGGCCGATTTCCGTGATGATCAAACGCTGTGTCAGGGGCAGTGCCTGCTTGTAAATCTCGGCGCCGCCGATGACATAGCCTTGCGCGCCGTCGAGCAGCGCGATGGCCGCCTCCACCGACGACACCGCTTCCACGCCCTCATGGCGCCAGTCCGGGTTGCGCGTGATGACGATGTTGCGGCGGTTCGGCAGCGGGCGGCCGATGGAATCGAAGGTCTTGCGGCCCATGAGGATGGGGTGGCCCGTCGTCAGGCGCTTGAAGTGCGCAAGGTCTTCCGGCAATTTCCACGGCAGGGTGTTGTCGATGCCGATACCGCCTTGCTGGTCGGTGGCGACGATGATGTTCAGATGGCTCATGGATTCTGTGAAAAAGGTGGGGGCGATGCCCGATGCCCGTCATTATCGTTGAAATTGCCTGCCGCCTCCAGATGCGCGCGCATGGCTTGTGCCAGCGCGCCTGGTGCTTCCAGCGGTATCATGTGGCCCGTGTTGTCTTTTAGTACGTGCAGGGTGGCTTGTGGCAAGCGGGCCGCCATGGCACGCAGGTCGTCGGGGTTGACCAGCTTGTCTTCTTCGGCGCCCACGATCAGCACGGGGAAATCGAGTTCCGGCAAGCGCGCCATCAGGTCGGGGCGGTTGATGGTGGTGAGAAATTGTGCCAGCAGCACGTCCTTGCCCAGGTCCAGCCCCATCTGCTGGATCAGTCCCGTGATGGCGACATCGTTCAGGTGCGTCGGGTGCAGCAGTTCGCGCAGGCGCTGGCGCGTGATGCCCGCATAGGCGTTGCGTTCGAGCATGGTGACGATGCGCCGGCGCGCGCTCATTTCAGCCGGCAGCAAACCTTGGGCGGAGTTGGCGATCAAAGTGAGGGACTTCACGCGCTGCGGGTGCGCCAGCGCATGTTCGAGCGCCAGGTAGGCGCCCAGCGAAAAGCCCACCAGATGCGCCTGCGGGGCGCTGTGGCTGGCAATCATTGCCTGCATCTGCGCGCGCGTGCACGCCTGGTGCAAGGGCAGGTGTTGCACATGAAAGGCGTCGCCCAAGGCAGGCGCCAGGCGCGACCACAGGCGCTCGTCGCACAAGGTGCCGGGAATGCAAACGAGTCGTATCTTTGTATTGTTCAACGATAAGCCTGGTACAGGATGGTGAAAATTTTTCTCGAGCGGCATTATCCGTCATTCTGGCCAGGAGGGTCGTGACGCAGTCCTTTCTGTATGGCATTATTTTCAATAGTGCGCGGCTGGCAAGCCGGGACTTTATGGTAGGCTCATGGCTCATCAAGCCGGGGTGCCGGCGACGTGACCTGTAACACCGAATGCAACCCCCACATTAATTAAAAAGGAATTACCATGGCGATCAGTTTGCAAAAAGGCGGCAATGTCAACCTGAGCAAGGAAGCTCCTGGCTTGAAGAAAATCGTGATTGGCCTGGGCTGGGACCCGCGCGCCACCGATGGTGCCGCTTTCGACCTGGACGGCAGCGCCTTCCTGCTGAAAATGGATGGCAAGTCCCGTTCCGACGCCGATTTCATTTTTTACAACAATCTGAAGTCGCTTGACGGTTCCATCGTCCACGCGGGCGATAACACCACGGGCGGCGGCGATGGCGACGACGAGAAAATCGCCGTCGACCTGGCCAACGTGCCGGCTGACATCGACAAGATCGCCGTGGCCGTCACGATTCACGACGCGGAAGCCCGCAAGCAGAACTTCGGCATGGTGGGCAAGGCCTACATCCGTTGCCTGAACGGTGACAATGGCGCGGAAATCGCCCGCTACGACCTGTCGGAAGACGGCTCGACGGAAGCGGCCATGATCTTCGGCGAAATCTACCGCGCCGGCAGCGAATGGAAATTCAAGGCCATCGGCCAGGGTTTCAAGGGTGGATTAGGTCCTCTGGCCCGTTCTTTCGGCATCAATGCGTAAAAAGTAGTTGTTTGCGTAAATGTACCGGGTGGCACCGCTGCCCGGTTCTGTCTCTCCCTTCTTTCTCCCTGACTCCATGGAAAACCTGATCAAGGGGCAACGTCTTGCGCTGTCCGGCCTCGTCACGGGCAATGTCGTGCAACTGGGTCTCGCCAGTGCGGGCGTGCCGCTGGACTTTGCCTGTTTCGGCCTCGATGCCGCCGGTAAATTGTCCGACGACCGCTACATGACCTTCTTTAACCAGCCGCGCACGCCGTGCGGTGGCGTGGAAACATCGGCGCCGTCCGGCGATGCTGCCGGTTTCAGCTACCAGCTTGAGCGTTTGCCGGCCTCCATCGAGCGCCTGGTCGTCACGGCCGCCATCGAAGGCGCGGCTACCATGGCGCAGCTGGCCAGCGGCTATGTACGCTTGCTCGACGGCGGGCGTGAGCTGGCCCGCTACGCGTATGCGGGCGTTGATTTTGCGCAAGAAAAAGCCGTCATGCTGGGCGAGTTCTACCGCAAAGATGGCGGCTGGCGCTTCATGGCCGTGGGCCAGGGCTTCAATGGCGGCCTGGACGCGCTGGTCGCGCATTTCGGCGGTGTCGTGGCGCAGGCCATCGTTGAACCCGTGCCGTCTCCCAAGATTTCCTTGTCGAAAATCTCGCTGACCAAGGCGGGCCAGACGCACAAGGTCTCGCTGGAGAAGGGCGCGGGCGCGCCGAGAAAACTCATCGTGAAGGCTACCTGGGTCGATAACGGCGATGGCGACGAGGATAACGACGATCTCGATTTGCGGGTCGGCATTCTCTTGCCGAACGGCCAGATGCGCTTCATCCAGGCACCCGATAAGCCCGGCAACTTCGATGCCATGCCCTATGTGCGTCACCTGGGCGATGTGGCGGGCGCGTCAGGCAAGGAGCCGGCCACGGAAACGGTGGAAGTCAATCCTGCGCTGGCGCAACATTACGGCGGCACGGTGGGCCTGGTCTTCAGCGTGTATTCGGCGCTGGCCAACGGCGCCGTCCCGGTGGCGTCCATGCGCCCGAAAATGGTCATGCAATACGGCGAGCAGATCGTCGAATGCGCGTTCGACTTCCGCCTGTGCAAGGCGGCCGAAGACGATACGGTCTACACCTATGTGATCGGCATGGCGCGCATCACGCCTGACAGCATCATTCTGGAGCCGTCGGGCAAGACGTCGGAGCCGGGCAGCGAAGCGACGCCGTGGCTGAGCTGGCAGGGCGAGAACCTGCAGCTGGCCTTCAACGGTCCCGTCGTCTTCAAGGGCGAGGACAAGGATGATGAAGATGATTTCAATGCGGACAATCCGCGCCGCTACATTGCCTAGGAGGCACTGATGGAAACTCTTGCCAAGGGTCAGCGCTTGCCGCTGGCCAATCTCGTTCCCGATGGCGTGCTGGAAATCGGCGTCGCCGCGCAGGGCCTGGCGCTCGACGTGGCGTGCTTCGGCCTCGATACGGCGGGCAAACTGTCCGACGAGCGCTACATGACCTTTTTCAACCAGCCGCGCACGCCGTGCGGCGGCGTGGAAGCGCGCGCCGGCAGCGGTGGCGACATGGCCGCGTTTGCCTTGCAACTGGCGCGCTTGCCGGCCGGCATGGACCGGCTCGTCGTGACGGCGTCCATCGATGGCGGTGGCGTGATGGCGCAGCTGCAATCCGGCTACGTGCGCCTGCGGGCGGGCGGGCGCGAACTGGCCCGCTTTACCTTTGCCGGCTCTGATTTTGCGCAAGAAAAAGCCGTCATGCTGCTTGAACTCTACCGCAAGGATGACGGCTGGCGCTGCATGGCCGTGGGCCAGGGTTTCAATGGCGGCCTCGATGCGCTGGTGCGCCATTTCGGCGGCGAAGTCGACCAGGCCGCGCCTGTTGCTGCTGCAGCGGCATCGGCAATGCAGCAGGCGAAGATCCAGCTGGAAAAGCGCGTCGAGCGCGAGGCGCCACAACTGGTCAGCCTGGTCAAGCAGGCTGGCGTGTCGCTGCAAAAAGTGGGCTTGTCGGAGCATCGCGCCAAGGTGTGTCTGTGCCTGGATATTTCCGGTTCCATGGGGCGCTTGTACAAGGAGGGGCTGGTGCAGCGTTTTGCCGAGCGCATCCTGGCCCTGGGCTGCAAGTTCGACGACGATGGCGAAATCGATGTTTTCCTGTTCGGCAAAAATGTCCACCATCCGGCGCCCATGGCATTGAGTAATTGCAACACTTACGTGGGGCAGGCGATCACCCGTCACCCGTTGGAAGGCGACACGCGCTATGGCGCCGCCATGCAGGCGATACGCGCATTTTACTTCCCCGACGCGGCCGGCGGCGAGCGCACGCGGCCCGTTGCTGCCGAGCTGCCCGTGTACGTGATGTTCGTCACCGATGGCGGCACCAGCGACCAGGCGACAACGGAGAAGCAATTGCGCTGGGCCAGCAAGGAGCCCATCTTCTGGCAATTCATGGGCATCGGCAAGGGGCGCAAATCGAAAAGCAAGTTCCTCGCCGCCTTTGCCGATTCCGACTTTCCCTTCCTGGAAAAGCTCGACGAATTGCAGGGCCGCCTGGTCGACAACGCCAATTACTTTTCCGTCAGCTCGCCGGACGAACACAGCGATGCGGAACTGTATGACTTATTGATGACGGAATATCCGGGCTGGCTGAAACTGGCGCGCGGCAATGGCTTGCTGAGGTAGCGTAAAGGTCATCCGATGAGGCTGTACGACCACAAGTGCAAGAGATTTGTAAATTGAAGTAAATAACAATGGTTCGCATTTGCTTTGCTGAATGGAGTCGTGGCATGCTTTAACTATGCCCATACCTGTGCCCTCACGCTGCGGCGTAGCGCCTCATCCGTAGCGTCTCGATTATTTTGTAGCCAAATGCATAAAATCCTTTTCCACTGTCTGGCGGGCGGTAGCCTGCTGGCCACCGGCGCCGCTGTCCAGGCGCAAACTGTCACCGGCGATACTGTCGTCAAGCCCGCACCAGCACCCGTATCGGCCAAGGCGCCTGCCGCCGATACTCCCCCTTCCGTCAGCGTGACGGCCGAACGTCCTACTGGCCGCATCGACCGGCAAGTCTACGACGTCAAGTCCGACGTGGGCAGCAGCAATGGTACGGCGGCCGATGCCTTGAACAATGTGCCGTCGGTGGCTGTCGATCCCGACGGTTCCGTGTCCTTGCGCGGCAGCAGCAATGTGCAGATATTGATCGATGGCAAGCCATCGGCCATGCTGCAGGGCGATTCGCGCGGCGCCACCCTGAACGCCATGGCGGCCGACGATATCGAGTCCGTGGAAGTGATCAACAATCCCGGCGCCCAGTTCGGCAACGAGGCCGGTGGCGGCCCGATTTTGAACCTGGTGATTCGGCGCAACCGCAAGCCGGGCGGTTTTGCCACCGTGAATGCGAATGCGGGCATCGCCGGGCGCTACAACAGTTCCGTCTCCGGCAGCTACAACGAAGGTCCCTGGGGCTACCAGGGCGGCATCAATGTGCGCCATGACGGCCGCAACTCCGTCGCCGAGGTCAGCCGCGAGCGCCTGGAACGCCGGGCGCCCGGCATGGGCGCCTTCGCCCCCAGCAGCCAAAGCGCCACCAGCACTGGCTTGAATGACTCGCTGGGCTTGCACGGCACCGTCAATTACAACCTGAACACGAACGACACCCTGGCCGCCAGCGTGTCGTATAACGGGCGCAGCAACGACCAGCGCTCGCTCGACCGCTACCTCAATGGCGACAGCACTGGCAATCTCATTGGCGATTATGTGCGCAGCACCGTGCGTAATGGCGACAGCCGCAACACCAGCTGGGGCGCACGCTACGATCACAAGGGAGCGGTGCCGGGCGAAACCCTGAAGATCGACTTGCGCGTGTCCTCGTCGACCAACGAGAGCGACAGCGATTACGCCAACGCCTACACGGTCGCGCCCGTGTATGCCTTCGACAGCCGCGCGCGCCAGCACAGTGAAACGGGCAACCGCATCGTCGACTTCAGCGGCGACTACGAGCGTCCGCTGGCGGGCGGCACGGTCAAGCTCGGCTACAAGGTGGCCGACAACCAGAGCAGCTTCGACACCCTGTACACGGACATCAACCCGGCCAGCCTGGCGGCAACCGTCAACCCCATGCGCAGCAACCGTTTCGAGATGGATGAGCGCACTGTCGCGCTGTACGGTTCCTACCAGATGCGCCTGACAGAGCGTTGGGGCGCGCTGGCCGGCTTGCGCGCCGAATACACGGACTTGAACGTGCGCCAGATCACGGGCGGCGTCGAGGTGGGCAACAATTACGTCAACTACATCCCCAGCCTGTTTGCCACCTATAAAGTCAGCGACGAGAGCAATCTGCGCTTCAGCTATGCGCACCGCCTTCGCCGCCCGAGCGCGGGCGACCTGAACCCGTACGTGGTGTACCGCGACGAATTCAATGTGTCGGCCGGCAATCCCAAGCTGAAACCCACACAGACGGACGCGTTCGAGATCGGCTATGAAACGAAGATCGCGGGACTGGAAAGCAGCTTGCGCGCCTACCACCGGCGTGACACGGACGCCATCGTCGATTACCGCTATTTTATTAGCGATAATGTGCTGCTGACGACGCGCGAAAACGGCGAAGGCAGCCATTCGAGCGGCCTGGAATTCAGTGTCAGCGGCAAGCTGACCCCATCCTTGACCCTGAACACGAGTGGCAATCTGGCGCGGAGCCAGCAAATCAGCTCGGACGACCTGGGCAACCGCAGCACGCGCACGGCGAATGCCCTGAGCGGCCGCGCGCGCCTCAATTACCAGATCAATCCGGCTAACCAGCTGCAACTGGCCCTGCAAATGCAAGGCAAGATGCTGTCGGGACAGGGCTACCGCTCGCCGAACAACACGCTGAACCTCAGTCTACGCCACACGGCGACGCCGCAATTGAGTCTGGTCATGAACGTGACCGATGTGTTCAGCAGCAACAAGATGGAAACCGTCATCAATAGCGCATCCCTGCGCGAGACGAGCACGCGGCGCTTCGACGGACGCATGATTTATGTGGGGCTGTCGTATCGCCTCGGCGGCGCCACCACGGCGGCGAAAGAAGGCGAACGCGAACCGCGCTTCGGTCCGCCGGGCGGACGGGGGCCAGGCGGCCCCGGCCCGGGTGGGCCGGGAGGCGAAGCAGGCTAGGCCGCCAGCGCGATCTGGTGCAGGAAGGCGATAAAATCGTCCGTATGGAGCTCGAAGCGCCATCCGCCCGTGCCATGTTCGGCGCGGTACACGGGCAAGTCGCCGTCGATGCTTCTTTCTTCCAGGTGCACGCAGTACGGGTCTCCGCCCGCATCGGCAATCACCACGAGCTTCGGCGGCCAGGCAGCGATTGTGTGATGCTGCACGGCATGGACTGAGTAGCCGTGCTGGGCCTTCACCAGCTCGGCCGCGCCGTACAGATGCAGGCCCTGGGGAAAGCACTTGCCATCGACATGCACGCGCAGCGGTGAATACCATTCCAGGAAGCGGCGGTATATCTCCGGCAAGACCCAGTGCGCGTCGATGGTGGCCATGTCCTCGGCGCTGGCGACCGTCAGCCAGTTCGACGGTTGCGCCAGGTCCTGTGCGTGCTGGCGCCGCAGCGCCAGTTTTCGCTCCAGGAAGGTGGCTGCCATTTCCAGGCGCGAAAGCGGCTGGGTCAGCGTGTCATGCGTGGCGGGCGCCTTGTAGCCTGCACCCTCAGGGTAGCCGTCCGCTTGCCAGGCCAGCACGGCGCTTAGTCGCAGCTGCTCTGCCTTCCAGTGGCCGGGATCGGACGGCAAGCCCTGGTCAAACGGCTGGCGGCTGAATACGGCCAGGCTCTTGATCGCCTTGGCGCGCACTTCCAGGCTGGTGGCGCCGGACGCTGCCAGCGCCACCAGTGGCGCATACGCATCCACGCCTATACTTTTCAGCAAGCCGTCGATGCCCCAGTACGCCAGTTTGGGCTGCTCCAATGCCCAGGCGAAAAAGGCCGCGTGTTGACTGCCTTCCACCAGGTGCACGATATCGCTCATCAAAAAACTGCGCCAGTGCAGTAGTTGCCCATCGCGCGCATACGCCGTCAGAATATCGAGCACGGCCAGCCGCTCGTCGGGCGCATGCTTTTTCAGCAGGCGCTCCTTCAGCCGGGCGAACTTGCTGCCATCCGTTTCGTCAAACAGCTTGCGGTGCAGGGCGGCCAGCGGTGCGACCGCCATCAGACGGCCATCGCCGCCTTGATGGGCGCATGGTGTTCATAGCCTTCCAGCGAGAAATCCGACGGTTCTATCTTTTCCAGCCATTCCGGCTCGTACTTGCCCGTTTTCGCATAGTCGGGCACGCGCTCGGAAATGACGAAACGCGGCGCGGGGAAGGGTGTGCGCTTCAATTGCTCTTCCACCATCTCGAGGTGGTTTTCATAGATGTGCGCGTCGCCGATGAAGTACGTGAACCAGCGCGGCGTGTAGCCCGTCAGGCGCGCCACCAGGTGCAGCAGGGCCGCGCCTTCGGCGATATTGAACGGCGTGCCCAGGCCGATATCGTTGCTGCGCACATATAAACACAGGGAAATTTCGCGCGTGCTGGCGTTCGGGATGAACTGGTACAGCAAATGGCAGGCGGGCAGGGCGACGGCGTCCAGCACGGCCGGGTTCCAGCCGTGGAACAGGATGCGCCGGCTGCCCGGGTTCGTCATGATGGTATCGAGGCACTCGCGCAACTGGTCGACGGCCTTGTAGAGCAGCACTTTTTGCACGCCGTCTTCAACGATGGGGGCGACCAGCGCGTAACCGTTCGCTTGCGCGTCGGCAATCTGCGCGGGCTGGGCGGCATCGAGCAGCTTGTAGGCAGGCCATTGCCGCCATTGCACGCCATACACGGGCCCCAGGTCATCCTCGCCTTCGCGGTAGGGATTGGCCAGCCATTGCGCATTTTCGTTGGCGTTCTGGTCCCACACCTTGCAGCCCAGCGCGCGGAACTCTGCCGCGTTGCGCGAGGCGCGCAAAAAGGCGCACAATTCGCCGATCACGGATTTGAAAGCCAGTTTCTTGGTTGTCACGGCTGGGAAGTTGCCGTTGGCCAAGTCGAAACGCATCATGGCACCCGGCACGCTCAGGGTGCGGATGCCCGTGCGGTTGTCTTGCCAGCTGCCCGTTTCGAGCACGGTCTTGATCAAATCTTGATATTGCTGCATGTATTTCTCCAACGGTAAGGATGGTGATTGTAACGCAGGCGCGACAGCCGGGCTGCCGTCCGCACACATAAATGCGCTGCCGTTTCACCTGCAAACATGACTCTGTGGTAATTTGTGTGTCCTTAAAGAAATACATAGAAACGGCAGATGCTGGACCATGTTCTTGCGACAATTTGTAAATAATAATAACGCCGCCGTGGTGGAGATGAGCAGGGCCGATTTTCTGAAGGCCAACTTGCGCCTGATCCTGGCGTGGCCCTTGCTGGGGCTGGTCCTGTGCACGGTACTGTGGACGGCCACCTTGCTGCAGCTGGAGGCGGAAAAAAAGGTGGCGCAGCAGCAGGCGCTCGACAGCGTGTCTTCACAGTCGAAGGCCTATAGCCAGTACCTGCTGCGCACCCTGGAGCAGATGGACCAGCTGACCTTGCAGCTCAAGTATGAGTGGGAAAATTCGCGCGGCCGTTTGCGCCTCGATCAATTGAAGACGCAGGGCATGTATGCCTTGCCGCAATTTGCCATCGTCGCCATCCTCGACCGCAAGGGCCACCCCGTGACGGCCACAGCGCCGCTGCAGCGCCTGCGGGTCAACGAGCGCAGCGATTTCCTGCTGCGCCATTGGCGCAGCAATTCCAGCGCGCTGCGCATCGCGCTGGGACGGGCCAATGCAGCCAGCGAGGTCACAGTGCCGGGCGCCGACGAAAGCCTGGTGCACTTCACGCGCCGGCTGGAAGACGAGGATGGCAATTTTGACGGCGTGCTGCTCGTTTCCCTTCATTCCAGCTATTTTTCCGAATTCTACAATAGCGTCAATTTCGGCAAGTTCGGCATGTCCGCCATGGTGGGCGAAGAGGGCGAGCTGTTCAGCACGCGCCTCGGTGCGCGCGTCCTGCCCATGCAGAACGGCCAGGGCACGCCGTTTCTCGACACCAGCTTCCTGGAAACGGAGAGCGGCGCCATGCATTCGGGCGGCAGGATCGCTTTTTCCGACAAGCAAAGCCGCTATGTGGGCTGGCAGGCGCTGAAAGCCTATCCGTTTACGGCCATGGTCGGCCTGTCGGACGGCGAAATGCTGCATCCCTACGAGGAAACGCGCACCATATATATCGGCATCGCCCTGGCCGTCACCGTGCTGCTGCTGGCCTTTGCCGCCGTCGCCACTGTGCTGTCGCTGCGCCTGGCGTGGCGCCACCACCAGTCCGAAGGGGTGCGCAACGCCTACCGCATGGCGACCGAAGGCACCAGCGATGGCTTTTACATCATTGCCGCCCTGCGCGGCGAGGATGGCAGCATCCTCGACTTCGAGATCGTCGACTGCAACGAGCCGGGCGCCGGCTACTTCGGCGTGCGCCGCGAACAATTGCTGGGCATGCGCTTTCAGTCGCGCGCCCATGAGCCGTATTTCCGCGACCTGATCCATAACTACCGGGCCGCCATGCAGTCCGGCTTTTCCGAAGAAGAAATCGAGTTGCCGGAAGGCAATCCTTTCAAGCTGCGCTGGATACGCCGGCGCCTGGTGCGCAGCGGCGACCGCCTGGCCGTCACCCTGCAAGACATCAGCACGGCCAAGGAGCACGAGCGCGACTTGCGCCGCCTGGCCAATGAAGATGGCTTGACGGGCTTGCCCAACCGCTACTGGCTGCAGCAATTCCTGCCCGGCGCCCTGGGGCGCGCCGCCATTGCCGGGCAGATGCTGGCGCTGCTGTTCATCGACCTCGACGGTTTCAAGGATATCAACGATACGCAGGGCCACGCCGAGGGCGACAAGGTGCTGCGCGCCGCGTCGCTGCGCCTGAAGGCCGTGCTGCGGCCGGGCGACCATGTGGTGCGCCTGGGCGGCGACGAATTCGTCGTCGTGCTCAACCCGGTGGAGGACGATAGCCGCGCCGAACAAGTGGCGCAGCGTATCGCCATCGCCTTCGACGAACCGTTTTACCTGGGCAGCGAACGCCACAAGATGGGCGCTTCGATCGGCATCAGCCTGTATCCGCGCGATGGCGCCGAAACGGAAGTGCTGCTGAAGAACGCCGATATCGCCATGTATGCCGTGAAAGTGGCAGGCAAGGGCCATCACCGCTTCTTCCAGCCCGAATTGTTCGAGACCATCCGCAACCGCCGCGAACTGGAGCAAAGCCTGGTGGCGGCGCTGGAGCAGGACCAGTTTCTCGTCGTCTACCAGCCGCGCGTCGACGCCATGAGCGGGCAGCTGTGCAGCATGGAGGCGCTGGTGCGCTGGCAGCATCCGCAGCATGGCATGGTGCCGCCGCTGGAATTCATCCCCGTGGCCGAGAGCAGCGGCCTGATTTCGCAGCTGGGCGAAGTTGTCATCGAGAAGGTGTGCCTGCAGATGGCGCGCTGGCAGGCCAGCGGGCTGGAACTGGTGCCCGTCTCCATCAACGTCTCGGCGCGCCAGTTCGGCCGTGGCGACGTGCACCAGGTGCTGGCGTCGGCGCTGGCGCGCCACTGCATCGATGCGCGGCTGATCGAGGTGGAAATCACGGAATCGGCCATGATGGATGAGCAGAACCGCGCCGTGGAACAGTTGTCGGCCATCCGCGCGCTGGGCGTGCGCCTGTTGGGCGACGATTTCGGCACCGGCTATTCTTCGCTGTCGCAACTGCAGAAATTCGCCATGGATGGCTTGAAGATCGACCGCGCCTTCACCATGGAACTGGGCCGCTCGGAGCAGGGTGAAGTCTTCGTGCGCGCCATCCTGTCGATGGCGCATGCGCTGGGCATGAGCGTGGTGGCCGAAGGGGTGGAGACGCGCGAGCAGCTCGATATCCTGCGCGCGCTGCAATGCAACGAAGTGCAAGGCTATTTCATCTCGCGCCCCGTGCCGGCCGAACAGATGCTGGCGCTGATGCTTCAGCGCTTTCTGATACCGCTTCCAGCCCCCGTGCTGTCGGCCTGAGGCCCCACGATTGGCAGGGAAAACAACGCCGTTTCATAAAAAGAGCGAACGTTCGCTTTTTTTTTAAAAATATTATATGCTTCGCTCATGCCGTCAGTGGATTGGAGTTCACGGCGGCAAGAAAAGTGCAAGACGGGCAGCTTGGTATGCCCACGATAGTGTGCCGAAGACATTTCATATAATAAAGAGAGACTAACTTGAAACATAAATATCTGCCCCTTTTGATCGTTGCCGCGTTCGCCGGCATTTCCTCCACCGCACAAGCATCGGGCTACCGTTTCGGTTCGCAAAGCGTTACCGCCCAGGGTACTGCCGATGCCAGCGGCGCCGAAGCCGGCGATGCATCGACCATTTTCTACAACCCGGCCGGCCTGTCGCGCCTGGAAGGCACGCAGTTCGTCGGCGGCGGCACCATTGTCGTGCCGCATTCGACCTATACAGATGCGGGTTCGAAGCCTTTCTTCGCAGGCAATCGCACGCCTTACGCTGACACCAAGGATTACGCGCCGGACGCCGTGGTCGCGCCTGCCTTGTACGCCAGCAAGAAAATCAATGATCAGTGGAGCGTCGGTGCGGGCCTGTTCGTGCCGTATGGCGCCAAGCTGGACTATGGCAATGACTGGTATGGCCGCTATGCGATCACCAATATCAAGCTCGAAGCCATCGCCCTGAATCCTTCCGTGTCGTTCAAGCTGGACCAGCACCACTCGTTCGGTTTCGGCGTGACGGCCGAATACATGAAGGCCGAACTGGGCCAGGGCGTGGACGTGCCGGGTTCGGTGGCTTTCCTGGGCAAATTTGCGCCAACCGCATCGCAGGCATTCCTGGCCAATATCGCCAAGACGCAAGGCCTGGCTGCGGCGCAAGCTGCCGGCGCCGCGCTGCAGGGCCCGATCAAGGATGGCCATGCTTCGATGGATGGCCATGACTGGGGCTTTGGCTTCAACCTGGGCTATCTGTACCAACTGAACGAAGGCACGCGTTTCGGCATCGCCTACCGTTCGTCGATTTCGCACAAGCTCAAGGGCAGCACCATCTGGGACTTCTCGCAGGTGACGAGCAATCCTGCCGTGAACGCCTTCATCGCCAAGGCCTCGAACAAGGTCAATTCGGAAGCGCTGGTGGAATTGCGCACGCCGGAAACCCTGTCGGTCAACGCCTTCCATCAAATGGATGATCGTTGGGCCTTGATGGGCGACGTCACCTGGACCCGTACTTCGCGCCTGGAGAACCTGGATATCCAGTTCCCGCCGACGGCCGAAGGCGCCGAGCGCATTCGCCAGAACTGGAAAGACACTTACCGCGTCTCGCTGGGCACCAACTACAAGTACAGCGAGAGCCTGATGCTGCGCGCCGGTATCGCCCACGACCAGGCACCGGTACCCAGCGCCGAGCTGCGCCATCCAGCTTTGCCGGACAGCGACCGCATGCAGTATTCGATCGGTGCGAACTGGAAGCTGAATGCCAATTCCTCGATCGACCTGGCTTACAGCTATATCGACTTCAAGGATGCTGACGTCAACTACAAGAATGACTGCTCGCCGGTAATGACTGGCTGCACCGGCAACGGTGAAACCACCAAGGGCCTGTTCAAGACCCGCATGCAGTTGATCGGTCTCGCTTATAACTACAAGTTTTAAGCAGGTAGTGGCGGCCAACCCGGCCGCCATGAAATGAAAAAAGCGCCTTCGGGCGCTTTTTTTTGGCATGACTGTGGTGTTGTCGGCTTACTCCCTGGCGCACAGCGCCTGGTGCAGCAGGGTCAAGGCCAGTCGCACGGTGTCGTCCGGCAGTTCCAGCAACTGATCCCCCACATACCATTCGACCACGCTGTGCCCGGGCAGGGCTGCGTGGCTGGCGCGGCTGAACAGCCAGATGCCTTGGTCTGCGGCCACCTGGTTGCGGATGGCGATGGCCCGTTCGCGTGAGACTGGCAGGTGCAGATGCAGCATGTTGGCCTGCGGCTGCGCAGGGTTGACGGCGATGCTCGGAAAGTCGCGCAGCAGCGCGTACAGCCACTGCGTGCGCGCAAAATACTGCGGCATGGCGGCGAGGCGCGCGTCGAACTGCATGGCGGCGGCCACCACGTAGGGCGTGCGGTGCACGATATTGCCGCCCTGGCGGCGGAACCATTCGCGCGCCCGTTCGACAAACGGGCGGCTGCCGGCCAGCATGGCGCCACCGAGGCCGCCTATGCCCTTGTACAGCGAGACATACACGGAATCGAAGCCGTCGCAGATGGCGGGCAAGGGCTGGCCAAAACCCGCTTGCGCTTCCCACAGGCGCGCGCCATCCATGTGTAAATGGATATTGTGCTCGCGGCAGTGCCGCTTGATCTGGCTCAACGCATCCCACGACGGGCACTGGCCGCCGATTTCGCGCATCGGCAGTTCGACCTGCGCGGCGCCCAGCGCATCGGGCACGGCGCGCAAGTCGTCCACCGTCCATGGACGGTGCGGGTCGCCGATCATCAAGCCCTTGAAGTGCTCCAGCAATGCATGGTTGCCCCGCTCGTGGCGCAGGATGTGCGACGTCGGATGCAGTGCCACCAGCGAGGAACCCCGGTCCTGGCAGGCCAGGCGCAGGGCCGTCACTTGCGTCATGGTGCCCGTGATGCAGAACACGGCCGCCTCGAAACCGAGCAGGCTGGCGACCTTGTTTTCGAATTGCTCGATCAGCGCGCCTTCGCCATAGGTGTCGTGCGCGATGTCGTTGGCGTCGCACCAGTCGGCCATGGCGGCGAAAGTGGCCGCTGGCATGGGCTGGCGGTGGCCCGGCAGGATGGTATGGCAGCGCTGGCGCAGTTCAAGCTCGTTCACGGTAGTTCCTTACAGAGTGGCGGTGGCGAGTTTCGCGCCGAAGCCGATGAACATGGCGCCCACGCCGCCGCCCATGCCGGCCGACAGGCGACGACGGCGGCGAAAGGTCTCGGCCAGGCGCGCGCCGACAAAGATGATGGCTGTCAGATAGGTAAAACTGATCACCTGACAGATCAGGCCCAGGCCGATGAAGGACAGCACGGGATTCGGGAAGGCCGGATCGACGAACTGGATGAAGAAGGAAATGAAGAACAAAATGGCCTTCGGGTTCATCAGGCTGATGATCAGGGCCTTGCGGAATGGATCGCTTTCCTTGCCGGGCGCTGGCGCCGCTGCCGCTACGCCTTCAGCCGGCGCGGGCGCGCGCAGCTTGCGCCAGCAGCCGATCAGCATTTGCAGGCCGATCCAGCCCAGGTAGGCCGCGCCGATGTATTTCACGACATAAAACAGGGCCGGGCTGGCTTTCAGCAGCGAGGCCACGCCGCAGGCCGACAACACCATCAGTATCAGGTCGCCCGCGAAAATGCCGAAGGCGCCCTGGTAGGCGGGCCGCACGCCCCGTTGCGCGGCGACCGACAGCACATACATGGAATTGGGACCGGGCAGGATGACGATGAAGATGGTCCCCAGTAAAAAGGTCCAGAAATCGGTGATGCCCAGGTTGGCGAGGAATAAGGCGTTCATGGCGAGTCGTATTTAGTTGAGTTGTACGTGATGGAATTGCAGGGCCGCCAAATTGGCGTAAATGCCGCCCAGGGCAACGAGCGAGGCATGCGTGCCCGTCTCGACGATCTTGCCGTCTTCCATGACGATGATGCGGTCGGCCCGTTGGACGGTGGCAAGGCGGTGCGCGATGATAACCGTGGTGCGGCCCACCATGGCCGCTTCCAGGGCCTTTTGCACCAGGCGTTCCGATTCCGCGTCCAGCGCGCTGGTTGCTTCATCGAGCAATAGCAGGGGCGGGTTTTTCAGCAGGGCGCGGGCGATGGCGATGCGCTGGCGCTGGCCGCCGGACAGGCGCACGCCCCGTTCGCCGAGGAAGGATTTATAGCCATTCGGCAGGCGCTCGATGAATTCGTGGGCGGCCGCCATTTTCGCGGCCGCGATGACTTCCTCGTCGCTGGCGCCGGCGCGGCCGTAGCGGATGTTTTCCATGGCATCGGCCGAGAAGATCACGGTATCTTGCGGCACGATGCCGATGGCGTCGCGCAGGGTATGCAGGTCCAGCTGCTTGATATCCACGCCATCGAGGCGGATGCTGCCGCTTTGCGGGTCGTAGAAACGCAGGAACAGCTGGAACAGGGTGGTCTTGCCGGCGCCCGACGGACCCACGATTGCCACCGTTTCGCCGGCGCGGATGTCGAGGCTGACGTGATCGAGCGCGTGGGTGTCCGGACGCGACGGATACGAGAACATGACATCATCGAGCGACAGAGAGGCGCCGTTTGCGGCACGTGCCGGCAGCGGCAGCGGCGTGACAGGCGACTCGATTTCCGATTTGACGGCCATCAATTCCAGCAGGCGCTCGGTGGCGCCGGCGGCGCGCTGCGCTTCGCCCATGACCTCAGACAAAGCGCCGATGGCGCCGGCCACGATGGAGGCGTACAGGATGAACTGGCCCAGATCGCCGCCCGTCATCGACCCTTCCAGCACGGCGCGCGCGCCCAGCCACAGCACGAACACGATGGTGCCGAAGACCAGCAGGATGGCGATCATGGTCAAGAGGGCGCGGGCGCGGATGCGCCGCATGGCTGTCATGAACGCGCCTTCGACGGAGTCGCCAAAGCGTTTCGATTCGATTTTCTCGTGTGTGAACGCTTGCACGGTGGGCATGGCGTTAAGGATTTCGCCGGCCATGGCCGAAGCGTCGGCGATGCGGTCCTGCGAATCGCGCGACAGCTTGCGCACACGACGGCCAAACACGATGATGGGCACGACGACGAGGATCAGCAAGCCGATGATGATGCCGGCCAGCTTGGCGCTGGTGACGAAGAGCATCACCAGGCCGCCCAGGAACAGCAGCACATTGCGCAGCGCCATGGAGATGCTGGTGCCGACCACGGCTTGTATCAGTGTCGTGTCGGTGGTAATGCGCGACAGGACTTCGCCCGTCTGCGTGGTTTCAAAGAATTCGGGGCTTTGCGTGACGACGTGGCGGTACACGGCGCTGCGGATGTCGGCCGTGACGCGCTCGCCCAGCCACGACACCGTGTAAAAGCGCGCCGCCGTGGCCAGCGCCAGGATGGACGCCACGCCGAACAGGGCCAGGAACACCAGGTCGACATGCTCGATGCTTTTCGATCCGGCCGCGCCACCGAAACCCAGGTCGATCATCTGCTTGAACGCGGCGGGGATGGCCAGGGTGGAGGCGGCGGCCACCACCAGCGCGATACCGGCCAGGAAGAACTGCTTGCGGTACGGCGTCAAAAAGGGCATCAAACCCTTGAAGGCGGCCAGGCTGCCTTTTTTCAGTTCGCGGCTGCTGCCGGTGTCGAGGGACGGTGTGGTTGCGGTGGTACTCGTGCTGCCTGTTTCTGTGCTGGTTGTCATTGTTTTTCGCTTTGATTTACCTATTCGGTAGTACTTACAACTTCATCGGCTGGACATAGCCCGTCATTTCCAGGTATGCGCGGCCCACCGGCTGGCCATCGCGTTCGACCGTCACGGCGCCTTCCCAGTACACGGCGCCCGTCGAGCGGCGCGAATCGAGTTCCTGGTCGGGCTGCAATGGCTTGATCTGCCAGCGCGTGGCGCCCGTTCGGATTTCGGTGGCGACCGGGTATTGTGCCTGCGTGCGGGGCGAACGCCACAGCTGCGTGGGCGTGAAATCGACTTCGCCGGGGGCGAACTGCGTTATCTTGCCGGACGCATCGCGCCATGTCGCGTGCGCCCATAGTTTAGCACCTGTCTTGCTGCGGATCTGGAAGGCCATCAGGGCGCCGCCATCAGCGAGGTTGGCGCCTATCCAGTTCCAGCCGCTGGCGTCCGCATCGAGCACCTGGCTCGACCACTCGTGATCGAGCCAGGTGGTGCCCGTCACCGCTTCCGGCTTGCCGCCCGCGCGGGCGATCGTGCCACGGGTAGCAAGCTGCGGCTCGCTGTAGTAGTAGCTCGATTGCGCGGGCCGCGCGCCCTTGCGCGAGTAGCCGCCAACGCCTTGCAGCAGCACGGGCTGCGTGGGGGCGAGGGTTAGCTGCAAGCTAAAGTCGCGCGCGGCCAGGCTGACCTGGTAGCTGCCGTCGGCTTGCCGCTGCATGCGCCAGTCGTCGAGTTTTACATCCGTGTTGCCCACCTTGGCGTAGGCCAGGCCGAAACCCTCGCGCGCGCTTTTCTCGTCGTGCAGCAGCTTGCCCACCTTCGGGTCGGACAGGGCCGCGTGGCCGATGATCAGCTGTTTCGGCGCAAAGGCGCTGGGATTCATCGTATCCGTGGCGGTGGCGCTGCGAAAGAAGGTCACCTGGTAGCCCAGTTGTTCTCCGCCGGCGGTTTTGACCCAGCCGGTGGCGTACCACCATTCCGTTTTGTACGCGGGATGGGCGCCGAAATCGTGCGGCAGGCGCAGGCTTTGTCCGGCCGGCAGCGGCGTGACGGGGGCGAAAACGGGCGGCGCGGCGATGGCGGCTGCGCCGCAGAACAACAGCAAACAAGTCAAACGGCGCATTACCAGTCCTCCCTGACGGCGCGGATGGGGCCTGCGGACAGCGCCTGGCGGCCCGCGATGAGGGCCGTGGCGGCGGCTGCCGTCAGCAGGGCGGCGGCCACGGTGGCGATCAAAGGCCATGGCAAGTGCAGCTGCATGGTCCAGTGGAATGACTGGGGATTGACGATGAAGACCAGCACAAAACTGATCAACAGGCCCAAAACAAAACCGGTGGCGATGCCCAGCGCCGTCAGCGCGCCACCTTCCAGCGCCAGGATGGCTAAAATCTGGCCGCGCGTCACGCCCACGTGGCGCAGCATGCCGAATTCGCGGGCGCGCGCCAGGGTCTGCGCGGAAAACGTGGCGGCCACGCCGAACAGGCCGATGACGATGGCGATGGCTTCCAGTAAATACGTGACGGCAAAGCTGCGGTCGAAGATTTGCAGGCTCAGGGCGCGGATGGCCGACGGGTTCGATACTTCCAGGCTGGCGCCAAACGGAAGGGCTTTCAGGCGCTGCTGCAGCTGCTCGCCCGTGGCGTCCTTGGCCAGCCACAGGGCTGCATCGCTGACATCGAGGTCGCCGGTCAGGGCGCGGTAGTCGGCCAGCGGCATCTGGATGGCGCCGGAAGAGCGCGCATAGTCGCGCCAGATGCCGGCGACGAAGAACTGGTGTAAGCCGCCCGCCAGCGGCAGCTTGATGCTGTCGCCCGGCTTGTGGTTGTACAGGTCGGCCGCCGCCTCGGACAGCCACACGGCTTGCGCGCCATCCGGCACGGGCAGGGTCTCGCCCACCAGCACCATGCTTTTGCCCGGATCGGCCAGGTTGACGGGGCGCGCCAGCAGCACCACATTCGGGCGGTCCGGCGCCAGTGACAGCGAGCGCAGGCGCTGGAAATCCACCCTGGCCACCTCGGGCAGGGCAGTGATGCTCGCCTGTTCGCGTGGATGCAGGCCCGCCGTGCCGCCGCTGGCGGCCGTGCGCGCATACACGTCGGCCGGCAAGATCTGCAACAGCCAGTCGTCGACGGAAACGCGGAAGCTCGACACCATGATGGCCATCGCCACCATCAGGCTAAAGCTCGACAGCACGCCACCGAGCGCGATGCCGGCCTGGCCCGAGGCGTTCGCCAGCCGGGACAGGGTCAGGCTGCGCACGGGCGCGTGCTTGCTCGTTTCCGTGCGCAGCCAGGCGCGCTGCAGTAAACGGAAGGCCACGGCCGCCAGCTGCGGCATCAGGGCGATGGCGCCTATCAGCAGCAGGGCGATGGACAGATAGCCGAACAGGGGTAGCTCGAAGACGGGTGGCAGCAAGGTCAGGGCCCCCGCCAGCAGCAAACAGGCCAGCGCGGGCCAGGTTTTCGCCAGGCGCGTCGTCACGACTTCTTCGCTGCCCGATTTCAGGGCGATGGCGGGGGCGGCGCGCGCCGCTTCCAGCGCGGGCGCCGCGCAGCCCAGCAAGGCGACACCCAGGCCGAGGGAAAAATACACGAAGGCGGCGACGGGCGTGAATTGCACTTGCGGCTGCACGCCCGCGAAATAGCCGGCACCCAGGTCGCCGCCAAAGAAGCGCAGGGCGACGGCCGCCATGGCATAGCCGCCAGCGATGCCCAACGCTGCGCCGACCACGCCGAGGCTGGCGCCTTCGAGCAGCACCTGGCGCAGCAACTGGCCCCGCTCCATGCCCAGCACGCGCAGCAGCGCGAACTGGCCGCGGCGGCGGATGACGGACAAGGCCTGCGTGGAAAACACCAGAAAGGCGCCCGTAAACAGGGCGACGAGGGCCAGCACCGTCAGATTGACCCGGTAGGCGCGGCTGAGGTTATTGTTGCGGCTATTCTGGTTTTCGTCATTCGGCTGGCCCACCTGGAAACGTCCCGGATACTGCGCTTCCAGCGCGCGCGAGAGACCCGCCTGGAAGGCATCGCGGTTGACCCCTTGGCGCAGTTTCAAGTCGATGCGCGACAGCTTGCCCGGCTTGTTGAAGCGCCACTGCGCCGCACCGATATCCATCACGGCGATGCGCTGGCCGGCGCGCGCGCGCTGCAGCGAACCGGCCACGCGCAGCGACACCGTGCCCGTGCCCGTGCCCGATTGCAGGGCAATCTTGTCGCCTTGCGCCACGTTCAGCCAGCGCAAGGCGGCCGGCGATAAAAAGAGGGCGTCGTCGGCCAGCGTGTCGAAAGGGTGGCCCTCGGCGGGTGCGCCGATCAGGTCGGGCGAGATGAAGCCGGCGCGGAAGACGTCGAACGCCAGGATGTGCAGCGGGCCGCCGTCAGTCTTGCCGGCCACCGCGGCCTGCAGGTCGAGCACGGGCGAGGCCATGGCCACGCCGTCGCGTTGCGCCAGCCAGGGGTAGATGGCTTCGTCGAACAGCGCTTCGCGCCCGGCCACTTGCACGTCGGCCTGGCCGGACAGGCTTTTGACGGCCGTGGAAAATTCATTGAAGGCGGCCGCGTTGATCAAATGGATGGCAAAGCCCAGCGACACGCCGATGGCGATGGCCAGGATGGCGACAAGGGCGCGCACGGGATGCGCGCGCCATTCGCCCAGTAGCAGCCAGCGCGACAGCAGGCGCGTCGTCGCCGCTCTGGCCAGCGGTGCACTCAATTCAGACATTCGACGGCCAGGCGTTCGCCGGCGCGCCGCGATTTCAGTTGCGCCGCGTCGCGGTTCCTGTCGCCTGCGCCGACGGCGTCCTGCGCCGCCCATTTTTGCTCCAGGCGCAGCTGGGCGCAATGCTTGTCTCGCGCTTCAAGCTGTTTGGCGGCCCGTTCGCGCGCCTGGTCTGCCAGATTTTCCTGTTTCTTGCGTGCCGCCTCCAGCTGGCTGGCCACCCGTTGCTGGCGCGTGGCCGCGCCCTTGTCGACGGCGGGCGGGGGCGAGGGGATTTCCAGGATTTGCAGCTGGCCGCCCGTGCAGGGCGTGGCACTGTAGCTGGTCTGGCCATCCTGCACGCATTTGTAGACGTCCTGCGCACGGGCGGAGCCGGCCAGCAAGGCCATGGCGCAGAGCAGGAGGGACGGCGATTTCACAGGATTTTCCCCGGATTCATGATGTTTTGCGGGTCCAGCGCCTGTTTCACGGCGCGCATCAGCTGCAATTCCAGCGGCGACTTGTAGCGCGCCAGATCGTCCTTTTTCAGGGCGCCGATGCCGTGTTCGGCCGAAATCGAACCACCAAAGCCTGCTACCCTGTCGTGCACGATGCGGTTGATGGCGTCCTGGTTGGACAGGAAATCCTGGTCCGTCATGCCGGGCGGCGGCGCCACGTTGTAATGCAGGTTGCCGTCGCCCAGGTGGCCGAAGCACACCAGCTGGCAGCCGGGGAAGGCCGTTTCCAGGGCCACGTCCGTGACGGCAATGAAATCGGCGATGCAGGAAATGGGTAGCGAGATATCGTGCTTGATGTTCTTGCCCGCCTGCGCCTGCGCCAGCGGAATGTGTTCGCGCAGCTGCCACAGGCCTTCGGACTGGGCCACGGAACTGGCGACGACGGCGTCTTCGATCAACTCTTCTTCCAGCGCCGCGCCGATGCTCGCTTCCAGCAATTGCACGGCGTGCGCCTCGGACTGGCTGCTGGATAATTCGAGCAGCACGTACTGACCATGCGCGCAGGTAAATGGGCGCGGCAGCTGGGGGAACTGCTGCGCCACCAGTTGCAAGCAATACTGCGACATCAATTCAAAACCCGTCAGGCTGGCGCCGCAATGGTCCTGCATCAGCGAGAGCAAACGCAGGGCGTGGGCCGGCGAGGGCATGGCGGCCAGCGCCGTGATGCAGGCTTTCGGCTGCGGATACAGTTTCATCACCGCGCCCGTGATGACGCCCAGGGTGCCCTCGGCGCCGATGTACAGGTCGCGCAAGTCGTAGCCGGTATTGTCCTTGCGCAAACCGCGCAAGCCGCTCCAGATTTCGCCTTGCGGCGTGACCACTTCCAGGCCCAGGCACAGCTCGCGCGTATTGCCGTAACGCAGCACGGCCGTGCCACCCGCATTCGTGGCCAGGTTGCCGCCGATGGTGCAACTGCCCTCGGCCGCCAGCGACAGGGGGAACAGACAGCCGGCGGCGCTGGCCGCTTCCTGGATGGTTTGCAGGATGCAGCCCGCGTCCACCGTGATGGTGCGGTTGACGGGGTCGAGCGCGCGGATGCTGTTCAGGCGCGCCAGCGACAGCACGATGGCCGTGCCCGCGTCGTCGGGGATGCTGCCCAATACCAGGCCCGTATTGCCGCCTTGCGGCACGACGGGAATCCGCCATTGCGCGCAAACGCGCAGCACGCCTGCCACTTGTTCCACCGTGGCGGGGCGCAGCACGGCCAGGGCCTTGCCGGTCAACCTGTCGCGCCAGTCGGTGAGGAAGGGCGCCGTGTCGGCGTGGTCCGTCAATACATACGCTGCGCCCAGCAGGTCGCGGCAGGCGGCGAGGAAATCGGTTTGTTCACGCATAGTCTGTTCGCTCATTTCTTGATGCTCACTTTATTCACTTTTTCCAGCAGTTCCCTGGCCATGCGCTTGGCAGCCTTTTTATACGGGCGCAGATACAGCACGGCGCAAAAGAAGTAGATGCAGACGATGGCCGCCTCGCCCCAGGCCATCAGGGCAGAGACGGGATTCGTGTCGCTGTAACCGCGCACCACGCCCTCTGTAAAATACAGCAGGATCACCATCGACGACCATTGCAGGGTGTAGACGTCGCGCTTGATGACGCCATACAGGGGAATGAGCAGGGGCGCCGCCTTCAGCACGACCCAGGAGCCGCCCGGCTGCAGCGGCGCGACGACGGTTTCCCACAGCAGGCACCAGACGATCAGGGTGACCAGACTGGCGATGGCGCCCCAGTGAAAATACTTGTGCAGTGCGCCGTGCATCATGCGCCTGCCAGTTTCGCGGCGTTTTCCGCCAGGCGCCGGCCCAGGGCGATGGCCAGGCGTTTTTCATCGTCGCTCAAGGCCTTGTCGCCAGCGATGCCCGACCAGTGCGTGGCGCCATACGGCGAGCCGCCCGTGGATGTCGTCATCAGTTCTGCATGCGTGTAGGGCAGGCCCATGACCAGCATGCCGTGATGGAAAAGGGGGATCATCATCGACAGCAGGGTCGATTCCTGGCCGCCGTGCAGGCTGCCCGTGGACGTGAACACGCAGGCGGGCTTGCCGGACAGGCTGCCGGACAGCCAGTCGCTGGCCGTGCCATCCCAGAAGTACTTCATGGCGGCGGCCATGTTGCCGAAGCGCGTGGGCGAACCCAGGGCCAGGCCAGCGCAGTCCTGCAAGTCTTCCAGTTCCACATAAGGAGCGCCATCAGGCGGCACCTCGGGCGCCGTCGCTTCGGCCACCGTCGAGACGGCGGGCACGGTGCGCAGGCGCGCATCGCAGCCAGGCACGCTTTCCACTCCCTGGGCTATCAGCTCGGCCAACTGGCGCGTGGCGCCATGGCGTGAATAAAACAAGACGAGAATAATCAGATTGGTTGGCTTCATCATTGGTATTATAGGGCGCTTTACAGCCTGATACGACTGCTGTCATGGCGCCGTTCTGATTTTGCACATGTTTTCAAAATATATACTCCCGTTCTTTCAATACCTGTGGCGCGCCCTGAGCATGGGGCTGGCCGTCGTGCGCGGCCTGACCTGGTCCGAAACGCGCGACCTGCTGCAGTTCGCGCGCCGCCGCGTGCGCGAGGAAAGCCTGCCCCAGGTGGCCGGCAGCCTGACCTTCGCCACCGTGTTCGCGCTGGTGCCGCTGCTGACCCTGGCGCTGGCCATCTTCACCACCTTCCCCCTGTTTAATACCTTCCGCCACGCGCTGGAAGATTATTTCGTGCAAAGCGTGATGCCCAAGGGGATTTCGAACACCATCCTTGGCTATCTGACGACGTTCGCCTCGAAAGCCACGCGCCTGTCGGCCATCGGCGCGGGCGCCCTGATCGTCACCTCGGTGGGCATGATGGGCTTGATCGAACGCGTCTTCAACCGCATCTGGCGCGTGCGCCAGGAACGCCGCTGGAGCAAACGCCTGCTCGTCTACTGGGCCATCGTCACACTGGGGCCACTGCTGGTGGGCGTCTCGCTGACGGTGACCTCGCGCCTCTTCATGGCCACCAGCGGCGTGGTGGGCGCCGTGCCTTTCATCGGCGCCGTGTTTTATACGCTGGTATCGATCGGCCTGACCATGCTGGCGTTTACCCTGCTCTACATCGCCGTGCCGAACCGCGACGTGGACTGGCGCGACGCGGCCTGGGGCGGCTTGCTGGCGGCGCTGGCGTTCGAGGTGGCCAAGCGGGGCTTCGGTGAATTCATCCAGGAGTTCCCCACCTATTCGCGCATCTACGGCGCGCTGGCCGCCTTGCCGCTGTTCCTCGTGTGGATTTACCTGAGTTGGATGATCACCCTGGTGGGCGCCTTGCTGGTGGCCGCCTTGCCCGTCGTGAAATATGAACGCTGGTGGTACGAGGCGGCGCCGGGCAGCGAATTCGTCGATGCCGTCGCCATCTTGAAGGTGCTGCATCAGGCCTGCCACTGCGCCGATTCGGCCCTGGTGGGCGCCGCCGAGATTCGCCGCAGCACGCGCCTGGGCTTCGAAGAGATGGAAACCCTGCTCGACAAGATGGTGCAGCAGGGCTGGGTGGGACGAGTCAACGTGGATGGCGCCGTGCGCGTGCAGTGGGGCAAGCGCGTGGCCGACAGTTCCGACCACTGGGTCTTGCTGGGCAACGTCAACCGCATCAGCCTGGCCGATGTCTACCGTTTATTCGTCTTCGGCGGCATGCGCGTCAATTCCGGCTATCCGGCCGGCTCCACCAACGAGCGCGACATCAAGGCTGCCATCGAGGCGGCCGCGCTGGCGGCGCAGGTGGAAAACGCCGTGGAGCAGGGATTAGGTCTGACTTTGGCGCAGCATTTCGGCGAAGTGCGCTGCGCCTGACGGTCGATCAGGTGTTCAGCCTGTCATACAGCAGCGCATCGAGCGCGCCCGTCAGCGTATGGCCCTCTTCGTCGAGCAGCGTGTATTCTTGCTGGCTGTCGCCCAGCGAAGCGCTGCCCTCGATGCCGCACACCAGCTGGTACGTGGCGTCATCGATCGCTAGCTTGATCAAGGCCAGGATTTGCTCGCGCTGGGCCTGGGCCAGTGCCAGTGCGTCGAGCAGGGTGCCAAGCCGCGTCTGTCCCTGGCGTCCCTGCGCATACAAGGCCAGCAGCGACGTATTGGATGCGACGACAGCATCGATGAATTTTTTCGCGTGCATGGATTCCTTGTATTGGATAAATCACAGTAACACGGGCCGCAAGGCCGCCTGCAGCGCCACCTTGCTGAACGCGGCTGCATCCTGCGCCCGCACCACACCCAAGTAATACGTGTCTTCGCCGCCGTGCAGGTTGACCAGGCGCAGCTGATGCGGCGCCAAATGGGCGGCGATGGCGGCCAGGCCCTCGGCCATGGCGTCGCCGTCTTCGCGGTCCGCCCAGCGGAAGTCCCGCAGCGCGGGCAGTTCGATATGCTGGGCGATGCGCGGCACTTCATCGACCGATTTCCAGTCCAGGGTGGCTCCGTGGCCCAGCACATCGGCGGCGGTGCACCAGAGCAGGAAGAAGCAGGCCGCCGCAGGCGTATCGCCTTCGTATTCTTCTTCCGGGTCATCCTGCGCCAGTTCTTCCAGCGTGATGTCCACGCAGCGCCCGGCCAGTTCCGCATCGCCCAGAAAGAGCAGGGCGGCCATGACGCGCAACTGTTCGCGGTCGGCCTGTGCCAGGATCTGCGCCGGCGTAAAGCTGTTGCGCGGCACCGCTTTCTTCTTGCCCAGTCCCATGGCCTCGCTCAATTGGGCCGTGATGGCCGCCTTGAAGTTCTCCACGGTGTCGAGCTGCTCCAGCAGCTGGCCCGTGAAATCCATGCTCCAGGCCATGCCCTCCTTGACGACATATAAAAAGTCGCTTTGCACGGCCACGCCGCGCAAATGGTGGGCGGGCGGGTACAGCGGCGTAAACGCCTGCTTGCCATTGAGGGTCAGCATGCAGGCCAGGCCTTGCGCATCGATGGCGAAGATCAGGTTCTTGCGCAGCCTGGGCGGCGACGAGGTGGTGGCGCTATCGATGGCTTCGTACTGGCATGGCGCCAGCAACTCGCCCTGGCTATTGACCAGGCCGAACAAGGAACGTCCGGCGATGCGCTGGCTGACGATGGCGATCTTATTTTTCTTGCCGAAATCCTGCACGGAGCTGTAGGCAATCGGCAGTACCACCTTGCCTGTGGCGTCGATCACGCCGCAGACATTGCGCTCGTCATCGTGCGTCTGACGCTCGATGTCGATATAGCCGTCTTCGCGCTGGCCGATGTGGTGCACGCCGTCCATCAGCAAGGCGCCGTCGGGCAGGCGCAGCAAACGGCTGGCGCCGTCCGGATCGTATTGCTGCACCAGGTGGGGGCTGATCACGTACAGGGCGCCGGGGGCGGGCGGCAGCACCACCGTGCCGTTCAGGTCGAGCATGCCGTGTGCATCTGGCGTGCCCGCCGTGGCAAAGGTGATCCAGCCATAGCCCGCGTCGCTGCTGTCCAGGTCAACCACGTTCAGCGACAGCGGCACGATCCAGCGCCCATACGGCGTAACCAGGCCCAGGATATCGGGCTGTCCGGCCTTGCTTGCTTCATAACACAGGGCGTCCTCCACCCAGGCGCGTACTTCAAGGCCTTGCAGGAACGCTACATCTTGCGTAGCGAGTTCTTCGACATCGGACAGCTGCGCGTCAGCCGTGGCGGACCAGTAGCCGGTGGCCGGCGATGCAGCACCGGTGGCCAGCAGGGGCGCCAGCGCTTGCTTGTCGCCACGCAGCAGGGCAAGGTGCAGGGCTTGCGTTTCCGCGCGCAGGGCATCGAGCCCTGCGGCGTATTCAGGCGTGTCGATATCGTGCGCGATCAGCTGCACGCAATCGAGGATCAGCCACGCCTGGCCGCCCGTCAGCAGGGTGCTGATGCCGGCGCGCGCGACGATGGCGGCCGCGTCGCGCGGCTTGTCCATCAGGCTGCATAGGGCTTGCCAACTGGCCTGCGCCTGCGCCATCGGCGCGGCCAGCACGCAGGCGCAGTCTTCGCCATCGCCGTAGATGGGCCAGGCGACGGCTTGCGTGTCGGCGCCGATGAGCAGCTTGAACAGCATGGGCGTGTCCAGGCGCCATTCGGCCAGGCCGGTAATCGTCTCGGTGTCGAAGCCGGCCTGGCCGGGCAGGAAGGCGGTGCTGAACAGGGCTGCGGTATTGATCATGGATATTTAGCTAAAAGTGAACGGGGGATTCAGGGCGCTGGCGGCATGACCCAATGGGCCAGCGTGCTGCGCTCCAGTCCCAGGTGTTTGGCCACGGCGGCCGCCTCGAAGGCCCACAGGCCGTAGTAGCCGCCCAGGCCTTGCGCGCGCAAATGGCCGTTGAACCAGTCTTCCTGCACCAGCGCGCCATGCCAGGTGGCCAGGTAGTGCCGCAGGTGCTCGAGCTGCTGCGCGCGATCGTCTTCGTCCAGGCAGTCGAACAGGGCCGAGTAGGGTTCGGCGAAATACCATTCGTCGACCATGGGACGCTGCGGATCGATGGTCGACAGCAGCGCCTCATACACGCCATCTTCGCCATCGAAGGCCGTTTGCAGGGCGGCCAGGCGGGCCGCCAGGTCGTGGCGGCCGAATAGCAGGGTCGCGCCCAGCAACTGCAAGGTGCGCGCATAGTCCGTCAATTGTTCGAAATCAAAGGCGGGCAAGTCCTCATCATCGTAGGCTGCGGCCAGGGCTGCGCGCGCCGTTTCGCAGGCGGCGATGGCCGTTTCCAGCGCCGTTTCCACGTCAGGCAAGGGTAAGCCTGCCGTGTAGCGCAGCGAGAATGCCTGGTAGGCCGTGCTGGCAGCGGCGCAAGCCCAGTAGGCGCTATCGCCACCGTCGATTTGTGCCTGCGCCTGCGCGCGTCCGTAGGCAGCGAGCAGCGAGTCCAGGTAAGTCAGGTTGCGGGCGAAATCGAACGGGGTGCCGAGCGGCATGGGCGGCACCTGGCGCGGCGTGCAGGGCCAGGGTGCGGATGCTGGCAGACAGGCATCGGCGCAATCGCGCTGGATGGCCCAGTCGGCGAAGATTTGCTGCAAATGCTGCGCCGTTTCGTCGTCGTGGACGATGGCGCCGACGCCCACCATGGTCGTGCCCAGCAGGGTGTAGCCAGGGAAACGGCTGCTCTCGTAGGCGATGGTGGTCACGCTCTGGATGGTCCTGCCGTCGCTCAGATCGCGCACGCGGAAGTACACGTCGTCCCAGCCGGCCAGCGGTGGCGCTGGCGGTTCATCCGGCAGGGTGGTCCAGCTGCCGTCCGCCTGCTCTTCGTAGGCATCGAGCAACTCGTCGAGGCCACCGGGGCGGTCGATGCGGTTGTTGGCATCGTATTGCAAGCCCAGTTCGGCCGCGAAGGCTGCCGCATGGCGGCCCTCGAAGACCAGGTACTGGGAACTCGTGGTGCCGACCAGCAGGTCCGTGTGCTGGCCCGCCACGACGAGCGCCTGCGGCAGCCTGCACCATTGGTAGTACGGAATGCCCGCCATGGGGCCGTTTTCGTCCGCCAGCGGGTTAGTGAAGCGCAGCTGTTCCAGCCATTTATAGCGTTCGTGCCGCTCCGCTTCCGTGCCGCTGCTGCGGCCAGTCAATTCATCGAGCAGGGTATTCAACAACATCATCCGTCTATCCTAAAAAAGTGTGCGCGCCATGGCCTCATGCCGGGCTGCTTTGTGCAAACGCAAACAGCGCGTCGAGCACGGCGTCGGGCTGCTCGGCCATCAATTCGTGTCCGCTGTCGACCTGCACCACCGTGCCATGCGCAATGCTGGACGTCAGCAGCCTGGTCGATTTGGGCGGCGTCATCATGTCGCGCGCGCCGAAAATGAATAAAGTGGGGCAGTGTACCGAGGCGGCGGCGATTTCGCCGTTCGCGTAGGCATTGCAGGCATAAAAATCCGTATGAAACACGTGATCGGGATTAAGGGCGGCGATGCGCTGTTTCAAGCGCCGCGCGCCGCCCATGGCATAAAAGCCGGGGCCGGGAAACGACGGTTTTTGCGCGATCGACGAGTGCGACCAGATATTGACCATGTCGATGGCCGCCTGTTCATCGTGCAACGACGTTTCCAGCAGCGCGGGCGAGACTTTCATCGGGTAGGTCCAACCCAGCATGGCCAGGTGGCTGATCCTCCCGGGCGCCAGGAATGCCGCTTCCAGCGCGATCAATGACCCCATGCTGTGGCCGATCAGCATGGCCTTGGCCGCGCCAGCTGCATCCAGCACGGCGAGTATCCAGTGCGCCAGCTCTGCGACATTATCCCTCGCCCTACCCAGGCTGCGCCCGTGGCCCGGCAAGTCGACGGCCAGCACGTTCCAGCCGTGATGGGCAAAATAACGCGTTTGCAGGGCCCACACGCAATGGTCGTTCTGCGCGCCGTGGATGAAGACGGCCGTCGGCTGATCCGGGTTGTATGGTTTGCCGCCCGTGTAGCAGTAGGCGGTGGTGTTCTCGATGGTGAATAACATCTCAGGCGCCTTTCTGCGACAGTTTCAAGCCACGGGCCAGGTCTTCGATCAAATCGTCCGCGTCTTCCAGGCCCACCGATAAGCGCATGGTGCCCTGCGTGATGCCTGCCTGCGCCAGTTGCTCGTCAGGCACGCGGAAATGCGTGGTGGAGGCGGGGTGGATGACGAGCGACTTGGCGTCGCCCACATTGGCCAGGTGCGAGAATATCCTGAGGCTGTCGACAAAGCGCTGGCCCGCCGCGCGGTCGCCGCGCAGGCGGAAGGTGAACACGCCGCCCGCGCCTTTCGGCAGCAGGGTTTTCGCCAGTGCGTAGTCGGGGTGCGACGGCAGTTCGGGGTAGGACACGGATTCGACTGCCGGATTGGCCAGCAGGAAGTCGATCACCTTGCGCGTGTTGGCCACGTGGCGGTCCATGCGCAAGCCCAGGGTTTCGATGCCCTGCAGGATGGCGAAGGCATTGTGCGGGCTCATGACGGCACCGAAATCGCGCAAGCCTTCGCGCCGCGCGCGCAGGGCGAAAGGCGCCACCGTCGATTCCTCGGCGAAGACCATGCCGTGAAAGCCCTCATACGGTTCGCACAGCTCGGCGAAACGGCCCGTCTTGTCGTACGCCGTTTGCCAGTCGAAGGTGCCGCCATCGACCAGCAAGCCGCCGATGGCCGTGCCGTGGCCGCATAAAAACTTGGTGGCCGAGTGGAACACCAGGTCGGCGCCGTGCTCGAAGGGGCGCAGCAAATACGGCGTGGTCAACGTCGAATCGAGCATCAGCGGCAGATGGTGTTCGTGCGCCAGGGCGGCAAGCGTCGGGACATCGAGCACGTCGAGGCCGGGATTGCCCAGGGTTTCGGCAAACAGCACTTTCGTATTTGGGCGGATGGCGGCGCGCCAGGCGTCCACGTCGCGCGGGTCGACAAAGGTGGTGGCTATGCCGTAGCGTTTTAATGTGTAGGCCAGCAGATTGTGCGAGCCGCCGTACAGGGCGTGCGAGGCGACGATGTGCGAGCCGGCGCCGGCGATGGTACATAAGCCAAGGTGCATGGCGGCCTGGCCGCTGGCCGTCGCGATGCCGGCCACGCCACCTTCCAGCGCGGCGATGCGCTCTTCCAGTACGGCGTTGGTGGGATTCGAGATGCGTGTATATACGTGGCCGGCCCGTTCCATGTTGAACAGCGAGGCCGCATGTTCCGAACTCTTGAAGGCAAACGAGGACGTGAAATGGATGGGCGTGGCGCGCGCGCCCGTAGCCGGGTCGGGCGCCGCGCCCGCATGCAGGGATAAAGTATCGAAACCGGGGTATTTCGGGCCGCTCATGGTGTCTCCGCCAAGTTTTATAGTGGCAAGATCGTAACCTGATTTGCCGCTGAGTAAAAGGGCTCGCGTGCAGGGCGCATGATGCCGTGCTGGCGGGCGGCGCGTATCACTTGAAGTCGAAAAAAACGACCGGCTCCGCGTGGCGGTGGTAGGATGCCGTGTCAGTGATATTCGGGCTGTTCGACCTTCGCGCGTGCGCCGCACCGCCAGGAAGCAGCTGCAAACGAACGAAATCCTGGGCTTCAGGCGCACTCCCATGCATGTCCACCAGGAAAGATTCTATGCCCGCAATATCGTTCGACGGCTCTCTTGCCGTGCCCGGACCATCTATCGTCGACGGCCTGTGCCGCGCAGGCTGGCTCATGCAGGAACATTTTATTTCCCATGAACTCAGCCGCCAGCTGGCCGCCGAATGCGTGCAGTCCTTGCTCAGCGGCAAGATGAAAGGCGCCGGCGTGGGCAGCGGCCATGCGCCCCTGCTGCAGCCGGATATCCGCGGCGACCATATCGCATGGCTGGAGGCGGGCCGTTCAGAGGCTTGCGACCGCTATCTGGCACACATGGAAGCATTGCGCCAGGTACTCAACCGTGAGCTGTTCCTGGGGCTGGACGAGTACGAAAGCCATTTCGCCCTGTATGCGCCGGGCGCCTTTTACCGGGCCCATCTGGATCGGTTCCGCGACGACGACAAGCGCACCGTGTCCGTCGTGCTGTACCTGAACGACGACTGGCTGCCCGAATACGGCGGCGCGCTGCGTTTGCAGCCCGATGGCGGCCCCAGCGTGGATATCGCGCCCGAAGCAGGGCGCATGGCCATGTTCCTGTCGGACGAAATGCTGCACGAGGTGCTGCCGACGGCGCGTGAACGCCTGTCTATCGCCGGCTGGTTCCGCCGCCGCGCATGATGAAACGTTGCCCGACAATCGCCCTCGATTTGATTGCGCGCAAGGCTGGATTTTTCCGCAGGCATAGGCTACAGTCGCAGTAAGGGCTAGAATAACTAAAGTACCAATCACGCGGACAGGACGGCCAATATGAAAGTATCTGAAATTCTCCAAGTCAAGGGCAATATCCTCTACACGGTCACGCCTGACCAACCCTTGCTTGACGCGGCCAATACCATGGCCGAAAAAGACATCGGTTCGCTGGTGGTCATGGAATTTGGCGACCTGGTCGGCATGCTGACCTTCCGCGAAGTGTTGAACGCGCTGCATGAAAACGCGGGCCAGATCGGTGGCGGCACCGTGCGCAAGCACATGGATGACCACCCGATCACGGTTACGCCCGATACGGAGGTCAATGAAGTGCGCCGCATCATGCTGGAAAAACATGCGCGCTACCTGCCCGTCATGAATGCGAAGACTTTGCTGGGCGTCATCTCCTTCTACGACGTGGCACGCGCCGTGCTCGAAGCGCAAAGCTTTGAAAATCAAATGCTGAAAGCTTACATTCGCGATTGGCCGGCTGAAACGACTGACTAAGTAATCGCAATGCAGTAATAACAACGCCGGCACTGCCGGCGTTTTGCAATGCAGAAGCGCGTGGCGCCGCCTATGCAGCGCCCTGCAGCGCCTCTTTGTTCAGCCAGGCACCCAGCGCCGTGGCCGTCATGGGACGGGCGAACAGGAAACCTTGCGCCATCGGGCAGCCCAGCGCCTGCAGTATCTGCGCCTGGCGCTCATCTTCCACCCCTTCGGCGATCACGGCCAGGCCCAGGTTGCGGCCCAGCTGGATGACCATTTCGGCGATGCTGCTGCCGCGCGCCGAGCCCGTGATCTCGGTGACGAAGGCACGGTCGATTTTCAGGCGGTCGACCTGCAGGCGCTGCAAATACGATAGCGAGGAAAAACCCGTGCCGAAGTCGTCGATGGCGATGCTCACGCCCGTCTGCTTGATCTGCCACAACATCTTGATCAGCATGTCCGGTTCTTCCATGGCCATCGATTCCGTGATTTCCAGTTCGATGAACTCGGGCGGCGCCTGCGTCTCTTCCAGCGCCACGCGCAGCATTTCCAAAAACAGCGGATGGCGGAACTGTACTTGCGACACGTTGACGGACATGACGAAGTTGCGGTGGCCCTGCTCGCGCAGCAGCACCAGTTCGCGGCAAGCCGTGCGCAGCACCCATTCGCCCAGGTCGATGATGATGCCCGAATATTCGGCAATCGGGATGAAGCGGTCGGGCGAGATGAACTTGCCGTCCGGCGTTTGCCAGCGCAGCAGCGCTTCGGCGCCCACGGGCCGGCGCGTGGTCAGGTCGATCTGCGGCTGGTAGACGACAAACAGCTGGTCCTGGTTGAAGGCGGTGCGTAGCGCGTGCATCATGCGCACCCGTTCGCGGATTTCAATGCCCATGCTGCGCGAGAAATAGAAGTGTCCGGCGCGCTGCTGGCTTTTTGCCCGTTTCAAGGCGATATCGGCATCCTTCAGTGCATCGGCACCCGTGCCCGCATGTTCGCCCAGCCGCACCAGGCCCAGTGTGGCGGACAGTTGCACATCCTGGCCATCGATGCTGAAGGGCGGCTGGAACAGGGCCAGGATATTGGCCGGATTGACTTGCGAAGAGTCGCCCAGCACGCAAAAGATGTCGCCGCCCAGGCGTGCCACCGTCAGCTGCGCCCCCAGCTGGGTTAGCAGGCGGCCCGCCACGGCGACCAGCAGGGTGTCTCCGAACTGGTGCCCCAGCGCGTCGTTGGTCTCGGCAAAGTGGTCGAGGTCGACCAGCGCCAGGGTGGCGTCGTCGCGCGCGGGGCCGGCCAGGGTGGCGTCGAGGATTTCCACCAGGCGCGTGCGGTTCGGCAGCTTCGACAACTGGTCGTAAAAGGCGGCATTGTGCAGGTGCGATACCAGCTCGACATTGTCCAGGCCCACGGCGACGTTGCTGCAAAACACTTCCAGCAGGCTTTCATCGATGGCGGTGAGGGGGCGTGGCAGGACCAGGTAGGCGGCCGCGTCGCGGCTGGCCTTGCCCGCGAAGTACAGGGTGGCGTAGTCGTGCGCGTAGACATTGCGCCGCTGCGCCAGCGTGTGCTCGATGGCCGCCATCACGCGCGGGTTTTGCAGGCCGCACAGGGCGCTGTGCGGCAAGCTGGAAAAACTGCCCGTGCAGGCCGAGACGAGCAGCTCCCTGGCGCCGTTGTCCTGCAAGTCCTGCACGCACAGCACGCCGTCGGCGCGGATGCCCAGCAGGTCGGCGATTTGCGCCAGCACGCCGGCCGAGAAGTTTTGCACGCCGTGCAGCGCCATCAGCTGCGTGCTGGCGTGGACGATACGGTCCAGGCCGCGCCGGCTGTTGCTGATCGAACGTATCTGCTCGTATGAACGGATGGCTGCCGTCACCGTGGTAAACAGCTTGATGCGCGTCAGTTCGGACTTGGTCTTGTAATCGTTGATGTCGAAATCGCGGATGGCGTCGATTTCAGGCGCATAGCCTGGCTGGCCCGTGCGCAGGATGATGCGCACATCCGTCATCTTCAAGGTTTCGCGGATGTAGCGCACCAGGTGCAGGCCCGCGTCGTCCTGTTCCATCACCACGTCGAGCAGGATGACGGCGATGTCGTCTTCATGTTTGAGCAGTTCGCGCGCCTGGCCGGCCGAATACGCATGCACGAATTCCAGCGGGCGGTGCTGCATTTCCAGGTTGCCCAGGGCGAAAGTGGTGGTGGAGTGGACGTCTTCATCGTCGTCGATGATCATCACCCGCCAGACGCTGCGCGGTGCGACGGACAGCGACGCCGCTGGTTGCTCATCGAGGAATACCAGGTCGTCGTGATCGTCCTTGTTTGCGTCAAGGGGGAAGATCGGTGCGGGCATGTATAGCTTCTCCAAGATGACTCGATGTTTTTACGAGCGCGTCAAAAAAGCCCATGGCGTTGTTGCGTTGCCCTTACCGTACTTGTACTTGCGTACTGTCTTCGGCAACGACGCCTAGCCCTGGGCATTTTGTGACGTGCTCTGGGCGCAACACAAACCCGCATTGGCATCGGATATTGTGGGCGCGCTTTGATTCAAGTATATAGCTATTTAATAAGCAAAATGTTTTTTTAAGTCTACCGTGGAGTGCAATATTTCCTGTATTGCATGATTGCAACCTATATTTGGTGTTTTTTATATGAAAAAAAACATGGGATTTAAAAATGCTGATAATGCGTGGCAATATCAGACCTGCTCGTGGCATTAGCGGCATGGCCTGCCCCGCAGGCTGGTAGAATTGAGTTTTCCAGTCTTTCACACTTTCTACTATGTCCGGCAATTCTTTTGGCAAACTGTTTACTGTTACCACTTTCGGCGAATCGCATGGCCCGGCCATCGGCTGCGTGATCGACGGCTGTCCTCCAGGGTTGATCCTGTCGGAAGCCGATATTCAGCCCGAGCTTGACCGCCGCAAACCGGGCACTTCGCGCCACGTGACGCAACGCCAGGAATCGGATACGGTGGAAATTCTTTCCGGCGTGTATCAGGGCATGACGACGGGTACGCCCATCGCGCTGCTGATCCGCAATGAAGACCAGCGCAGCAAGGATTACGGCAATATCGCTGAAAGCTTCCGCCCTGGCCACGCCGACTACACCTATTGGCATAAATACGGCGTGCGCGACCCGCGCGGCGGCGGACGTTCCTCGGCGCGCCTGACGGCGCCCGTGGTGGGCGCGGCGGCCATCGCCAAGAAGTGGCTGCTGCAACAGTACGGCACCACCTTCAAGGGCTGCATGAGCCAGCTGGGTGACATTCCCGTGCCATTCCAGTCCTGGGAACACGTGCATGCGAATCCGTTCTTTGCCGCCAGCGGCGACGCGGACCTGATCGCGCGCATGGAAGAGGCCATGGATCAATTGCGCCGCGACGGCGATTCCATCGGTGCGCGCATCGACGTGATTGCGCAAAACGTGCCGGTGGGACTGGGCCAGCCTATCTACGACAAGCTCGACGCCGACATCGCCTACGCCATGATGGGCATCAATGCCGTCAAGGGCGTGGAAATCGGCGCCGGTTTCGACTCTGTGGCGCAAAAGGGTTCCGAGCACGGCGACGAACTGACGCCGGAAGGTTTTATCGGCAATAACGCCGGTGGCGTACTCGGTGGCATCTCGACGGGGCAGGATATCAGTGTCTCGATCGCCATCAAGCCGACGTCGTCGATCCGCACGCCGCGTCGTTCGATCGATAAAGAGGGCAATCCCGTGATGGTGGAAACCTTCGGCCGCCACGACCCCTGCGTGGGCATCCGCGCCACGCCGATCGCCGAAGCCATGCTGGCGCTGGTGCTGATCGACCACGCCCTGATGCACCGCGCGCAATGCGGCAATGTCAGTGTGAGTACGCCGAAGTTGAAGTAAGCTGAATGTTGTCGGATTACGGGCCTGCGGCCCTAATCCGACCTACGACCCATGATGGTCGTATTCTCGTTTAACAACGACGCTTGCGACACCTGACAAAACCGTAGCGAGCGGAAGGGAGAGGTGGCTGAGAAGCGCAACCGTACGAAGGTACGGTGAGCATCGCAGGCCGCCTATACCGACGCGCAGTAGGTTTGGTCAGGTGTTCTCATGCAACCTTGTTCGCCACCAATTCGAGTTGTTGCCGCATCTCCACCGACTGCACCAGTAACGCCCGGATATCGTTGATCAGGTTGAATTCCGTCTGGTTTAATTGAATCGGCGGGAAGCTGTCGTCCCAGTCGCCGTACAGGAAGCCCGTCGGGTGGCCGTTGGCCGACAGCGGCAGCACGACGAAGCTGCGCGCTTCCGACAGGGTGGCTTTCCACCATTGTGGCAGCTTGGCGGCAAATTTCGGGTCGCGCGCATTGTCGATGAAGATCACGCGGTCGCTATTGAGGGCCGCGTGGAATACGTTCGGCTCATACGCATCGCCAAACACCATCAGGTCCTGCAGGTCGGCCATGCCTTCGCCCATGCTGATGCGCGCCGAGTACAAATGATCCCTGTGGTTGCGCACGAACGCCACCGAGCGCGAAAAATCAAAGCCCTGGTGCAGCGTTTCGAGCGCCATCGAGACCATCTGGCCCGGGTTGGCGCTGCCGATGGCGCCGCGCAGGTCGGCCAGGCCGCTGATCAGGACACGATTGCCCTCGGCGCGCATGCGCGTCGAGGCCAGCTGGCGCGCGCGCCGTTCGGCCGGTTTTGACAGCGGCGCGATCGACAGGTCGGCCGCCGCCATCGCCTTGGCCTTGTCTACCGCCACCACCAGGTCGGTGGCCGTGATGCCCAGGGTGCCCGCATAGTTGTCGATCAGTGCATGCACCTGTGCCGCACCGGCCGCATCGTCATGCCACAGCGAGTCGGCGCAGCGCGCCGCCATGGTCGACAGGCCCGCCATCCAGTCGGCGCCGCTGACGGGCACGTTGTCGGGCGACGGCTCCATCGGACGCATGCCGTTGATCAGATGCTGCGGCAAGCCCCAGTGGGCGGCCGTGGCATAGCCCACTTCCGGCAGCGACAGGCCGAGGATTTCGCGCGCGGCGGCCGCCTCGTTGCCCGGCCCCGCGTGCGCCTGCATGCGGGCCCAGAAGTCCGTCATGTAGAACGTCACCATCATGCGGCCCAGCGTGTGCAGCATGGAGCAGACGACAGCTTGCTCTGCTTGCAGGCTGCCGGCGCTGGTGGCCACCTGCTGCGCCACCATCCCGGCCAGCAAGGCCTTTTCCATTTCCACGTGGGCGCTGACGGAGTCGGGCGACGCCTGTGACAGCTCCTCGATCAGTTTCAGTCCCAGCGCCAGATGGCCGATGGCGTCGATGCCCAGCACCAGCACGGCCTTCGAGACCGTGTTGACCCTCTGGCCGAAGGCCGAGTACATGCCGCTGTTGGCCAGTCTGAGTACCTTGTGCGTGAGGACAGGGTCCGACAGCACCGTTTGCGTGATGTCGAATTCGTGGTCATCCTCGCCGCGCATGGCGCCCAGGATGGCGCTGATGGCTTTGGCGAAGCCGGGCATGTCGCCCTGCTGGCGCGTGCGCGCCCACAACAGGTCCAGGGTATTTTTGCCGAGCTGTGTCGGCACCGTGAAAGGAGCTTGATTCATTGCACCCCTCCGCGCTGTTCATTGGCAGACGGCGTGGGCACCAGCGCCGCATAGGTTTTTTCGCTCAAGGCCGATAACGCGGCATGGGCCGGCATCGGTTTGCCTGTCAAATAGCCTTGCACATACTGGCAGCCGCGCGACTCCATGAAATGCATCTGCTCCTCCGTTTCCACGCCTTCGGCCACCACGGACAAATTCAAGTGCTTGGCCAGATCGAGAATGGTGTTGCAGATGGCCGCATCCTTGCTCGATTCGGGCAGGTCCTTGATGAAGGTGCGGTCGATCTTGAGTACGGAAATGGGGAAGCGCTTCAGATACGCCAGCGAGGAATAGCCGGTGCCGAAATCGTCGATGGCAATGCGCGCGCGGCGCTCCGTCATCTTGACGAGGATGGTTTCCGCGTGCACGGGGTCGATCATCAGGGTGCCTTCCGTAATTTCCAGCACCAGGTGTTCGCCGGAGAGTCCCGAAAACGCGATGGCGTCATCGAGCACGTCGAGGAATTTGTCGTTGCGGAACTGGCGCGGACTGATGTTGACGGAGATGTACAGCGGCCGCTTGGCCACTTCCTGGAACTGCTTGAGCTGCACGCAGGCTGCCTTCAGCGCCCAGGCGCCCAGCAGGTTGATCAGGCCATTGGCTTCGGCGATCGGGATAAAGCGCACGGGCGGCACCAGTCCCAGGGTCGGGTGCTTCCAGCGCATCAGGGTTTCGAAACCCTGGATTTGCCGCGTGTGCGCATCGACGATGGGCTGGTAGAACAGCAGGAATTCGCCTTCGCGCACGGCTTGGAACATGGCCGCTTCCAGCGAGATATCGTGTTCCGACGGGCCATTCAGGCGCGGGCTGTAGACCAGGCAGCGGGCCTTGCCCGTTTCCTTGGCGCGCGACATGGCCGCATCGGCCAGCGCCACCAGGCGCACTTCATCTTCCGCGTGCAGCGGGTAGATAGCCACGCCCACAGACGCCCCCACGTAAATCGTATGGCCATCGACTTCGAACGGCGCTTGCAGGGTCGCCAGCAGGCGGCCCGTTACCAGCTTGATTTGCGCATCGGTGGCGCTGCCTGGCAGCACGGCGACGAATTCATCGCCGCCCACGCGCGCCAGAGTGTCGCTGTCGCGCAGGGTTTTGCGCAGGCGCGCGGCGGCCAGGCGCAGCACGGCGTCGCCGACGGGGTGGCCCAGGCCATCGTTGACCTTTTTAAAGCCATCGAGGCCGATGGTGGCCACGGAAAAGCCCTGGCCCGAACGCGCCGCCTGGGCGATGACCATGCGGATGCGGTCCGACAGCAGCAGGCGGTTCGGCAGCCCCGTCAGCGCATCGTGCGTGGCCATGTGGCGCAAGCGGTCTTCCGTGTTGTGCTGGGCCGAGGTGTCGCGCCCGACCACCAGTAATTCGGCGATGCCGTCCCCGTTCATATAAGAAGACAGGCGCAGCTCGAACCAGATCTCCTGGTCTGGCGTTTGCAGGCGCACTTCCAGGCGGCCCGGTTCGGCCAGGGAATCTTCCAGCGCCGCCTGCAGCGCCGCGCGCGACGCTTCGGCCGCCAGCGGCAGCAGCAAGTGGCCGGCCAGGCCCGATGGCGCGCCGAAAAGGGCGGCTGCGCGCTTGCTGGCGAACAGAATCAGGCCGTCCGTATCGAGCCGGAACACGACGTCGCCTGCCTCTTCCATGAGGTTGTCCAACTCGTGGCGTGCCTCGCGATGGGCGGCGGATGGGGTACTGGAAAACATCGTGCTGGCTTTTACCTTTTTATTATCAGTGCCGGCGCTCGCTGCAGGGCAGGGCGCCAACGGAAAGACTGCATCATGCGCTACGTGCGGCATAGCGGGCCGGAGGGCAACTATCGGAACGCGATCCACACGAAATGTATCATTGAAAAGCCCCCTATTACATGAAATAGAGCAACATTGCTTCAGGTTTTGCAAATATTCCTGCCTTCCATGAAGAAAATCATCGCGTGCGACATACGCAGGCATTTTCATTTCGCATGGAAACATTTATCTGCACTTGCTTGCATAGGCGCGCTTGCCGTGTCATGCGCTTTGCGCTAGTCTGGCTGGCAGACGGTGTTGACGGTGCGCCAACGACGGCAAGGGCGCCATGATAACAAATCGCAGGAGACCCCATGAATGCCTTTGACACGCATGACGTTTTCAACCAGGCCACGCCCTTTGAAAACGTCAATCTGTTTGCCTGCGACCCGGCGCTGATCGAAGCGCTGCTGCGCGAGGGCGGCGGCGCGGCGCTGCAGGAGCTCGACGCGCTGGGCGAAAAGCTGGGCCGTGCCGAGACCTACGCGCTGGCGCGCCTGGCCAATATCCACACGCCTGAACTGCAGCAGTTCGACCGGGCCGGGCGCCGCATCGACGAAGTGCTGTTCCATCCGGCCTGGCATGCCCTGATGGATATCCTCGTGGGCGCCGGTGCGCACGCGTCGCCCTGGGCGTCGCCCGGTCCTGGTGCCCAGGTGGCGCGCGCGGCCGCCTATCTATTAGTGGGACAGGTGGAAAACGGCACGCAGTGTCCCGTGACGATGACGTATGCCTCGGTGCCGGCTTTGCGCCAGGCCCTTGAGCTGCCGCAAATCGCCGCCCGCTGGTTGCCGAAGATCCTGTCGCGCACATACGATCCCCGCTCCTTGCCGGTGGAACAGAAACGCGGCGCCCTGGTTGGCATGGGCATGACGGAAAAGCAGGGCGGCTCGGACGTGCGCAGCAACACCACGCGCGCCGTGCCCGTGCCGCCTGACGAGGCACGCGCCCTGTTCGGCGACGAGGCTGGCGGCGCCTGGCGCATCGTCGGCCACAAATGGTTTTTTTCAGCGCCCCAATGCGATGCCCATCTGATCCTGGCGCAGGCGGAGGAGGGCGGATTGTCGTGCTTCTTCCTGCCCCGCTACCTGCCCGACGGCAGCCGCAATGCCATTCGCGTGCAGCGCCTGAAAGATAAGCTGGGTAACCGCTCGAATGCCTCGTCGGAAGTGGAATTTACCAACGCCTACGGCTGGCTCGTGGGGCAGCCGGGACGGGGCATACCCACCATCCTGGAAATGGCCAGCCACACGCGCCTCGATTGCGTGCTGGGCAGCACCGCCATCCTGCGCGCCGCCCTGACGCAAGCGCTGCACCATGCGCGCCAGCGGGCCGTGTTCGGCAAGCCGCTGGCCGAACAGCCCTTGATGCAAAACGTGCTGGCCGACCTGGCGCTGGAATCGGAAGCCGCCACGGCCTTTGCGCTGCGCCTGGCCCGCTGCTTCGATGAAAAGGAAGATCCGCAGCAAGCCATGCTGGCGCGCGTGCTGACGCCGGCCGGCAAGTACTGGATTTGCAAGCGTGGCCCCGGTTTCGGCGCGGAAGCCATGGAAGTGCTGGGCGGCACCGGTTATGTCGAGGATGCGCCGCTGGCGCGCCTGTACCGCGAACTGCCCGTCAACTCGATCTGGGAAGGTTCGGGCAACGTCATGTGCCTCGACGTGTTGCGCGCCTTCGGCAAGTCGCCGGCCGCGCGCGACGCCCTGGCGGCCGAGCTGGCGCTGGCCGGCGATGCCGACGCCGCCTTTGCCGAGTACCGGACGCGCTTGCTGAGCGAACTGGACGGGCCGCAGACGGATGAATTCGGCGCCAGGCAATTATCCGAGCGCATCGTGCTGGCCGTGCAGGCGGCGTTGCTACTGCGCCATGCACCGCCCTTCATCGCGCAGGCATTCCTGCAATCGCGGCTGGTGCAAGCGCCGGGCGGCGCGTATGGCCGCTTGCCGGCGGGCACCGATTGCGCGGCCATCCTGGCGCGCGCGCTGCGCGAGTATTGACCCCGATAAATCCGATTAATTCGAAAATTCAGGCCACAGGCGGGCTGTGGGCGGGGATAATGTGGCAATCCTTCATTTTAACGACACACAGCGCGCCTGCGGCCATGCTTGCCGCCGCGCCAGAGAGCAGAGAAAGTACAACAATATGAAACAAGATCCACGCTTTCCGAATTTGTTCATTACCGATCACCCTTTGATCCAGCACAAGCTGAGCCACATGCGCGAGCACGATACGTCGACGCGCACCTTTCGCGAATTGCTGAAGGAAATCACCTTGCTGATGGGCTATGAAATCACGCGCGACTTGCCGCTGACTACGCGCCAAATCACGACCCCGCTGGTGACCATCGACGCGCCCGTCATTGCCGGCAAGAAACTGGCCATCGTCCCCATCCTGCGCGCCGGCATCGGCATGAGCGATGGCTTGCTGAACCTGGTGCCATCGGCGCGCGTGGGCCACATCGGCGTGTACCGCGATCCCACCACCCACATGCCCGTGGAATACCTGGTGCGCCTGCCGGACTTGAATGAACGCACTTTCATCCTGTGCGACCCGATGGTGGCCACCGGCAATTCGGCCGTGTATGCCGTCGACGTGCTGAAGAAGCGGGGCGTGACGGACGAGCAGATCATCTTCCTGGCGCTGGTGGCCGCACCGGAAGGTGTGACCGTATTCCAGAACGCGCACCCGAACGTCAAGATGTTCTGCGCCTCGCTCGATTCGCACCTGGATGACCACGCTTACATCGTGCCGGGCCTCGGTGATGCCGGCGACCGCATCTTCGGCACCAAGTAAGTCACTTCAGGCGAGTATGACGATGGCAACCTTGATCGACCCGGATTTTCGCGCGCGCTTGCGCGTCCTGAATGACAAATATGCGGCTGGCGTGCCAGCCCTGATGCAAACGATTACGCAGGCAAGCGTCCGCTGCGATAGTGTAGGCCCCCGTCTGGAGCCGTTGACGGAACTGCACCGTGCGCTGCACGCGGTAGCCGGTTCGGCCGCCACCTTCGGCTTTGCTGCGCTGGGCCAGGAATGCCGGCGTATCGAACAGCTGGTACGCGCCATGCTCAATGCCCCTGCACAAGCGGTGGCGGAATGGCCCGCCGTGCGGGTGCAAGTGGAAGCACTGCTGCTCTGGGCGGAGCGCGATGCGGCCGCTACCCACTTCAGTGTGTGAGTTGCAGTGCCACAGTATTGTGGTTGCAATGATTCATTTGATACAACGCAAAGCACTCGCGTCGCAGATTAGGATATAGTGTGTCCATGCCGCTGGTACAGGGCGCCGCAAGACGGGGATTTGGCTATTAAAGTAGTGTTTGCAAGTTTATTTTGCGAAAGAATGGTTTTTCTCAGTTTTGTTGGTATAATTGGGCATCGTTGGATTCGAGGTAGTAGTGCAGTTTGTCTGTCATTTCTTTCTTGCTTCAAACGATATAACGGGCGCAAGCCCAACTTAACTGAAATAGGAAATTGTAATGGCAACTGGCATCGTAAAATGGTTCAATGATTCGAAGGGTTTCGGCTTTATTACCCCTGACGAAGGCGGCGAAGATCTGTTCGCTCACTTCTCGGCTATCCAGTCGAACGGCTTCAAGTCCCTGCAAGAGAACCAACGCGTTTCTTTTGAAGTGACCGCTGGCCCTAAAGGCAAGCAAGCTTCGAACATTCAGCCAATCTAATACGCTGGATCAAACGAAATAAAGAAATCCTCGGTCTCCGAGGATTTTTTTTCGCCTGAATTTTCGTGAAGTATGGGTTTTGCCTGCCTTATGCGTGTGGTTTGTAGCTGGCATGGCCCTTGTTCTGCGCGCTTTGATTCAGCGTAGGTCGCGGGTGAGTCTTGTTTGGGCATCCTCAGATTGCCCGTTCACGCCAGTAATCTGCTTGCGAATAGCTATGCCTCAAAAAATCCACGAACGCCCGTATGCGCAGCGGCAAATGGCGGCGCTGGGCGAACACGGCATAAATATCGTTGCCCGGCGCGGCAAACTGGTCCAGTACCGTTACCAGCTGGCCCGAGGCGATTTCGGCGCCCACTTCCCACATCGAGCGCCATGCCAGCCCCTTGCCGGCCAGGGCCCAGTCGTGCAGTACTTCGCCATCGTTGCACACCATATTGCCCGCCACCTTTAAAATCACATTCTTGCCGTTTTCGCGGAAGGTCCAGCCCCGCTGGCTGCCTTCGCTGCTGATCGCCAGACAATTATGTTTCGCCAGGTCGGCCGGGATGCGCGGCGTGCCCGCCCGCTTCAGGTAGGCGGGCGAACCGACCAGCACGCGCTGGTTGTCTGCCAGCTTGGTGCTTACCAGCGAGGAATCGGACAGGCTGGCGATGCGGATAGCCACGTCGATGCCTTCGCCGATCAGGTCGACCAGGCGGTCGTTCAGGTTCAGCGATACCGTCACGTCGCGGTGCTCGGCCACGAACGAGGGGATCAAGGGCGCCACGTGCTGACGCCCGAAGCCGGCCGGCGCGGAAATGAGCAAATGGCCGCTGGCCTTCACGCTGCGCTCGGCCACGGCCGCTTCCGCCTCTTCCAGCTTGCTCAGGATGCGCTGACAGTCTTCCAGGAAGGCGGCGCCTTCATTCGTCAAGGCTAGCTTGCGCGTCGTGCGCTGCAGCAATTTGACGCCCAGGCGCTGCTCCAGCGCGTCGAGGCGGCGGCCGATCATGGCCGGGGCAATGCCTTCCGCGCGCGCGGCGGCCGACAGGCTGCCCTTGGCGACCACTTCCACGAAGGTCGATATTTGTCTGAACTGGCCCATGCTGTGCTCTCGTTATGGCATCACTTGTGATAAAAACGCATAGATGAAGTGATTTTTAATCTCGTTTCCATGCCTTATAGTGCAATACTATAGAACAAATGCGCCGCCCGGCAGAGTGTTTTTGCGCCTTTGTCCGGCTTGTCCGCGCAGTCATTCAGCTTATACTTGGATCACCAGATTACCTTTGCTTATATTGATCAAAAACCGGAGAACTTCATGACGCAGAACACGATCGCACTTCCAGAAGGCATGCAAATCACGGGTGATATCCAGCCCGGCTACGAGCAGATCCTCACGCCGGCAGCGCTGGCGTTGGTGGCCAAGCTGACGCGCGCTTTCGAGCCGCGCCGCCAGCAATTGCTGGCCGTGCGCGTGGAACGCGCCAAGCGCCTCGACGCGGGCGAGCGTCCTGATTTCCTGCCAGAAACCGCGCACATTCGCGACGGCGACTGGAAGATCGCGCCGATCCCGAAGGCGCTCGAATGCCGCCGCGTGGAAATCACCGGTCCCGTCGAGCGCAAGATGGTCATCAACGCCTTCAATTCCGGCGCGGACAGCTACATGACGGACTTCGAGGATTCGAACACGCCGAACTGGGATAACCAGTTGACGGGCCAGATCAATATGTTCGATGCCGTGCGCAAGACGATTTCGCTGGAGCAAAATGGCAAGTCGTACAAGCTGAACGACAAGATCGCCACCCTCGTCGTGCGTCCGCGCGGCTGGCACCTCGATGAAAAGCACGTGCTGGTCGATGGCAAGCGCATTTCCGGTGGTATTTTCGATTTCGCCCTGTTCATGTTCCATAACGCCAAGGAACAATTGGCGCGCGGCGCCGGCCCGTATTTCTACCTGCCGAAGATGGAATCGCACCTGGAAGCGCGCCTGTGGAACGATATTTTCGTCATGACGCAAAACGAATTGGGTTTGCCACAGGGCACGATCAAGGCGACTGTCCTGATCGAAACCATTTTGGCGGCGTTTGAAATGGATGAAATCCTGTATGAACTGAAAGAACACAGCTCGGGCCTGAACGCGGGCCGCTGGGATTACATCTTCTCGTGCATCAAGAAATTCAAGCTGGACAAGGATTTCTGCCTGGCAGACCGCGCCAAAGTCACGATGACGGCGCCATTCATGCGCGCCTACGCCTTGCTGTTGCTGAAAACGTGTCATCAACGCGGCGCACCAGCGATAGGCGGCATGGCAGCCTTGATCCCGATCAAGAACGATCCGGAAAAGAATGATATCGCCATGGGCGGCGTGCGCACCGACAAGGCGCGCGATGCCACCGATGGCTACGACGGCGGCTGGGTGGCCCATCCGGGCCTGGTGGAGCTGGCCATGGGCGAATTCACGAAAGTGCTGGGCGACAAGCCGAACCAGATCGAGAAGCAGCGTCCCGACATCGATGTGAAAGCGTCGGACTTGCTGAATTTCCAGCCGGAAGCGCCGATCACGGAAGCGGGCTTGCGCTACAACATCAACGTGGGTATCCACTACCTGGGCAGCTGGCTGGCCGGCAACGGTTGCGTGCCTATCCATAACCTGATGGAAGATGCGGCCACGGCCGAGATCAGCCGCTCGCAAGTGTGGCAGTGGATTCGTTCCAGCAAGGGTGTGCTGGAAGATGGCCGCAAGGTCACGGCTGATATGGTGCGCGCCATGATTCCGGAAGAGCTGGCCAAGGTGCAGCGCGATGCGCCAGGCGGCAACGGTCCGACCTATGTGCGTGCCGGCCAAATTTTCGAGGAAATGTCGACGTCGGAATCGTTCGCTGAATTCCTGACCTTGCCGCTGTACGAAGAAATCTGATCCTGATCAACTAAATCCATAAAAAATCCCGGTAGATGCTTCATGGCACTACCGGGATTTTTGTATTGAAGTCTGCCGCGCCTGACAAAACCGTAGCGAGCGGAAGGGATAGGTGGTCGAGAGGCGGAACTGTACTGTCAGTACAGTGAGCATCGCAGGCCGCCTATGCCGACGCGCAGTAGGTTTGGTCAGGTGTCCTCAGAAGTTATTTTTCCACATGCGTAGTGCGGCAAATGCTTCCACGGGCGAAGCGTCGCTGGCCAGCTTGCCTTCCACCTTCAGGCTGTTCAGGATGGCCGGTTCGCGGTAGCGCAGGAAGGGGTTGGTGGCCTTCTCAAGGGCAATGGTCGACGGCACGGTGGATAAACCTTGCTGGCGCTTTTCCGTGTCGATGGCGATGCGTTCCTGCAAGGCCAGGTTACCCGGTTCGACGGCGTTGGCGAAGCGCAGATTGGACAAGGTGTACTCATGCGCGCAAAATACCTGCGTATCGTCGGGCAGGGCGGCCAGCTTGCCCAGCGAGTCGGCCATCTGGCCCGGCGTGCCTTCGAACAGGCGGCCGCAGCCGCCGGCAAACAGGGTGTCGCCGGAAAACAGCCATGGTGCGCCGCTGCGCTCGTCGCGCTGGCGCACATAGGCGATATGCCCCTTCGTGTGGCCGGGCACGTCGATGACCGTCATCTGCAAGCCCAGCTCGGCCACATAGGCAACATCGCCTTCGGCAAGCGCTTGCGTGATGGCTGTGATAGCCTCATTGCGCGGGCCGAAGACGGGCACGGCGAAATGCTGCAACAATTCAGGCACGCCACCCGTGTGGTCGGCGTGGTGGTGCGTGAGTAAAATGGCGGACAAGGTCAACTGATGGGCTTGCAGCGCATCGAGGATGACCATCGCATCGCCGGGGTCGACCACGGCGGCGTGGCGGCCGTCATGGATCAGCCACAAGTAATTGTCGGCAAAGGCGGGCACGGCAAGTACCGATAAAGCGTGTTCAGGGGAATGTGTCATGAGCAAAAGAGAAAACTGAATGGACAGTGTGGCATCCGAAAAATCCATTATAGCGCTTGACGGCTGGCTGCAGACACCGGCCGGTGTGTACGTACGTGCCTGGGAGCAGCAATGCCTCGACAACCTGACCGTCGACATCTTCGGTTACAACGCCGTGCAGATCGGCTTGCCCCAGCTCGACGCGCTGGCCGCCAGCCGCATGCCGAACAAATGGCTGCTCGATTCGCGCCTGCCTTTGCTTGCGCCGCAAGAGAGCCGTTTGACCCTGGTGGCCGCCTTCGACGAGCTGCCGTTCGACTCGCAAAGCCTGGACCTGGTGGTCTTGCCGCACGTACTCGAATTTGCCGCCGAGCCGCACCAGGTCTTGCGCGAAGTCGAGCGTGTGCTGATACCGGAGGGGCGCGTCATCGTCTGCGGCTTCAATCCGGCCAGCCTGTGGGGCATGCGCCAGGGCCTGGGGCGGGTTACGGGGCGCCATTACCTGCCGCAGGCAGGCGAGCTGATCTCTATGCCGCGCATGAAAGACTGGTTAAAATTGCTGAACATGGGCGTCAGCCAAAGCCACTTCGGCTGCTACGCACCTGCTTGCAGGACAGAAAAATGGCTGCGCCGTAACGCCTTCATGGATAAGGCCGGTGCGCGCTGGTGGCCATATCTGGGCGCAGTGTATATAGTGCAGGCGATCAAGCGCGTCAAAGGGATGCGTTTGATCGGTCCGGCGTGGACCAAGAAACCGGCGACGGTGCCGGCAGGCGCACCGGTCACGAATAAAAGGCGGGAACAGCAAGATGGATAAGGTTGAGATTTATGCCGATGGCGCATGCAAGGGCAATCCCGGCACGGGCGGCTGGGGCGCGCTGATGGTGGCCGATGGCGCCAAGAAAGAAATTTACGGCGGAGAACTCAATACGACGAATAACCGCATGGAATTGAAGGCCGTGATCGAAGCCTTGACGGCGCTCAAACGTCCTTGCCAGGTAGTGTTGTATACAGATAGCCAGTATGTCCAGAAGGGCATCAGCGAATGGATCCACGGCTGGAAGGCGCGCGGCTGGAAAACGGCGGCCAAGGCGCCCGTCAAGAACGTCGACTTGTGGCAAGCCCTCGATACGGCCCAGGCCGTCCATGAGGTGGAATGGCGCTGGGTGCGCGGCCACAATGGCCATCCGGGCAATGAGCGGGCCGATGAGCTGGCCAATATGGGCGTGGACACCGTGCGCGCGTAAGCCTGCCCGGCGTCGCGAGTTGTCATCGAAGGGCACAGGTTTGCTATACTGTGCCCTTCGCTTTTTGCTTTTACGACGGAATCTGCCATGCGTCAAATTGTTCTCGATACTGAAACCACCGGCCTGAACCCGCGCACGGGCGACCGCATCCTGGAGATCGGGGCGGTCGAACTGAACAATCGCATGTTGACGGGAAATAATTTTCACCATTACATCAATCCCGAGCGCGATTCGGAAGAGGGCGCGCTGGCCGTCCACGGATTGACGACGGAATTCCTCAGCGACAAGCCGAAATTCGCGGAGATCGCGGAAGAATTCCGCACGTTTATCGCCGGCGCCGAACTGATCATCCACAACGCCCCGTTCGATATCGGTTTCCTCAACGCGGAATTCAAGCGCCTGAACCTGCCGCCCGTGCATGAGCAAGTGCATGGCGTGATCGATACCCTGGTGCAGGCGAAGGAAATGCATCCGGGCAAGCGCAACTCGCTCGATGCCCTGTGCGACCGTTACGGCGTGTCGAACGCCCACCGCAAGCTGCACGGCGCGCTGCTCGACTCCGAATTGCTGGCCGACGTCTACTTGGCCATGACGCGGGGGCAAAACAGCCTGAGCATGGAAGAAGAAGTGGAAGTGGCTGCCGACGGCGCCGTGCTGGAAATCGTGCCCCTGGCGGAAGTCCTTTTCCAGAACGCCACGGCCGACGAGCTTGCCGCCCACGAAGCCACCATCGCCGGGCTCGACAAGGCCGCCAAAGGCCAGTGCATCTGGACCGCCGTCCTGGCGCCACCAGCGGCCGCCTGAGAAAAAAAGCGGGACATGCTAAATTTCCTGTTGCCAGCCCTTGCAGATGCCGCAACACCTATGCGATAATTCGCCTCGCTTCGGGAGGTTAGCTCAGGGGTAGAGCACTGCATTCACACTGCAGGGGTCGCAAGTTCGAAACTTGCACTTCCCACCAAGAATTAGTTTGATATCAAAGGCTTACACTGATGAGGTGTAGGCCTTTTTTGTTGGGTCTGCAAGAAGTGACGTACGGAAAACTGTTTTGATCTGTTGCGCTGGCTTTGACGTTGTCCAGTGCGCAAGATCATGTTCATTTTCGGCCACGGATAGGCGTCTGAAAGCAGCTTCAGTATCCCTTTCAAAAGAACGATGTCCTGCCCGCCGACACAGTATCGGCGGGGGAAGCACTCAAGCGTTGAATACTGGCTCGTCCAGCAACAGCGATGATCTTTTTCTTTCGTGAATAGCCATGCGAACAGCTCGCCGTGGGTGGGCAGGCGCGGGGTCGCGCAGCGCTGCTCCATCAAGTCTTGCGGGCCTGCCTGCCGATATTGTCGAAGCAATCAAGTATTACACGAAGCCACGCGGCCAGCAGCCAAATTCTCCCAAGAAGCTGGGTCTCGTCAGTAGCGGCCCGGCCATCGGCTGGGATGCGTTCCGCCTGGCTGAGCGCTTGCTATCGCGATGGGCATCAGCTGTATAGCCGCGCTTTTTCGGAGAGCAAGACCTTGCCGATTATACAATGAGCAAACCACTCTGATCTTTACGACGAACCCGCTGCGACATGCGCGGCGCTCGCGCATCGCTGTGCAGGCGCGCGCTGATGTCATGGCAAGTCGGCTAAGCTCGCGCCATACAGGAGGCGCATGTCCTACATCCTCGAACTATTACCATGGCAGCTTCGCTGCTGGCGGCCTGGCTGCTGGGCTCGCGCACGGACGCCCGGCGCTTTGCCGGGTTTTGGGTTTTCTTGGTCTGCAATGCGCTGTGGGTTTGCTGCGGCTGGCCAGATGAAGCCTGGGCCTTGATCGTGCTAAACGTTTGCCTGGCGCTGACGCCTGTGCGCGGCATCGTCAAGAACGAGCGGGCGTGACATCGTCCCACTTGAATATTATCAATATTGAATGATTATTCATGGCCGCATACATGCCCTGCTATTGTCCTGCGCCCATTCCAAGGAGGAAAATGGCCGTTCTGGCCCGGCAGCTTCAGATATTTGCTGTCTTATATAAGATTCGTCGCCATCGGATACACAAACAGCGGCAGGACAGTCTAAAATACGTGGTGGGCAAGCACGGCGTCACCGCCGGCACACTAGCCGTCCAAAGCAAGGCTAACCGTCCTGTATTTGGAATGAAGAAAGTTAACCACCAGGCATCACCGCATACAAGGGAATGAACATGGCAACACAAAAATCCAAAATCATCTACACGCTGACTGACGAGGCGCCGCTGCTCGCGACGTATTCCCTGCTGCCAATTATCAAAAAATTCACCGCGCCGGCTGGCGTGGACGTGGTCGCCACTGATATTTCGGTGGCGTCGCGTGTACTGGCCGAATTTCCCGAATTCCTGACGGACGCGCAAAAAGTCCCGAATACCCTGGCTGAACTGGGCAAGCTGACCCAGAATCCAGACACCAACATCATCAAATTGCCGAACGTCAGCGCTTCCCAAGGTCAATTGATTTCCTGCGTGCGCGAATTGCAAGGCCGTGGCTACAAGCTGCCGGACTATCCGGAAGACGCGAAGACAGAAGAAGAAAAAGCCTTGAAGGCCCGTTACGGCAAGTGCATCGGCAGCTCGGTCAATCCGGTCCTGCGTGAAGGCAATTCCGACCGCCGCGCACCGAAGGCTGTCAAAGAGTATGCACGCAAGCACCCGCATTCGATGGGCGAGTGGAGCCAGGCGTCGCAAACCCACGTCTCGCACATGCATCATGGCGACTTCTACCATGGCGAAAAATCGCTGACCCTGGAAAAGGCCCGCGATGTCAAGATGGAACTGGTCACCGCCTCGGGCAAGACCATCGTGCTGAAACCGAAGGTTACGCTGAAAGCGGGCGAAATCATCGACAGCATGTTCATGAGCAAGAAAGCGTTGCTGGAGTTCTACGAGAAGGAAATCGACGACGCCTTCAAGACGGGCGTGATGTTCTCGCTGCACGTCAAGGCGACCATGATGAAGGTCTCGCACCCGATCGTCTTCGGTCACTGCGTGCGTATTTTCTACAAGGACGCGTTCGCCAAGCACGCCGAACTGTTCGACAAGCTGGGCGTGAATGTCAACAATGGCATGAGCAATCTGTACGACAAGATTGAGACCCTGCCAGCGTCGCAAAAAGAGGAAGTGTTGAAAGATTTGCACGCTTGTCACGCGAATCGTCCGGAACTGGCCATGGTCGATTCGGCCAAGGGCATCACCAACTTCCATTCGCCGAACGACATCATCGTCGACGCGTCCATGCCCGCCATGATCCGTATCGGCGGCAAGATGTGGGGCGCCGATGGCCGTCCGAAAGACGTCAAGGCAGTCATGCCGGAATCGACTTTCGCGCGCATCTACCAGGAAATGATCGGTTTCTGCAAATGGCATGGCAACTTCGATCCGAAGACCATGGGCACCGTGCCGAACGTGGGCCTGATGGCGCAGCAAGCGGAAGAATACGGTTCGCACGACAAGACCTTTGAAGTGCCGGAAGGTGGCACCGCCAACATCACCGACCTGGAAACGGGCGAAGTGCTGCTGACGCAAACGGTCGAAAAGGGCGATATCTGGCGCATGTGCCAGGTCAAGGATGCGCCGATCCGCGACTGGGTCAAGCTGGCGGTCACCCGCGCGCGCAACTCGGGCATGCCTGCCGTGTTCTGGCTCGATTCCTACCGTCCGCACGAGAACGAAGTCATCAAGAAGGTACAGGTGTACCTGAAGGAGCACGACACGAGCGGCCTGGAAATCCAGATCATGTCGCAAACGCGCGCCATGCGCTACACGCTGGAACGCGCCTTCCGCGGCCTGGACACTATCTCGGTGACCGGCAACATCCTGCGCGATTACCTGACCGATTTGTTCCCGATCCTGGAACTGGGCACCAGCGCCAAGATGCTGTCCATCGTGCCGCTGATGGCCGGTGGTGGCATGTACGAAACGGGCGCCGGCGGTTCGGCACCGAAACACGTCAAGCAACTGGTGGAAGAAAACCATTTGCGCTGGGATTCGCTGGGCGAGTTCCTGGCCCTGGCCGTGTCGCTGGAAGACATGGGCATCAAGACGGGCAATGCGAAGGCCAAAATCCTCGCGAAAACCCTGGACGAAGCCACCGGCAAGCTGCTGGACAACAACAAGTCGCCATCGCCACGCACCGGCGAACTCGACAACCGCGGCAGCCATTTCTACCTGGCCATGTACTGGGCGCAAGCCCTGGTAGCGCAGAAGGACGATGCGGAACTGGCAGCGCATTTCGCGCCATTGGCCAAAGCCCTGGCCGAAAATGAAGAGAAGATCGTCGCCGAGCTGAAAGCAGTGCAAGGCAAGGAAGCGGACATCGGCGGCTACTATCTGCCCGATCCGGCGAAGACGGAAGCGGTCATGCGTCCTAGCGCCAGTCTGAATGCGGTGCTGGACAGCATCTGATGCAGTTCTGACAGGCAATAAGTTCTTTATTGCCTGATAAAAAAACGCCGCCGGAAGCGATTCCGGCGGCGTTTTTCATCGCCCTTCAGTATTATTGGTAGTGCTTGTAGACATTGGTGCTGCCATTGTTATTGACCAGCAAGACGTCATACGCATCCTTGCGCGGCCCTTCCATGCCTGGCGAACCCATCGGCATTGCCGGCACGGCCAGGCCTCTGGCCTTGGGTTTCTCGCGCAACAACTGCTTGATCTCGCTGGCAGGTACATGGCCTTCGATGGTGTAGCCGTTGACGAGGCCCGTGTGGCAGGAACCGAGCGCGTCCGGAATGCCAGCCAGCTTGCGGTATTGCGCCGGCATCTCGACATTTTTCGCGCGTACCGTAAAACCGTTCGTTTCCAGATGCTTGATCCATTCGGAACAGCAGCCGCACGAGGCGCTCTTGTAGACTTCAATGACGGGCAGGGCCGCGATGGCGAACGTGGGCAGGCCCAGCATGGCGGCGAAGGTGCCGCGCAAGAAAAAATGTTTGATCATATGTTGCTTTCAGGCGGATAAGGTCTATCGTGGCCACCTTGGTGGCCTGCTTGGTATTTAAGCGGAAAGTGGTCGCGGCGGCCGGCGCGGGCCGTCGGGAATGAATCCCGTCAGCAAGGTGGCCGTGGCGATGGTGACTTGTTGTGCGCCGGAGCAGGCTGCGGCAGGAAGGGCCAGGCAGGGCGGCATCAGTTCGCCCAGGCAAAAGCTGGAACAGGCGCCGCACGCTGGGTGCTTGGCGGGGGTCTTGTTTTCTGCTTGCGTGCCGGCGCTGTGGGCGGCGGCGGATGACTGCGCAGCGTGATGCTGGCAGCCCGCCGCCATCATGGCGCCTGCAGCCCCCGCTTTCAGCGACACCGCCGTGATCAACAGCAGGATCAGCCATGTTGTGAAGAGTCTTAGCATCGGCGGAAAGTATAGCATGTGGGCAATGTCGCCAGAAGCAGGCAACCGCTAGCGCGCGGCGGTGGCGCGCGCCTTCCATGCGTACATGGCCCGGTCCGCATGGCGCAGCAGCAGCTGCATGCTATCGCCGTCGTCCGGATAGTGGGCCACGCCGATGCTGACGGCGATGTGTAATGGTTGGCCGTTGCCCAGGTGCAGCGGCGCGGCCAGGGCCGCATGGATTTTTTGCTCGATCAGGCTGACGTTCGCCGGTGTGGCATTGCTTTCCAGAAGCACGACGAATTCATCGCCGCCCATCCTGGCCAGGGTGTCTGTTTCGCGCATGCAATCTCGCAGGCGGCTCGCCACCGCCTGCAGCAGCAGGTCGCCACAGGCATGGCCGTGGTCGTCGTTGACCCGCTTGAAGTTGTTCAGATCCAGGAACAGCAGCGACAGCCGGCCTTCCTGGCGGTGCGCGCGCGCGAACGCCGTGCGCAGGCGGTCGTGGAACAGGCGGCGGTTCGGCAGGCGGGTCAGCTCATCGTGCATGGCCATGAACTGCATTTGCGTCTGCAACTGCCGGCGCTCGATGGCGGTGGCCAGCTGTTTGGCGACAAATTGCAGCAAATCTTGGTCTTGCTCCGTGCCGATGACGGCGTCCTGGACGCCTTGCAAAGCCAGCACGCCGATGCTGCCCATGGAAGAATACAGCGGCACGGCCAGCCAGCAGGAGGACAGCGCGAGGGCCGCCGTTTGCAGCGCCACGGGCAGGCTGGCCAGTTGTCCCGGCTGCAGCAGCAAGGGGCGGCCGCTGCGCAGGACTTCGTCGCACAGCAGGCTGGCCAGGGACGACGTTGGCTGCGGCGCGTTGTCGTCGGCCTGGCAAGTCATGAGGGGCTGCGCGTCGTCTCCGTCCTGCAGGGACAGTGTCAGGCTGCGCGCTGGCAACTGGTCGCCGATGATGTGCTGGATACGGTGCAGCAAGGCGGGCAAGTCTTGCGTCGCCTGCATGGCTTCGGAGATGGCGTACAGCGCGGCCTGCTTTGCCTGCGCCTGTTTCAGCAGGGTGATGTCGCGCGCCACCGCCACGCGCAGCTGGTCGGCGGCGGACCAGCGGGCGGACCACATGATGTGCGCCAGCCGGCCGTCCTTGCGCAAGTAGCGGTTTTCAAAGTGCGTCTGGGCATGGCCATCCATGATGGAACGCGCGGCCGCCTGGGTGCGGGCGCGGTCGGCGGGGGCGACCAGATCGAGCATGAACTTGCCGACCATTTCCTGCTGCGTGTAGCCGAAGATGCGTTCGCAGGCTGCACTGACGAACACGAAGCGCCCCTCCACATCGACCATGCACACGGCGTCGAGCAATAAATCGGTGAAACTGGCGACCGGCGCGCTAATCATATGTTTCATATGCCCACTATTCTAGTGGACATTGCCGATGGATATTGAAATTGTTGTTTTTAGGGAAAAGGAACCATGGAGCGGGGCGTGCCCGTCCGGCAACGCCGGCAGCATGCGCATGCTTGTCACTGCGGAGCAGGCGTCCCGTCAAAAAGTTGTCTTCCAGACGCAGGAACGCAGCCTGGAACAGGTGCTGGCCGGGCGCTTAATCACTGACGACAAACGCGCCCGGGTCGAGTTGATCCAGCGTAACGATGGTGCCGCTGCCCGGCGCGCCGCTGCTCTGGCTGAGCCGTGCATGCAGCTGGGCCAGATAGTCGGCGCGGCAGCGGCGCAGCACGTAGTCGCGGAAGTTGTCATGTTCCAGGGCGCGCCAGGCGCGTTCGCGTCCTTGCGCCGAGCGTATGCCGGCCAGCTCGATCAGCGCGGGCGTGATGCTGGCGTCACCGGGGCTCAGGCGCGTGTAGCCGTAGCGGTCCATATACGGGCCGGTGAGCGTTTCGATGAGGTTGATGTCATCGTCCGACAGTTGCTGCCTGAATTTGTCGATGTTGGCCGCGATCGGCGCATAGCAGTTGGCCGACCAGAGCGACGACAACTGCGCGATTTGCCGCGCTTCCGCCGACGCGGCCACGTCCAGCATCTGCGGCAGGAAGGCAATGCCGAGAAAGTCACATACCGTTTCCAGCGTCTCTTGTTGCCGCGACAGGAAATCTTCATAGCGTATGGTCAGCACGCGCTGGGGATAGCGTTGCACGACATGGTCGGCTGCCGCATGGGCGGCCAGCCAGGTCCTGGCATTGAGCAGCGTGTCGAAATCGTGGATGATGGCGCGGTTCATCGACGCCACTTGCGCGCGCGGATCGCGCACCACGTTGAGGAATAGCATGTCCGGATACAGTTTCACGATGTCGTCGGCGTAGTGCACGCTGTCGAGCGACTTGTCCATCACCACCTGCGCGTGGCGGCGTTCGCCTGCGCGCAACAGCAGCTCCCATGCCACGCGGTGGATGCTGCGCGGCTGGCCGCGCAGCGTCTCGAACACTTCCACCGGATCGAAGACGACGCCCGGCCACTTGACCATGCTGGCCGCCGCCAGGCCCACCACATCGACCACCAGGCGAAAGTAGGCGCGGTCGTCGCGCAAGTCGCCGTACAGGGGTAGTAGCGGCATCATATCGACCAGGTGCAGCGGATACGGTGAATAAAACTGCGGCGACAGGTTCAGGCGCAGGCGCAGGGCATGGCTGCCGCAGCGGCGCAGGGGGATCATCATGACAGGGCGCGGGCGCGCGCCGTCGCCGGGATGGTGGCTGTTGCTCATCTCATCATTCCTCGAAAAGGTGGCCGCGCGGCATCAGATGAAGCGCGGGCACAGTTGCTGGAACAGGCGCTCGCAGGCCTGTTCCAGCGATAGCACGCCCGTGTCCAGCATCAGCGCCGGCGCCAGCGGTGCCTCGTAGGGCGCGGAGACGCCCGTAAATGCGGGGATCAGTCCGGCCCGCGCTTTTTTGTACAGCCCCTTGGGGTCGCGTGCTTCGCATAGCGCGCTCGGCGTGCTGATGTAGGCTTCGATAAAATTGTCGTTGCCGATGATCTGGCGCGCCATTTCGCGGTCGCTGCGCAGCGGCGAGATGAAGGCGCAGATGACCATCATGCCGGCGTCGTTCATCAGCCTGGCCACGACGGCGCCGCGGCGGATGTTTTCCTGGCGGTCGCGGGGAGAGAAACCCAGGTCGCCATTGAGGTGGTGCCGCATATTGTCGCCGTCGAGCACGCAGCTCAGGCGACCCGCCGCCAGCAGCTGCCTTTCCAGCGCGTACGCCAGCGTCGACTTGCCTGCGCCGCTCAGGCCGGTCAGCCACAAGGTCGCGGCCTGCTGGCCGGCCAGCGGCCCCCGCTGTTCCTTGCTGATATGGCCCGCATGCGGGAAAATGTGCGTCGCCACCACGTCGCCAGCGGCGGCGATCTGTTCCAATTTACCCATGTGCCACTCCCCCGTGCCGGCTCAAAACTGTTCCCACTCGATTTCGCTGGGCTTGGCCACGGCCGGACGGGCCGGCTTTGCCTTGGCGGGCGGCTGCCGCACTGCCACGGGCGGCGGCGGACGGCTGACCACGCGCAATCCCGCATCGCGGCCGCCAGCGATGTTGCCCACACGGAAGACGCTGACCACCTCGTTCAGGCTGTTGACCTGTTCCTGCATCGCTTGCGCGGCGGCGGCCGCTTCCTCGACCAAGGCCGCGTTTTGCTGCGTGACATTGTCCATTTGCGTCACGGCCATATTGATTTGCTCGATGCCTGCCGACTGCTCCTGGCTGGCGGACATCATTTCGGCCATGATGCCGGTGACGCGCCTGACGCTGGCGACCACTTCGTGCATGGTCGACCCGGCCTGTTCGACCAGGCGGTTGCCGGCTTGCACCTTGTCGACCGAATCGCCGATCAAGTCCTTGATTTCCTTGGCGGCCGCGGCCGAGCGCTGCGCCAGATTGCGCACCTCGGTGGCCACCACGGCAAAGCCGCGCCCCTGTTCCCCGGCACGGGCCGCCTCGACCGCCGCGTTCAGCGCCAGGATATTCGTCTGGAAGGCGATGCCGTCGATGACGGCGATGATGTCGACGATCTTGCGCGCCGAGACATCGATGGCCGCCATGGTGTCGACCACCTGCGCCACCACGGCGCCGCCCTTGGTGGCGACATCGGAGGCCGATTCGGCCAGTCCGTTGGCCTGGCGCGCATGGTCGGTGTTGATGCGCACGGTGCTCGTCAGTTCTTCCATGGACGAAGCGGTTTGCTCCAGCGTGCTGGCCTGCTGTTCCGTGCGCGAAGACAGGTCCAGGTTGCCCATGGCGATTTGTCCTGCCGCCGTGGCGATGGTCTCGGTGCTGGCGTGAACTTGCTGGACGATTTGCGCCAGGCTGTCGCGCATCGACTGCATGGCATACAGCAGGCTGTGCGTATCGCCGGCGCGGGTATGGATGGGCACTGCCAGGTTGCCGCTGGCAATTTGCCCAGCGATCGCCGCCGCTTCGTCGGGCTCGCAACCGAGCTGACGCGTCACCCCGCGCGTGATCAGCACGGCGGCCAACAGGCTGGTGATCAGGGCCAGCGAGCCGATGCTCAGCATCACCAGGCGCGCCTGGCTGTAGGCAGCCTCGGCATTAACAGACGCTTCGTTATTCTGCTTTTCCTCGACGGCGATCAAGGTGCGCAGCAATTCCCACCAGCGCTTTTGCACGGGGCGGAATTCATAGCGCAACAGTTTGTAGGCATCGTCTTGCTTCTGGTTCAGCGCCAGCACGGCGGCCCGCTGAATAAAGGGGGCCGCCAGCTCGCTTTGTCTGCGGATTTGTTCAAGCAGGTTTCTTTCTTCGTTAGAAGTGCCTTCCCGATTGGCGAACATTTTTCCCAGCTTTTGTTGGGCGGCATCGTATTTTTTTTCCTGCGCCGCGATGCGCGTGACTTCGATCTGGATTTCCTTGTCCTCTTTCAGCAAAATCAGATTGCGCATGGCCAGCGCCCGTTCGGTGACCGTCAAATCCATGGTTTGAGCCAGGCTGGTTTCGACGTTGTTGACCTTGGTGGTTTCATCCATGCGGTCCTGGATTTGACGCATGCTGGTCAGCCCCAGCGTGATGACCAGCAACAGGAACATGGCGACCAGGCCAAAGCCCAGACTGAGCCGCTTGGCGATGGTTAACTTCATAAATTTCATACTGCCTCCTTAAGGCCATGCTTCCTGTTCCGAATAAGCAAATGCGGATTTATCACGAAGCACCCAGCGATCATAGTGATTGCTGGTAGGTGAAAAGTCACACATAGTCACTTTCATCATTTGAGCAACAGTATAAAATTACTTGCGGCAACAGTTCCAATTTGAGTTAAATAACGCGCCCTCGCTGGCGCCGCGGCTGGGGTGGAGCGTGACTTGTATCAAGAATGAAAATTTTTCATGCCACATTGTGCTCATGATTTCACATTTCACGTCGCTATAGCTGTGTCTGCCTGGCACCTGAAGCGGCGTGTATCCCACGTCTGGCTGAAAGTGGGCTAGCTTGACGGTTGATTGTTATCAAAAACTGAAAGTTATGAATATCTCAGCCATACACCACTACGCGTTTAGCAAGGCATAACGACCATGACCTCCGTCTCCCCGATCCCGAGCTGGAATCCAAGTCCGTCCCGCGCGCCTGCCGCTACGGCAAGCAGGGCGGACACGCCCTCATCCCCGGCGTCTACCCCTTCCGCCATCGTCGCCTTCGGCGGCCCGCCGGCCTTGGCATCTCTCGTGCCTTCGCCGATGGTGTGGGAAAGCGCATCGCGCGACAAGGTGAGCGAGGCGATGACGAAAAGCTTCTCTTCGTATGCGTTTGGCGGTCGCTTCAGCGGCCTGGGCGCGGCCATGCTGGGTCAGGCCAAGCTCGGCAACTACAATTTCTCGCAGGCGATGCGCCAGCCGCCGCCGAGCACCACGCCGAATGTCTATGCGGCGTCCGGCATCGCGCCGGGTAGCCTGCACGGTAATGGCGAAGACCGGGTTGCCCTCAGCATCACGACGAAAAGCGGTGTGGAAGTCAAGCTGACACTCGACAGCCAGGGCGACGGACTGGCCGTGAACATGACGACGAGCGGCGACCTCAGCGACGCTGAAGCCAGTGCGTTGGGCGACCTGGCAAAAGGTTTTCAGGAAGCCATTGATGGCATGGGGCAGAGCACGCCGAAAATCAAGCTGGAGGGCTTGATGCAGTTCGACCAGCAAGTGTTGGCCTCGGTGAAACTGCATGCGGAAGTGAAGGTGCGCGGCGAGCCGCAAAGCGTGCAAACCCTGGATTTCCAGGCTGACGGCGCGCAGCGCAAGGTCAGCTTCAGTGGCGAGGCCGGCAGCCTGGACCTGAAGGTCGATGCCAGCCAACGCAACACCCTGGGCAGCAAGGAACGGCAAGCCAAGGCGCTGGGCAGCTACATGAAGCAGTTCGACCAGGCGGCGTCACGCGGTCATGGCGATGCTGGCCTGGTGGCCATGCTCAAGGACAGTTTTACGGCCTTGCACAGCAATGCCGCCGCGCCGCAGTTGGCCACGGACAGCCCCGAAACGGGCAGGTGGCGCCTGGCGGCCGAGGACAAGTCCATCCTGACGGGACTGGCCGATTTCAGCGCCTCCGTGTCGCAAGCCGTGGCATTCAGCAATCCCATGCGCAGCGCGGAAAAGGATGGCTTCAATTATGCAGTGTCGCAGAAGACGACGCAGGCCGGTGCCAGCCAGGATGCGCGTTCGATCCGGCAGCAGCAGCAATCAAAGCTGAGCGCCAGCTACCATGAGACGCTCGTTCCCGGCGTGCCGCTGCGCCTGACGGCCAGCACAGACTCGCAGAATTATACTTACCACCAGATCGAAGATACGGCCAGCAGCGACGCGCAAGTGGCCTACAAGGATGGCAAGATGGTGAAGGCAAGCTTGCAGCAGGAGAGCCGCCAGTCCGAGCATGTCATGAAGTATTTCCTGGGCAAGCTGGAATCGGACCAGACCACGCCGGGCAATTATTCCGTGTTGCGCGACCTGCTGCCCGCGCTGGGGCCGTACAAGACGGGCGAGAAGGACATGTCGCCCGAGGCGCGCATGGAGCAGCGCAAGCAAGCGCTGCTGACCTTGAGCGACGACGTGCTGCTGCAATCGTATGCGGGCCTGAGCATCAGCCTGTGGCAAGCCGATGTGCCTGCGGAGCAGGGCGAGGCCGCCGCCGTTTAGACTCGACCGTGCACAATGCAAAAAGCCCGTCTGCGAAGAGGGGCTTTTTGCATTGCTTATTTCCTGATACGGCGCAGGCTGCCTAGGCCTTGCTTTGCCTGATCCAGTAACCGACGCCCAGCGCAGCCAGCCACACGGGAATCAGGTAGACGGAGATGCGCAAGCCCGGTGTCAGGTACATGATCACCAGGATGCCGGCCAGGAAAACCAGGCACAGGTAGTTGGTGAACGGGTAGCCCAGGCTCTGAAACAGCGTCGTTTTTCCTTGCAATTTCTTTTGTGCGCGGAAGCGCAGGTGTATCCAGCTGATCATGGCCCAGTTGATGATCAGCGCCGAAACCACCAGGCCCATCAGTACTTCGAACGCTTCTCCCGGCATGAAGTAATTGACCACCACGCAGGCACCCGTGGCCAGGGCCGACACGCCCAGCGCCGCCAAAGGCACGCCGCGGCGGTTCAGGCGTAGCAGCGCGCGCGGCGCATTGCCTTGTTTGGCCAGGCCGAACAGCATGCGTGTGTTGCAGTACACGCCGCTGTTGTACACGGACAGGGCGGCAGTCAGCACCACGACGTTCAGGGCCGTGGCCACCAGGTTGCTGTCGAGTGCATGGAAGATCAGCACGAAGGGGCTGCCGCCGGTGACGACCTTCTGCCACGGGTACAGCGACAGCAAAATGCCCAGGGCGCCAATGTAAAAGATCAGGATGCGGTAGATGGCCTGGTTGGTGGCGCGCGGAATCGTGGTGCTTGGGTCGTCCGCCTCGGCCGCCGTGATGCCCACCAGTTCCAGGCCGCCGAACGAGAACATGATGACGGCCATGGCCATCACCAGGCCCTGCCAGCCATTCGGAAAGAAGCCGCCGTGCTGCCACAGGTTGGCCACCGACGCTTGCGGGCCCGCATCGCCGGAGGCGAGCAGGTACGCGCCAAAGATGATCATGCCGATGATGGCGACAACCTTGATGAGGGCGAACCAGAATTCCATTTCGCCGAAGGCTTTGACATTCAACAAACTGATGGCGTTGATGGCGCAAAAGAAGATCAGCGCCGAGACCCAGGTAGGCACGCCTGGCCACCAGTACTGCACATAGATGCCGACGGCCGTCAGTTCGGCCATGCTGACCAGCACATACAGCACCCAGTAATTCCAGCCCGACAAAAAGCCGGGCAGGTGGCCGCAGTATTTGTCGGCGAAGTAGCTGAAAGAACCGGCGACGGGTTCGTCGACCACCATCTCGCCCAGCTGGCGCATGATCAGAAAGGCGATCACGCCGGCGATGCCATAGCCCAGCAGCACCGAAGGGCCGGCCATCTTGATGGTTTGCGCGATGCCCAGAAACAGGCCGGTGCCGATGGCGCCGCCCAGGGCGATGAGCTGGATGTGGCGGCTTTTCAGGCCGCGCTTGAGCTCTTGTGGTTCGGTATTCCCGACTGCCGTCATATGTTTTATCCTGTTTTTACGGGGCTGAGGTCGCTGATTCTAAAGCATGGATGCGCAAAGCAGGAGCGAAATGCATGTTGCACTGCGGGGTCGCAAGAAAAGCCTTGCATCTTCGCCCAACCGCTGGCTAAACCGCTGGCGCCCGCGACGGGCGCGCTGGCCATGGCGGCCGGCCTGTTCGGCGCGGCGGCCATGGGCACGCATAGCGCCATCAGCCGTCTGCTGCTGGCGCACCTGACGCCCACGTCCATGATGACGGGCAATGTGACACAATTGGTGATCGATACGGTCGACGTGCTGCGCGGCGCGGCCGACGGCGCCACGCGTGAGCGCTGTATCAAATTCTTCTGGCCCCTGCCGGGTTTTGCCGTGGGCGCCATCCTGGCCACCTTTGCCTACCTGGCCGTGGGCTTTGCCGCGCTGGCCGTGCCGCTGGTCATTCTGCTGGTGCTGATTGCGCTGCAGCCGGCACGCTTGCCAGCTTAATCCTGCGCGTTCTGGCGCGCCGCGACGATGGCCGGTTCGTATACGGCCAGAAACTCGGGCGGCAGGCGGCGCGCGCGGCCGCTGCTCAATTCGATGCAGATCAAGTTCCAGCGCCCGCGCACGACGGTGGCGCCATCGCTGTCGCGGATCAGCTGGAAGCGTCGTTCCATGCTGGAGCGGCCGTCGCTGGCGCACAGCCAGGTGGCCAGGGTCAAGGCCTCGTTTTCGCGCGTGGGCAGTAAATAATCATACTCGCCGCGGCGGATCGCCATGGCCCGGTCCAGGCGCCGGTAATCGTCCAGGTCCAGCCCCAGGGTGGCCGAGTGGTGCCAGGCGATATGCTCGCACCAGCGCACATACACGGCGTTGTTCGTATGCTGCAAGCCGTCGATGTCACCCGCTTCTGGCGTGACGGGCAGGGTACAGGCGTGTGGATAATCCCAGTTCAAGTGCGATCCTTTCAAGGCGGTGGCGGCTGATTGTACTTGCTGCGCGTGTTTTTTGTCTGCGGCGCAGGCGGGGAAAAACGCTGTTTTTTGTGTTGATGTATGATGCATCATAACCTAACAGATCTGAAAATGCCGATGACCGATCCCCTGGACAGCCTGGCACACGTCAACCTGGGCAAATCCGTGTACGCGACGCTGCGCGACGCGCTGGCGGCCGGGCGCTTCCAGCCGAATGACCGGCTGCGCATCCGCGAGCTGGCGCTGCAACTGGGCACCAGCGTCACCCCCGTGCGCGACGCCATGCTGCAACTGGTGCAGGAAGAGGCGCTGGTGCTGCGCTCGCCGCGCGACTTCCGCGTGCCCGTGCTGAGCGTTGCGCGCTACCTGGAAATCCGCGCGCTGCGCCTGGAACTGGAAGGGCTGGGCGCGTTTGAAGCGGCGCAGCGCATCGACGACGCCACCCTGGCCGACCTGGAACGCCTGCTGCAAGCGAATGAAGACGCCATCGCGCGGCACGACCTGGCGGCGGCCCTGCAATGCAACCAGGCGTTTCATCTGGGCCTGGCGCAGGCTGCCGGCATGCCGACATTGAAACGCTTCGTCGACCACTTGTGGATGCAGACGGCGCCCCTGATCGCCGCCGGCTACGCCAGTTTTTCGCCCGACATGCGGGTCGGCCACCACCACGCCATCATCAGCGCGCTGCGCCAGCGCGACAGCGCGGCCGCGCGGCGCGCCATCGAACAGGATATTCTCGACGGCGGGACGCAGATGCTGGCCTATGTCATGCGCCAGGAGCGCATCCACGCCGGCAAAACCGAACAAGAACAGGACAAGGAAGAACATGACTGAACAAAAAACGGCCATCGTCACGGGCGCCAGCCGCGGCATCGGTCACGCCGTGGCCGAACGCTTCCGCAGCCTGGGCTGGCGCGTCATCACCGTTTCGCGCAGCCCGATTCCCGGTGGCTGCCCGCGCAGCCAGGAGCACAACACGCACTTTTGCATGGATTTGTCGGACCTGAGCCAGATCGGACAGATGGTCGATACCCTGCGTCCCATGCTAGGCGACTCGAAGCTGCACGCGCTGGTGAACAATGCGGGCGTGTCGCCGAAGGGGCCGGGCGGTTCGCGCGTCAATTCCCTGACCACCGACATGCAGACCTGGCAGGAAATGTACAACACGAATTTCTTTGCGCCGCTGGCCCTGACGCGGGGCTTTGCGCAGGAATTGTCGAACGCGCACGGCTCCGTCGTGAACCTGTGTTCGATCGCCGGCTACCGCGTGCACCCGTTCGCCGGCTCCGCCTACGCCAGTTCGAAGGCGGCGCTGGCATCGCTGACGCGCGAAATGGCCAACGACATGGCGCCGCTGAATGTGCGCGTCAACGCCATCGCACCGGGCGAGATCGATACGGCGATTTTGTCGCCCGGCACCTCGCACATCGTCGACACGCAAATTCCCCTGCGCCGCCTGGGCACGACGGCCGAAGTGGCCGACCTGGTGGAATTCCTGTGCAGCGAGCGCGCCTCGTACATCACGGGCGCGGAAATTCCCATCGACGGCGGCCAGCGCATTTAAGGAAAATCACGACTCACCATATCGGCATCGTCGGCTGTTCGGCCGAAGGCGCGGCCGTGTGCTACCGCACCATCTGCGAAGAGGGCGCGCATGCGCTGGGAGCGTATGAACATCCGGAAGTGACGCTGCATACGCCTTCGTTGGCACGCTATGTGGATTGCCTGAACGGGGGCGACCTGGCCGGCGTGGCAGAACTGATGCTGGCGTCGGCGCACAAGCTGGCCGCTGCCGGCGCTTGACTCCACGCGCCTGCTGGCGCGCGCCGCCTTGCGCCGGGCGCTGGCCGCCTGACTATTTGTCCAGCTGCGCCTGCAGCGCGGCCACCACCAGCGCATGGTCGTCTGCCTGCGCCAGGCCGGAAACGGTGACCGTGCCGACCAGTCCCACGCCGCGTATCAGCAGGGGGAAAGCGCCGCCGTGGCCCGCGTACTCGATGTCATCGAGGTATTTCACGTCTTCGAAGCTGCTGCCACGGCTTTTATGGGAAATGCCCATGTAGTAGGAACTGCGGCAGAAGCGCTGCACCGTGTTGTTCTTGCGGCGTATCCAGTCCGCCTGGTCTGCCGTGGCGCCCGTCATGGCGTGATGGAACAGCACCTGGCCATTGCGCGTGATGTTGACGGTGACGGCCTTGCCCCGCTTGCGCACTTCTTCGACGATCCACAGGCCCACGGCCAGCGCCGTATCGTTGTCGAAGCGTTCGAATTGCAGGGATTCTTCCTGTTGCGCGAGGGTGTGCAGCAAATCGGCGTAATGATCCATCGTGGAGGCGGGTGGTAGTGGCTGGAAGCGCTACTGTAGCGCACCATGCGGCAGCCGCGCGCGCTTTTTCCGTGCTGCGCCTACAATAGGCGGCATGAACCTGTCCCTGTTTGCCGATGAAGATTATGCCCCGCTCGACCCTGCGCCCCTGGTGCCCGGCTCGTCTGCATCGGTCCTGCTGCGCGGTTTTGCGCTGCCGTATCTGGACGAGGTGCTGCCGGCATTGGACGCCATCGTGCTGGCGGCGCCCCTGCGCCACATGGCCACGCCGGGCGGCTTGCGCATGTCCGTTGCCATGAGCAATTGCGGTACTCTGGGCTGGGTCACGGATGGGCGCGGCTACCGCTATGCGCGGCTCGATCCGTCCAGCGGCCGTCCCTGGCCGACGATGCCACCCGTGTTCCTGCGTCTGGCGCAGCAGGCGGCGCTGGCGGCCGGCTATCCGCGCTTCACGCCCGACGCCTGCCTGGTCAATCGCTATGCGCCCGGCGCGCGCATGGCCCTGCACCAAGACCGCGATGAGTGCGATTTTAATGCGCCCATCGTTTCCGTCTCGCTGGGCTTGCCCGCCATCTTCCTGTTCGGCGGGTCCGAGCGGGCCGACAGGGCGGCGCGCATCACCTTGTTGCATGGCGACGTGGTGGTGTGGGGCGGCGCTGATCGCCTGCGCTTCCATGGCGTGGCGCCCCTGAAAGAGGGCGAACACGCAGTGCTGGGCAGCCAGCGCATGAATCTGACGTTTCGCAAGGCCAGCTGATCTGTCGATACCCGTTCATTAATGCAAGGCACTTGCAAATCTACGTGTTTTCCACATGATATGCAACTTGTTTGCATATGGAGCCTTGACCAGGAAGCGCGATGCCCTTTCCACACCGCTGCCCGACGTGGCGGCCAGCCCCCCATCTGGGCAGCCCCATGCCGCTGGACTGGGTCGGCATCCAGGGCATCGCCTTGCCCTAGTGACTGGAAGAGGGAGGGCAGGCGCAGCAAGTGCACGCCTCAATGGTGCTAATCTGATGGATGTGGAAGGCGCGGCCCGTCGCGTGCAGGCGGCGCTGGCGCCACTGGCGTCACATTATGCGCAGGCGCGTGTTAGCGTACTGCATATGGAAAGCCTGCATCCGCACGATGCCGTGGCGCAGGCAGGCCAGCTTGCCTGAGTTTTTCAGTCATCGACCCTGGAGGAAGACAGCATGCCGGAGAAAATCGCGCAGGAGCCTGGCGAAGGCAGCCTGGAAGAGGAACTGGAGCGCGAACGGCGCGAACATGCGCTGATCGACGAGGAAAAGCTGGGCATGGACGAGCTGGAAGAAGAGCGCTTGAAGCGGGATCGCCAGCCGGGCATGCCGGCACGCCACTAACGTCAAGGCGCTGAGTCAATGTGCCGAGTCAATGTGCCGATTCAATGTCATATATCAGCGCTGGCATCGTGCCGCGCTGCCCGGTACAATTTCGCTTTGTCCTTCTCCCCCAGCCCCGGAGGCCCATGAAATATCGTGCATTCTTCCCGTTCATCCTCTGCCTGACAGGCGCCACTCTGGGCGCCTCGCAAGCCCATTCCGCCACCATCTGCACTGCCATGGCCGACGCCAAAACGGGCGCCGTCTTGTTGCAAGAGGGTAATTGCTTCGACAGAGTCACCCCCGCATCCACCTTCAAGATTGCGCTCAGCCTGATGGGCTACGACGCCGGTTTCCTCAAGGATGAGCACACGCCGAGCCTGCCGTACCGCCATGGTTATGTGGACTGGGGCGGCGACGCCTGGCGCCAGGAGACGGACCCGTCGTGCTGGATGCAGTATTCCGTGGTCTGGTATTCGCAGCAGATCACGCAGGCGCTGGGTGCCGATCGCTTCCAGAAATACGCCAAGGCTTTGCGCTATGGCAATGCGGACGTCTCGGGCGACCCGGGCAAGGACAACAGCCTGGAGCGCTCGTGGATCAGTTCTTCGCTGAAAATTTCACCGTTGGAACAGCTGGGCTTCTTGCGCAAACTGGTCAATTATCAGCTGCCCGTGACGAAACAGGCGATGCAGGAAACGCAGCGCCTGACGCGCCTGGCGGACGTGGATGGCTGGCAAGTGCATGGCAAGACGGGCGCAGCCTTCCCGCGCAAGGCCGACGGCAGCTTTGACGAAGCGCATGGCTATGGCTGGTTCGTGGGCTGGGCCAGCAAGGGTGAGCGCAGCATCGTGTTTGCGCGCCTGGTGCAGGACGAGCAGAAAGGCCTGCCATCGGCGGGCCTGCGCACGCGTGAGGCCATGCTGAAAGAATTGCCGGCCCTGCTGGAGCAGACGCAGAAGTGACGGCCAGCATCGTCGCGGCCACCTTCATCGCTTCCGAGGGAGAGTACCTGGAAGCCGTCATCGAGGTGGGCGGCCAGCGCCTGCACGTGATGGACGAGTTTGGTGGCGCGCAACTGGCCGCCGGCACGCAGTTCCAGGCGGAACTGTGGCCTGTGGCCAGCGAGATCGATGACTGGGATGCCATTTTCAGCGCCAATCCTGGCCGCGAAAAGCGCCTGCTGCGGCTCGAAGGCTGGCGCTATCTGGCGCTGGGCGTCGTGACCCAGGTTGACCCTGTCATCTGCGACTGTGGCCTGCTGCAAGTGGAAGACGCGTTCCACACGCGCGATGCGCGCTGCGTGGGGGCGTATGTCGGCGTCACGCTGGCGCGGCTCGATGCTTGCCTGGCGTAAAATCCAGCCCGCTTTGTTGCCCGCCCTATATACTTGCTGAAACGGATCATCCGGCATCAGACAAGGTTACAAGCATGGCATCAGGCATGGAGCAGTTTCAGGTAAAAGCACGGCAGGCGTTGATACAGGCGCGCGCGCAGGTCGTTCGTGTAGCGGGGCTGGCGTCGGTCAAGGCGGTGGCCCTGTACCGGCGCGGCCATGCGCACTTGATGACCTTGCCGCCCGTGCGGCGCACGCTGGTGCTGGGCCTGTGGTCTTTCCTGGCCTTGCTGGCGCTGGTGGTGTTATACATGCTGCTGCTGATACCCTTGACGCCCAGCATCCACGACTTGCGCCAGGCGCGCGCCGCCGCGCCGAGCACCATGGTCAGCGCCGATGGCAAGGAACTGGTGCGCTTCGACCAGGGCTTGCAGGAACGGGTCACCTTGACACAGATTTCGCCGAACGTGATCAGCGCCTTGATCTCGACGGAAGACCACCGTTTCTACGAACACCACGGCATCGACTTCACGCGCACGGCTGGCGCCATCTTGCACACGGTCGGGGGCAATCCCCAGGGCGGTTCCACCATCACGCAGCAGCTGGCGCGCAATATGTTCCCAGAGGAAATAGGCCGCTCGCGCAACCTGAACCGCAAGCTGAAGGAGCTGATCACGGCCCTGAAGATCGAGGCTACTTACAGCAAGACGGAAATCCTGGAAGCCTACCTGAACACCGTACCCTTCCTGTACAACACCTACGGCATCGAAATGGCGGCCCGCACCTACTTCGACAAGCCTGCGTCGCGCCTCGACATCCTGGAAAGCGCCACCCTGGTCGGCATGCTCAAGGGCACAAATTACTACAACCCCGTCGGCAACCCGGAACGCTCGCTGCAGCGGCGCAACGTGGTGCTGGGCCAGATGCGCAAGCATGACGTCATCGACGAGGCGCGCTACAAACAGTTAATCAAGCGTCCGCTACGCCTGCATTTCGAGCGCCAGAGTGAACGGGCGCAGTCAGACAGTCATTTCACCGCCTATGTGCGCAAATGGCTGATCGACTGGGCCGACGAAAATGACTACAACCTGGAGCGCGATGGCCTGGTGGTGCATACCACGCTCGACCACGATCTGCAGCAGGCGGCCGAGCGCGCCGTCGAACGCCAGGCGAATGCCCTGCAAGTGATCGCCGATGTGGAATGGAGCCGCGCGGGCGTGCCGTCGTCCACCTCGACGGGCGTGTACGCGGGCATGCAGGCAGGCAGCGCGGCGTTCGAATACTTCTGGAAATCGCATCCGGGCTTGCTCGATGCTTTCGTGCGCGAGTCGCGCGACTACCGCAAGCTGACGGCCGCCGGCAGCACGCCCGACGAGGCACTGGAAAAATTGAAGGGCGACCGTGCCTTCATGGCCGCCCTGCGCAAGTCGAAGACGCGGCTGGAAGCGGGCTTTGCGGCCATGGACCCGGCCACGGGCGCCGTGCGCGCCTGGGTGGGCAGCCGCGATTTTGCGCGCGAGCAATTTGACCACGTGTCACAGGCGGCGCGCCAGCCTGGCTCCACCTTCAAGCCCATCGTGTATGGCGCGGCGCTGGAAAAGGGACTCAGTCCCGAGCATGTGTATCGCGATGCCGTGATGGATATCAAGGCGGCCGACGGCACCATATGGCGCCCGACGGACATGAGCGGCACCACGGGCCGCGACATGACCATGCGCGACGGCCTCGTGTACTCGAAAAACACCATCACGGCGCAAGTGATGCAGGACGTGGGCTTGCCTCCGATCATCAAGCTGGCGCGCGCACTGGGCATCCGCGACAGCAAGCTGGAAAAAGTGCCGTCGCTGGCGCTGGGCACCAGTCCCGTTACCCTGCTGGAAATGGTCAACGCCTACGCCAGCATCGCGGCCCAGGGCGCAGCGCGCCTGCCATTCGTCGTCACGCACATCACCGACCGCGAAGGCAAGGTCATCGCCCGTTTCGGCGAAGACAAGCCCCAGCGCGCCATGAAAGAAGAATCGGCGGCTACCCTGACCGACATGATGCGTGGCGTGATCGACCGCGGCACGGGCACGGCCATCCGCAGCCGCTTCGGCATCCGCTCCGACGTGGCCGGCAAGAGCGGCACCACGCAAAACAATGCGGACGGCTGGTTTATTTTGATGCACCCGGAACTGGTGGGCGGCGCCTGGGTCGGTTTTAATGACGCGCGCGTCACCATGCGCAGCAATTACTGGGGCCAGGGTGGCCACAACGCCGTGCTGCTGGTGGGCGACTTCTTCAAGACGGCGCTGGACACGGGCAAGCTGTCGCGCGACGCCATCTTCCCCGGTGGCAAGCCGCCACCACCGCTGCGCCACGTGGAACCGGTCGAGGCGCCACAGGACGAACCGGTGGAAGAGCCGGGCGACTTGCTGCAGGAAGGCGCGCCGCCTGCGCCGCTGGCCATGCCGGCCGAAGGCGAGGACGGGCAGGAAACGCATGGCAAGGCGGTGCCGGAGGCGGCGCCAGCACCTGTGTCGCAGCCGCTGCCGCAACCGGCGTCGCAACCGTTGCCTCAAGGATAAGCGCCGCCGCCATGGCGAATTCAATCATTACAAATGAATAATCATGACCTTACGCAAGCCCACACTGCGCCTGATACTCGGCGACCAGCTCAATGCGCAGCATCGCTGGTTCACCGAAGTCGATGACGCCACCATCTATGTCTTGATGGAAGTGCGGCAAGAAACCGATTATGTGCTACACCATGCGCAGAAAATCCTGGCGATCTTCGCTGCCATGCGTGAACTGGCGCGCCAGCTGCGCCTGATCGGCCACAGCGTGCATTACATCGCCATCGACGACGTGGAAAGCACGCGCTCGATACCTGACAATATCGAAGCGCTGATTCGCCACTATGACGCTTGCGCCTTCGAATACCAGGCACCCGACGAGTGGCGCCTCGACCAGCAGCTTTACCAGGCCGGGCGACGCTCGGCCATCCCCTGGCGGATGGTCGACAGCGAGCATTTCTATACGGCTCGCCATGAGGCTGCCGATATTTTCGCCGGACGAAAGCAATGGCTGATGGAGTTTTTCTACCGCCAGATGCGCAGCAAGCATCAGGTGCTGATGGAGGACGCGAAAAAGCCCGTTGGCGGCCAATGGAACTTCGATCACGATAACCGCAAGCCCTGGCGCGGTACGCCCGTCGAGCCGCAAGACCCGCGCACGCTGCACAATCATGGGCAATTATGGCAATCCATCGTCGCTGCCGGCGTGAAAAGCTTCGGCGCGCCGCATGCCGACCGGCTGGCATGGGCGCTGAACCGGGATGAGGCGCTGCAGCAGCTCGACGCCTTCATCGAGCGGGCCTTGCCGCATTTTGGCGATTTCCAGGATGCGATGAGCAGCAAGGCATGGCGCTTGTTTCATTCCCTGCTGTCGTTTGCGCTGAATGTGAAAATGCTCAATCCGCGCGAAGTCGTCGCCAGGGCGCAAGCGGCTTATCACGCCGGCCATGCTCCCCTGGCCGCGGTCGAGGGATTCATCCGCCAGATACTGGGCTGGCGCGAATATGTGCGCGGTGTTTATTGGGCGCAGATGCCCGGTTATGCGGAGAAAAACTTTTTTGGCCACACGCGCCCGCTGCCTTCATGGTTTTGGGATGGCAAAACGAAGATGCATTGCCTGTCGCAGGCGATCACCCAGTCACTGGAGCAGGCGCACGCGCATCATATCCAGCGCCTGATGGTGATCGGCAATTTCGCGCTGCTTGCCGGCCTGGATCCTGCCAGGGTGCATGGCTGGTACCTGGGTATTTATATCGATGCTTTCGAATGGGTGGAGTTGCCCAATACCGTCGGCATGAGCCAGTTCGCCGATGGCGGGCTGCTGGCCACCAAGCCGTATGTGTCCAGCGCCGCGTATATCGACCGCATGGGCGATTATTGCAAAGGCTGCCATTACGACAAGAAGGCGCGCATCGGCGAGCGCGCCTGCCCCTTCAATGCCCTGTATTGGGATTTTTTCCATCGCAACGCGGACACACTGGAACGCAATCCCCGCATCGGCATGGCGTACCGCCAGCTGGAGAAGATGGACGCGGCGGCGATCGCGGATTTCCGGCAGCAGGCAGCCACGATGCTGTCCCGGCTCGACTCCCTGTAACACAGGGTAATCTCGCCCGGCACGCGCTTAGAGGGTATTGCGCCGCAAGCCCGCTTCCCGCACGAACACTTGCAGCGCTGGCATGGTTTGCTGGTGTAGCGCTTTCAGTTCCGTTCTCAGCGCGGGCGTGATGGCCAGGCTGCCGTCCGCTTGCTGGCGCACGGGCAGGCCCAGCGCTTGCGCCATTTCCACCGGGTAATTCGTGAAGTCGCCATACGGGCGCTTGCCGTCGACGGACGGCGTGGGCCAGTAGCCTTCGGCCAGGTAGTCTTCCGCACCCATGCCCAGCATTTCCAGCGTCATCCACGATTGTTGCCGCAGCAGGGTCAGATGCCGGGCAGTCAAGGTGAACGGCGCCTTGCCATTGTCATAGCTGTCCGGTTTCAGGTCGGCCATCTGCACGAAGTGGGGCAGCAGCAACGACGCTTCCATCAGGCGCTGCGCGGCCAGTGCCGCATCCTTGCTGGCGATGGCTTGCATGGCCAGTGCCAGGGTATCGCCCTTGCCCAGCGGGTAGGCCGGATTGAGCATGGGCGCGCCGCTTTCCACGGGCGACCAGCCGATGTTGAAACGCCGTATCAGCGCCAGGTGCTGCACATTGAGCACCTTGGGCAGCGGCGCGTCGAGGGTGGCCAGGATGCGCTGGTGCACGGCGCGGGGCAGGCCGCCGTCGGCCGCGCGCGCGAGCACGGGCGAGCACAGCAGCGCGCCTGCCAGGCGCAGCAACTGGCGCCGCATGGGGTGGATCAGGTGCGACATCATGGTGCCGTCAAGTCTTGACGCTGGAATTCGATGCGGTTTTCCCGGTAGTCCCACTTGGTGTAGGGGCCGAACACGCGCCGGTTTTCCTTGCTGTCGGCATTCGATTGCTCGCGCTTCATGCGCCGCACGAGGGCGGTGTCGACCAGTGGCGCCGTCGTCGTGTCGAAGACTTCGTGGCGCACGCTCTGCTTGGGGTCCGCGCCGCGCGAAATGATGGTGAGCTTGCGCGTGGCGGGATCGAAGTACAGGCGCATGGCAAACGTGTTCATATCCTGCAGATACAGGCCATCGTCGCGCCACTGGGCATAGAAATAGTCGCCGCAGACGGCCTTCGGTTCGCGCTTCCATTCGCAGGCGAGCAGGATCAGCAGGTGATGGTCATCGAGTTGCTTGATTGACACACGGGCCTTGGAATAGCCCCAGGTGCTGGGCGGCACGGTTGTCGACGAGAGCAAGTTGTATTCGCCCACGAGCTTGGGCTTGGGCGCTTGCGCGGCGGCGCCGGCGCAGAGTGTCAGGGCGGCTACCGCTACGGCACCGCGTATCTTGGAAAATGCTGTCATGATGGCCATAAAAAAAGTTGCCCTATTATAGATGGCAACTTTCAAAGATGGCCACGCGTTTTACCTTACATCAGCTTGCTCAGTTCCGCCACGTCGATCTTGACGGTCTTGTCGCCCACGGCGGCCACCAGCGCCTTGAAGTGGGGCGTCGCGTAATGCGCCGTCAGCGCGACCTGGTCGGTCCATTCTTCCAGCATGATGAAGCGGGTGGGAATCTTGTTGTCGAGGTGCAGCTCGTAGCGCAGGCAGGCGCTTTCTGCGCGGCTGGGCGCTACGACGGCTTCCAGGGCGGCGCGCACGGCGTCGATATGGTCAGCTTGGGCATCGATGGTGGCGACGACGATCAGGGTCATGGTGGTCCTTGTTTGAAATAAGTGAGCGGCGTTAGCCGTGTAAGCGGCATCAGCTTATCGTATCTTGCGCGTCTTTGCCGTACCGGCATCACAGTGCATTGCTGGTCTGCGCTACGAGCTTGATCACGGCCAGCATGTCATTGCCATCGGCATCCATGTCTTTTTCCACGAATCCCATGCTGGCATAGAAATTTTTCGCATTGGCATTTCCGGGCTTGTAGCAAATTTCGATGCTGCGCGCGTCCGGGCGGGCGCGGATCTCCGCCAGCGCCAGGGCGAGGGCGGCGCGGCCATGTCCGTGCCCCTGGCGCCGGTGATCGATCATGAAACGCCAGATCTGGTAGTGGCCGGGCGGGTCTTCGGCATCGGGCGAGACGAACATCAGGAAACCAATGACTTCCTCAGCGCAATACACGGCGCGCGTATGCATGGTGGCGGGGTAAAAGCTGGCCTGCGCGATGGAATAGTCGTTGCTGGCCAGATAGTCGCGCTGCTGGGGCAGCAAGGGCAAGTCGCTGATGATGTCAAAATTGTCGACGGTGACGGGGCGCAGGCTGATAGACATAGTGGAAGGCAATGAAAAGGTCGGGCCTGGCAGTATGCGTAAAAATTATTCAATAGTCAACGCTGTTCCGCCCCCCCCCGCCTTCCGCCGCCGCATGATGCATATGCCTGTCTAGAGTCCGACCGCATCCTGTCGGTAGCGCGCCGGCGGCAACGCGAACTGGGTCTTGAAGAAGCGGGTGAATGCGCTTTGCGAGGAAAAGCCCAGGCGCTCGCTGATGTCCGCCACGCTCATGCGCGTTTCGCGCAGTAAACGGCGCGATTCGCGGCTCTTGGCGCGCAATTCCAGCGCGCGGAACGAGGTCTGTTCCTGCTGCAACTGGCGCTGCAAGGTCCAGCGGTTCATCGCCAGGCCGTCGCACAGGGCCGGCAGCAGCGAGGCGCCGTCGGCGTCGGCCTGTTGGCCCAGCAAATCGATGATGGCTTGCTCCACGCGTGCCGAAAACAGCTGCGCGCCCTGCAACTGCTGCAATTGTCCCTGCGCGTGCCGCAGCGCGTGCGGCGCCAGCATGGCGTTGAACTGGGCAAAGGGCCGGTCCAGCGCCGGCGCGTCGAACGTCAGCGTGTTGCGCGACTGGCCAAAGGTGGCTGCGGCGCCGAAGCACTCGGCAATGGCGGGCGCGAACCACGGCGCCTTGCCCTGGAAACTGGCGTGGAAGGCGGTGGCCGCGCCATCATCATAGGCGCGCGCGACCAGCGACAACATGCGGAAATTGGCCAGCGCCTGCATGGCGCCGCCTAATGGGCAGAACTCGGACAGGTATTCGATTTCGATGCGCGTGCCATTCTCGCTCATCAGCATGAAGTCGAATTCGCCGATCAGGCCCCGCAAGTGCAGCAGCTCGTGCAGCGCGCTGCGCAGGGTGGGGCGGTTGAAGCAGACGTGGGCAATGCCGGAGTAATGCGCGAACCAGTGCGTCACGTCGAGATCAAGCAGGCTGCGGTGCTGCGGCAGTTGCTGGGCGTAGACCGTCATGCGGCGGTGCCGCTCGGCGTTGATGCGCCCTCCAGGTTCCGTGAGTTGCGCCGGTGTGATGCCCGTGTGGCGGAAGAAGTCGGCCGGGTCGTGGCCATCGGCCTGCATGGCGTGCGCGCATTGCTGCGCGATGCGGTTAGAAACCGTGCGCGTATCGGGTTTGTGCAAGGGTGTCTCCTGCTCGTTGTAGTAATTTTTCACAAATATTAGCACTTTGTAGGAGATTATTGCTTGTCATGCCGTTTAACAGGGTGTCGAATTAATCGCCGTGCCCGTCAACCATCACGGGCCGGTAAACGTTGTTTCATCAGCCCCACTTTCCCACCGCCATCATGCGCAAGACCGACGTCACCCAGCACTCTCTGTACAGTTACCGCTCGTTGGAGGAACGCATCCCGGATGCGCATCCCTTGCGCAAATTGCGAGTACTGGTCGATGCCATCCTGGCCAACATGAACGATGATTTCCAGGCGCTGTATT
>NZ_PEBS01000110.1 GCF_002869965.1 Janthinobacterium sp. ROICE36
ACAAACCACGTTCACTTTCGCCGCTTACAACCTGACGCGCATGGCGACGATCTTTGGCTGGCGTTTATCGGCGGTGGTTGGATAACTCCGTCCATAGAGTACGGAAAGCGCTAAAAAATGTCAAAAAACGGCCTGAAAAGTGGCTGAAAACTGCTTTTTAGGAAAAATGCGGCTTCCAGCCCGAAAAATTCGCATGTCTGGCGACAAAATCCGAAGGACTGGGGTCCTTTTTCAACACCCTGTTAAGGCCGGCGTTGACCAGCAGGGTCATGCAGACGAGGATGACGGCGATCACATTGGCGGCGCCGAAATCGCTCTCCACGCTGACCTTCTGGTACAGCAGGGTTTCCAGCATCAGCACCTTGGTGCCACCCAGCAAGGCCGGCGTCACATAGGCCGTCACGCAGCCCGTAAACACCAGGGTGCCGCCGACGACCAGGCCTTCCTGCGTCAGCGGCAGGGTGACCTTGCAAAACACTTGCCATGGATTGGCGCCCAGGGTGGCGGCGGCCGGTTCCACGTCGCGCGGCAGGTTTTCCAGCGCGCCCGCCAGCGACATCAGCATCAGCGGCAGCAGCAATTGCAGCAGGCCGACAAACACGGCGAACTCGCTGAACAGCAGACGCAGCGGCTCGTCCGTGAAACCCATGTTGACGAGCGCTGCGTTGAGGGCGCCATTGCGGCCCAGCAAGACGATCCACGCATAGGTACGCGCAATCGGCGAGACCATCAGCGGCAAGATCATCATGCCCACCACCAGCCCGCGCCACTTCGGCGACACGCGCGCCACGGCTTGCGCGGCCGGGTAGCCGAGGATGATGGAGGCCAGCGTCACCAGCGCGGCGATGCGCAGGGTGCGCCAAAAGATGGTGCGGTTGAATTCCTGCGAGAAAAATTCAATGAAGCGGTCGAAGCCCCATTGCATGCCGTCGCCGACGCGGAAGGCGTCGATCAGCAAGGCCAGCACGGGCAGCAGGAAGCAGACGACGATAAAGATCAGCGCCGGCAGGACCAGCAGCAGTCCCAGGCGCTTTTTTGGATCAGCAAACATGGTGTTTTCTCCTCGTCACCACTATTTGCTCATGGCCTTGTGCCACTGCGTCATCCAGTTGCTGCGCTGCTTGAGGATGGTTTCCGGCTTGACGAATTTCAGTGAGCTGATTTGGTCGGCGCCATAGGTATTGAATTGCGCGGCGGCCACCGACAGGCGCACGTCCTTGTTGACGGGCGAGTCGACCAGGTTGGTCGCCAGCTGCGTCTGCACTTCCTTGGACAACCAGAAATCCATCAGCTGGTAAGCCAGGTCCGCATTCTTCGAACCGGCGACGATGCCCATGACGTTCATGCCGGCCGCCTGGCCTTCGGCCGGGATGCTCCACTTCAGGGGCAGGCCGGTCTTGAGCATTTGCGACCAGGTAAAGCGTGCCACGGGCGCGGCCCAGATTTCATCCTGGGCGAACAGGGCAGCCAGCTGCGCGCTGTTTTTCGAGAACGTGACGACGTTGCCCTTCATGCCGACGATCTTGGCAAAGCCGGTGGCGTAGTCGTCCGTCTTGCCGCCCCAGGCCGCATCGGCCATGCGCAGCATCAACGGTCCCTGCGTGGTGCTCACGTCGGGGAAGGCCACGCGGCCTTTCAGTTCGGGGCGCCACAGGTCTTTCCAGGACGTCAGCGGGGCGATCTTGTCGCTGCGGTAGACCAGGCCCACCGAGTACAGGGTGTAGCCGACGGCGTAGTTGCCGCCGATGGGGTTTTTCGCCACGTCGTACAGCGCTTTGTAATTGTTCAGCCTGGCGTAATCCATGGGCTGGATGACGCCCTTTTGCGCCGCTTCCAGCATGCCGGAATCGGACAGCAGCACCAGGTCGATCACCGGGTTCTTGGCATGCACCACCAGCTTGGCGATGCGGTCCGCATTATTCCCCGTTTCCACCTTGATATCGCAACCGCACTTGGCCTTGAACGGCTCGTACACATACTTCATGAACAAGGGCTGGGCAATCGGATAGGCCGAAATGACCAGCTCGCGTTTTTCCGCGTGGGCGGCGTTAGCCAGCAAGCCTAGGCTCAACGCCAACATGATATGCTTTTTCAAGATGCTTCCTTTCAGGGGGCGGCGCTGCGGGACAGCGCCTGTAAAGATGAATCAGACTCAGAAATAATGTCGCATGCCGACGATCAGGACACTTTGCTTCTTGCCGCCCGAGGCGCCGAAACCGAACACGCGGGCGAACGTCGCATCGCCTGCCGCTTTCTGGTAGCTCCAGGTGATGGCGACGTCGGTGCGCTTGGACAGGAAGTAATCGGCCTGGAAGTTGACCTGATGCCATTTCGGCGTCTTGTTGATCACGTCATATTTTCCGGTAGTAAAGAAATACGACGCGCCCAGGTTCAGCGCTTCCGTCAGCTTGTGGTTCACGTTCAGATCCACGTTTTGCAAGGTCAGACTGCTTTGATCCAGGTAGTGGTAGCGCACGTTGGTGTACAGCGCGCCAAACTTGGTCTTGCCCACATTATAAAAGCCTCCCGTGCCGGCGATGGCCTGGCTGTTCACGCCGGCGCCGCTGACGGCGCTCTTGTTGAAGAGCAACAGGGAACTGCCATAGTCGTTGCCGATGGCGCCATTCGGCGCATCGGGGCTATTCGGGTGGTCCATCTTGGTATAGGCGACGGCCCAGCTGAAGGCATCGACTTTGTAGCCGGCGCCCATGCTGTAGACGCGGTTGCGCTTGGAATCTTCCGGGTTCTCGCTGAAACCGTACAAGCCCGTGAACGACAGCTTGCTGATGTTCGGGCTGACGTACTTGACGGCATTTTGCACGCGCAAGTTGTTATAGCCATTGTCGTTGTCGCCGATGTGCACGCCGTTACTGGCGATGACCACCGGGCCCAGCAGGTCCTTGACGGCTTCGTACTGGCGGCCCAGGGTCAGCGTGCCCTTGTCATTGCTCGACAAACCCACGTAGGACTGACGACCGAACAAACGACCGCTTTGCGAGGCCGTGCCCGTCATCACGTTAAAGCCGTTTTCCAGCACGAAGATGGCCTTGATGCCGTTGCCCAGGTCTTCCTGGCCGCGGAAACCGATGCGGGGATTCTGATTCGTGCCGCTCAGCGCATGCGTGCGGCTGCCGTTACCCTCATCCGACACATAGCCGATACCGGCCGACAGCAAGCCATACACCTGCACGCTGCTTTGCGCCTGCGCTGCGCCCTGCGCCGCCAGCAAGCCACCCACCACCATCGTTCCCGTCATCCATTTGTTCATCGCCGCCACCCTAAAAAGAATACACCCTGAGTTTTTTGGAATTATTTTATTGATGCGTCCCTTGCCTGGCGCGCCGCCAAGAGTGCCGGCGCCGCATTCCAGGCGCTTCTCCTGAATATTATTGCTTTCAAGACAAGTAAAGACCAGTCCAGAATATGGTAAATTGCGGGATAAGAAAATTTGTTTATTTTTATAAATCCATTACTTTTTCTAATAAACAACGCCCATGCATGAACTCAGCAAGAAGATTTCCTTACGACATTTACAAGCGTTTGCCACCTTAGCCCGGGTAAACAGCTTCAGCAAGGCCGCACAGGAATTGTGCGTGACCCAGCCGGCGCTCAGCGCGTCGATCAAGCTGCTGGAAAATCAGCTGGGGAAAAAGTTGTTTAACCGCACAACCCACCAGCTGGAATTGACGCGCGAAGGCAAGCTGGCGCTCGATTACGCCACGCATTTATTGAATACGGCAAGCAACACTTTTGCCGATATCCAGCGCGCCATCGGCAGCGGCCGGCACCGCATCCGCATTGGCGCGATTCCGTCGGCCATGGCGATGACGGCCGTGGTGGTGGCGCGCTACTGCGAGCAGCATGGCGATGAAGTGGAAATCGTCCTGTCCGACATGCCCAACGACGGCTTGCTGCACGCCTTGCATTCGGGCCAGCTGGACTTTTGCGTGGGTATCGAGGTGCCCGGTTCCGTCTCGCTGGAAAGCGTGGGCCTGTTCGAGGACGAACTGGTGCTGGTGACGGCGGGACGCCATGCGCTGGCGCCACTGAAGGAAGTGCGCTGGGAGCAACTGGCGGGGCAGGAAATCGTCGTGTTTACCAAGGGCAGCATCTGGGAATTTGCTTCCAGCGCACTGCGCCAGCATGGCTTGAGCCCGTCGAGCCTGTATCAGATGATACACAGCGAGTCACTATATGGCGTGGTGCGCGCCGGCATCGCCGTGGGCATCATGCCCAGCCTGTACACGACTTTCCTCAACGACGAAGACTTGCACGTGGCACCACTGCGCCAGCCCACCTGCAAGCGCAAGATCGCCTTGATGCGGCGCAATGAAATCAGCCGCAACCACCATGTGGACGACTGTTTTTCAGCGCTGCGGCAGGATTTGCAGCAGGTCGACCAGTGGTTTTAAATAACCCCAACAGATGAACAGCCGGGGTCGGCCCCTCAGGATCCGACCCCAGTCCTAGCCCTTGGGTTTGACAACGTTTACACAGGTGCCTTCAGCAGATTCGCCAAGGCAACATACTGCTCCAAGCCTACCGTTTCCGGACGCTTGGTCGGGTCGATGCCGGCCGCCTTGATCTGCTCTTCCGTAAACATGCCGGCCAGGCAGTTGCGGATCACCTTGCGGCGCTGCGAGAATGCCTTCATGACGACCGCTTCCAGGGTGGCCTGGTCGCAGGCCAGGCGCTCGGCCACGGGGATCATGCGCACGATGGCCGATTCCACTTTCGGCGGCGGATCAAACGCCGTCGGCGGCACGATGAACATCAAGGTCATGTCGTAGCGCCATTGCAGCATCACGGACAAACGGCCATACGCCTTGCTGCCCGGCTCAGCCACCATGCGTTCGACGACTTCCTTTTGCAGCATGAAATGCTGGTCTTTGACCAGTGGCGCAAAGTCCGCCAGGTGGAACAGCAGGGGGCTGGATATGTTGTACGGCAAGTTGCCCACGATGCGCAGCTTCTGGCCGGCCGGCACGGGAATTTGCGCAAAATCGAATTTCAGCGCGTCGCCCGAGTGGATAGTCAGCTTGGCCGGATTGAAGGTCTTTTCCAGGCGCACGATCAGGTCGCGGTCCAGTTCAACCACATGCATTTGCTTCAGGTGGCGTAGCAACTGCTCCGTCATGGCGCCCAGGCCGGGGCCAATCTCGACCATGGCATCGTCCGCCTGCGGCGCGATGGCGGCCGTGATGTCGTTGAGGACGAAGCGGTCATGCAGGAAATTCTGGCCAAAGCGTTTGCGGGCAACGTGTTTCATATTCTGTTTTCTATTCTAGAGGCGGTGTAGCGGGGTAAAACCGGTGGGTATCAGGCGCGGCGGCTGGCACGCAGCATGTAGAGCGCCGTTTGCAGGGCCTGCTCCATGCTGTGGCAATCGGCCAGGCCCAGCCCTTGCGCGGCCAGGTCCAGCGCCGTGCCGTGGTCGACCGAGGTGCGGATCAGCGGCAAGCCCAGCGTGATATTGATGCCGCGCCCGAAGGTGGCATATTTCAGCACGGGCAAGCCCTGGTCGTGGTACATGGCCAGCACGCAATCGGCGTCGGCCAGATACTTGTGCTGGAACAAGGTGTCGGCCGGGTACGGTCCGCGCGCATCGATGCCGCGCGCTTGCGCCGCAGCGATCGCCGGGGTGATGACATCGATTTCCTCGCGCCCCAGGTAGCCGCCCTCGCCCGCGTGCGGGTTCAGGCCGGTCACCAGGATGCGCGGCGCGGCGATGCCGAATTTCTGTTGCAGGTCCGCCTGAATGATATCCAGGGTGACGGCCAGGCTGTCCATCGTAATGGCAGCGGACACGTCCTTCAAGGGCAAATGCGTGGTGGCCAGCGCCACGCGCAGGGTCGGTTCGCCATGTCCCGGTTCGCCGGCCAGCATCATCACCACCTGCGGTGTGCCGGTTTTTTCGGCCAGGTATTCCGTATGGCCGGAAAATGCCACGCCCGCGTCGTTGATCGTGCTCTTTTGCAAGGGCGCCGTGACCATGGCATCAAACCAGCCGGCGGCGACACCTTCCACGGCCGCGTCCAGGGTAGCGAGCACGGAGCGCCCGTTTTCCTTGTCGAGTACGCCAGGAATGACATTATTGACAGTCGGAATATCGATCACCGCCAGGCGGCCGGGGCCGAACTGGGGCAGGCCGTTGTTGCGTACGGCTTGCAGCGACAGCGCCGCCAGGCGAATCTCCGGGTCGATCAGGCTGGCCGTCAGCGCCAAGAAGGCGGCGTCGCCCAGCAGGATGACTGTGACTTCATGCCGCATGGCCCAGGCGGCGCGGATCGAAATTTCCGGGCCCACACCGGCCGGTTCGCCACAGGTAATGGCGATGGCCGGGCGGCGTGCAAGGGGCAAGTTACTCATGCACAAATAGTCGGCAGCATTACTGGTCGTCCGGGCGGAATTCGACGTAAGCACGGTCGCGTACTTCGCGCGCCCAGTTTTCCGTCGCTTCTTCCAGCTTGCGTTCACGCAAGGCATTGCGGGCGGCGCTGCGCTGTTTCTCTTTCGAGACGTCGTCGCTCTTGCGTTCCAGCACTTCGATCAGGTGGAAGCCAAAGCTCGATTCGATCGGCTGGCTCACTTCGCCCGGTTTCAGCGCATTCATCGCCGTTTCAAATTCCGGTACGGTATCGCCCGGATACAGCCAGCCCAGGTCGCCTCCCTTGGCCGCCGAACCGTCGTTCGAAAACAAACGGGCCAGGTCTTCGAATTTGGCGGCCTTGTTGTCGAGACGCTCTTTCAATTCCGACAATTTGCGCTTGGCTTCGGCCGCCGACAAGGTCGGTGTAATTTTCAGCAAGATATGGCGGGCATGCGTTTGCTGCACGGCAGCGACGGCTTGCGCCTCGGCCGCGCTACGGCGGTCCACCAGCTTCAGGATGTGGAAACCGGTATTGCTCTTGATGATGGGTGTGATCTGGCCCGGCTTCAATTTCAGCAACTGTTCCGTGAACAAAGGCGGCAAACGGTCGCTATGGCGCCAGCCGATATCGCCGCCGCTCAGCGCATCGCTGGCGTCGGAATAGGTGGCGGCCATCTTGGCAAAATCGGCGCCCGTGCGCAACTGGCGGCTGACTTCTTCGGCCCGCGCGCGGCGCGCGGCGATTTGCTCGGGGCTGGAGTTTTCCGGAATGCGCACGAGAATCTGCGCCAGGTTCAGCTCGACCTGTTCGCTGGCCGCCGCTTTTTCCGCTTCCAGGAAGTTATCCACTTCGGAATCGGAAATCTGGATCTTGGCGTCGACTTCATGCTCGCGCAAGCGCTGCATGATGATTTCATCGCGGATTTCTTCGCGGAAGGTCGCAAACGGCGTGCCTTCTTTTTCCATCTGGTTGCGCAGCTCTTGCACCGTCATCTTTTGCTGTTCAGCAATACGGCCGATCGCGCGGTCCAGGGTCAGGTCATCCACGCGCACGCCCATTTCCTTGGCCAGCTGCATCTGTGCGCGTTCAACAATCATGCGCTCCAGCAATTGACGACGCAGGTCGGCGGGATCGGGCAAGGGCACGTTCTGCGCCTTCATGCGCTGCTCCACGCTCTTGATACGGGCCGCCACTTCATTGCGCGTAATCACATCGTCATTGACGACGACGGCGATGGAGTCGATGGTCTGGCCACTGCTCGATGCCGGTGGCGTGAAGCCCTTGACCGGCGCTGGTGCGGCGGCGGCGGCGGGCTTGGCCGCAGGCGCTGGCGCAGCCTGTTGCGCCCAGACACTACTGGTCGTGGCGCCGGAAATGGCGCACAACAAAACCGTTGCAATTTTGAGTTGGTGCATACTGGCATTACGCATAATGTGTAGAGCGCTCATGAGTTCAGGTGAATAAAAAAACCGGTTTGTGCCAGCGCCGGGAACACCGGCGGCGGCAACGGTGCCTATCTTAACGGAGTGGCTGGCTCAGTGCCTGGTAACCGGGGATGGTTTTTGTAAAAGTGTCCAGGCCATTCGCGCCCAGACCCAGGCCATTCGACAGCCCCGTCAATTCCAGCTGGAAGAAGATCGGCGTCGAGACCGTCTTGGCCGTCGTGACGAAACGTTGCGCGCCCATGCGGAACACCCAGCAATCGCCCTTGTATTCCAGGCCGACCAGGCTTTCCAGCATGCTGCGATCCTTCACGGAATAACTGACGCGTCCCACGCCATACAGGCGATCCGTCAACGGCCATTGGGTCGACACTTCAACATTGCGCCAACCAGCGTCTCCACGCTGGAAACGATTGCCAAAATTCAATACTTTCTTGGCACCGGGCTGATATTGCAAGGTGTAGTTGTAGCTGACCAGCTGGCGGTCGCTGGGATTGTACTGCACCAGGCTGTCGGCGGTCCAAGTCTCGGACACGCGGCCCGTTGCTGCCAGCAGGATATCCGAACGCGACTGGTTGACGGGCGTGCTCGAATCGAGTTGCACGCGCTGGTCGGCAAAGTAGAAACGCTGGCCGAAGGTCAGGCGCATGCGTTCCGTGCCATCGGCCTGCAGGAAACGCGATACCAGGGCGGCCGTGACCTGGTTGGCATCGCCGATGCGGTCGCTGCCAACGAAACGGTTTTCCGTGAAGATATGCGTCAGGTTGAACGTGCCGGCGGCCGTATCGAAATTCGGGAACTGCGACTGGTCGCGGTACGGCGTGTAGACATAGAACAGGCGCGGCTCCAGGGTTTGCGTGCCGCCCTTGGCGCCAAACAGATTCGTGTCGCGTTCAAACACCAGCCCGCTGTCGACCGAGAAAGTCGGCACGGCACGCGTAAACGACGTATCCGCAAACTTCGCCTTGGTCCTGGCGTCGTTGTCGAGCTGATACGCGCTGGCATTGAGCATCAGCTTGGGCGTGATGAAATAGCCAGGGCGCACGATGGGGAAACTCACTTGCGGCACGGCGACGAGGCGCGACCCTTGCACCAGAGTCGGGTGGGCGAAGCGCGTCGCTTCCGCGTCGAAGGTCCAGTCGAAGCCGCCCCAGACGTCGTATTTGCCAGCGTGGAAGTTCACCGCCGGCAAGCGGTCATACGGGCGTGGCACGACCACCTTGGGATCGGGATCCTGCAGCACCTGGTAATTCTGTACGCGCGCCGTCAGGCTCCAGTCCTCGGTGCGGTAATCGCTGCGCAATTCGCGCAGCAACTGGCGTTCGGTGGCAGTGGCCACGGTTTTCGAAAAATCGTTGGGGTAATTATTGTCGGATGCGTCGCGCAGATCCCAGCTGTAAGTCCAGCCCTTGGCCAGCGCCTGCTCGTGCTTGGACTTGATCATGTAGCGGTTGGTCTTGGTTTGCTTATCGTTAGGCAAAAACTCCACCGACGTTTCGCCCTGATACAGGCCGGCATCCGTCTCGCCCATGTAGCGGCCCGTCGCACCGAGCTGGATGCCGCGCCGCTGTATGTAGCGCGGGAACAAGGTCAGGTCGCGGTTCGGCGCGATGTTGACGTAATACGGCATCAGCAGCTCGAAACCGTTCTTGGAGGCAAAGCCCGGCGTGGGCGCCAGCCAGCCCGAGCGGCGCGCGCCCGACAGCGAAAACGAGATGCCCGGCGTGCCCAGAATCGGCACATCCTTGAAATAGATGATGGTCTTGCTGCCCGTGCCCACGTCGCGGCCCGTATCGAGGTTCAAGGTGCTCGATTTCAGGTACCAGTCCGGATTCGGCCCTTCGCAGGTACTGTAGGTACCGCCGATGACATTGGCTTCGTCGGGGTTGATGAAGTCGACGCGCTCGGCCTTGCCCTGGCCGCCACCCACTTCGAAGCGGTACGTCGGGTTGAGCAGGAAACCCTTGCCGGTTTCCATGTTCAACTTCAAGACGTCACCCGTGTAGTAATCGCCGAAACGCCACATCTTGATATGACCCTCGGCATCGAACTCATCTTCAACTTGTTTGTAACAAGCTGTATCGGCCGTCATTTTTGTGGTTTTTCCGCGCTCAATCACGACATTTTGATCGAGATTGATCTCCCTTTCGGGGCGTCCGTTCATGCTGTTTGCCGTCATGACGGTGGGCGCGTCGGGATCTTCCACATGCACCGGACGCGGTGCTTTCTGGGCGTGGACAGGCACCGTCGTGGCGGCGACGAGCGCGCTGATGGCGAAAGCCCAGCGCTGCGAAGGGGGGGAGGCCGAAAACCAGCTCATGAATTGGAAGGGGCAAGCACCATTGAGAGGCGATTTTTTAATTGTAGGGTAGGAAGACTCCATTACTGGCGTCCTCCCCCCTAGGAACCGGGCTTGCGACTTTCGCCGCACACGGCTCGGGCTTAATAAAAAGTTCCTATACAGGAACCGGCTTTGTTACTTTCAATCCAAGGTTATGAACCTGAGAATGGCAATTTGGGTGCAATAATACCCGATTTCCCAGCGCATCGGACCCGCCCGCCACCCTATACTGCATATGGTGGTCGTGCCAACCGGTGTCAAAGTCCATCGCATACCCGCACAGCGCGCACTTCCCGTCCTGATCCACGTACAGCCGTATCCACTCCTTTCGGTACCGCATGTTTTTTACCATGCGTTCTTTCCGTAGCGTCTCGCCGTACATCTCCCATGACGGATCATAAGGGTTGAATGCTCCCTTGATCTTGATGTGACGCTCAATGGCCGTTCCCGCAAGCGAGTACAGTTCCATTGTTGCCTTATTGCCCAACTCAGTATCAACTTGACATGCAAACACCCAGTGCCGATTGCCGACGGTACGCCAATACTTCTTGCGTATCCAATCTGCGCTCTTGGTCGGGTGCCTGCGTTTTGCCCATCGCATGAGCCGCCAGAACAGCAGCGACTCCAGACGAGAGAACGTTTGCTTTGCTACGACAGGCGAGTGGTACTGCGCCCACCCGCGTAGCATGGGGTTCAGCAGGCGTATCAAATTCTCCTGCGTTGCGCCCAAATTGTCACTGATTGCCGTTCCCAGCTTTTTATAAAACGCCTTGACGTTTTTCTTACTTGGCTTGATCAGCAACTTCCCTGTGTATTTGCGGAAATTCCATCCCAGGAAATCAAACCCTTCATCGACATGCACGATTTTAGTCTTCGCTTTTGCAAGCCGCAGACCTCTGATGGCAAGAAAATTCTCCACCCACGGTTTGATTACGTCTTCCAGCAGCTCTCGTGAAGCACCTGTAATGACAAAATCATCCGCGTACCGTATGACGCCGACCTTGAGTTTCTTGGCCTTTGCTACTCCCCATTTTGCATCGAGATGCGCCACAAGTTCCGCTTCCAGCCCATTCAGTGTCCAATTTGCAAGTGCAGGGCTGATTGAGGTACCCTGACTTTTTCGGACACTCTAGTTTGGTAAACTTCACCAACTGGAGAACTTATGACACGCTCAAAAACCTACACACCGGAGCTTCGTGAAGAAGCGGTAAAACTGGTCCTGACGCAGGGCCTGACGCTGGAAGACGCGGCACTGCGCCTGAC
>NZ_PEBS01000111.1 GCF_002869965.1 Janthinobacterium sp. ROICE36
AACATTTCCATGGTGATCACCTTGTATATCTCCCGCCTAATAATTAGGCAGGAGCAGTAGAACACCTGGGTCAATTTTGGGTCGGCACAACAGCTATAGGTGGGTCAGTTTTCGGTCGGCGCCAACACCCGCTTTCAACAAGCGACTGTACTGAAAATAAATTTCGCAGTGTGAACGGAAAGCTGCACTCGAACCCGTTTTTTGTGCCCATGACCTGCAGTTTTTTTATCGCATGGAAATGTAGAACTGCGTTAATTTCCGCAGGATGAATCGACGTCAGATTAAGGCGGCCGAAGATGCATAAGTGCCCGACTGCGGTGCCGTCGTCCTCAGACGTTAGCGATAATATTGCGGTATTTTTCATAATTGATGACCTTGTAGGAGTTAGAACCTCGTGTAGCGGATGGAATTTATATGCGGGCAGCGACTCGTCTACCGTTTCCTGCCAGCTCGATATTCTGTTTCAGCTACCCAGCAAGCCACTTCCGTACGTCGCCATCGCAGAAGTTCTCCAAAGCCATGCGCCCTCGGAGGCAACTCCCACGCTCGGCACCGGAGCCGTCTCCGTATGGTCGCGACACTCAGGCCCAACATCTCCGCTAGTTCAACGACATCAAGGTAGTTTGTTGGCATTTGGTCTCCAGGAGGCTCGCTCAGTTGAAATTCGTACCTCGTGTAGAAAGCTTATTTATCGCCGAACACGAACTAGGCGGTGCGGGACGCGCGTTCTTCCTGCACGTCTATGTTGGCAGAATGCTTGAGTCGTTTAATGTGGTGCCAAGTGCAGCGCTCGGAGTTGAGTTCACAGAAGCGCTGTAGATACACGTAAGGCTGCGTTAACTCGTGCGGCAGGCCTGTTGCGCTAAACAGCACGCCTGCTAGGTTCGGCCTCACTTCTTCCTAAAGCCGTCGGACAGAAACGTAGTTGCACTGCCCCTCGAGTCTACGCACCTAGAAGGAGCGGGTTCTCCTCAGCGGTCATGTCCGCTGAGGAGAACCCGGTACGCGTCAAGACAATTGTGATGTTTCACGCTACGTCGGGGTTTGCACGTAGCAGGCCACTCATTTTTGTGAAAATCGGAGAGTTTTCGCCTGTAAAAGTCTGCTACTATCAAAAATGCAACGGTCATCCACTTGGTAGAGGGGGCGTTAGCACGAAGTTCTTGTGTCTAGATATGTAAGTTGCTGCTTCACCCCACCATCGAGAGCCGGTTTTGATTGAGCAAGGGTCTCTATTTTGGAATAATGACCTTCTTGCTCTTGCTGCTGACCGGTGGCAAGCATTAGTTGCAGAGCGCGAGATTATGAGCACTGCTCCAGTCCATAGGGTTATTGAGCCTGAAGAGTTTCCGATGCCGGCGGATAAGACGAAGGCACTTGCCAAGAAGTTTTTCTGCCAAGTTTTGGGCAAAAAGACTGGTCGATTTAGCGTGCCAGTAATCTCGGCCACGCACCCGCCATCAGAGCAGCGGCTTCGGCATATTGCACAGGTTTTGAAGCCCGTCGCGCAGACTCTTCCACGGACCGGTGGGCAGAAGGATTTCGTGCCCTTTGCGCGTACTCAGCAAGATACAAGTTCAATTTTCACTTTCATGTACAGGTAAACAGGCGTTTATGTTGAATCCCTCAATAACGAGATTTGCAGTCTCGTCAACGCGCCTAACCCGACTGCTGCATACAGAAAATAATCGTCAGACCGTCTGGATGAACCGCGGAGCGATTTGGGTTGCCGCCAATTGGTCCTCCTGCCTTGCACGGACTTTCCTTCAAGCGTGCCGAACTCGGTATGGGAGCGTTTTTAAACTGGCCCACGCATTGCCTTACCTAGAGTGAACGGTAGAGATGGTATTGGAAACGAACGGTAAGTGCCTTTTCGTCTGTCGGCGTTTTTGTGTTTCGCAGCTTTAAATCTAACAATTACTTGGAGGAAGCATGTCTGGAGGCGGTGGTGGTGGTGGTGATTGGCGTCCTGAACCGAGGGTCCCAGCAAATGGTCAAGTTGGGGATGGAATTGGTGGTGGCATCGGGCCTGGAAACCCTTGTGCAATTGACGAGCTTACCCAGCTCAACTCCGTTTCCCCCGCGGCGTTGAGAAACGTGTCGCCGGGCAATGTGCTCGATGTCGTGTTCCTTGTGGGGCCTCCGCAAAGGCTTATCGTGCAAGATGCTGCGGGGCAAATCGTCGGGTCGATTACGTCACGGTCGATGCTTCAAATTATCGAATGTATTCAGGGCGGCCGCCGCTACGTCGCCGAAGTAGTCAGCATTCAAGGCGGCTCCTGCCAGGTACGCGTGAGACTGGTATGACGACGACTCAAATAGCGGTTGTGGGTGGGGTCTACTACGAGCAATGCTTATGGCCAGCGTGGGACCAACTATTCGGCTCCGGGGGCCGCGCGGCGACAGCGCTCGTCAGTCACGTCAACCAGGTGAATTTGTACACCTATGCACATCCCGACGTGGAGCAAGATTTCGTAAAGGCGGCAAAGATTTACGGCTTTGTCGTCGTCTCGACGCCAGCGCCAACAGGTATCTCGTTCGATTATGTTCATTGCATGTCGACACCCGTCGTCCGTCCTCCGCTGGCCCGAATCACCGCGTTGGAACCCATCAATGTGAGTGCTGACACAGTGCTCCGCTTTGGGATGTTAGAAGGCTCTGGTAAAGTCGACGCGAAATGGTGCGTCTACGACCCTCAATCGGCGTTTCGGCCGGAGTCATTCTGGGAAAACGGTAGCCAGGCAGAGCACCTAGCCATCGTAGCCAACCGCAGCGAAATTATTGCGATGGGTGGTTCCTCTGATTCTGAGATTAGTGCCAAAGCTTTGCTCACGCGTGGGGCGGAGGTTGTTGTAGTGAAATCGGGGCCGGCTGGTGCGTATGTGTACACCCGTGACAGCGCGGTGGCGCACGTTCCAGCATATCGGAGTGACCTCGTTTGGACTATCGGTTCGGGAGATGTCTTTGCGGCGATATTCGCCGCTCAGTGGGCGGTCCACCGAACTGCCCCAGATACGGCGGCCGAATTAGCGTCGAGAGCCGTTTCGCACTACGCAGAAACAATGGCCCTTCCTGCCCTTCAACCGCAACAGCTAGTCGAGGCGCCGCGTACCGCATCTTCGACCGTCAAAGGAAAGGTCTACTTGGCGAGCCCGTTTTTCAATCTTGGTCAACGATGGCTCGTCGATGAGGCCCGTCGCAGCTTGAGGGAATTGGGCATGGAGGTATTTTCCCCGGTTCACGACGTGGGGCCTGGGCCTGCGCAGGTTGTTGGTCCGGAAGATATCAAGGCACTGAACGAATGCGACCGTGTATTCGCCATTCTCGATGGACTCGACGCGGGTACTATCTTCGAGGTCGGTTATGCGCGTGCACGCGGCATTCCGGTTTATGCGCTTGCCCAAGCGGTCAATGAGGAGGACCTAAAAATGGTGGTCGGCTCTGACTGCAAGGTTTTCTTCGACTTTGTCACCGCACTCCATCACACAGCGTGGAAAGCATGAAAACTGCACTGCTCATTTCGGGTGGAATGGATTCGGTCGCAATCGCCTATTGGAGGCGTCCCGAGATTGGGATAACCGTGGCGTACGGTCAACGTGCAACAAACGCAGAAGTTCGGGCTGCCGCTCAAGTATGTGAGGTTCTGGGGATTGAGCATCATGTAATCGAAGCGGACTTGAGCGCGCTGGGTAGCGGCGATATGGCCGGCAAAGCTCCGGCCAACCTCGCACCGGTATCTGAATGGTGGCCGTTCCGCAATCAGATGTTAGTTACCTTGGCGGCGATGAAGGCCAGCGCTCTCGGAGTTGATAGGCTTCTCATAGGCACTCTTCGTACCGATGGCGTTCACGCAGATGGCAAGCCCGAATTTATCGAAACCATGAACGCTGTACTTCGCTGCCAGGAAGGCGGGATTAACCTTGAGGCACCGGCCATCATGCTAAGCAGCGCGGAGCTCATTAAAACTTCTGGCGTTCCAAACGATGTGCTCGCATGGGCCCACTCGTGCCACGTCGCCAATGAGGGATGCGGAATGTGTCGTGGCTGCAGAAAGCACTACGAGACTTTGGAGGAGCTTGGGCTTGAGCCTTACTGAAGACCCTACTCCACTTGGGGATACCGCGTTTCTAGAGTACACATGGCCTGTGGTATCCAGCAAGGTATTTGAAGTAGGCGAGGTGGCACCGACAAGAACGCTTGCTGACGTAATCGAGCATCGTCGTTCAAACCGAGTTCTTGCGCCTGCCTCCCTTGAGCAGACGGTCGGTGCCCTGCTTTTTGCGCTGAGGCCCCGTTTCTGGAAGGAGGGAGATTCGCTCAAGCGTAGCCGGCGTCCTTCCTTGTCGGCCGGTGCGCTCCACCCCATCACGGTCTTGTTGTTCCAAGAGCGAGCTGTCTTCCGTCTCAATGCGGAGTTGTCCCTCCTCGAAAGGCTTCAATTTTCGGATGAGGTTTACTCTGCATGGGTAAGCAAGTGTCAAAGCGTGCTTCCAGAAGCGAACGGCACGTTCCTAATGCTAGTGGCAGATATGGCGCGGCCAAACAGTGCGTACGCCAACAGCGAATCACTCGTTTGGCGCGATGCCGGCGCACTGCTTCAGACAATCGCGCTTGTCGCGGAGCTTTTTGGTTTGGGGTTTTGCCCCTTGGGGATTCTGGGTCACGAGGTCGTTACAGAACTGCACTCGGATGGGCAGCTATTAGCCGTCGGAGCAGCTGTGATTGGGTTGCGACCTGAAGCGCGAGCCGCCGATTCTAATCAATGAACGCTTTGGCCTTCGCTCGCGAATAGTTCTAGCTGCTCGTCCTTGGTGCGCGTTTTTCTCAAAATTGCGGAGAGGCGCCGTACATGGTCCCACATCAAGCCATCGAGAGTTGCGGCAGACACGTCGATTGCGCGGGCAAATGCGACGAAGCGCTCCTCTAGTTCACGATAATGGGTTTCAGGACGCCATTTTTCGGGGAACAGTCCTAAGTGCTGGCCGACCTTGATGATATGGATGTCCAGAATAGCGACCTCACTTTGAGGTCGCATATTTCGAACAATCCACGACGCAGTTTTAAGGCCTATACCCGGCAGGTCTTTTAGTTTGTCCCGAAAAGCTACATCATCTTCTGGCTGTTCGAAGTCCGGTAGCCGCGCAAGGCATCCGCTAAGGTAATTTGACTTCTGCCGAATGAATCGATATTTGCGCGCGCGCCCCTGCAAGACGAAGGGTTCACTTAACGACTCCTCCAGCTCACCTGCTGTTGTGCCTGGCCGAAGCAGGTCGCGTTCGCGAAGTCGCGAGTATGCGGCCAGTGCCAACTCAGCTGGCATTCCCCAACCACCGAGGAGGCATGCAGCAACCTCTTCCGCAAGTGACCGGCCAAGTCGAAAATCGCAAAATGTTCCGGATTCAGTGTGCTGCCAAGCTTGTCCACGCCAGTACGCAGGGGTCATCATTTCATCGAATGCGCCCCAAAAGATTCCTGGTAAAACCTCGTCGTCGGCCGCAGGTATGGCAAGTGTACGAAGCTCTCCTGCAATATGTGAATACATGATTTGCATAGGTTCGGATTTCCAGAAATTTGGTATGGTGAATGAAATGGCTTCGCATCATACAACAGTCCGTAGGTCGGGGAGCCCGGAGCCTCTTTAACAGTATAGTAATTGCCTTCGACTTTTGGGCCTTCGAGCGCGGCGAGACGCGCGCAATCGACGCCGGCGGCGGGTGCTGACAAAGGTGGCTCGCAGCAACCCTTAGGACGAGGGTTGCGCCGCTGTGAGACGCGAACCTAGTTGCGCTATGAAGGGCAAATATGACTTAAGAAGGAACGTCTCCGCTTTCAAAATCCAGGCCAGAGGAGGTGTTGGCCCCTGAAATTGAATGCATTTGGCAAGCCGACATGCGGGTCTATGACGCAGACAAGGTCTGGCGTCAACTGCGGAGCGAGGGCATCTGTGGGTAGTAAGGGTGCCAGCTATGACAACATGCTGGCTGAGACCATCAACGGCCTGTACAAGGCAGAGCTCCCCGGAAGGCGCGTAAGGCCGTCGAACTGGCAACGCTGGAATGGGTACACTGGTTCAATCATCTTCGCTTGCTCGAACCGCTTGGTTATATACCGCCGGCCGAAACTGATGCAAACTACTGTCGATAACTTTCCGAGCAGGTTATGTCGCCTGACTCACACCAAACGGCCTCCTAAAATTCCGGGGCGATTCATATTTGAATAAAAGCGGACAGATACAATGGCGAAAGCAATCAGTCAGTTCTTCGTGGACCTAGGGTACCCTCTCCGAAACATTCGCTGGTCATGGGGCGCCCGTAGTGGCGGCTCTCTGTTGCTGCGCACGTGGGAGGACGAATACGTTCACAAGGAACGTAAGCTTATCGTGTTGGATAGACCTGAACTGTATCGTCCTTCTGAGTCGTTTGGCCTGGACGAACGACTCGTCCAGCTCAAGGCCTTGTGGGGTGGCGATATAGCAGGCTACACCGTCATAGCAACCGTCAAGGACAAGGATGTAAGGCCACGCGAAATCCTGGGTTACCGCGACGACGCAGTCTTCGCCCTGAACCGGCTGCGACTTCAATCCGATGGCACCATCGTCGCTGATGTCGGCGACCGCGTGAGTGTGTCAACCCTAGTCGAGCACGCGAAGACTCATCGGACCATTAGGGGGCAGGGTGTCTTCCCCGTGGACGATGCGCAGCGGACTGGTTTATCCACTGACTCGTACAAGGAAAAGATTCCTGCAATACGGGCTTGGCTAATCGAAGTGTGCGGCGTTCGCAGTACAGTAACCTATTCGGACGTCATGAACCGATTTGCGCTGACGTTTTACCCATTGCGCAACGCGATGAGCCGACTTGGCCACGACTGTAAGGACGCTGGTGAGCCAGTAATCACAGCGCTCATTGTCGATAAGGAGACCCACCGCTGCTCCGAGGGGCTCTTCGACGAATTCAACATCGACGACGATAAATTAGAGCGGGAGCGTTGCTACGCGCACTGGGCGCGCAAAGAGGTTGGCGTGGTGTCAGTTCTATCCGCAGTCGCAGCGGTGGAAGCACCAATCGCGCCACCTTTAAAGCCGACCTTATCAACCGATGACTTCGAACAACGCGCAGCGCGATTCAACCAAGTGCAGACTCGACCGGAGCAAGGCCAGTTTCGAGACGCAGTGTTTCGTGCTTGTGGTGGACAGTGCGTAATCAGCGGATGCGATGTGCCGGAAGCCCTAGAGGCTGCCCATCTTCGGGGCCGCGACTGGCGGCAAGGCCACAATAGCGCCACCGATGGAATTTTGCTCCGCCGGGACCTGCACACCCTGTACGACCGCGAACTGCTACGGATTAGTGGTGCCGGCGAAGTGGAGCTGTCGGAGGAAGTGCTGACGTACTACCGCGAGTTCAACGGAGCCATGGTGCCCCTTACAAATGTCCAGACCGCCACGTGACCAAGTGTGCCTGTTGAACGTGGTTGCCGGGCGTGCCATGCCAAATGGCCGTATATGCTCTACGCACAGCACGCTCCATTTCGATATCAATTTCCCGGCTTTTTCGCGACAAAGGTGGTGAGTGGCGTCCCTGACGCCAGCGCATCGTTTATCCACTTCGGGCGCCGGCCTCGGCCACTCCAAGTATTGCCGGTGCCGTCGGCGTATTCAAGCCCGGCTGCGAGGGCAGGATTTTTGGCTGAACCCTAGGCGGCACGGAAATCCTCTCTCGCCGTGGCGTCTATACCGATTACGCGCAAGTAGACAGAGCTGTCCGCACTTTCCTTCTCTCGAGCCTTGCTCTGAAGGATTGCCAGCAGCTCATCAAAATTGATAGAACCGTCCGGTCCTTCCCAAGTTCTATGTTCTTGCAGCACGATTACGAAGAATCCAATCTTAGAATTGGACGCCATCATATACTGCCCTTGAAGCTGTTTTTCCAATGCGTCAACGTATTGCGCCAGGGACCACCTGAGCGACATTTTTAGTTCGACAGTTGCGCGGAACGAACCGGTCTGACATAACACATCGCGACGGGTTGCCGCATCGACGTCGTCAGTTGCTGGCGCCAGCGCCGGTAGTGCTCGCAGAACGTGCTGTACTGGTAGCCGTCCGGTTGCTCGGCCTTGTACTCTTGCCACAGCAGTTCCAGCGTCACGCCCTTGCGGCGCAGTTCGTTGTGCACGGTCGGCCAGGCAGGCGCCGGCCGCCGCACCGACGACGGCTCGCTGGGCGGGAACAGCAGCCGCTCCAGGGCAGCGTCGTCGCACTCGGGCGGCAAGGGCGAAGACAGGCCGGCCAGCTTGGCACGGGCCACATAGTCGGAGACGGTGGAGGGGGAGACGTTGATGATGCGGGCGATTTCCCGCTTGGAGCGGCCGTGCTCGAAATGCAGCCGCAGGACTTCGTGTATTTTGCGCATGGATAACCTTTTATTGGTCAAGCAACCCTCCGGATAAAAATCCGGCAGGTTGCCACAGTTATCCCCTTGCCGTTGGTCCTACTCAGGCCGCTTCAAACTGTCCAGTTTGAAGCGGAATCGGTGTCCAGTTTGGCGTGGAATGCGTGTCCAGTTTGCCGTGGAATGGGTGCCCAGTTTGGCGCGGAAAACGCAGTCATTCCCGAAAGGGTGGTATTTTGTCCGGTCTTCTGTGGCCGGATGGCGGCATTGAAGTGCGGCATGCGAAGATACGGCTTGGCTGCGATGGCCGAGTCGCAACATACGATATCTTGTAGATACTAATAGGAACCTCCCATGGCGATAGTCTTTTTTTCCTACAGTCACGCCGACGAGGCGCTTCGAGACCAACTCGAGATGCACCTTTCATTGCTAAAGCGGCAAGGGCATGTGGAAGCTTGGCATGACAGGCGTATCCTCGCCGGCGATGAGCTCGACCCCGCCATTAAAGACAATCTTGAAAGCGCTGACGTTATTCTGTTACTTGTGAGCGCAAATTTCATCGGTTCTGATTATTGCTATTCCAAAGAAATGCACCGGGCTATTGAACGCCATAACGCTGGCGAAGCACGTGTCGTCCCTGTCATTTTGCGCCCGTGCGACTGGCACTCCGCTCCATTTGGAAAGTTGATGGCAACGCCCAGAGATGGAAAGGCCATCACAACTTGGGCTAACACCGACGAAGCATTCACCGATGTCGTCCGTCAGGTTCGAATTGCCGTCGAAGCCATGAATGCGCGTGCCTGTAACGTCGTCAGCGGTTTGGGTGCAGGTTCAGTTCGCGCCGCAGTGACACCGACGCACAGTAACGTGATTCCCGCAGCGGCGAGACCTGCCGTCGAGGTACCGCGCTCAAGTAATCTCCGCCTCAGCAAGGAGTTCGGTGACCTGGATAAAGACGAGTTTATTCATACGTCCTTCGATTTTATGGGACGGTTTTTCGAATCATCTCTAACAGAGCTCGCGTCGCGACATTCTGGCATCGATGGCCGATACAGGCGAATTGACACAAGACGGTTTACTGCAATCATTTACCGCGATGGAAAAACTGTCGCGCAATGCATCATCCGTATCGACAGCATGGGCACTCGAAGCCAGTGCATCTCATTTTCATATAACGCTAGCGCTCCGGATGGGAGCTCAAACGAGATGCTGAATGTGGAGTGCGACAGCCAGGCCATGTACTTCAGGTCGCTGGGCATGCAGTCATTCGGCGGGCGTCAAGACCAGCGGCTCTCCGAACAAGGTGCAGCCGAGTTGCTCTGGGGCTTACTCATTGCACCGTTGCAGCGGTAGAAAATTGTGGTGGCCTCGTTAGCTCGTGACGAGCATCGAAGCTTTTGAAAAAAGATGCGAGCGTACCGATGATGAGTAAGCAGTCCTTGAAGGCCCACCGTCGCGCTAGCGTCGGGCGCTGCGGACGTTGATGGTAGCGGCCAAGGTGGACATTGTAGATTCCACGCAAACCGGTTTTGGACTCAAGGACGGGCGGATGTGCGCGCCTGCGGACGTCCAATCCGGGCTAGCTTGCGGATGTACCTGTATTGGGTGTGGCGCCATACTCGTTGCTAAGAAGGGTGCAAAAAAGCGCTGGCATTTTGCCCACCACAACGTTGAAATCGGCGAGTCCTGCGCAGAGTCAGCTATTCATGCAGCCGCGAAGCAAGTTCTGCTTGAACACGACTGGCTCCGCCTGCCATGCATGCGCGTTGTCGTTCAAGGCCAAGCGACGTCCGGTCAAGTGCTGGAAGAATCGAGCGTGCTGTCGGAGGAGCGTGTTGTTCGGTTCGAACGCACCTGCGCGGAAGTCTGGGAAGACGGTATCCGCCCTGACGTTGTGGGCTATCGAGGGGAGCGCAGGCTTCTCGTCGAAATGTACTTTCGTCACCGTGTCGACGAGAACAAGCGCCGGAAAATTGGCAAGCTCAAGTTGCCGACAATAGAGGTGGACCTCTCTGACCTAGACATCTCGACGGGCTTTGACGCAATAGCGCAGCGAGTAATTCACGAGACAGGATATAAGACTTGGCTGTTCTTCCCAAATGAAGAGCAGGAGCGGCAGAGACTGTTGGCAGGCCTGGCTGCCCGAATTGAGCGAGCAAATAGAGAGCACCAAGTCGAGCAGGCAGCCGACCAGAAGAGGCAAACAACTCGACATCGAAAACTCGAGAACGACCGTAAGCGTCGCGAGGCGGCTAACCAACGCTACCGCCAAATGTCGCACGAAGACAAAGAGCGGGACCTGCGCGAGCGTCTGGGAATCGCTGGGCGATGGCCCTACTACCTTTGCAAAAAAGGTGATGGCGCTAGTGCAATCGCAGAGCAAGCAATGATTTGGCAGGCAGCACTGTTCAGCCGTTTTATATTCCAGAGAGCGAACAGCAGCTTCGAACTCAAGCAGACTTCGGTCATACAGTGGATTTTGGAAAGGTTCGAAACTGGACGCAGCTCGCCCGAGTCTGTGCGCGCTGAGGTCCGCCTTTATCTGGACTACCTCGCTGCATGCGGCTTCCTGAAAAAGCTCTCGTGCACCCCTTATGAGATTCAGGTCTACACCGTCGTCCACGGAGCACTCGAACCGCCTGCACGCCTTGAGCGGCCGCGAACTTCGTTCGGCAATCAGCCTCCTGTGCCTGCAGAGCTGGCGCCGGCGCAGTTGCCTGCCCTGAAGGAGGGTTGGATATGGCGGGCGGGCAGGCTGACCAAATTGGTGTGATATTGCAGATGAAGTAGCTGCGCTCTTGGTCGAGTCCTCGCACGGAGCTACGCATATCTACATGTCAAGACCTGCCTGGTTATATACGCGTTTAACGAATAATTCCGGCTTTTTCTCCTGCCATTTCTTCATCGCCTGAATCGGTGTTGCGTTATCCAAGGCGCGCTGGGGAATGTTGTGGTTGTAGATTTTCAGGTAAT
>NZ_PEBS01000112.1 GCF_002869965.1 Janthinobacterium sp. ROICE36
ATTTACTGAAAAACGAAAAGACAACCAAGGCCGGCATCGCTACCAAACGCTTAAAAGCTGGCTGGAATGCCGACTATCTCGCCAAGGTCTTGGGCTTGCCGACCTGATGCTTCATGCAATCGCCCTGTGGTTGAGCCTTGACGGGCTCAGGGCGAAAAAAAAGCTGGGAAAACAGCCCCAGCTTGATCTTGATCAGCAATTAATTGCTGATTTATTGCCGTTACGCGTCCAGCAAAATGCGCAGCATGCGGCGCAGCGGCTCGGCCGCACCCCACAGCAATTGGTCGCCCACGGTGAAGGCGGACAGGTATTCGCCGCCCATGCTCATCTTGCGCACGCGACCGACGGGTATCGTCAGGCTGCCCGTGACGGCCGCCGGCGACAGGTCGCGCACGGAGGCTTCGCGCGTATTCGGCACCAGCTTGACCCACTGATTGTTGCTGGCGATGATGTCGTTGATTTCATCGAGCGGCACGTCTTTCTTCAGCTTGATGGTCAGCGCTTGCGAATGGCAGCGCATGGCGCCGATGCGCACGCACAAGCCGTCGACAGGGATTTCCTTGGTGCCAAAGTCGATGCCGCGGCCCAGGATCTTGTTGGTTTCCGCGCCAGCCTTCCACTCTTCCTTCGACTGGCCGTTGCCCAGGTCCTTGTCGATCCACGGGATCAAGTTGCCGGCCAGCGGCGCGCCGAATTGCTTGATTTCATCCGGGGAATAGCCGTGCTGGGTCGCCAGCACCTGGCGGTCGATTTCCAGGATCGCCGAGGCGGGGTTTTCCAGCAGCGCCTTGACGGAGCCGTTGATGGTGCCAAACTGCGTCAGCAGCTCGCGCATGTGCTGCGCGCCGCCGCCCGATGCCGCCTGGTAGGTCATCGACGTCATCCAGTCGATCAAGTCGTGCTGGAACAGGCCGCCCAGGCCCATCATCATGCACGAGACGGTGCAATTGCCACCGATGTAGTTTTTCACGCCCTTGCCCAGCGCATCCTTGATGACGTGCAGGTTGACGGGGTCGAGCACGATGACGGCGTCTTTTTCCATGCGCAAGGTCGAGGCCGCATCGATCCAGTAGCCATTCCAGCCCGCTGCGCGCAGCTGCGGAAACACGGCGCTCGTATAGTCGCCGCCCTGGCAGGAAATGATGATGTCGCACTTGGACAGTTCGGCGATGTTGTTGGCATCCTTGAGGATGGTTTCATTCTTCGCCATGACCGGCGCCGCGCCGCCCGTGTTCGAGGTGGTGAAAAACACCGGTTCGATGTGGGCGAAATCGCCCTCTTCCTGCATGCGCTGCATCAGGACCGAACCGACCATACCGCGCCATCCTACCAAGCCAACTAATTTCATTACCATTCCTCAAGATGAGACGGCGACTGCCGTCATTAGACTATTTTATCCCAGCGCTTTTACAACTGCATCACCCATCGCCTCGGTACTCACCAAGGTGGTGCCCGCTTCGTGGATGTCGGCCGTGCGCAAGCCCTGTGCCAATACTTTCTTCACAGCACCTTCGATGCGGCTTGCCTGCTCTTCGCGGTTCAGCGAATAGCGCAACATCATGGCGGCCGACAAAATCGTCGCCAGCGGATTGGCGATGCCCTTGCCCGCGATATCGGGCGCCGAGCCGTGCGATGGCTCGTACAAGCCCTTGTTGTTGGCATCGAGCGAAGCGGACGGCAGCATGCCGATCGAGCCCGTCAGCATCGAGGCCTGGTCGGACAAGATGTCGCCGAACATGTTGCCGGTCACCAAGACGTCGAATTTCTTCGGCGCCCGCACCAGTTGCATGGCCGCGTTATCGACATACATATGCTCGAGCGCAACATCCGGGTATTCCTTGTGCACGTCGGTGACGATGTCGCGCCAGAACTGGAAGGTTTCCAGCACGTTCGCCTTGTCCACGCTGGTCAAACGCTTCTCGCGCTTTTGCGCAGCCTGGAAGGCCACATGGGCGATGCGGCGGATTTCGCCTTCCGCATAGCGCATGGTGTCGTAGCCTTCGCGCTGCCCCTTGAACGGACCGTCCGGGCACTCGCGCATGCCGCGGGGCTGGCCGAAATAAATGTCGCCCGTCAATTCACGGATGATCAAAATGTCGAGGCCGGACACCACTTCCGGCTTCAGGGTCGAAGCGTCCGCCAGCTCCGGATACAAAATAGCCGGACGCAGGTTGGCGAACAGGCCCAGGTTCTTGCGCAAGCCCAAAATCGCCTGCTCCGGACGGAACTGGCGTTCCAGCTTGTCGTACTGATAATCGCCGACGGCGCCAAACAGCACGGCATCGGCTGCCTTGGCCAGCGCCAAGGTGCCTTCAGGCAAAGGATGGCCGTGGGCCGCATAGCCGGCGCCGCCCACGGGCGCGCTTTCCAGCTCGAACGATTCGCCCAGCACGTTCAACACCTTGACGGCTTGCGCGACGATTTCAGGACCGATGCCGTCGCCGGGTAAGATTGCAATTTTCATGTTTTTATCGATCAGATGACGTTGGCGAGCCAAGGTTGGCTATGCAGGTGGCGTTCTTCGAAGGCGCGGATATCGTCCGCATGGCGCAGTGTCAGGCCGATATCATCGAGGCCATTCATCAGGCAATATTTGCGGAAGGCATCGATCTCGAACGGATACGAGACGCTACCATTGCTGGTGCGCACGCATTGCTGTTCCAGGTCGACCACAAGTTTATAGCCGGGGAAGGCCTTGACTTCATTGAACAGGTGCTCGACCTGGGCCTCCGACAGCACGATGGGCAGCAAACCGTTCTTGTAGCAATTGTTGAAGAAGATATCGGCAAACGAGGGCGCGATGATGGCGCGGAAGCCATATTGATCGAGCGCCCACGGCGCGTGCTCGCGCGAGGAGCCGCAGCCGAAGTTCTTGCGCGTGAGTAAGATGGAAGCGCCCTGGTAGCGCGCCTCGTTGAGCACGAACTCGGGATTCAGCGGGCGGCGGCTGTTGTCCTGGCCCGGCTCGCCATGGTCGAGGTAGCGCCATTCGTCGAACAGGTTGGGGCCGAAACCGCTGCGGTGGATCGATTTCAGGAATTGCTTCGGGATGATCGCGTCGGTGTCGACGTTGGCGCGGTCCAGCGGGGCCACCAGGCCTTCGTAAAGCGTAAATTTATCCATGCTGTTTCTACTCGGTAGGACGGGCGGCGCGGGGCGCCGGCACGTCACGGTTTATTTTCCGCCGGCGCCAGTGACGACCTGGCCGACTTTCTGCACATCGCGGCCAATGCCGGAGACGGTGTTGCAGCCAGACAGGATGACGGTGGCGATGAGGAGGGCGAAGAGTTTTTTCATGATGATTTCTTGATAGTAGGTAAGGGACCGGAAACGCTAGTGTACGCCAGCGGCGCCAGTCCCAGCCCTCATCGCAAAGCCCGCACGTCGACAAAGTGGCCGGCGATGCCCGCCGCCGCCGCCATCGCGGGCGACACCAGGTGGGTACGTCCGCCCTGCCCTTGCCGGCCTTCGAAATTGCGATTCGAGGTCGAGGCGCAGCGTTCGCCCGGTTCCAGACGGTCCGCATTCATGGCCAGGCACATGGAGCAGCCCGGCTCGCGCCACTCGAAACCGGCATCCTTGAAGATGCGGTCCAGGCCTTCGCGCTCGGCCTGGTCCTTGACGAGACCGGAACCGGGCACCACCAGCGCCAGGGTGACGTTCGAGGCGCGGTACTTGCCGCGTACCACGGCTGCTGCCGCGCGCAAGTCTTCGATGCGCGAATTGGTGCAGGAACCGATGAAGACCTTGTCGATGCGGATGTCTTCGATGGCGGTATTCGGTTTCAGGGCCATGTAGACCAGCGCCTTTTCCATCGCATCGCGCTTGACGCTGTCTTTTTCCTGGTCAGGGTCAGGCACGCGGCCATCGACGCCGGTCACCATCTCGGGCGACGTGCCCCAGGTCACTTGCGGCATGATGTCGGCGGCGTTGAGCGTAACGACCAGGTCGAAGCGGGCGCCCGGGTCCGAATGCAGGGTGCGCCAATAGGCCACGGCGCGTTCCCAGTGCGGACCGGCCGGCGAAAACGGGCGGCCTTTGACGTAATTGATGGTGGTGTCGTCCACGCCGATGATGCCGGCGCGCGCGCCCGCCTCGATGGCCATGTTGCACACCGTCATGCGCCCTTCCATCGACAGCGCGCGGATGGCCGCGCCGCCGAATTCGATACAGTAGCCCGTGCCGCCGGCCGTGCCGATCTTGCCGATGATGGCCAGCACGATATCCTTGGCCGTCACACCGGCCGGCAGGGCACCGTCGACTTGCACCAGCATGGATTTCGATTTTTTTTGCAGCAAGGTCTGCGTGGCCAGCACGTGTTCCACTTCGGATGTGCCGATGCCGTGCGCCAGCGCGCCGAACGCGCCGTGCGTGGACGTGTGCGAGTCGCCGCAGACGACCGTCATGCCGGGCAGGGTCGCGCCCTGTTCAGGGCCGATCACATGCACGATACCCTGGCGCTTGTCGTTCATGTTGAAGTAGGTCAAGCCGTAGTGCTTGGCGTTCTTGTCCAGGGTTTCTACCTGCAGGCGGGAAACCGGGTCGGCGATGCCGTCGATGCGGCTGGTCGTGGGCACGTTATGGTCGGCCACGGCCAGGTTGGCGGAAATGCGCCACGGCTGGCGGCCCGCCACGCTGAGCCCATCGAAGGCTTGCGGGCTGGTGACTTCGTGCAGCAGGTGCCGGTCTATGTACAAAATTGTCGTGCCATCATCTTCGGCCCGAACAACGTGGGATTCCCAGAGTTTGTCGTAAAGCGTCTTCATCATGATTTATGCAGCGTTGCCACAGCCTGTTTAAGTGATCTGTCGTACTGATCGAAGGGATCGGCAATGATTATGCCATATATTGTGCAACGCAGAAGCAAAAGCCGCCTTAGCGTGGAATGGGCGATACAAAATTCGGCCCGCCTTGCAGATATGCTTAAAAAATTGCTGATACGAAAATCCGCCAAAATACCGGCGGGGCGAATAAAAATCGAAAAAAACCGAAAAAAAAGCCCGCTGCAGAGGTCTGCAGCGGGCTAGTTGTGAACTGGCATGTGTTTCTAGGCAGCCATGCGCACACTTCCCCTGCAACCGTCCATCAGGAAAGATAGGCCCACAACAAGCACCAGCTCGCCTTCGGCCGAGCGGGCGGTACCGGTAATGCCTTCCACGGTGATGGCCGTCATCGGCTTGATCACCAGGTCGGCCGTGCCATCGACGGCTGCCACGGCAAGAATGTACGGCTGTGGCGCAGCAACAACAATGCCGACGCGCTCGCTGCACGATTCGTAGCCCAGGGCGCCGGCCAGCGAACGCACGGGCAATGGACGGCCCTGGTCTTTCAGCACGGGCGCGCCGCCCACTTCCATGAAGGTTTCCGGCAATTCGACGACGCGCTGCACCACCGCCATCGGCAGCGCCAGCGCGGCGCCCGAGGTCGACACCAGCATGGTCGGCACAATGGACAGCTCGATCGGCAGGCGGATGGCAAACTTCGTGCCCTTGCCCAGCGTCGACTCGATGTGGATGGCACCGCGGTTTTTCTCCACGGCCGTTTTCACCACATCCATGCCCACGCCGCGCCCGGAGACGCTGGACGCCACTTCCTTGGTCGAGAAGCCCGGCAGGAACACCAGCTGGAAGCATTCGTCGTTGCTCAACTGCGCGTTTTCACTGATCAAGCCCTTTTGCTGGGCCTTGCTGCGCAGGAAGACCGGGTCCATGCCCTTGCCGTCATCTTGCAGCACGATCATGACACTGTTCGCTTCCTGCCAGGCTTTCAGCGAAATATACGATTTAGCGGGCTTGCCGGCGGCCAGGCGCGCTTCCGGCGATTCGACGCCATGGTCGAGCGAATTGCGCAGCATGTGCACGAGCGGATCGTACAGACTGTCGACCACGACGCGGTCGACTTCCGTCTCCGCGCCTTCAATCGTCAGCTCGACATCCTTGCCCAGGTCTTTCGCCAGTTCGCGCACTAGGCGCGGGAATTTCTGGAACAAACGACCCACGGGTTGCATGCGCGTGGCCAGAGTAGCCCGCTGCAGTTCTGTCGAGTAGCGCGAAGCGCGTTCCAGGGTTTCCGCCAGGGTCGCCATCAAGGTGGCGGCCTGGCCTTCGAATTTGAATTGCAGCAAGCGTTCGAGCAGCACGGCAGCCTGGTTGGCGGCCTGCACCGACTCGCCGGCCACTTCCAGCAGCGCGTCGAGCTTGACGGCGTCGACGCGGATGCTGTCTTCCTTGACGGGCGCGGCATGACGCACTTCCGGACGCTCGTCGCGCCGTTCCGCGCCATCCCAGGCCTTGGCAGCCGGTTTGGCGGCAGTAGCGGCAGCGGCAGGCGCGGCGGCCACGGCGGCAGGGGCAGCGGCGACCACCGGTGCAGCAGCCACCTGGCTGCCGGCCGGCACGACGGCGTTATACATGCCTTCCCAATCCAGGCCATCGGCACTGGAAGTGGAAACGGCAGCGACTGGCGCCGCCACAACGACTTCGGCAACCACCACGGCGACTTCCGCCACCACGGCGGCGGCTGGCGCAGGCGCGTCCATGCCCTTGCCTTCAATGGCGTTCGTCAGGATGTGTTCCAGCTCTTCCGGCATGGCCGGCAAGCTTTCCGGCGCGGCGCCATTGGCCAGTTCCGTCAGTTGGTCGGCCACGAAGCCGGACGCTTGCAGCGCCGCCTCGATGGCGATCGGGGTCACGGGCGCGGCGCCCGTGCGCAAGGCATCGAACAGGTTTTCCGTCAGATGGCAGGCCGCCACCAGCGCAGGCAGGCCCATGAAGCCGGCGCCACCCTTGATGGTGTGGAAGGAACGAAACACAGCATTCAGTGTTTCCTTGTTGTCAGGATCACGCTCGAGGCGCAATAAGTGCTCTTCAACATTAACCGCAAGATCCATCGCCTCAACGACGAAATCCTTGAGCATATCGTCCATTAGAATCCCAAATCCGCAAGAAGGTCGTCTACATTATCCTGGTCCAGCGCCACCGACGGCACGGACGGGCCTTGCATCAGCGGCACCGGCTTTTGCGCCAGTTTCTCACGCACTTCGGCCGGCGCGTTGTCGCGCAGCAGCTGGGCAAGTTCGTGCTCCACAGTCTTGGTGATGTTGACCACTTTTTTGATCAGCTGACCCGTGATGTCCTGGAAGTCCTGTGCCATCATGATTTCCAGCAAGCGCGCTTTTTCCGCTTCCGTTGCCTCGGTAACGGCTTGCGCGAACTGGCGCGAGTCGCCGGCCAAGGCCTTGAATTCTTCCAGGCTCAGCTTGCCATCGAACAGCGCCGTCCAGCGGCTGTCCATGTCCTTGGCTCTCTTCGACAACACATCTTGCGCCGGCATGCCTTCGTCGAGCGTATTCAAGACCTTGTTGGCGGCCTGTTCCGTCAAGGTGGCGACATATTCCAGGCGGTCTTGCGCATCGACGATCTGCGACGACGCTTCCGTCAGCGCCTTGTCATAGCCCAGTTCGCGCAGCGAATCATGCAGCAGGCGCACGATGCCGCCCAGGCGCTCGAACATCGGCTTGTCGGACTGGTCGACAGGATCGGCCGCTTCGCCAGGCACGCCTGCGGCAGTCGCCGGTGGCGTTTCCGGCGCGGCGGCGACTGGCGCTTCCGCGGCCGCTGCCGGCACGGCGGCGCTGGCAGACACGGAGTCGAACAGCGCGTCAAAATCATCGTCCGCGATCACGGCTGCGGGCGCTGCGGCAGGCGCGGGCTTGGGAGCGGCCGCACTTTGCGCAGATACTTCATCGAATAATGCATCAAAATCATCAGCGGCGTTGGTCATATCCCTGCTTCTCCATAATTTGTCAAAATTCCGCCTGTACTGTGCGTTTTACAGACTGATACCCACAATTTCTCGATTAAGATGATTTGAGGCAATAACGCTGCGATGGTGCGAGTGTAGCAGGGCGCCGCCCTGTTGGTAAATCTCAAAACGCGCTTCCTGGTGTAAAGCTGCTCCATAAGGGCTTTTCCGTCAGGAAATAAGTGTTCCTGCCGTTGTATTTTGAAATACTACCATTGGCGTGCCTGCAAGATCACGCGCCGCACAAGAGAAATCCTGCCTGCGGGCGCCTGCGCAACAGTGCGCCAAGGATATCGTTGCGGCTAAAACACGATCTTTCTACCAATGTTGTCTATACTGAAGGTGCAAAAGTATTGATAATTATCAAGTCTTTACATGAATACCATGCTGCCGCCGCGCCTACAATAAGGGGCGTTGCGCGCGCTGAGTCACCGCCAAAGGACCTGCCATGTATAAGAAAATTCTGATCGCCACGGACGGCTCCACCGTCTCCAACCTGACGGCCTGTGCCGGCGTTGCCTTTGCCGAACAGATGCAAGCCGACATCCTTGCCGTGTACGTGGCGCCCGAATACCAGTATCCGGTGTACATCGAAATCATTCCACCAAGCTATCCCAGCGAGGAGGAATACCGCATCGCCATGCGCAAGGCGGGCGCCGACCACTGGCAGCCCATTCTCGACGCGGCCGCCAAGCGGGGCCTGGAAGCGACGGGCCTGACCGCCTTTTCCGACAGCCCCGCCCTGAAAATTGTGGAAGTGGCGCAATTGCAGCAGTGCGACCTGATTTTCATGGGCTCGCATGGCCGCAGCGGCTGGGGCCAATTACTGCTCGGCAGCGTGACCAACAAAGTGCTGTCGCACTCGAAATTGCCGGTGCTCGTGCATAAGCTGATCAAGGAACCCCCATCGAAATAAGGGGTTACATGGCCACGCAGCCCGCCGCAGCCGATATATCGGGTAAAAAGACAAAACTGCGGCTATTTCAGTTAAAATGACAACGTTTCTCGTTTCTTAACACCTGGCCGGCCGCAACGAAACGGCCAGGGTAAATTATACGCCTCCAGATTGCGCGCCTATGATACGTATTGTGATTGCCGACGACCACACCATCATGCGGGAAGGATTGAAGCGCATCCTTGACGGCGCGCCGGACATCGACATCGTGGGCGAAGCCATCGACGGCTTTGAGGTACTCAACCACGTACGCCAGGGCGGCTTCGACCTGTTGCTGCTCGACCTGTCGATGCCGGGCCGCAGCGGCGTCGACCTGATCCGGCAAATCCGCAGCGAGGCGCCCAAGCTGGCCATCCTGATCCTCACCATGCACGAGGAAGAGCAATATGCGGTGCGCGCCATCCGCGCCGGCGCGCAAGGCTATCTGACCAAGGAAAGCGCCGGTACCCAGCTGGTGGGCGCCATCCACAAGGTGGCGTCGGGGCGCCCCTACATCAGCGCCGAGGTGGCAGAGCAACTGGTGCTCAACATCATGATGCCGAATGAAAGCTTGCTGCATAAACAGCTGTCGGACCGCGAGTTCGAAGTCTTTTCCCTGCTGGTGGCGGGCAAGTCGATCACGGAAATCGCCAACAATCTGCACCTGAGCGTGAAAACGGTGAGTACGCACAAGACGCGCATCATGCAAAAGATGGGCATGAGTTCGCTGTCGGAAATGGTCCAGTATGCCGTGGCGCACCGCCTGCTATCCCCCTTCAAGACCTGACCATGCGCGCCAGCGCGTAGGAACAATCCTACATCGACTACCACAGCTCCTACTGCCATATTCAGCCACCGCTGATATTAATTGCATACGATTGTTGGCATACTGAAACCAGTCATCAAGTTGCTGGGAAGTTATTTCATCACACAGCAAGTCTTCAGCGAATTGAGCATTACCAGCCTGGACGCGCGCCGCCGACCCTTGCCCGCCCGCCGTCCTGCGCACCTTGTCATTCAACTCGGAACTACCTGTCACCAGGAGATGAACATGCTGTCCACGCAAACGCCTGAAACCCGCGCTGCCTCTCCATCGCTGGCCCCCTCCTCTCCGATGGAAGCGGGGCGCCAGCGCCAAGGGCGGCTATGGTCGAACCTGAAGGAGGTGTGCGACCTGCTGCATATTTCCAGCGCCTGCAGCATCGCCGCCGACGAACTGCTGTTCCAGCACGTGCAATTCAAGACGGGCCAGCGCGTGCACACCATCGGCCAGCCCTTCGACACCCTGTACATCGTCAATTCCGGCTTCCTGAAAACCGTGCTCATCGACGAATTCGGCAATGAGCAGGTGCTCAGCTTTCCCATGAAGGGCGACATGCTGGGCGTCGATGGCATCCACTCGCGCCATTATTCCTCGGAAGCGGTGGCCCTGTCCGACTGCGACCTGATCTTGCTGCCGTTCAAGAAACTGACGGCGCTGGGCCGCGTGCACCTGGAACTGGAAAATGTCATGTACGGCGTGATGAGCCGCGAACTGGTGCGCGAACAGGCGATGATCGGCATGCTGGGGGCCCTCAGCGCCGAAGCCCGCGTGGCGCGTTTCCTCGTCTCGCTGGCCGACCGCTTCGCGCAGATGGGCTATTCGAGCAAGCTGTTCAACCTGCGCATGACGCGCCATGAAATCGGCAGCTACCTGGGCCTGACCCTGGAAACGGTTAGCCGCACCCTGTCCGCCTTCAATGAAATCGGCCTGATCTCGGTCGACCAGCGCACCATCGGCATCAAGGATCCGGACGCCCTGAAACCCCTGCGCCGCCTGCCGCCCTCGCGTTCGCGCGCCAAGCAGCTGGCCGCCGCCAAGCTCAAGGCCGACACCGCCGCTGCCACCACGGCCTCGGCGCAATTGCTGGCCACCATTTAGCGCCATCCCGATTCCTTCAAGCTTGGCACAGGCTTGACCCGGCCAAGGCGCGCACCGTCTTGCCGGGTCTTTTTTACTGCCGCGCCCCTTCCGCGCCGCGCCTGCGGCCGCCTTTGCGCAGCCCCCCCCCCCCCCCCCCCCCCCTCCCCACCCCCCCCAAAAACCGCCGAAGTCCCCCAAAAAAACCTTGCTTTCCCAGCCACACTCACCAAACATGCAAAAACAAATCATTCTCCCCATACGAAAAGAAAACCCAAAAATACAAACAAAAACACCCCCCACACCCAAGTATCCCTCAACGCCCCCAGCCCTCCCCCCACACCCAATCACCACAC
>NZ_PEBS01000113.1 GCF_002869965.1 Janthinobacterium sp. ROICE36
ATCCTCGGGCTTCTGGTAGTTGGCCAGCAAGCTGTCGGCCAGTTTGAGCAGTTCCGGGTCGGGCTTGGCCCGCTTGTTACGCTTTACAACGGTCATTGTTTCTCCTTGGTGGCGGCAGTGTCCTGCCGAATGACCGTTTACACAAAATTATTTACACCCTCGAAATTACTTGACCACAGCACGTGTCCTTCTCCTCGTGTGAGAGGATCGAAAGATCGGGAGCCGGTGGTGTCTTTGCCATGCCAGCATCATGAACTTGTCCGCGACTGTTTACAACCTTTTTATTGCTGCCATAGCTGCTGAACAGTCACGAAGAAATTTCATATGTTGAAGATAACGTTACGCATTTAATTATTAATTAGGAAATTCCGAGAACGGTCCAGGATTTGACTTGCCCATCGCCCTGCACGATACTTGCCGCTGTCGCCAAAGCTCCCCACCCTGAGCAATAAACCATCAGCGCCTGTCACCACTGCCTACACTCACAGCATGCCGTCTCCGAACTTCCCCCCTCCCTACATCGGCCGCTTCGCCCCCTCTCCCTCCGGTCCCCTGCACCTGGGCTCTCTCGTTGCCGCCATGGCCAGTTATCTCGATGCGAAGGTGCATCGCGGCACGTGGCTGCTGCGTATCGAGGACCTGGACTATGACCGCAATGTCGAGGGCGCCGATATGGCGATTCTGGCTACCCTGCAGCGCTGCGGCATGGCGTGGGATGGCGAGGCGACGTGGCAGAGTCGCAGGCTGGCGCTGTACGAGGCGGCGCTGAAGCGCTTGCAGGACGATGGCCTCGTGTATGCGTGCGGCTGTTCGCGCAAGGAAATCCACGATTCGGTGCTGCAGGCGGGTGTCCCCACGGGCGGGGCCGCCGTGTATCCGCGCACCTGCCGTCATGGCTTGGCGCCGGGAAAGGCGGCGCGGGCCTTGCGGTTGCGCGTGCCGGAGGGGCCGCAAGCCGTGTATGGCTTTGCCGACCGCTGGCATGGTCCGCAGCGGCAGGACCTGGCCGGCGAGGTGGGCGACTTCATCGTGTTGCGCGGCGATGGCTACTGGGCGTACCAGCTGGCCGTGGTGGTCGACGATGGCGCGCAGGGCATCACGCAGGTGGTGCGCGGGGCGGACTTGCTTGACTCCACGCCACGCCAGCTGTATCTGCAGGATGTGCTGGGCTTGCCGCATCCGGGCTTTCTGCACGTGCCCGTCGTCAACAATGCCAGCGGCGAGAAACTGTCGAAGCAGACGGGCGCCCTCGCCTTCGATACGGGCATCCATGCCGCCGAACTGCTGACGTCTGCGCTGCAGCCAGCTGCCCGCTTCCTCGGTCTCGACGTGCGCGCCCACAGTGTGGATGAATTTTGGCGCCACGCCGTTCCCGCCTGGGCGCAGCGGCTGGCGCAACTTCCCCAGCGGGCATAAAAAAACCCGCCACGGCGCAAACCTGGCGGGTTGAAGCAGGCGCTGGCCGCAAGACCCGGCGCCTGGTATCAGGCAATTAGAAGTTGCCTTTAAATTGCACACCAAATTGACGTGGCTCATTGATGAAGCCCGTGCGGTTGTTGAAGTCGATGGCGCCCGTGATACGCTGGGTGTCGGTGATGTTGCGGCCAAAAGCGGCCACTTCATACTTGCCGGCATCCCAGGTGTAGCCCACGCGCAAGCCGCCTTCGACCATCGGCTTGCCGGTGAACTCGGTTGCCTCATACAGGAAGAAATTGATCTTGCTGCGGTAAGCCCAGTCCGTAAAGACGAAGAATTCGCCGTTTTCCATCGGCATCGAATAGCGGCCCGTGGCGGTGACCGTCCACTTCGGCGCTTGCGGCAATGGATTGCCGTCGATGATGGCACGGTTGCCCGTGGTCAGCGGATCGGTCACGGTGCAACGCGTTTGGGCGCAGGTGGCGATCGACAGGCTCGGGTCCTTGATTTCCGTGAAGTTGTAGCTGCCGCCCAGGGACATCTTCAAGCTAGGCGTCACAAAACCTTCCAGTTCCAGTTCGGCGCCACGGCCATTCGTCTTGGCGGCATTGATCAGGCGCGTGATGTTCGACGTACCTCCCACCACCGTCAACTGCTGGTTTTTCACCTGGTAGTCATACACGCTGAACGCGACGCGGGCGCGGCGGTTGAACAGGTCAGCCTTGATGCCCGCTTCGTACGAGGTAATGGTTTCCGCATCGGCCACGGTGACAGGGACGCTGGTGCTGGCCGGGGCAATACTTGGCGCGCGGAAACCAGTGGCGATACGGCCGTAGAAGTTCACGTCCTTATTGTATTTATACGTGCCGCTCAGGTCCCAGTTGACCTTGGCCTTGCTGACATCGGCGCTGGTCGGGTTGACCTGCACGATGTTGGTCGCTTGCACCGTGTTGAAATCCTTCTTGTCCTTGGTGTAGCGCAAGCCGGCACGCAGCATGAAGTCATCGTTGACGGCATAGTTGACGGAACCGAACGTGGCCCAGGCAGAGTTCTTCTGGCGGCTGGCCAGGTGCGTGCTCAGCACATGCGTGTTGGTATCGAAGTTGTCGGTAAAACCGTTGGCATCTTCATTGAAGTAGTACACGCCAGCCTGCCAATTGAGCGGACCGGCATTCTTCGATTCGGCGCGGAATTCTTGCGAGTATTGTTTCACGCTGCTGATACCGCCAGCCGTTTCAACCTGGAAAGGAATGAAGCCGGGGCCCGTCGGCGTGCCGCCGTCGATGTCGCCATGCGACACGTAATTGCCGACCTGTTCAAAGCCGGTGATCGAGTACAGCTTGACGCCGTCCAGGTCCCAGCTCAGGCGGGCGCTGGCGCCATTGGTGCGCAGGCGCTGGAAATTCGGCGCATTCGTGAACGACTTGTTCGGGTCGAAGCCGTCAACGATATCGTTCGTGCCTTGCTTGATCAGGTTGGCGTAGAAGATGCGCGCGCTGCCCGTCGTATTGCGCTGGTGCACATTGAACAGGGCGTTGAACATGGTGTTCGGTGCGTACAGCAGTTGCACGCGTTCGGCGTGTTCATTGTAGCCATCCAACGCGTTTTTCTGGCCCGTAAAGGTGTTGTCGACATAATCGTCGCGGTGCTGGCGCAGGGTCGAGAAGCGCAGCGCCCATTCTTTGCTCAGCGGCACGTTGACGGCGCCATCGACATTGCTGGTGTTATGCGTGGCGGTGGAAACGTTGTAATAGCCTTCAACCTTGTCCAGGTTCGGCTTGACGGATTCGAACTTGACCACGCCGGCAGGCGTATTGCGGCCGAACAAGGTGCCTTGCGGGCCGCGCAGCACTTCCACGCCAGCCACGTCGAAAATCGGATAGCCCTTGAGGATGGGGTTTTCTTGCACGACATCGTCGTAAATCAGGGAAACAGGTTGCGATGCAAAGATGTTGAAGTCGGTATTGCCGTAACCGCGGATGTAGAAGCGGGGGAAAGTGCGGCCATTCGACGATTCCACGTTCAGGCTCGGCACTTTGCCGGCCAGCACGCGGATATCTTGACCGCCGGACACCAGTACATCGAGCTTCTCGTCGCGCAACAGCGACACGGAGACGGGCACGTCGCGGATATTTTCCTTGCGGCGCTGTGCCGTGACGGTCACGGTTTCCAGCTGGCTGGCGGCAGGGGCCGTATCAGCAGCGACTTCATCAGCATAAGCCGTACCGATAGGCAAGGCAGCGGACAGGGCCAGCATTGCGGCGCTTTTGGCGCACAAACGCTTGTGCATCTTTGACATCTTGATCATGTGGTTTCCCAGAAGTTTAAAAAAAGAATTGCGAAATCTGTCTTTCTTGCAACCGGTCTCCGGGTTATATACGGCGCTGGACGATCGTTTGCACCATCACGGTGCAACAGCGCGAGCGAATGTTCCCCCGCTCTCGGCATCACTGGCTCTGCCCTGGCTGCCACGCAAGCGGACAGCGGTTGCGGCCGCATCTCTGGGATGTCTGATGAACACCAACTTTTGAGTAAGGCGCCAATTTAATTCAAGCGGCTTGTGCGCGGCAAGAATATTGTTATGTAAAATATTCATTCACCAACATTCAAGGCTGACTAGTGGTTATTCAGCCACAATATGGACATGGGCTGGCTGTTTTTCCCATTTTCCGGCTCTGGCGCCACCATTTCAACAAGGCGGCAAAAATGCGCCTGGAAGACAGGCCCGGGCCGGTATTTGACTGTAATATCACCGTACTTGACCTTGCCGTGCTGCCACATTCCAGTGCAGCGGCGGCGCGCCGCACCATTACTGACCTTATCCATGCCAGAACCGAGCCTGCAAAGCCAAGACTTGCCCACTTCCCCCGCCGCCGCCCAGGCCGCACATTTACTGCTGGGCGCCCATTGCGACATCGTCTGGAGCACGAAAACCTTCGGCCAGTTCGATAGCGACCAGCCCTCCTGGCGCGCCTTCACGGGCCAGACCGAAGCCGAACTGCTGGGCCGCGGCTGGCTCAATGCACTGCATCCGGACGACCGCAACTTGCCTTATGTCATGCCATCGCATCTGACGAGCGTGTTCGAAGCGGAATACCGGCTGCGCCACGTCAGCGGTGCCTACCGCAATATGCTCGTGCGCATGCTGCCTGTGCTGGCACCCGAGGGCAGTATTCTTGAATGGCTGGGTTCGCATTGCGATGTGACGCAGCAAAGGCAGACGGAACAGCGGCTGCGCCTGGCCATGCAGGGCGGGCGCATGGGCACGTGGGAGATCGACCTGGGCAGCGGCAGCATGGCCTGCTCCGATGCCTTCAAGGCCAATCTGGGCCTGCCGCTTGCCAGCCACATCGGTTACGCGCAGTTGACGGGCGCCATGCTTGAAGGCGACCTGCAGCACTGGCAAACGGTGGTGCACGCGGCCATCGCCAGCGCCAGCGATTTCGAGATCGACATCCGTGTGCGCTGGCCCGACGGTTCGCTGCACTGGGTGCACATGCGCGGCAGCTGCACCAGCGACGGCGCCGGCAACGTGATCGCCCTGTCCGGCATTTCGCTCGACCTGACGGCCAGCAAGCAGAACGAGGAAACCCTGCGCCTGACCCTGGCGGCCGGCGAAGTGGCTACCTGGAACTGGGACATCGGGGCCGACCGGGTCACGGTAGACAGCAATATGGCGCGTTTGTTTCCCGTGAATGCTGGTGCGGCCGAGGCGGCGCCCCTGGCGCGCTATCTGGACATCATCCATCCCGATGACCGCGAGCAAGTCAGCGCGCAGTTAGGCCAGGCGCTGCACGCGCACGCGCCCTTCGAGGCCAGCTACCGCATGAGTGCCGGCGATGGCCAGTACCGCTCGGTCATCGCGCGGGGCCGCGCGGAATACGCAGCCGATGGCACGCCCTTGCAATTTCCAGGCGTCCTGCTCGACATCACGCGCCAGAAACAGGTGGAAGATGCGCTGCGCCGCAGCGAGGAACGCTACCGCACCCTGATCGACCTGATGGACCAGGGCTTTTGCGTCATCGAAATGCTGTACGACGAGCAAGGCCGTCCCATCGATTTCCGCTACCTGGAAGGCAACCCCGCCTTCGTCAAGCAGTCGGGGCTGGAAGATGCCATCGGCAAGACCATCCGCAGCTTCGTACCCGAGCACGACCAGCACTGGTTCGACCTGTACGACCAGGTGGTGAAAACCGGCGAGCCCGTGCGCTACGAAAACGAGGCCGTTGCCATGGCGCGCTGGTTCGAAGTCTTCGCCGCGCGCCTGGGCGGCCCCGGCAGCCGCCTACTGACGGTGCTGTTCAGCGACATCAGCGAGCGCAAGCGCTCGGAACAGCAATTACGCCAGTTGGCCGACAACCTGTCCGAGATGGACCGGCGCAAGACGGAATTCCTGGCCACCCTGGCGCACGAACTGCGCAACCCGCTAGCCCCCATCCGCAACGGCTTGCAAATCATGCACCTGGCCGCCGACAAGCCCGCCACCGTGGCGCGCGTGCGCGACGTGATGGAACGGCAAGTCAATCAGATGGTGCATCTGGTCAATGATTTGCTGGACGTAGCCCGCATTACGCGGGGCCAGATCGAACTCAAGCTGGAACGGGCAGACTTGAAAACCATCATCGCCAGCGCCGTGGAAACGAGCATGCCGCTGATCGAAGCGGGCCGCCACCAGTTGCAGGTGGTACTCGATGAACAGGCGCTGCCGCTTGAGGCCGACCCCACGCGGCTGGCGCAAGTGCTGGGCAACTTGCTCAACAATGCCGCCAAATACACGCCGGCCGGCGGCCATATCAGCTTGCGTGCCCTGCGCGACGGCAGCGAGGTGTTGATCGAGGTTAAGGACAGCGACGTGGGCATCCCCGCCGAATCGATCGCCACCGTCTTCGACATGTTTACCCAGGTGGGACAAAACATGGGCAGGGCTCAGGGCGGCCTGGGCATTGGCCTGTCGCTGGTGCGGCGCCTGGCCGAGTTGCATGGCGGTAGCACCACGGCGGCCAGTCCCGGCGTCGGCCTGGGCAGCACATTCAGCGTGCGCCTGCCCCTGCTGGCGACGGAGCCAGCCGCACCCGTCACTCCGGCCGCGCCCGCCAGCGCAGGCGGTGGCCCACGCTTCCGCGTGCTGGTGGTCGACGACAACGCCGATGCGGCCAATACCCTCGCCGCCGTGCTCGACATGATGGGTCATGCCACGCAAGTGGCCCACGACGGCGAGCAAGCCCTGGCCATGGCGCCGCAATTTTTGCCAGACGTTATCTTTCTCGACATCGGCTTGCCCGGCATGAACGGCTACGACGTGGCGCGCGCGCTGCGCCGGATACCGGCCGGCGCCCACGTCGTGCTCGTCGCCTTGACGGGTTGGGGCGCCGAAAACGACCGCAGCCAATCGAGCGCGGCCGGCTTCGACCACCATCTGACCAAACCGGCCAACCTGCTCGCCATCGGTGAACTGCTGGCCAGCCTTTCCACACCAACAACACCTACAGACCATGACTGAATCTCCAAACCACATCCGCCGCCACCTCCTGCTGGCCAGCGGCGCCGCCCTGCTGTTCCCGACACCGCTGCTGTTTGCCGCGCCCGCCACCAGCATCGCCGCCGCCCACACGCAACTGGCCGCGCTGGAACAAGCCGCAGGCGGACGCCTCGGTGTTGCCGCCTGGCGCCAGGGCAGCGAGCTGCGCGTTGCCTACCGCGCCGACGAACGCTTTCCCCTGGCCAGCACCTTCAAGGCCATGCTGGCGGCCGCCTTGCTGGCCCGCAGCGTCAGCCAACCGGGCTTGCTGGACCAGCACGTGCGTTACGAGAAAAAAGACCTGGTTGCCTATTCGCCCATCACGGAAAAGCATCTGGCCGACGGCATGAACGTGGCGGACCTGTGCGCCGCCATCCTGCAGTACAGCGACAATAGCGCGGCCAATTTCCTGATGACAATATTAGGCGGGCCGCAAGCCGTGACGGCGTTTGCGCGCAGCATCGGCAATACGGTATTCCAGCTGGAACGCTGGGAAACGGAACTCAATAGCGCCATCCCCGGCGAAGTGCGCGACACTGCCAGCCCTGCATCGATGGCGCACAGCTTGCAGCAATTGTTATTGGGAAATAGCTTGCCGGCCACGGAGCGCCAGCAACTGGACGCCTGGATGCGCGGCAACACGACGGGCGACAAACGCATCCGCGCCGGCGTGCCGGCCGGCTGGCAGGTAGCCGACAAGACGGGCTCGGGGGCCTACGGCAGCGTCAACGATATCGGCGTCGCCTACCCGGCCAGCGGCGCACCGCTGGTGATCGCCGTGTACTACACGCGCGAACAGAAAAACGCGGACACCAACCAGGCCATCATCACGGCCGCCACGCGCATCGTGACGGCCGCGTTGGTCTGATTATTTCGGTAAGGCCGCCATGAAACCCGCGTAAGTCGACCAGGCGGGGTCGGCCGCGCTGCGGATTTCAATCGGGAATTTCGGGCGCGATGCCAGCGCCGTGTTGAGGCGGTTGAAAAACTCTTCGCCCGACTGCGTGTAATAAATCCATTCGCGCAAGTTTTCACCGGTCGATACCAGCGCCAGGGTGGCGAAGCCGCCCTCTTCCACCACGGGCGCCAGCGCCGCTTCCAGCTCTTCCATGTGCTCGCGCTCGTTCGGCGCAGGCATGCCCGTTTCATCTTCATAACGCCAGGCGATGATGATGCGGTCCGGTTGCGACGACAGGTCCCAGTCGTCATGGAAGGTGTCGACATAGCGGTAGATGATGGCCATCTCGTCGCTATGCGTGACGATGGTGCCCCAGCTGCGGGCGGAAGTGGAATTTTCGTTCATGGTTGCAACAGTCAAAAAAATAAATCGAGGAGGCGCAGCTTACAGCACGGGCGGGCAAGTCACATTCCAGGCGTCATACTGGGCGCCGCTCTTGCGCAGCCAGACGCGGGCGTAGCTGTCGCGGTCGCTCTTGAACACCAGTGCATAACGCTCTTCGGCGCGCGGTGCGGCGGCGCCCACGTCGACGGCCGCCAGCGTAAACTTCAGCGCGCGCAGCGGCGCGCAGGCCGTGTTACCCGCCATCAATAATCGCGCCCGCTCCAGCAGCGGCTTCTGGTACAGCAACACGCCTTCCAGTTCCGCATCGGGGACGCGCTGCAGCATGCGCACGGGTTCAGCCACCGCGCGGCAGGTGCCACGGTCGAGCCAGGCGTAATACTCCATGCCCGCCTCCTGCCAGCGCGCCTGCTTGCCCTCGCCGTGCAGCACGAACTTGGTGCGCTGCGTGCGGCACAGCGCGCCATGGCCACGATACGGCGACGTTTCCACGCTGCCCACCACTTCGCTGCCACGTCCCCCCACCACCGGCACGCTCTCGAACACGGTGCGCGCAGCGGGCTCACCCGGATATTGCTGCGCATAAAATTCCAGCAAGGACGCACGCTGCTGCGCATCCACTGCCACCACCTCGGCGGCGCTGGCTGAGATGCACACGGCCGATACGGTAAAGAGCGCTACAGAGCGCATGAAATATCCTGGCATGGCATTCCTTCAATCGACGTTCAGGGGCGGGGATCGCCCAAGCGCAGATTATATAGTTACCAGGAAATACAGGGAGGAGCGGACGTCAGGACGTGCGGAAGTTGGCACCACCAGCGAGCAGCTTGGCGCCGCAGGTGGTGGTATCGCCTTCAAACGCGATGGCAATGCCGTTGATGCTATGCCGGGACGAGCCGCTGGCAATCTTGCAGCCCTGATGCCCCTTGATGGGGCAGCTGCACAAGTCCCCGACGCAGGCGACAGCAATCCCATTGACCGTGAAGTGCGTGGCGGCACAACTGAGCACCTTGCCGCCATGCGAAGTGGCGTCGCCCAAACGGATGACTTTGCGCATGCTGTCTCCCGAATTATTGTCCCGCCGAGCTTTCCAGGATGGCTTCCACCGATGGCGCCGCGTAGTTGGCCGGGTCGACGGCCGGCGTGACGCGGCTGCGGAAGATATCGCCGCTGGCATCCTGCTGCTGGCGTTTCGCATCCGATGGCGGCGTGATGAAGATGATGCTGGCCTCATTGCTGTCGCGTAAATTAATCGCCGCACTGGCGCCACCATCGCGATAGCTGCCCATCACGCCGATGGCCATCTGCATGAACCAGGTGGCTGCGCCCGTGTTGCCCAGGCGAAGATCAGTATTGATGAACTGCGCGCTCTTGCCGCTGTCGATTTCCGGTCCGCCTTGTGACGCATAGTCATGCAACAGGCCTTCGAGCATCAGCAACTGTTCCGGCTGATTTCCCGTGCCAGCCACGATGCGCGCCGGCCCCTTGCCACGCTCCGCTTCCGGCAAGGTCTGCAGCGCCTGCTGCCAGCCTGCATTGAATATCTTCTGGCGAGCGTCGCGCCGCGTGACGGGCTTGCCTTCCTCATCCGCGAACTTGACGAATACGGGTCGGTGCACGAAACCGAACGAGGGCAGGCGGTCAAATGTTTCCATCTGCTCCCGGTTCCACGGAATGGGAAACCACGGCGTCGGCTTCCAGTCACGCGGGGGGCGATTTTCCCAGGGATTGAGCTTGTCGAACGTATGCAAGCCCACGCCACGGATATCGGGCCGCTGGGCGAAAGCGGCAGCGGCGGTGAGCCATTCGGCGACGGTGGGTTGACGAGGGATGGGAGGAAAATCCGCTCCTAGTTCCTTATCTGGTTTCGCCAGAGATTCCATCAATTGATAATACATCGCTCTGAATTGCTCTTGTACGAACTTATTTCCGGGATCGTCCCATATCGCTGGCCGCAAAAAATCAACACGTTCGCGCCGTGCCAGCACAAATGCCACGGTGGTATCGGGCATATCGGGGATGTAATATCCATCCTGCAACATCTTTGTATCCCCTTTCGCGCGAATACCATCTCTCGTCCCCGCACTATCATCGGACATCAGAACCACATACGGTACGTCAGGATGGGTATCAAAAAACTCAAAGATGTTGAGCAGCAATTTATCAGGATGTTCAGCTAGACTCCAAGGCGCTATCGAAAACAAATGCCATGCCATGCCGGAAGTTCCCGCGCCGGCAATTAATCCAGCCATCGGCACTCCAGTTTCAGCCTGTTGCTTAGAATCGCGAATTGGTGGCCCAGCATAAAATGACGGCACTCCCCAGTACAGCGGCGTAAAGTTGATTCCGTTCTCCATCGCATCGTATGCACGCCCTCCGCTCACCCCATTTTTATCCAAAGCGCTCCACGCGTACTTGCTCTTTGCTGTGGTCAAGTAATTTCGGACACCGCGATAGGTTCGCGTGCTGTCATTTTTCGTTCATAGGCGGCGGGAGACAGATTGCCCAACGCTGAATTGATGCGCTTGCAGTTGTAAAAGCCGACGATGT
>NZ_PEBS01000114.1 GCF_002869965.1 Janthinobacterium sp. ROICE36
TATCCGGGCCGGCGAAGGGGCACAAAACTTCGCCATCTTGCGTCGAATAGCACTCAATTTGCTGAAAAACGAAAAGACAACCAAGGCCGGCATCGCTACCAAACGCTTAAAAGCTGGCTGGAATGCCGACTATCTCGCCAAGGTCTTGGGCTTGCCGACCTGATGCTTCATGCAATCGCCCTGGATGGTGGCCAGCAGGGTGGTGTAGTCTTCGATGTAGTGGAAGGCCAGCGAGCTGTAGACGAGGTTATAGCTGGCCGGCGGCAAGGCCAGTTGTTCCAGGTCCAGCCGGGCATACTCGACCGCCGTATGGTTTCCCATGCCACGCGCCTGCGCCAGCATCTTTTCCGACACATCCACACCCAGCACCCGCGCCGCGCCGGCTTGCGCTGCCCAGCGGCAGAACCAGCCATAGCCGCAGCCCAGGTCGAGCACATCTTTTCCTTGTACCTCGGGCAGCATGGCGCGCAGGGCCGGCCATTCGGGCGCCGCATCGAGGCCGCCGACGGAGCGGGGCAACTGGCTGTAGCCGGTAAAGAAAGTGTCGTTGTCATAGATGTTCTGTGTCATGTGTCCGTGTCGTTGTGCAGGGTGCGCTTGGCGTGGCCGCTGCGCTGTGCCCGGTAAATGCCCGCGTGGCCGGAAAACAGATAGGCGACCACGCAGGCGATGGCGGCATAGACGCCGATTTCGGCGCCGAACAGTTCCATGGCCATCAGGGTCGAGGCGATGGGCGTGTTGGCCGCGCCGGCAAACACGGCGACGAAGCCGATGGCGGCCAGCAGGGTGACGGGTTGGTGCAGCAGCGGCCCCAGCGCATTGCCCAGGGTGGCGCCGATGAAGAACAGGGGCGTCACTTCGCCGCCCTTGAAACCCGTGCCCAGCGAGACGATGGTAAACGCCATCTTGCCGAGAAAATCGTGTGCTGGCAGTGGCTGCTTCAAGGCCTCAACGATGGTGGGGATGCCCAGGCCGATGTAGCGATCCGTGCCCAGCAGCCACACGGCGATGGCGACAGCGAGGCCGCCGGCCAGCGGACGCAGCGGGGCATAGCCGATCCAGCGTTTCATCAGCCCGCTCAAGCCATGTGTGGCTTGCGCAAACACCTTGCCCGTCACGCCGAACAGCACGCCCGCGATCACCATGGCGCACAGGGGCCAGGCAGAGAGGGCGGGGGTCAAAGGCACGGCGTAATGCGTGTGTTGCACACCCCACCACAGGCCCACCTGGTCGGCGATGACGGCGGCGGCCAGGCAGGGCAGCATGGCTTCATAGCGCAATCGGCCGATGGCCAGCACTTCCAGGCCGAAGATGGCGCCCGCCAGCGGCGTGCCGAAGACGGAGGCAAAGCCGGCGCTGATGCCGGCCATCAGGATGATGCGGCGGTCGTCATTGTTCAAACGAAGCATGCGCGTCAGCTGGTCGGCCAGCGCGCCGCCCATCTGCACGGCAGTGCCTTCGCGTCCGACAGAAGCGCCGAACAAATGCGAGATGACAGTGCCGCCCAGCACCAGCGGCGCCATGCGCAGCGGAATGATTTTTTTCGGGTCGTGGATTTCATCGAGTAGCAGATTCGCGCCGCCTTCGACACTGCTGCCGTAGCGCAAATACAGCCAGCCGACGGCAAAGCCCGCCACGGGCAACAGCCAGATCAGCCAGGCGTGCGCCAGGCGCGTGCGCGTCGCCCAGTCCAGGGCGAACAGGAAGCCGGCCGAGGCCGACCCTGCCAGCACGGCCACGACAAAGGCGATCAGCAGCCATTTCAACAGATGCCGTAACAGATCGGTGAGGGCGTTCAGGCGTTGCATCGGGCATCCAGTCAGGGCTGATGGGGGGAGATTGCTTGCAGGCCCAGCTCGGCCACCAGCGCCTGGCCGATGGCGCGCTGTTCGGCCAGGATGGCGCGCAGGTGGTGGAGGCGCGTCTTGACATTCGTCATGACCACGCGCAGTACATTGGTCGGGCCAGGGTAGCGCGTCGATTCCAGCACGGTGCGCGAGACAAAGCTGTGGCCCTGCGCCTTTTGCCGGTTTTGCAGCTTGGCGTTGAGCGTGTTCAGCTGCTTGTTCAGCTCGGTCGCCACGTCCACTTGGCCGCTGGCCAGCAAGCTGTCCATGCGCTGGCGCAAGTGCGCGGGCACGTAGCGATAGGTGAGGATGAAGGTGTCGGAACGGGTGAGCAGTTCGAAATCCTGCTGGTCGGCCAATAGCTGCTGCAACTGGCCGGACAGGGTGGCCGCCTGCTGCAGCAAGGTGGTGTAGCCGGACACGCCCAGCACCTTGAACGAAGTCCACAGTTTCAAGGCATCGAAGCGGCGCGAGCCTTCCAGCGACGTCTGGCCCAAGTCGCCCGAGTTGTCGCGCAAGATGTAGTTGGCGTTGTGTTTCAGCAAGTTCAAGCTGGCGCTGTCCTTGAACAGCACCATGCTTTGCGCCATCGCCACCCACAGCAGTTTATGCCCGTCGATGACGACGGAGTCGGCCAGCGCGATACCGTCATACAGGGTACGGTATTGTTCGGCGATCAGCAAGGCGCCGCCCCAGGCCGCATCCACATGGAACCAGATGGCTTCGCGTGCGGCAATCGCCGCCATGGCGGCCAGCGGGTCGATGGCGCCCGTTTCCGTTGTGCCGGCGATGCCTATCATGGCGACGACCTTGATCTTGCGCAATTTCAAGTCGGCAATCGTTGCTTCCAGCGCGGCGACATCGATGCGGTTGTCTCGGTCAACGGCTACCAGGTGCAAGGCGTTTTCGCCGAGGCCCAGGGTCGCCAGCGCCTTTTTCACGGAATAATGGCTGCGGGCCGAGCCGATGACGGCCAGCCCCGCATGGCCGGCATCCTGCATGGCGGCAAACAAACCGCGCTTGCGCGTGCCGGGCAGATGCTGTTCCAGCGCCACGGCCAGCGCCGTCAAGTTGCCCATGGTGCCGCCATTGACGACATTGCCCAGCGCACCGCTGGTGGCGGCCATGGCCTGCGTGTAGACATGTTCAGGCTGCTGGTACACCTGGCGATGCAGCCAGCCGAGGATTTGCTTTTCGATCAGGGTCGAGACATACGCCGTCTCGATCTTCACCTGGTTCTGGTTCAGGGTAGCTGTAAACGCTTCGGCCAGCACGCTGATCCAGGGCAAGGCCTGCGTCATGTGGCCGATGTATTGCGGATGGTTCAGCTGGGCCGTATTGGCCAGCACGGTGGTGTCGAGTTCTTGCAGGAATGCCGCCACGGGCATGCCGTGCGCGGGAATGCAGGTGTCGGACAGTTGCGTCAGCAGTTCCGCATACGGCACGTGCGGATACGGCGTGTCGCGCTCGGCGGCCAGCCAGCCGCCCAGCATGCGCAGCGCTTGCTGCAGGGGCGCGGGCGAGCGTTGCAGCGCATCGATGGAAAAATGCTGCTGCAGCAGCTGTTCGACAGGGGTATCGGTCATGGCGCTTGGTCTTCTCTACGGATTGCTGATGCCACGGTGACAAACGAATTGCGCCCAGGCGGAAGCGGGATTTTACCCGACTCCGCCTGGGCGCATCAGTTTGCTCGCTGCCGGTGCTCAGAAATAGTTGAGGCCCAGCGCCGACTTGACTTCATCAGCCGTGCGGGCCGCCACTTCGCGTGCCTTGAATGTGCCTTCTTTCAGCATCTGGATGACTTGCCCCTTGTCTTTGGCGAATTCTTCGCGACGGGCGCGGATCGGCGCCAGCATTTCCTGCAAGACCAGGTCCAGGCGCTTCTTGACGATGCTGTCGCCCAGGCCGCCGCGCACATAATGGGCTTTCATCTCGGCCAGCGCCGCTTTTTCCGGGTCAAACGCATCCAGGTAGGTAAACGCGATGTTGCCTTCCAGGTGGCCCGGGTCTTCCACGCGCAGGTGCAGCGGGTCGGTATAGACTTTTTTCACGGCGGCCGTGATTTCAAGCGATGTCGCGCCCAGGTTGATGGTGTTGCCCAGCGACTTGCTCATCTTCGCCTTGCCGTCGATGCCGGGCAGGCGACCGATGTCGGGCACCAGCGCCTTGCATTCCATCAATACTTCGCGGTTATACATGCGGTTGAAGCGGCGCACGATTTCATTCGTTTGCTCGATCATGGGAATCTGGTCTTCGCCCACGGGCACCACGCCTGCCTTGAAGGCCGTGATGTCGGCCGCCTGGCTGGCCGGGTAGGTCAGGAAGCCGGCCGGGATGTCGCGCTCGAAGCCGCGCAAACGGATTTCTTCCTTGACGGTGGGGTTGCGCTCCAGGCGCGCCACGGTGACGATGTTCAAGTAATAAAAGGTCAGTTCGGCCAGTTCCGGGATTTGCGACTGGATGAATACCGTGGTTTTCGTCGGGTCGATGCCGACGGCCAGGTAGTCAAGCGCCACTTCGACAACATTGCGGTGCACCTTGTCGATGTCATCCATATTGTCCGTCAGCGCCTGCGCGTCGGCCAGCATGATGAATTGCTTGTAGCTGTTCTGGTAAGCGACGCGGTCGCGCAGGCTGCCCACGTAGTGGCCCAGGTGCAAGGGGCCGGTCGGGCGGTCGCCCGTCAGGATCACGGATTGCGAAGCGATGGCGGCGGCCGACAGCGGTGCTGCGGCTGCGTCGTTCTGGTCTTGGGTATCGGGGGTACTAGGCAAGCTCATCAAGTTTCCTTTTGAGCCGCCTGCATCGGGGATGATCCAGGCTGGAGCCTGTTACGCCACCGATCGAGGCGGCGTGGATCAAATTCACATCACTATGCAGTGGCCGCGCGAAAGTGAGCGGGACCACCAATTCAAGCAGGCGTGTTGTGACGGGATAAATTTCATGGCGTTATGGTTGCAGTTCGTGCGCGTTCTGTCAAGTTGCGTGCCGATATATCTGCTGCGCTGCGTCAGAGGCTGGCCTTCTGTAGAACTTGCTTTGCGGGTACTATTGCCGTTCGGCCATTTTTGCGTGGCATGAATCATTGGAGAACAGTATGCGCGTGTCGTCCCCCGTCCGGTTCACCGGCCTGGCCCTGGTTGTCAGTTCCCTATGCAGTTCCCACTTTGTGGCGCCGGCGATGGCACAAACGCCACCCATGACGCCCGATATCGGCGCCAAGCTGGTGATGCCTGACGTCAATGATTACGTCAAGCGCGTAGTGATGATCCCCATGCGCGACGGCGTCAAGCTGTACACGGTGATCGTCGTGCCGAAAGACGCCAAACGGGCGCCCATCATGCTCACGCGCACGCCGTACAATGCGGCCCGCCGAGCCCAGCGCGCCACCAGCGCCAGCATGCTGGCTACCATGCCGCAGGGCGACGATACCCTGGTGGAAAACGGCTATATCCGCGTATTCCAGGATGTGCGCGGCAAGCATGGTTCGGAAGGCGATTACGTCATGACGCGCCCCGTGCGCGGTCCGCTGAACCATACCAAGGTCGATAACGTCACGGATGCCTGGGATACCATCGATTGGCTGTCGAAGAATATTCCGGAAAGCAATGGCAAGGTGGGCATGCTGGGTTCCTCGTACGAGGGGCATACGGTGCTGATGGCCCTGGTCGACCCGCATCCGGCGCTGAAGGTGGCCATACCCATGAGCGCCATGGTCGATGGCTGGCGCGGCGATGACTGGTTCCATAACGGCGCCTTCCGCATGCCCAGCCTGTCTTACCTCGCGTGGCAGACGAGCGTGCGCGGCAGCGGCGAGGCGCCCGTGCTGGGCGTCTACGATGACTACGATGCGTATCTGCGCATCGGCTCGGCCAGCGATTACGCGAAGAAATTTGGCATCGACAAGCTGGCCTACACGAAAAAGCTGTTTGAACACCCGGCTTACGACAGTTACTGGCAGGAACAGGCGCTCGATAAAATCCTGGCCAAGCGTCCGCTGATCGTGCCCACCATGCACGTGGTGGGGCAATGGGACCAGGAAGACATCTATGGTCCCTACGCCACCTACACGGCGATGGAAGGGCGCGACAAGGGCAACAACCGCAATTACCTGGCCATCGGCCCGTGGCGCCACAGCGGCGTCAACTATGACGGTTCCAGCCTGGGCGCCCTGAAGTTTGACGGCGATACGGCGCGCCAGTTCCGCGAAAAAGTCATGCAACCATTCCTCAATCAATACCTGAAGGATGGCGCGCCAGACGCGAACACGGCACCCGTGGTGTCTTACCAGAGCGGCACGAACCAGTGGCAGCGCTTGTCGCAGTGGCCGCTGGCTTGCGAGACCTGCGAGACCAAGCTGACGCCGATCTACCTGCACGATGGCTACAAGCTGGGCTTTGCGCCAGCGCCAGCGGCGGCCGATTCTGCCAGCGGCGCGTTCGATGAATACGTGGCCGATCCCGCGAAACCCGTGCCCTTCGTGGCGCGTCCCGTGCGCCTCGGCGACGCCGATCAGTGGAAGCCATGGCTGGTCAGCGACCAGCGCGGCTATGCGGACCGCACGGACGTGCTCAGCTATGTTAGCGAACCGTTGAAAACGGCCGTGCGCATCGCTGGCGCACCGATGGTGAACCTGTTCGCCGCCACCAGCGGCACGGATGCCGACTGGGTGGTGAAACTGATCGATGTGTATCCGGACGAAGTGCCGTCGCAGCCAGCCATGGGCGGCTATCAATTGGGCGTGGCGATGGATATCTTCCGTGGCCGCTACCGCGACAGCCTTGAGCATCCGACGGCCATTCCTGCGGGAAAAGTGGAACGCTACCGCTTCGCCTTGCCGAACGCCAACCACGTCTTTCTGCCTGGCCACCGCATCGCCGTGCAAGTGCAGTCGAGCTGGTTTCCCCTGTACGACCGCAATCCGCAAACCTTCGTGCCGAACATCTTCCTGGCCCAGCCAGGTGATTACAAGAAGGCCACGCAGCGCGTCTACCACGCGGCAGGGGCGGCCAGCGCCATCGAGTTACCGATAGCGCCGCTGGACGCCCGCTAGGCGATTCGCATCAGGACTGCCCCCGCCGCGATCAGGCCTATGGCCAGGTAGCGACGGGGGCTGATTTTTTCACGCAGGAACAGGGCGGCAATCGCGATGGCGAACAGGATCGACGTCTCGCGCAGGGCCGCGATGGCCGCCACGGGCGCCTGCGTCATGGCCCACAGGGCCAGGCCATATGAAGCGAGGGTGCCAAAACCGCCCAGGGCGGCCAGGCACCATTGCGTTTGCGCATACGCCAGCAAGTCGGCGCGGCGGCGCAGCAAGGTCCACAGCAGCAGTCCCGCGCCGTTCAAGACAAAAATCCACATGGTGTAGGCAGCCGGCGCGCCGGACAGGCGCACGCCGATGCCATCGATCAGGGTATAGCTGGCGATGACGCAGGCGTTGCCCAGCGCAAAGGCGGTGGCGCGCCCCGTGTTTTTCAGCACGCTGCCGACGGCAGGCAGGCGGGCCGCAAAATACAGGCCGAAGATGCCCGCGCAGATGCAGGCGACCGCGCCCATCTGCATGGGAGACAGGCGTTCGCCGATCAGCGGCCAGCTGGCCAGCGCCACAAGCAGCGGGGCGCTGCCGCGCATCAAGGGGTAGGCATGGCTCATGTCGCCCGCCTGGTAGGCGGCCGCCAGCAGCGAGTAATAGGCCAGCTGTGCCACGGCCGAGGCGGCCAGGTAAGGCCAGCTGGCGGGCGCGGGAGCATTGACGAAAGGCAAAACTGCCAGCGAGATCAGGGCCGCGCCCACGCACACCAGCACCGTGCTGAGAAAGGTATCCTTGCCCGACTTGACGATGGCATTCCAGCTGGCGTGCAACAGGGCGGCAAATAAAACCACGGCAAGGACCAGACCCGACATACGAATGTCCTCAGCGCGGACGTATGCTGAGCGACAACAGTTCCTGGCGGTGATGGCGCTGCAAGCCGTCCATCACGGTGCCCGAGCGGCCCGCCTTGTCCAGCAATTCGCGCAGGGTGGCCTGGTCTTCCGCCGTCAGCGACTTGCGTGACAGGTAGACGCCGCTCATGCCCCACGGCAATTCAGGCAGCGCTTCCAGGCGCAAGCGGTCGGCCAGGCCGTACACGCGCGCATCGTTTTGCGCCACGCCGGCCAGGATGGTGGGCGCCATGATGGTGGCGTCGATGAAGCCGCTTTGCATCAGGCGCGCCACGGAGAGCGCATCGACTTCGTAGAACAGGCGTCCCTGGCTGCTCAGTTCCTTCGCCAGCGCCTGGTACGGTGCGCCATAGTCATAGCCGCGCACCAGCGCCACGCGCAGTTCGCGTCGCTCGATCAATTCCTGCATGGAGTTGATGGGCGCGCGCGCGCCTTGCAGCGAGATCAGCAGGGGGCGACTGCCCAGCATGGGGATGAACAAACCATGCTGGTCGCGCCGCAAGGTGCTGCTGGCCGGGATCAGCAGGTCGGCCTTGCCCGCCTCGAACATCGCTTCCAGGCGTGCGCGGGGCACGGCCGTGAAGATGAAATTGCAGCCGAGTTTGGCGCCCATGCTGCGCAGCAAGTCGGGATAGATGCCGCCGATGCTGGCGCCATTGACCACCACGCTGGCGCCGATGGCCGAGACGGGCACCTGGATGTCGCGCGAACATTGCGCGCTGGCCAGCGATGGCAGCGCCAGCGTCAGCATGGCCACGGTCCGGCGCCAGGCGCTGGAATAAAATTCACTCATACCCATCCTTGCTCACCATCGAATGCCGGGCGTCGGTAACGCGCGGTTGATTATCGCATTCTCGCCTATTCATTTCCCAAATGCAATATTATCCCGCAGACTACTTTGTGGTGGAAACCGCAAGTCTTGCCTGGCGTTGCGCCTTGAAGTAGCACCAGGCGACTACGATGCCCAGGGTTTGCATGATGGCGCACAGATAGAAGGTGCTGCCGATGCGCCAGTCCTGTGGCGGCAAGTGGCTCACTTCACCGAGGATCATGCTGCCGAGCAAGGGCATGATGATGATGCCCAGGCTGCTGATCGATTGCAGGGAGCCCATCAGTTCTCCCTGCTCGCTGGCGGCGGACGCCTTCGAGATGATGCCTTGCAGGGCGGGACCGGCGGCAAAGGCCAGCAGGTTGCACAAAATCAAGGCATACATCATCCAGCCTTGCGTCGCCAGGCCGTACAGCAGGTAAGTGAGGGCGCCCGAGGCCATGCCCAGCAAGGACAAACGCACTTCGCCAAAACGCTTGATTAAAATGCCCAGCAAGCCTGCCTGCACCACGGCTGCGCACAAGCCCACGCAGAACAGGGCGATGCCGTTCTGGCGCGGCGTCCAGTCGAAGCGGAAATGCGTGTACAGCACCCAGGTGGTGTTGAGCATCATTTGCGCAAACGTCATCAGGCCGAAGGCCAGCACCAGGCCGCGGATGTCCACGCGGCGCAGCAGTTTCAGCAGGGCGGCAAACGGATTGATGCGCGCCAAAGTAAATGGCGCGCGCGGACCCGGCTGCAACGATTCAGGCACGAAGAAATAACCGTAGATGAAATTGGCCGCCGACAGGCCCGCCGCCACGTAGAACGGCAGGTGCAGATTGATCTCGCCCAGCAGGCCGCCCAGCATGGGGCCGCAAATGAAGCCCAGGCCAAAGGCGGCGCCGATCTTGCCAAAGCTCTTGGCGCGGTTGTCGGGCGTGGAAATATCGGAGGCGTAGGCGGACGCGACGGACATGCTGGCCGACGAGACGCCGCCGATGATGCGTCCGATGAACAAACAGGCCAGGTTCGGCGCCCAGCCCGTGGCGAGAAAATTGACGCCCATGCCGGCCATCGAGTACAGCAGCACGGGACGGCGACCCACGCGGTCGCTGATGGCGCCCAGCATGGGCATGAAGATGAACTGCAGCAAGCCGAACACGGCCGCCATGATGCCGTACCAGAACGCCTGCGCCTCCTTGCCGTTGACAAAGTCGCCGATCAGGATGGGCAGCACGGGCACTACCAGGCCGATGCCCAGCATGTCGATGAAGACGCAGACGAGGATGAAATTGAGGTTGCCGGCGCGCGCAGGCGCGGCGGCGGAGGACGGGGAATGGCTGTCGGGGCTGGTTTTCTCGGACATGCATGCTTTCGGCGCGTTGGCGTTGCGCCGGCGCGTTGCAGCTTCCTGCTGACGCGCGGCGCGATAGCTTAGCCTTGTATTATAGACAGCCTGCGCGCTGCTGGCTATCGCCACCAAGCTTATGCGCTAACAGGGTGTTGAAAAAGGACCCCAGTCCTTCGGATTTTGTCGCCAGACATGCGAATTTTTCGGGCTGGAAGCCGCATTTTTCCTAAAAAGCAGTTTTCAGCCACTTTTCAGGCCGTTTTTTGACATTTTTTAGCGCTTTCCGTACTCTATGGACGGAGTTATCCAACCACCGCCGATAAACGCCAGCCAAAGATCGTCGCCATGCGCGTCAGGTTGTAAGCGGCGAAAGTGAACGTGGTTTGT
>NZ_PEBS01000115.1 GCF_002869965.1 Janthinobacterium sp. ROICE36
CGTCGCCGGCGAGCTCGATAACCAGAGCTTCGCGGAAATTGCGCGGGCCATGGGCGCCGAAGGCATCACGGTCGACAAGCTGGAAGACGTGGGTCCGGCCTTGAAGAAGGCCATCGCCATGCAGATGAATGAGGGCAAGACCACCATCATTGAAATCATGTGCACGCGCGAGCTGGGCGACCCGTTCCGCCGCGATGCGCTGAGCAAGCCTATCCGTCACCTGGATAAGTACAAAGACTATGTATAAGCCAGCCGGCAATGGGAAGTTGGCTGTGACCAAATTCTCACAGATAGTCACGGAAATATCATAATTTCATTAAAGAATGCAAAACGTCCCGTTTTTTTGAATTATTTGATTTGACAAGGCCATGTTTAAGGCTTAAATTCAATAAAAGATAAAAAACGGAACGTAGCGTATCAAAAACGATTTACGGAGACCACCATGAACCACCCTGTACCGCACACCGACGCTGTCACCACCGACTTCCTGCAAGCGTTTGGCGATGCCTGGAACCGCCACGATATCGACGCCCTGATGGCCGCCATGGCGGACGATTGTGAATTTCACGCCGTTGCCGGTCCTGACCTGCTGGGCAAGAGTTTCATCGGCCGCGACGCCGTGCGCGCCGGCTTCGAACTGGCCTGGCAAACTTTCCCCGACGCCGCCTGGCTCAAGCCCGAACACTTCGTCAGCGGCGAGCGCGGCGTGACGGAGTCGACCTTTGCCGGCACCAAGGCGGACGGCACACGCATCGAAGCGCGCATGGTCGACATCTTCACCTTCCGCGACGGCAAGATCGCCGTGAAGAACGCCTTCCGCAAGGATCGCCCACCGGTCGTCACGGCTGCCAAAGCCTGAGCCAGCACGTTCACCAGGAATGACCATGAACAAACCTGTCGACACCCCGCCTGGCGTAATGGGCAACAGCACCGCCGCCCGCACGCCCTACGATCCCGCCTTCGATCCGCTGGTGGCACAGCGCCCCGGCCACGGCACTGCCTACGCGCCCACCTACTGGATCGGCACGGCCGGCGAGCCGCCGGCCGACGACGGCCCCATCACGCATGACATCGACGTCGACGTGGCCATCATCGGCTCGGGTTTTACCGGTCTCTCCTGCGCCATCTTTCTGGCCCAGGAGCACGGCATCAAGGCCACCGTGCTGGAAGCGAACCGGGTCAGCTGGGGCTGCAGCACGCGCAACGGCGGCCAGGCGCAATGCACGACGGGCCGCCTGAAGCGCTCGCAGTGGATAGACCGCTATGGGCTAGACACGGCCCTGAAACTGCACGCGGAAGTGTGCGACGCGATGCAAACGTTCAAGAAGATTACGGCCGACATCGATTGCGACCCGCAGCCGGGCGGCCACCTGTACATCGCCCACAAGGCGAAAGCCATGCCCGCGCTGGAAAAAGAAGCCAAGATCATGCGCGAGATCTTCCAGTACGACGCGCGCATCCTCGACGCCGACACGGTCAAGCGCGAATTCGTCGACGACAAGGAAGCGGCCGGCGCACTGCACGAGCCGGAAGGCATCGGCATCCACGCGGGCAAGCTGGCGTTCGGCTACCTGCGCAAGGCGCGCGCGCTGGGCGCCAAGGTGCACCCATCGAGCCCCGTGCTGGGCTGGGAAACGCGCAACGGCGTGCATTATCTGCAAACGCCAGGCGGCGTGGTGCGTGCCCGTGTCGTGGCCGTGGCCACGGGTGGCTACACCTCGCCGCATCTGCATCCGCAAGTGAAAAACCGCCTGCTGCCGATTTTGTCGAATTCGCTCGTCACGCGTCCGTTGACCCCGGCGGAAATCGAGGCGTGCAACTTCCGCACCCACCAGGTGCTCACGGATACGCGTATTTTGCGTCACTACTACCGTTTGATGCCGGACAAGCGCGTGCAGATCGGCAGCCGCAGCGCCATCACGGGCGCCGACGCGCCGGAAGACAAATACAAACAGTTTTTGATCAACGATTTGCATCGCAAGTTCCCCGCGCTGACGGGCATCGCCATCGATTACTCGTGGTGGGGCTGGGTCGATGTCAGCCACGACATGATGCCGCGCATCGTGCAACCGGACCCGAAACAATCGATCTTCTATTCGCTCGGCTACGGCGGCAACGGCGTCATGTATTCGGCGCAGGCAGGGCGGCGCATGGCCGAACGCATCGCCGGCAAGGCCAGCGACACGGGCTTGCCGATCTTTAATTCGAAATTGCCATATCCCAACATGATGGAACTGGTCGAGTCGCAAGCGTTCGCCCCGTTCCGCCGCCTGGGTCAGCGCTTCCTGTACCGCTGGTATCACTTGAAGGATGAAGTTTTCTAAAAGCAGCACTGCAGTTCAAGTCGCCGCATGCGCTGGCATAGACCGGCCAGCGGCGCCATCCGTAAGGATGTTATTGCCCGCACGTTCACACATAACAATAAACTTGGAGTGAGACATGAACACATACACGAGCAAAACCCCGAGCAAAACGGTTTTTTCAACGATGCGCCGCGCCGTCTTCGGCACCCTGGTGCTGGGCGTCGCCCTTGCATCCAGCGGTACGGCCTTCGCACAAGGCAAGGAAGTGACGATTGCCTACCAGGAAATCAACGGTCCCTTCCTGGTGGCCATCGCCAGCGGCGAAGTGGAGAAAACCACGGGCTATAAAATCAACTGGCGCAAGTTCGACTCGGGCGCCAAGGTGGCCACCGGCATGGCTTCCGGCGACGTGCAGATCGGCGTCATCGGCTCCAGTCCGCTGACGGCGGCCGTCAGCCGCGGCGTCGATCTGCAGCTGTTCTGGATCATCGACGACATCAATGAAGCCGAAGCGATGGTGGCCCGCAATGGTGCCGGCATCAGCAAGCCTACCGACTTGCGCGGCAAGAAGATCGCCGTGCCTTTCGTTTCCACCACGCATTTCCACACCATGTTCGCGCTGGAAACGTGGGGCATCAAGCCCACGGAAGTGAAATTGCTGAACATGCAGCCGAACCAGATCGCCGCCGCCTGGGAGCGGGGCGACATCGATGCCGCCTTCGTGTGGGACCCGGCCTTGAGCAAGCTCAAGCAAAACGGCAAGGTCCTCGTCACGTCCGGCGAACTGAGCAAGAAGGGCAAGGCCACGTTTGACGGCATCGCCGTCGAGCGCGCCTGGGGCGAAGCGAATGCGGACTTCATGGCCAAGTTCGTCAAGGTGATGGCCGCCGCTGACGCCGACTACCGCGCCAATCCGAAAGCGTGGACCATCGATTCGCCGCAAGTGAAAGCCAACGTCAAGCATTCGGGTGCGGCCGCCAAGGATGTGGCCGCTTCCGTGGCCCTGTACGCCTATCCATCGCTGCAAGAGCAGGCGTCGCCGGCCTGGCTCGGTGGCGGCGCGAAGGGCGGCGTGGCGCAAGCCTTGCTGGCCACGGCGCAATTCTTGAAGGGCGAAGGCAAGATCGATACCCTGGCAACAGATTACGCCAAATATGTGACACCCAGGTATGCACAGGCCGCCGGCCTGCTGAAGTAAACGTTGTGCGATGGCGCGCCTGCGGGCGCGCTGACTGAACAGAATGCGTTGAACTGAAGTGACTACACCTATGCGGGGCACACGATGGAAAATCTGTACGTCAAGGATGTCAGCGTGATTTATCCGGGCAAGACGGCCGGTGAACGCGTACATGCCTTAAATAATATTAACCTGACCATCAATAGCGGCGACTTTGTCGTCGCGCTAGGCGCCTCGGGTTGTGGCAAGACAACCTTGCTGAGCCTGATGGCGGGCTTTATTGCCCCGTCCAAAGGCGAAATCATGCTCGGCGACAATAAAGTGGAAGGGCCGGGCGCCGACCGTGGCGTGGTGTTCCAGAAGCATGCCTTGCTGCCATGGCTGAATGTGATGGAAAACGTGGAATTCGGCCTGAAGTTGCAAGGTGTGACTAAAGCCGTGCGCCGCGAACAGGCGGCCAAGAACCTGGCGCTGGTCGGCTTGAAGGACTTTCACGACAATATGATTTATCAATTGTCGGGTGGCATGCAGCAGCGGGTGGGCATCGCCCGCGCCCTGACCAGCAATCCCGCCATGCTGCTGATGGATGAACCGATGGCGGCGCTCGATGCGCTGACGCGCGAAACCATCCAGGAATTGCTGCTCGATATCTGGGCCAAGTCCAGCACCATGTTCTTCTTTATTACCCACAGCGTCGACGAGGCGCTGTTCCTGGCGAACCGGCTGATCGTCATGTCGCCCCGTCCGGGCCGCATCACGCATACGTATGAACTCGATTTCAACAAGCGCTTCCTCGAATGCCGCGATGCGCGCGCCGTGAAATCGAGCCCGGACTTCATCGCCATGCGCGAAACCGTGCTCAACATCATTTATGGCGACGAGCGCGCAATGAACCAGGAGCGCGCCGTCAATAAAGAGCTGGAGGTGTCCCATGCATAGCCCATCCGTCGTGGGATTTCCTCCTGCCACCACCAAGCGCGCCGGCTTTTTTGCGCGCCTGTTCGCTCCCCGCTGCGCCATGCCCGGCGAAGCGTTCGGCGCGCCGGGGCAGGGCAATTCCAGCCGCATCGCCAGCGTTACCGTCATTGCCGTGCTCTTGCTGTGGTTCGCCGTGACGGCCAGCGGTATGGTCAAACCGCTGTTCCTGCCGTCGCCGCAAGCCGTGTACGAGAAATTCATCATGGCGGCCACCACCGGTTTCGGCGGCGCCACCCTGTGGGAACACACGGTGGCCAGCCTGGTCCGGGTGTTTGGCGCCTTTGGACTGGCCTGCCTGTTTGCCATTCCCATAGGCGTGATGATGGGCGTCAACCGCGTGGCACGCGGCATCTTCGATCCCTTGATCGAGTTCTACCGTCCGCTGCCGCCGCTCGCTTACTTGCCACTGGTGATCATCTGGTTCGGCATCGGCGAGTTTTCGAAGGTCTACCTGATCTTCCTGGCCATCTTCGCGCCGATGGCGATCGCGGCACGCGCCGGCGTCAGCTCTGTGTCGCTGGAGCAAATCCACGCAGCTTACTCGATGAGCGCCACGCGTTTCCAGGTCATCGTGCACGTGATCCTGCGGGCCGCGATTCCGGAAATTCTCACCGGCATGCGCATCGGCATCGGCGTGGGCTGGACCACCCTGGTGGCGGGCGAGATGGTGGCGGCCACGCGCGGTCTCGGCTATATGGTGCTGAGCGCCTCCGAGTTCCTGGCCAGTGATGTGGTGATCATGGGCATTATCGTGATCGGCTTCTTTGCTTTCCTGTTTGATTTGATGATGCGCTACCTCGAACGGACCCTCGTGCCATGGAAGGGCAAGGTGTAAGACGTTCCCGGGAGTGGCGCCGACGCCACAAGTGTTGCCGCCGCTCCCATTTTTCAACCAGCAATAACTCAGCAATACCCTGTACGTATCCTCCAGCGCGCTTGCCCCTTGGCCGCCGCGCCGGGCCGCTGCATTTCCAGATTGACTTATGGCATGCAGCCAACCAGACTGATTTGATGATGTATCGATGCTGCTTGACGGTGTTGCCCAAATAAAACAAAGCCGCGCGGCAGAAACAGAGCCGCAGCAGGTCAGGGCGCACCGAGCTTCAGATATTACTAGGAGACAAACATGATTAGCGACAACCATAACAACACGGGCTTGCAGCACTCGCTCAAGCAACGCCACATGAGCATGATCGCCATTGGCGGCGTGATCGGCGCCGGCCTCTTTGTCGGCAGCGGCGTCATCGCCAAGGCTGCCGGCCCGGCCGCCATCCTTTCCTTCCTGCTCACGGGCGGCCTGGTCGTCCTGATCATGCGCATGCTGGGCGAGCTGGCCTCGTCCCTGCCCGTGGTCGGCTCCTTCTATGAATATGCGCGCCTGGCCTTCGACGACAAACCCAAAGTATCGAAATTCCTCGGCTTCATGAGCGGCTGGATGTACTGGTATTTCTGGGTCGTCGTCGTGGCGCTGGAAGCCATCGCCGGCGCCAAGCTGGTCAATTTCTGGCTGCCCGACGTGCCATCGTGGGCTATCAGCCTGGTCTTGCTCGTCTCGATGACGGTGCTTAATTTGTTCTCCGTCAAGGCCTTCGGTGAATTCGAGTTCTGGTTCGCCTCGATCAAGGTGGTCGCCATTGTCGTCTTCCTGTTTGTGGGCGCCCTGTTCATCACGGGCAGCTTGCCTAACAGCATCCCAAGCCTGGGCTTTTTGACCAGCAATGGCGGCTTCATGCCCCACGGCTGGGGGCCTGTATTGAGTGGTGCGGTCGCCGCCACGGCCTTTTATTCGGGCGCTGAAATCGTCACCATCGCCGCCGCCGAAACGTCGGACCCGGCCAAGGCCATCGCCCGCGCCACCAATTCCGTCATCACGCGCGTGCTGATGTTTTATGTGGGGTCCATGTTTGTCGTCGTCTGTATCGTGCCCTGGGATTCACCGGCCATCGCCACGCCTTTCGTCAGCGCCCTGACGGTGATGAACATTCCGTACGCGGCCCACATCATGAACGCCATCATCTTGACGGCCGTGCTGTCGGCCTTGAATTCCAGCCTGTACGCCTCGTCGCGCATGATCTTTGCGCTGACGCGCCGCGGCGACGCGCCGACCGGCCTGGTCAAGCTGAGCAAGAACGGCGTGCCCATACGCGCCATCTTGTTCAGCACCCTGTTCGCCTATTTCGCCATTGCCGTCTCGTATGTATCGGCCGATCTGGTGTTCCCCTTCATCGTCAATTCCTACGGCATTCTGATCCTGTTTGTGTACTTGCTGATTGCGATATCTCAATTGCGCCTGCGCCGCCGCCTGGAACGCGAATGCCCGGAACGCATCAAGGTGCGCATGTGGCTGTTCCCCTACCTGACGTATTTCACCATCATCGCCATGCTGGTGATCCTGGGGGCCATGAGCGTGTCGTCCGATACGGAGCAGCGCGTGTCGTTCTGGTTCGGCCTGTTGAGCGTGGCCATCATGAGCGTCATGTACTACATCAAGAAACTGGTCAACGATGACCGCAACGGCGGTGCCTCCGCCGACACCAAAGTGGAGCTCAAACATGTCTGACACGACCTTGTTGCCTGCAAGCCGGCGCCGTTTCCTGCGCACCACGGCCGCCTTGGGCGCTGCCGCAGTGGCGGGGCCGACACTTGCAGCCTCTGTCACCTTGCCGTTTGAAAATGGCGAGCGCGAACTGGTGGCCTTTCCGCAAAAGCGCCCGCTGATCCTGTTGACCAGCCGTCCGCCCCAGTTGGAAACGCCGTTCAGTGTCTTCAACGAAGGCGCGATCACGCCCAACGATGCTTTTTTCGTGCGCTACCACTGGAGCGGCTTGCCTACCAGCATAGACGGCGACAGCTACCGCCTGCGCGTCGCCGGTCTGGTCAAGACGCCGCTCGAGCTGTCGCTGGCGGAACTGAAACAGTTGGAAGAACCCGTCGAGGTGGTAGCCGTGACGCAATGCTCGGGCAATAGTCGCGGTTTTTTTGCCCCGCGCGCCAACGGCGGGCAGCTGGGCAATGGCGCCATGGGCAATGCCCGCTGGACGGGCATCCCCCTGAAAACCGTGCTGGAAAAGGCCGGCATAGCGGCCAGTGCCGTGCAAGTGGCTTTCAATGGACTGGAAACACCGCCCGTGGGCGACGGTCCTGACTTTCAAAAAGCCTTGTCCGTCGAGCACATCATGGCTGGCGACGTGCTGCTGGCCTGGGCCATGAATGGCGAGGATATTCCTTTCCTCAACGGCTATCCGCTGCGCCTCATCGTGCCGGGGTTCTATGGCACCTACTGGGTCAAGCACCTGAGCGATATCAGCGTGCTGGACAAGCCCTTCGACGGCTTCTGGATGAGCACGGGCTACCGCATCCCTGACAACGGCTCCGGTTTCATCGAGCCGGGCGCGCCCGTGGGCAAGACGACGCCCATCAGCCGCCTCAACGTGCGCTCCTTCATTACCAGCGTGCAAGATGGCGCGCAGGTAAAAGCGGGGCGCGACCTGGCCTTGCGCGGCATCGCTTTTGATGGCGGCCATGGCATCAGCGAGGTGACCGTGTCGGTGGACGGCGGCCAGACGTGGCAGGAAACCAGACTGGGCAAGGACCTGGGTCGTTTCTCGTTCTGCGAGTGGACGCTGGTCCTGAAGGCGCCGCGCAAGGGCAAACACGTGCTGATGGTGCGTGCCGTCAACCGCATCGGCCAGAGCCAGCCGATGAAAGCCCTGTGGAATCCCATGGGTTATATGCGCAATGTGGTGGAAACCACGCGCATCCAGGCAGTGTGAGGAGAATGCCATGCTGATAAGAACACTCGTCACCGCCATGACCCTGGCGCTTGCCGGCAGCGCAGGCGCGCTGGAAATCCATTTGCCGCCGGAAACGGCAACCTACAAACCCAGCGAATTGCCCGGCTACCAGCTGGTGCAGCGCAACTGCATGACGTGCCACGCGGCCCAGTATGCATCGAGCCAGCCGTCTGCCTCGCCGCGCGCCTACTGGGAAGCGACCGTCAAGAAGATGAAAAAGCCGTTCGGCGCCCAGTTTGCCGATGAAGACATGCCAGACATGGTCGATTACCTGGTGAAAACCTATGGCGCGGAGCGGGGCGCCGCGGCCGCGGCCGTGGCCAGGCCAGCCGCAGCGACTGTCCCGGCCGCCAGCGGCAAGGATGTCAACACCTTGCTGGCGGCGAATGGCTGCATGGCATGCCATGCCCTCGACCAGAAAGTGGTCGGTCCGGGTTTTACCGAGGTGGCAGCCAGATACAAGGGCAAGGATAGCGTCGCGGCCGTGGCGGCGAACATCCGCCGCGGGGGCGCCGGCAAATGGGGTCCCGTGCCCATGCCGCCCTTCAGCCAGCTCAGTGTCGCCGATGCGGCGACACTGGCGAAATACGTGCTGTCCAGGTAGTGCTTGGCCAGTTCAGCACGGTAACGCATTTCCTCCCGTCTTCCTCTCCACAGGCCTCCCGCACGTCAGCCCCCGGCTGATATGTTGGAGGCTTGTCACGCCGATATACCTCGCGGAAGTTCAAGCAGCCTCCCGTCCCCGTCCCCCATCGTCAGAAAACAATTTATCCATATCAATATTTATATATTGAATTTTATTTTTGCAAGTATGTTACATACCAAGGTACAAAAGAAAGTGTGTCATGGAAACCGTATCCAGGTATGGAAAAAAAATAACATTGTTTTATGTGGCGATAATACTCATATTCTGCGCATTTTCCAGAAGTGTTGCATGCGAGAAATAGCATGCCGATAGTGATAGTGTGTCAATATTGTTGTGCAAGGACAACGTTTTTTAGTTGAAAAGCGCATTTTCATGGGTTTTTTTGTATTTTAAGACTATCGCAATTGGGAGTGCACCGATTTGGTGAATGAGGTCATCAGATAGGCATTTTCACGCCTGGCAAGGGACTAGAATGGATCAATGTTGCTGAGCGGAACTTGATTTTTTAGTTGCCATCGAATTTAACATTGATATCAAAAAAATACGCCCGCTTCAGCATTTGTATTCCCCCGTTGGTGCAGCCGGAAGCGGTGTGTCTGGCGCGGGCGCACCGCCAGAAAGGATGACCTTGAACACCAAATTACTTCCCCTGACCCTGCTGCTGGTGATCCAGTCCGCCTATGCCGTCGATCCCCCCAGCGCCGGCAGCCAGTTGCAGCAGATTCCCGTCGCGCCCCAGTTGCCGAAAGCGCCGCCGGCCATCCGCGTGCAGCAAGGCAATGTGCCGGCCACCACGCTGGGCGATACCACGCGCATCACGGTGCAGCGCTTGAAGGTGACGGCGCCGCCCGTGTTTACCGAGAGCGAGCTGGTCGCCAGCACAGGTTTCGTGCCGGGCAGCGAGCTGACCCTGGGCGAGCTACGCGCCATGGCGTCAAAAATTGCCAGCTATTACCAGAACCGTGGTTATTTCCTCGCGCAAGCGTATCTGCCCGCGCAAGACATCCACGATGGCGTGGTGCAAATCAGCGTGCTGCCGGGGCAGTATGGCCAGGTGCAACTGCGCAACCAGAGCAATCTGTCCGACGGTCTGGCCGGCACGCTATTGGCCGGTCTCGACGGGCAAG
>NZ_PEBS01000116.1 GCF_002869965.1 Janthinobacterium sp. ROICE36
GTGTATCGATGGTTTGCGACCGGACCCTTCGTTCCAGTTCGGCACGGTCTTCCTCGCTCAATATAATCGGCGCCGCAGTCAGCATTGCTCACCTCATCTCAAACTCAATATGTAGATGATAGCGCAGTCTTTAAATAGTGCAACCATTTCGCAAGCAGTACACTAGTGTATTTCCCGGATCAGCAAGATGAACAGGTAGTGTATTTATGCAGCAGTTTATGCAGCGGCAAACGCAAGCCGTCATGGTGGGCGAGGACGGCTTGCCGCCCGGCGCCCGTTTATGGGCCATGCTGGCGCTGGCCATCGGCGTGGGCATGGCATCGCTCGATACGGCGATTGCCAACACGGCTTTGCCGGCCATCGCCAGCGAACTGCACACGACGCCGGCCGCCTCCGTCTGGATCGTCAACGTGTACCAGCTGGCCATGGTGGCGACCCTGCTGCCGTTTTCCGCCCTCGGTGAAATCGCCGGCTACCGGCGCGTGTTTATCTCCGGCATGTTTTTATTTACTGTGGCCTCGCTCGCCTGCGCGCTGGCCTGATCCTTGCCGTCGCTGGTAGTGGCCAGGCTGTTTCAAGGCGTCGGCGCCAGCGCCATGATGAGCGTCAACACGGCACTGCTGCGCGCTCTGTACCCCAAACACTTGCTGGGACGCGCCTTCGGTAACAATGCGCTGGTGGTGGCCGTCGCGTTCGCCATCGGGCCTACGGCCGCTTCGCTGATCCTGGCGACGGCCTCGTGGCCGTGGCTGTTCGCCATCAATGTGCCGCTGGGCGTGGCCGGCTTTTTCCTGGCCAGCCGCATGCTGCCGGCCACCAAACTCTCCGGCCACACGCTCGATGCGCGCACGGCGCCGTATAATGTGGGCGCCTTCGGCTTGCTGATCTTGCTGTTCGGCGACGCGGCCCATCATGCATCCTGGTCGACCCTGCTGGCGGAACTGCTGGCCGTGGCCGTGTTCTTTGTCTTGCTGCTGCGCCGCCAGGCAGGGCACGTGGCGCCCCTGCTGCCCATCGATCTGTTTCGCCGCCCCCTGTTTTTGCTGTCGTCGCTGACGGCCATCTGCACGTTTGCCGCGCAAGGCCTGGCGTTCGTCTCGCTGCCCTTCTATTTTGAAGTGACGCTGGGCCGTTCGCCCGTCGAGACGGGATTCCTGATGACGCCGTGGGCCGTGCTGGTGGCCGTGATGGCGCCCGTGGCCGGGCGCTTGAGCGACCGCTATTCACCGGGCCTGCTGGGCGGCATCGGCCTGGCGGCGCTGGCTGGCGGCTTGCTGACCTTGATCTGGATACCGGCCCACCCCAGCGCCTTCGATATCGGCTGGCGCATGGCCTTGTGCGGCATCGGTTTCGGTTTTTTCCAGGCGCCCAATTTGAAAGCCATCATGGGCAGCGCGCCGCCCGAACGGGCCGGTGGCGCGAGCGGCGTGGTGGCCACTTCGCGCCTGATCGGGCAAGCCACGGGCGCTGCGCTGGTGGCCTACTGCTTCACCGTTTCCGCCGCCAAAGGCACGACGTATGCGCTGTGCCTGGCGGCAGGGTTCGCCGCTGTGGCCAGCATCGCCAGCTTGTCGCGCCTGGTAGTGGTGCAGCCGGCGTGGCTACCGGGCAAGCGCGACTGACAGGTCTAGCCTTAGACGTCGATGGCCTTGTCCGACTGCATGCGTTTGCGCAATTCGAACTTCTGGATCTTGCCCGTCGACGTGCGTGGCAGGGGGCCGAAATAAATGGCTTTCGGCACCTTGAAGCCGGCCAGGTTGTTCTTGCAGAAGGCGATCAATTCCGCTTCCGTCACCGTGCCACCCTCGCGCAGTTCGACGAAGGCGCATGGCGTTTCTCCCCATTTCTCGTCCGGCTGGGCGATGACGGCGGCGGCCAGCACTTGCGGGTGGTGGTACAAGGCGTCTTCGACTTCCACGCTGGAAATATTCTCGCCACCGGAAATGATGATGTCCTTGCTGCGGTCCTTCAGCTTGATATAGCCGTCCGGATACATCACGCCCAGGTCGCCCGTGTGGAACCAGCCGCCGGCAAACGCTTCCTGCGTCGCCCGTTCATTTTTTAAATAACCCTTCATGCAGATGTTACCGCGGAACATGATCTCGCCGATCTGTTCGCCGTCGGCCGCCACCGGCTGCATGGTTTCAGGGTCGATCACGGCCACGGCGCTTTGCAAGTGGTAGCGCACGCCCTGGCGCGATTTCAACACGGCACGTTCTTCTTGCGTCAACGCTGCCCACTCATCCTGCTCGGCGCAGATGGCGGCGGGGCCGTACACTTCCGTCAAGCCATACGAGTGGATCAAGTCAAAGCCCATGGCTTCGATCTTTGCCACCATGGCCGCTGGCGGCGGTGCGCCGGCCACCATGCCGCGCACGGTCCAGTCGATTCCTTCGCGCCAGCTGGCGGGCGCGTTGGCCAGGGCCGCATGCACGATGGGAGCCGCGCAATAGTGGGTGATGCGCAATTCGCGCATCAGGTCGAACACGAGTTTCGGTTCGAACTTGCGCAGGCACACATTGACGCCGGCACGCGCGGCAATGGTCCACGGGAAGCACCAGCCATTGCAGTGGAACATGGGCAAGGTCCACAGATAGACGGCATGCTTGGGCATGTCCCATTCCAGGATGTTCGACAGGGCATTCAAGGCCGCGCCGCGGTGGTGGTAGACCACGCCTTTCGGGTCGCCCGTGGTGCCGGACGTGTAGTTGAGGGCGATGGCATCCCACTCGTCCGTCGGCGGCTGCCAGTCGTAATCGGGGTCGCCGCTGGCCAGCAAGGCTTCATAGTCGAGGTCGGAAAAAGCGTCGACTTCCGGTCCCAGCACGTCATTCACCTGGATCACGCGCAAGCCGGGAATCTGCGCCGCCATCTGGCGCGCCAGTTCGGCAAATTCCGTGTCGGCCAGCAAGACCTTTGCCTGGCCGTGGCGCAACATGAAGGTTAGCGAGGCCAGGTCGAGGCGGATATTCAAGGCGTTGAGGACGGCGCCGGCCATGGGTACGCCAAAGCTCGCTTCCACCATGGCGGGGGTGTTCGGCAGCATCACGGCCACCGTGTCGCCCGTGCTCACGCCCAGTTTGATCAAGCCCGAGGCCAGGCGGCGCGTGCGCGCATACGTTTCGCGCCACGTCTGCCGCACGGCGCCATGTGCAATTGCCAGGCGATTGCCATATACTGCGGCGGCCCTGGCGATATAGTCGAGCGGGGTGAGGGCGGCGTAGTTGGCGCTGTTTTTGCCGAGGCCGGTGTTGAAATCAGCAGTCATGCTTGTCTCCTGGTAAATAATATTGGTGCTGGAATTGTGTAGCTCCCTGTTTCGGGATTGATACCGGCTAGCATAGCACCGGCGCGTGAAAATCACTGTCATCTTAGTGACAGGTTTGAAGGATGGAATGGATAGCAACGATAGTGTAGACCGTGCGGTGCCCGAACTCGATAGCCACGACTGGTTCACTGCCCTCGATGCCCGGCATCAGGCCCTGTTGCGCGACGGCAGCGTGCTCCGGCATTACGAGGCGGGCGCCTTCATCACGCGACGCGGCGAAGCGTCGGCGCACTGGATCGGCGTGCACACGGGCCTGATCAAGCTGGCTGTCTACAACGCCGATGGGCGCGGCGCCACGTTTTCCGGCGTGCCGGCGGGCGGCTGGTGCGGCGAAGGCAGCGTGCTCAAGCGCGAACTGCGCCGCTACGACGTGGTGGCCGTGCGCGCCGCGAACATCATCCTGGTACCGGTGGACCTGTTTCATCTGCTGCTGGCCGAGAGTCTCTCCTTCAACGCCTACGTCATCCGCCAATTGAACGAGCGCATGGGGCAATTCATCGCCACCATCCAGAACCAGCGCCTGCTGGCCGTCGACGCGCAAGTGGCGCAAGCCATTGCGCAGCTATTCCATCCCATGTTATACCCGCGCACCTCCAGCGTGCTTGAGCTGTCGCAGGAGGAAATCGGCTTGCTGACCGGCGTTTCGCGCCAGCGGGTGAACCTGGCCTTGGGCCGCCTGGCAGAATTGAAACTGATCAGCATTGCCTACCAATCCATCCGCGTGGTCGACCTCGATGGCTTGCGCCGCTATGGCGTGGCGTCGCTGTGATGACAGACTGTAGGCGCAATGTGTGGCATGCTGGCTCCTCGCTCACCACCTAGACCTGACGCATGGCCCTCGTTTCCGATCATCCTTTGCACTTGCTGGGCTTGCGCTTTCCGCTCAGGCTGCGCGTCACCGTGCGCCAGGGTTTTGTGACTTTGCATAATGAAATCACCACCAAGAAACTGGGCAGCGGCGATAGTTTTGTCGTGCCCGCTTTTTTGCGCTTCGCCTGCGACGTGATGCCAGGGCGGGGCAAGCCGGCCGTGTTCACCCTGGCGCTGGAAGAGGACGATGCGCAGGCAGGCCATGGCGGCGGCAAACGCTGGAGCCAGGCGCTGGCGCAGCACATCTTTGATACGCCGCAAGGCAAATGGACGGCGGCGCGCCTGGCGACCCTGTGGCAAGTGACGCCGCACAAGGCCAGGGCGCGCCTGTTTGCCGAGGGCGAGGCCTTGCTCAGCCTGGTGCGCGAACAACGTTTGGCGCACGCGCTGCACACGGCGGCGCAAGCGGGCGCCGATGGCGATGACGGCGAGCGCGACCTGGCGCAAGTGGCGGCCGGCTCCGGCTTTGCCTCGATCCCCGCGTTTTGCGACGCCTGCGTGGACGTGGCCGGCGTGCGCCCCAGTCTGTTCCTGCGCGGCCAGGCGCCCGGATAGCCAGACTCCGTTATAATCTGTGCCATGGGATCATTATTGAAGCGCAAACAGTGGCATCTGTGGTTCGCCTGCCTGGCGATACTGCTCAATGCGCTGTCGCCATCTCTGTCGTATGCGTTTGCCTCGCTGCACGCTAACGCGAACAGCGCTGCCGTCGAGATCTGCTCGGCCAGCGGCGCCGTCTATATGCAAGCCGACCTGGCGCCAGCCGTCAAATCCACCACCGATTCCGTACTGCACCACATCGAGCATTGCCCGTTCTGCATGAGCCACGCGGGCAGCGTGGGCTTGCCGCCATCGTCGTCCTCGCCGCTGGCTGTCATCACGGGCCACGACCACTATCCGCCATTGTTTTACCAGGCGCCGCGCCCCCAGTTTGCGTGGCTGGGCGCCAGCCCGCGCGGCCCCCCTTTGGCTGCCTGAACGCACCAGTCACGCCTTCTACATCCTAACTTGTATCAACTACGCCCATCGGGCTGGAATTACCATGAAACGTCGTCTTTTCCTTCTCGCCGGCACGGCGGGATTGCTCACGCTTGCCGCTTGCGAACAAGCACCGAAACCCCATTACAACGGTCTGGACTTGACGGGGGGCGATTACAAGCCCGACTTCAAGTTGAGCGGCCCCGACGGCAAGGTCTACACCCTGGCCGATTTCAAGGGCAAGTATGTGATGGTCTTCTTTGGCTTCACGCAATGTCCGGACGTCTGTCCGACAGCACTGTCGCGCGCGCTGGAAATCCGCCAGAAACTGGGCGCCGATGGGGGTAAACTGCAAGTGATCTTCATCAGCATCGACCCCGAGCGCGACACGCCCGAGTTGCTGGGCGAGTACATGCGCGCCTTCGATCCCAGTTTCCTGGGCTTGCGCACGGACCCGCAGGCGACGGCGCAGACGGCCTTCAACTACAAGGTCTTCTACCGCCGCGCGCCCAGCGGCAGCTCATACACGATGGACCACACGGCCATCAGCTATGTGCTCGATACCGAGGGGCGCATGCGCCTGGGATTGAAGCATCAGTTGACGGGCGATGAATGCGTGCAAGACATCAAGACCCTGATGAAATCGAAATACACCTTATAACAACACCGAGGAAATAATCATGACCCATCTGAAAACCCTGCTGGCCACGGCCCTGACCGTGCTGTCCTTCTCCGCCATCGCACAAAGCAGCGTGCAAATTTCCGACCCGTGGGTGCGTGCCACCGTGCCCCAGCAAAAAGCCACGGGCGCCTTCATGCAGATCACGGCGCCGAAAGCCATGCGCCTGCTGGAAGTGCGCTCACCCGTGGCCGGCGTGGCGGAAATCCATGAAATGAGCATGGCGGACAATATGATGCGCATGCGCCAGGTCAAGGAAATCGCCTTGCCAGCAGGCAAAGCCGTCGAGCTGAAACCGGGCGGCTACCACGTGATGCTGCTGGACCTGAAAGGGCAAGTGAAGGCGGGCGACAAGATCCCGCTGACCCTGGTGCTGGAAGGCGAGGACAAGCGCCGCGAAACCATCGAAGTCAATGCCGTGGCCCGTCCGCTGGGCGCGAGTTCGATGCCGGCGATGAAACACTAAGTCTGCCGCAACGCCGCTGTGAAGCCCGGTCCGCCGGGCTTTTTTGCGCCCATTTGAAAGTTAAACGGCTGTTTGATACAATGCTGGGGAATATTAAACGGTTGTTTAAATAATGGGATTGGCATGATGGAACAGCAAGAAAGCGAACCGGCGCGCGCGCGCATCCTGCAAGTGGCGGCTGAACTGTTTGCCGAGGAGGGCTACAAGGGCACCTCCGTGCGCAAGATATGCGAGGCGGCCAGGGTCAACGTGGCGATGGTCAATTATTATTTTCATAGCAAGGAAGAGCTGCACCTGGCTGCCTTCGACCATGCGCGCGCGCTGGCGCGCGCCTCGGCCGCCGACGTGGCTGCCGCCAGCGCGCAGGCACAGCTGCCGCCCATGGAACAGTTGCGCCTGGCCATAGAGGCGCTGGTGTCCGATATGCTGCGCTCGGGTTCGGCATCGCTGTTCAGCCGTCTGGTAGCGCGCGAACTGATCGAACCGACGGCCGCCATCCACAAGCTGGCCGAACGCAATGTGCACCCGCAGCATGCCCTGTTCACGGGCTTGATCCGTGGCGTGGTGGGGCCTGCCATGCCGGCAGACGTGGTGCAGAAATGCGTGTTCAGCGTGATCGGCCAAGCCGTGTTTTATGCCCGTTCTCGCATCGTGCATGAACTGGTGGTGCCGGAAATGACCTATGACGAGGCGGGTATCGCCGGTATCGCTCAGCATGTCGCCGCGTTCTCGCTGGCGGCCCTCGACGGCATGCGCTGTCAATACGCTGTACAGGCGGGTGCATGAAGGCCCGTAAGCTGACCCTGGTGCTGGCCGGCCTGGCCATGCTGGGCCCTTTCGCCACCGATACCTTCTTGCCATCGTTTCCCGCGATCGGCATGCATTTCGACGTCAGCAGCGTGCTGGTGCAGCAGACCTTGAGCGTCTACCTGGCCGCCTACGCCTTCATGACCTTGTTCTACGGCACCTTGTCCGACTCCTTTGGCCGCCGTCCCGTGATTCTCGCCTCCCTGCTGATCTTTGCCGTGGGCTCCATCGGCGCCGCCTTTGCGCCCAGCTTTGGCTGGCTGCTGTTCTTCCGCGGCATGCAAGGCGCCTCGGCGGGAGCGGGCAGGGTGATCGGGCAAGCCATCGTGCGCGACACCCTGTCGGGTGCGGCTGCGCAAAAGATGCTGGCCAATATCATGATGGTGTTTGGCATCGCGCCCGCCATCGCCCCCATCATCGGCGGCTGGCTGCACGTGGCGTATGGCTGGCAATCGACGTTCGTGTTCACGTTTTCCGTCACCGTGTTGCTATTGCTGGCTTGCCTGAAAGGCTTGCCGGAAAGTTTATCTGCCGAGCAACGCCAGCCTTTCCACCCAGGCAACATTGCGCGCAATTACTGGCTGGCCTTGCGCCACCGGGCATTCCTGCTGCGTTCGCTGGCCGTGGCCTTCGCCTTTGGCGGCTTCGCCCTGTACATCGCATCGGCCCCGCATTTCATCCTGGAATTGCTGCGCCTGCCGGAAACGGCCTTCGGCTGGATGTTCATCCCCATGGTGGCCGGCCTGGTGGGCGGCTCGGCGCTATCGGGCAAGCTCGCGCATGCGGTGAAAAGCACCGTGCTGGTGCGCTGGGGCTTGCTGGCCATGGCGGCCACGGGGGCGATTAACATTGCCTATAACCACTGGTTCGCGGCCAGCATCCCGTTTGCCGTCGTGCCCGTGATGCTGTACGCTTTCGGCATGTCGCTGGCCTTGCCGGGCATGACCATGTCCACGCTGGATATTTTTCCGCAGATGCGGGGCCTGGCGGCGTCCTTGCAAAACTTCGTGCAAATGCTGGTGTTTGCGCTGGTGTCCGGTTTTGTCGCACCCTTGCTGTTCGACAGCGCATACAAGCTGGCGCTGGGACAGGCCTCTGCCGTCGTGCTGGCCGCCACTTTCTGGTGGCTGGGCAGCCGGCACGGGGCGGAGCAGGGTGTAACTGGGATTATTAAAACAACATGATGGGCGCTGGAAAAGGATGGCATGCATTCTGCTTTGTTACACTGTGACAATCAGACCCACGCTGCCGGCGACGCGGGTCTAAGCAGTTTTGCAACTTTACCTTTGGCTATCATGCACTTGATTAACTCCAGTTTGAACCACGCCTTGCGCGTGCCGCTGGCTGCGGAAATCCACTCGCGGCCGTTTTTGCAGCTCGATGCCCCCGAGCTGATCACCCACCTGGCCGTCTACAAGGATGACAGCGCGGCACCCGGTGCGTCGAATATGGCGGCCCAGCACGCTACGTTGGCGGCCCTGTGCACGCATTTCGGCGTCACGCCCCCGGCTGCCGAAGCCAAGTATTTCTATTACGACTTTAGCCGCTTCCGCCTGAAATGGGAATGCCATACGGAATTTGCCACGTTTACCTTTGCCGAGCGCCCGGCCGCTGCCTTGCTCCTGGAACAGGCGTTCGAGCGCATGCCTTTGGAACAGTTGCCGCAGCAATGGCTGGCGGGCTTGAAGGGCAAGCTGATGGTGGCCGCCCACGTGGTGCTGGAGCAGGCGACCGAACCGGCCGAGATCTTCATGCAGGGCTTGTCGCGCGTGTTCGAGGGCAATACCCTGGCCGGCAGCAAGGTGTTGCAGGGCGGCGAATTGTGGACGGACTTCACCATCCAGTCCGACGGTTTCAGCCGTTTCGTCATCCGCGATGCGGGCATGCGCTCGCAACAGTCGGGCCGTTTGGTGCAGCGCGTGCTGGAAATCGAAACCTATCGCATGATGGCCTTGCTGGGCTTGCCCTACGCCATGCAGGCGGCGCCGTCGCTCAATGCCATCGAGAATGAATTGGCGACCCTGGCCGCCGCCATGGTCGACACGGATGACGCGCCGGGCCTGACCAAGGCCGACGAGGGCGTTGCCGAGCAAGCCTTGCTTGACCGCATCACGCGCCTGGCGGCCCGCATTGAAAAATTGTCGCTCGACAATAGCTACCGTTTCTCCGCCTCGAAAGCCTACATGGGCCTGGTCAAGGCGCGCATCGAGGAGTTGCGCGAAGTGCGCATCGAAGGCATACCCACGGTCGAGGAATTCATGGACCGCCGTTTGACGCCCGCCATGAATACCTGCGCAGCGATGGCCAGCCGCCAGGAAGCGATGGCACAGCGCATTGCCAACACGAATGACTTGCTGCGCACGCGCGTGGGCATCGTGCAGGAATTGCAAAACCGGCAAATCCTGCAATCGATGAACGCCCGTGCGGCGCAGCAACTGCGCTTGCAACAGGCGGTGGAAGGACTTTCCGTGGCGGCCATTTCGTATTACGTGATCGGCCTGTTCAGCTACACGGGCAAGGCGGCCAAGGTGATGGGGCTGCCTGTGAATCCGGAAATCCTCGTCGGCGCGCTGGTGCCCTTCGTGGCGGCCGGTGTCTGGCTGGGGCTGCGGCGCATGCATCACAAGCTGCACGCCGACTGAGCAGGACGACACTGCGCTATCATTTTTGCTATCTTTCAACATTCAACCGTCAGGTATTCTACAAAGGGACCACAGTGCTAGTGTAGTGCTTCGTTATTCTTTGAACTAAGCCTCCGATTGGCACGGATCACTTTTTGCAGGATGTCGTTAGCCTTGGCGGTCCATACAAACGGCTTCGGATTCTGATTATGGGCCATAATATA
>NZ_PEBS01000117.1 GCF_002869965.1 Janthinobacterium sp. ROICE36
TCAAGCTCACCGCGCGTCAGGGCGGAGAGATCGGGAGGGGTACGTTTTTTTGCCATGACAGCATGATGAGCCGGTTTGAAAAGGTTTACAACTGTTTTTTGAAACACTGCTCATGCTGAACAGTTACTCTGATTCATCGATCAAGGAGATCATCATGGCCACATCGAGCGACAATAAACAGCAAGGTAGTAAAGCCGGTAGCAGCAGTAGCAGCAGCGGCGGCAACAAGCAAAGCGATACCAGCAAGCGTGGCTTCGCTTCCATGGACCCTGCCCAGCAGCGCGAAATCGCCAGCGAAGGCGGACGTGCCGCGCATGAAAAGGGCACGGCCCATGAATTCACATCGGAAGAAGCGCGTCGCGCAGGCAGCCAAAGCCACAAAAACGATGCCAGCCGGCAAAGTGCTGCCAGCCCCAGCGGTGCGCCTGAGAATCCCGGCATGAAGCAGGATGGCAACCGCGACAGTGGCAACAAGCAAAGCGGCGGCCCTGGTTCAGGGGCGGGCTCGTCCGGTTCGCGCAACAAGTAAGCGGTAGCGGTAGCAAGGCAAGTCTGGTCGGCGGGAGTCGCGCATTGCCGCTGGCCAGTCGCGGCACTTTTCTGCCCGCCGCAATATTTTGATGCATTGCAGCAGGCATGGACTATGATGAAATAGCTGCGCCGGTCACGGCCAGTTCGCAGTCCATGTGCAATCAACTCGCACTCACGATCAGGAGAAGATGATGGGCAACTCCACAACGCCGCAGCCCGGCAATAGCCAGGGCGGCACGCCGTCCACGGCAGGCAGCAAGCAAAGCACGGCAGAGTCGGCCGAGAGCTTTGTGCTGGTCGATAGCGAGCAAGGACTCGATATTGGCGACGATCTGTTTTCCATCGGCGAAGTGCGGCGCGCCGACCGCTTGCCCCATCATCAGTCCGGCTCGCCCGGGCAGAGCCGGCAGAGCGCCGACGATGCACCCGATACCACGGGCAGCACGGGAGTCTGAAGGGATCACCTATCTTTCTTCACTCCCTGACCATCCCCGCTGGGCCAGCTGCAAGACGTATTCGCGCATGTCGGCTGGCCATTCCTGTACGCACGAAAGGAACGCTGGCTGCTTGCCGGCGAACAGGGCGCGGCTGGCTTCCTCGAAGCCGGGCGCATCGCCCGCCAGCGCGTTCATGACTGTATAGGCCGCTTCGCGCGCCTGGCGCTGCTCGTCGTGCGCCTTGTTGTCGCGCTGTGCGTGCTCCACTAGTTTGCGCAAGGCCACGGAGGCGCCGCCCGGCTGCGTCGCCAGCCATTCCCAGTGACGCGGCAGCAGGGTGATTTCGCGCGCCACCACGCCCAGCTTCGGGCGGCCCGGCGTGCGGGCGGGCGGGGGCATGTCTTCCTGCGGCGCCGGCGCCGGCGCGGCCTCGCGTGGCAGGCGCTGCAGCACGTCGGCCAGGCTGCCGTGCAGGTTCAGGTCGACCTGGTTGCCGTTCGTGTCGTCGAAGATCAGAATTTGTGCCCCGGGATCGCGCGTCACCAATTCCTTCAGTGTTTGCGCCACCGCATGCAATGTGCCGGCGGCAACTTTGTGTGGGCCCGCAAAGGCGGTGAGTCGGGCGGGTGCGTGCATGTCTTGCCTCCAATGAGTGACGATGCACGCAATTTTACCCGGGTAAAATTAAAAATCAATAACAATCAATCACACCCGGGTAAAATGTGGCAGGCTTGCTACAGATCGACCCGGCCGTGTTCACCCAGGTCTTTCGGTGGCTCGCCCGTGATCGCGGCCTTGGCCATTTCATAGAATTGCATCATCTTGCTGGCGCTGCTATCCCAGTATTCGGCCGACTGTATCGTCACCTTGATCAGCGACAGCTTCGGATCGTCGAGCCCGCCCGGGAACCAGGCTTTCATCAGGGGATTCCACAGTTCTTCCGCCTTGGCGCGGTCTTTCAACAGCTGCGCATGGCCGCAGACGGACACATACAGGCTGTCGCCCGTGTCGACAAAGCTGACATTGACTTGCGGATTGTTCAGCAAATCGCGCGTGTAGGCGGCCTCGTCCGAGACAAAAAACCAGATTTGCCCTGCGTTGTCGACCTGCTGCTGCGTCAGGGGCCGGCTGGTGAGGGTGCGCATGTCGTCGCTGGTGGTCAGCATGCCGAATTTGACGTCCTTGATCTTGGCCGCGATGCTGGCCAGTTGTTCGCTGGAATACGCTTGCATGGGGTGCTCCCTTTGATGGTTGTCCTGAACAACAGCATAGGCGGGCGCGGCATGCGGCTCTGTACGGCAGCTTACGTAGTGGGCGTGCTTTGTTTCAAAGCTGTTACAAAACGCTGGCCCGGCAGGGCGGCCATGTATTGACTTAATAAATGATAATCATTATCATTTGTTTGAAGCTATGGGCATGAACTTTGATTGAAGGATGGGAATGAAGCACACTGACTTGTCGCGCCACCTGGCTCGCTCCTTGCCGGGAGCCCTCGATGGCTAAGGCGGGCGCCGCAGACAAGGCCAAGAACAACGCCAGCCGCGCAGTATGGCTGAAGAACTTGCATCAATGGCACTGGATCAGCTCGGCACTTTGCCTGCTCGGCATGTTTTTGTTCGCCATTACCGGCATCACCCTGAACCACGCCAGCCAGATCGAAGCCAAGCCATCGATCACGCGTCAGAAGGCGCAGTTGCCGGCCTTATTGGTCACCGAACTGGCCGCGTATGCCGCCCGGCATGATGGCGCCAACGCGCCCATGCCGGCCGCCGCCGAGACCTGGCTGAAGCAGCAATGGTCGCTCAATGCGGGCGGGCGTCCCGCCGAATGGAGCGTCGAGGAAGTGTATTTGCCGCTGCCCAAGGCGGGAGGTGACGCCTGGGTGCGCATCGGCCTGGAAGATGGCGCCGCCGAATATGAATTGACGGACCGGGGCTGGGTGTCCTGGCTCAACGATGTACACAAGGGCCGCAACACGGGCGTGGCCTGGAACTGGTTCATCGATATTTTTGCCGGCGTCTGCATCGTGTTTTGCCTGACGGGTGTATTGATTTTGAAGTTCCACGCGGCCAACCGGCCATTTACCTGGCCGATGGTTGGCCTCGGTATCTTGATACCCTGCGCGATCGCCTTGCTGTTTATCCACTGATCGTTTTTATTTTTCCTTTTTACAGGCACACCATGAAATTACGCTACTCCCTGGCGCTTGGCCTTCCCCTGATCGGCACTTCGGCGATGGCGGCCGACCTGGCCCTCAAGCTTGAAATCCCGCAACTGAACGTGGCGGAATATCACCGTCCCTACGTGGCGGCCTGGCTGGAAACGGCCGATCAAAAGGTTGTCGGCAACCTGACGGTGCTGTATGACGTGAAAAAGAAAGACAAGGCAGGCGAGAAGTGGCTGAAGGACATGCGCCAATGGTGGCGCAAGAGCGGCCGCGACCTGGCCATGCCCGTTGACGGCGTCAGCGGCGCCACGCGCGCGCCAGGCGAACATAGCCTGACTTTCCCGGGCGCCAAGGCCTTGCTCGACAAGCTGCCGGCCGGCGAATACCAGGTGGTGGTGGAAGCGGCGCGCGAAGCGGGCGGACGCGAACTGGTGCGCGTGCCATTCCAGTGGCCGCTGAAATCGGCGCAGTCCGTTCCTGGCAAAGGCAAGGAAGAACTCGGTAATGTCGTCGTCCAACTCAAACCATAAGGCGCACCCATCATGTTCAAGCAATTCAATAAGCCGCTGATCGTCCTGGCCCTGGCCGGCCTGGCCATGAATGCCCACGCCCATCGGGGCTGGATGGTGCCATCGAGCACGATGGTGGAAAGCAAGGACGCCTGGGTCACGGTGGACGCCGCCGTCTCCGACGGCCTGTTCGAGATCGACCACCAGCCGTTGCGCCTGGACGCGCTGCAAGTGATCGGCCCGGATGGCGCGAAAGTGGTTCCCGCGAATACCGTCACGGGTCGCTTGCGCAGCGTCTTCGATGTGAAAATGGAAAAGCCGGGCACGTATAAGGCGGCCATCGTGTCGCAAAACGTGATGGCCAGCTACAAGCAAAATGGCGAGCAGAAACGTTTCCGCGGCAACGAGGAAACTTTCAAGAAAGACATGCCGGCCGATGCGCAAGAGCTGAAAGTCACGCGCACGGCCAGCCGCCTGGAAACCTTCTTCAGCAATGGCGAAACCAGCACGGAAGTGTTCAAGCCGACTGGCGTGGGCCTGGAATTCGTGCCGGTGACCCATCCGAATGACTTGCGCGCGGGCGAGAAAGCCACGTGGCGTTTCCTGGTCGACGGCAAGCCGGCGGCCAACCAGGCCTTCAGCCTGGTGCCAGGCGGCGTGCGCTACCGTGGCGTGCTGGGGGAAATCCGCCAGAGCACGGATGCCAAGGGCGAGATCACGTTTACGGTGCCAGCGGCAGGCATGTATTACCTGAGCAGCACCTGGCCAGCGGCCGCTCCGGCCGTGGCCGGCCAGCCGCCAGTCATGCCCGAGCGCCGCATGACGTACGCGGCCACCGTGGAAGTGCTGCCGCAGTAAGCGGCGGCCTATTCACGAGCTCGCCGATGCGCCGGGTCCTGTTGCCGCAGCATATTTCCGATCAGGTCGCGCCGCCCGGCGCCGCGATCCGGGACTTGCGCGGCCAGACGATGGGCACCAGCTGGTCTGTGCGCCTGCTGGAGTCCGCCATGCCGGGACGCGCCGGCAGCGCCGATTTACAGCAGGGCTTGCAGCAACAGCTGGACCTGGTCGTAGCGCAAATGAGCCATTGGAACGACGAATCCGACCTGGGCCGCTACAACCGGGCCGAACCGGGCAGCTGGCACAGCCTGCCTGCCGCCTTTTGCGAGGTGCTGGGCTTTGCCATGCACGTATCGCAAGCGTCCGGCGGCGCGTACGACCCGTGCGCAGGGGCGCTCGTCAACCTGTGGGGCTTCGGTCCCCGCAATCGCTACGATGAGCCCGGTTTTCTGCCGCCGAAAGACGAGACGGTGGCGCTACTGCTGTCGCAGCGCCAGCGCCGCCGCCTGGAACTGGACTTGCCGGCCCGCCGCGCGCGCCAGCCCGGTGGCTTGCAACTCGATTTGTCCGCCGTGGCCAAGGGCTACGGCGTGGACCGCCTGGCCCGCTACCTGGACAGCCAGGGCATCCATCATTACCTGGTGGAAGTGGGCGGCGAGCTGCGCGGCGCCGGCGGCAAGCCGGACGGCCAGCCGTGGTGGGTGGTGCTGGAACAGGTCGATGGCGCCGCCGATAGTGCCGATAATGCCGATAATGCACTGCATCCGCCGGAAATGCTGCTGGCGCTGCACGGCTTGTCCGTGGCGACTTCGGGCGATTACCGGCGTTTCTTCCAGGATGGCACAGTGCGTTTCTCACACACCATCGATCCGCGCAGCGGCATGCCGATCGCCAATCAACTCGCTTGCGTCACCGTCGTGCACGAGCAATGCATGGCGGCCGACGCCTGGTCGACGGCCCTGACCGTGCTGGGTGCCCAGGCGGGCATGGCGCTGGCCGAAGAGCAGGGCCTGGCCGCCCGTTTTCTGCAGCGCGATGGCGATGGCTACCACGAAACGCTGAGCAGCCAGATGCTGGCCATGCTTGACGAATGAACCATTAACTCCATGATTTTTACGCACGATACGACGCGGCTGGCCTTGCTGGCCGCCCTGTCCCTCAGTTATGCGGGCGTGTGCCTGGCACCCTGGCTGCGCGCGCGCGCCAGGCGCCGCGCCGCCGCTGCCGCCAAGGCGGCGCTGGCCAACAGCCCCGCCTGGCTGGTGGCGTATGCGAGCCAGACAGGCAATGCCGAGGAACTGGCCACGCAAACGGCGCACAGCCTGCAATTGGCCGGCATTCCCGTGCGCCTGTGCGCGCTGGCCGAAGTCACGGCAGTTGATTTGCAGCAAGCCGAACGGGCCTTGTTTTTGGTCAGCACCTATGGTGAAGGCGATGCGCCCGACAATGCGGCCGCTTTCATGGGCCGCCTGATGACGGGCGAGCTGGCGCTAGCGCAATTGCATTACGCCGTGCTGGCCCTGGGCGACCGCAGCTACGGTCACTTCTGCGGCTTCGGCCGCGCGCTCGATGCCTGGCTGGCGGCGCAGGGCGCGTCGCGCCTGTTCCAGCGCATCGAGGTCGACCGCAGTGCCAGCGCCGCCATCGAGCAATGGTTCCAGCACCTGAGCCACCTGGCCGGCACCAGCGACGCGCCCGACTGGAGCGCCCCCGCCTTTGGCGACTGGCGCCTGATACAGCGGCGCCAGCTCAATCCTGGCAGCGCCGGCGGCGCCATTTACCATGTGGAACTGGCGCCCGTGGCGGGAGCTTTGCCTGACTGGCAGTCGGGCGACCTGGTGCAGGTGGCCGCGCCGGCGGATTGCGCCCAGCCGCGTGAATATTCGATCGCCTCGATCCCGCGCGATGGCGGCGTGCACTTGCTGGTGCGCCAGCATGCGCATCCCGATGGCAGCCTGGGACTGGCCTCGGGCTGGCTGACGGCGCAGGCGTCTGTGGGCGACGTGGTGCAGCTGCGTTTGCGCCAGCACAAACGCTTTCGCCTGGAAGACAATGCCCAACGACCATTAATTCTGATTGGCAACGGCAGCGGCATCGCCGGCTTGCGCGGCCACCTGAAGAGCCGCGTGCTGGCGGGTCAGCGGCGCAACTGGCTGATCTTTGGCGAGCGCAACGCGGCCCACGATTTCCATTATCGCGAAGAAATTGAAGGCTGGCATGCCAGCGGCGACCTGCCGCGCCTGGACCTGGCGTTTTCGCGCGACCAGGCAGAGCGGACGTACGTGCAGGACCGCCTGCGCGGCAATGCCGACGAAGTCAAGCTGTGGCTGGAGCAGGGCGCCGCCATCTACATCTGCGGCAGCCTGGCCGGCATGGCGGGCGGCGTCGACCAGGCCCTGCAAGAGATGCTGGGCCGGCCCGCACTGGACGCGCTGGCGGCCGCAGGGCGCTACCGGCGCGACGTCTACTGAGTTTTCCATCGCCAGCGCGTTCGCGCGCGCACAGCTATCATGATAGCTTGCTCCGAGGAGTGCCATCATGAGTGACAGCATTTACGACATTCCCTTGCGCCGCATCAATGGCGACCCCGCCAGCCTGGACAGCTACTGCGGCACTTTTGGCGTGCAGGTCCCCTATTTGAAAAAATCGTCGTCAAGGTGCCGGACCAGCATCCGCTGTACCAGCGCCTGGTGCAAGAGCAGCCGCAGTCGCAGGAAAAGCCGGGCAGCGATTTTCGCGCCAAGCTGGCCGGCTACGGCATCACGCAAGAGCAGTCCAGCGACGTGCTGTGGAATGTCGAGAAGTTTTTGATCAGCAAGGATGGCAAGGTGGTGGGGCATTTCTCGCCCGACACCACGCTCGATGATGCGATCTCGCGCGAAGCCATTGACCGCGAGCTGGCGGCGTAAGCACGCCGCCCTGTCCAGTCTTAATCTGCCGTGTTCAGCACGGCAGGTTCCATTTCTCCGCTCACTTCCTGCAAGCCGCGTGCCAGGCTGGAGATGCTGGGGTTGTCGATGAAGACGCAGCGCTTGCCCGTGCGCTTGCAATAATCTTTCACGCGCCAGTAGGCGCTGTGGCTGATGCAGCCCGTCTGGCAAATCACCAGGTCGGCCGCCGCCAGGCTCGAATCGAGCAGGTTGGCATTGTCTTCCAGGCCGCCGTCGTGGTGGGCGAACTGCGCGCCCACGCGTTCGATCAGGGCGCGGTAGGTGGCGACATTGCCGCTGCGGCCACCCACGCACAAGACGCTTTGATCGACCAGGCGGATCGGCATTTTCAGCTTGCCGCCCGTCGGCACTTCCAGCTTGGGCGCCGGTGGCGGCACGGCGGCGGTGGGACGTGGCTGGGCCTGCTTCAATTCCGTGATTTGCTGGCGCAATTCCTTTTCGCGCTCATCCATTTGCGCCAGGCGTTCGACCAGGCGCGTGCGCGATTCCAGTGCCGGGATGGCGGCCTGCAGCTGCGCCAGATCAAAGCGCAAGCCATCCATCACGCTATCCTTGCCGATCGATTCGGCACGCGTGCGCAGCAGCACGGCTTCCTGGCGTTCCAGCTCGCCCGTTTTTTCCATCAGCATGGCCTGGCTGCGCTGTTGCAGCTTGGCCAGTTCGTGCGTCAGGCGCGCGTTTTCTTCCTGCAAGGCCGTAAATTTTCCCATGTCGGCACGCACGCAGGCGCCGGCCTGGTGCTGGATCATGTGCAAGTCGCGGCACATCTGCTCTTCCAGCTCGGCGTCGCAGCGCGGATGCGTGAGGCCGGCCCAGAAGGCGCCCGACACGTCGCCATTGGCGACGGCCGTGCGCCACAGTTGCGCTACCTGTTCCGTCGTCTTGGCGCCGCGAAAGCGCAGAATCACGGGGGCGTAGCGGCGTTCGAATTCCTTTTGCAGGGCTTCGGACAAGCGGTTGCGCGCACCGCATTCCGTCACGGCGCCCACGTGCACTTCGTAGTCGTCGGCCAGCACGCGTCCGCCCGTCATCTTGCCCACCAGCTTGCGCAGGTAGCCCAGCGGCAAACCCACGCCGACCAGCGGGCAATGACAGGTGTGCGACAGTTGCCACAGCCGCCGGCGGCGCGAAGCGAGCGCGGCCGTTTCGGCCCCGTCGCTGGAACAATTGCTGATGACGGGCAGGGACTGGTCTTTGTCACACATGGCGATATCCTGTTGGGCGGTGAGGGTGTTGAAGAGAAATTATTGCGCCAGGGGCGAGGCAGGGCGCTTGGCGCTCAGCAGGTGCGCCAGGCGCTCAAACAAGGTGGTCTTGGGCGGCGCAGGCCGGTGCAGCGCCACCAGGGCGGCCCATTGCTGCGACAGCTGCTGGCAGGTCGCTTGCAGCACGGGGCCCAGGTCGGGCGAGCTGGACAGCACTTGCAAATGGCGCTCGATGACGCCCGCCAGTTTCTCGCAGGGACTGCCCGCATGGTAGTGCGACATCAGGTGCAGCACGGCCGACAGCAGCAATTCGGGCTGTTGGCCCTGCGGGGACGGAAACATCGGGGAAGGTCGGTCGTTCGCCATCAAACACTCCTGTGCGGTAGTTTGGCTGGCTGCGCGCACGGGGCGCGACTGGCTGGCGAGTGTGGTGACTGGCTGCCGTGCTGCTTCAGGCAGTCAGGATCAGCTTGTTCAATTGGGTGACGCGCAGGCGATAGATCTTGCCGCTGTGCTCAATCTCCACTTCGCGGCCCTGTTGCAGCAGCGCTTCGCTGGTGATGCGGCGCGCCGGTTGCGCCATGCTGACGGGAGGACGGACGTGGGCGGTAGCGGCATCCTGGATCAAGGCTGGTTTTGAGCTTTGCATGTTGGGCTTTCTTTATCTCAGTTGAGAATGATTCGTATTTGCATTATTGTTGAATGTGGCTCGAAAAGCAAGGCTTATTTGTGCGAAATCTGCGCTTTTTTACGGCGGTCGGCAGCATGGATGAGGGGGGGGGGGGGGGGGCAAAAGGGGGCCGCGGGGGGGGGGGGGGGGGGGGGGGGGGGGATTTGGAAGGCGAACCCCAGGTATCTCCTGGCGCCGCCTCGCTGCCGGTTGCATCCGGCGTTCGCGAGCACATCGTCGGCATCGCAA
>NZ_PEBS01000118.1 GCF_002869965.1 Janthinobacterium sp. ROICE36
CGTCGCCGGCGAGCTCGATAACCAGAGCTTCGCGGAAATTGCGCGGGCCATGGGCGCCGAAGGCATCACGGTCGACAAGCTGGAAGACGTGGGTCCGGCCTTGAAGAAGGCCATCGCCATGCAGATGCATGAAGGCAAGACCACCATCATTGAAATCATGTGCACGCGCGAGCTGGGCGACCCCTTCCGCCGCGATGCGCTGAGCAAGCCTATCCGTCACCTGGACAAGTATAAAGACTACGTGTAAGCAGTCAGTTCGATCCTTGTATGACCCCGGCTTGCCGGGTTTTATGTGCCGGAACTATGCCTCATGCTTCCGTGGTTGCGGCACTTTTTTTACCGAATTGGAGTACCCATGAAAGCCCTGCACCGCATCATCGCCCAAGCCCGCGCCGTGCCGAAAAACATCGTCTTGTGCGAGGGCGACGATGTGCGCGTACTGCAGGCGGCAGCGCGGGCGGCAAGCGAAGGCCTGGCGCATATCACCATCGTCGGCAAGCCGGCCGCCATCCTGGCGCTGGCGCGCGAACATGCGTTGGAGCTCGATTGCGTGCGCCTGGTCGACCCGGCAGATTCAAGCGAGTCGGAACACTATGCCCAGCAATTGTTTGTGCTGCGTCAAGCCAAGGGCATGACGGTGGAGCAGGCCAGGATCGCCGTGCAAGATCCGCTGTGCTACGCCAACCTGATGGTACGCCTGGGCGACGCCGACGGTTGCGTGGCGGGGGCCGTGCACACGACGGCCGACGTGGTGCGCAGCGCCATCCAGATCATCGGCGTCGATCCCGCCTTCAAGCTGGTGTCGAGCTTTTTCCTGATGATGCTGTGCGAACCTTTCCATAGCCTGAAGGGCGGTTTCATCTTTTCCGACTGCGCCCTGGTGGTCGACCCGAAGGCGGAAGAGCTGGCCGACATCGCCATGGCCGCCGCCGACAGCGCGCAAGCCTTGCTGATGGAAGAGCCACGCGTGGCCATGCTGTCGTTTTCCACCAGCGGCAGCGCCCACCACGCAGCCGTCGACAAGGTGCATGCGGCCACGGACCGGGTCAAGGCGCAGCGCCCGCTGCTGGCCATCGATGGCGATGTGCAGCTCGATGCGGCCATCGTGGCCGAGATTTCCCAGCGCAAGGTCAAGGATTCCGTCGTCAATGGCCGCGCGAATGTGCTGGTGTTCCCGAACCTGGACGCGGGCAATATCGGCTATAAATTGGCCGAGCGCATGGGCGGCGCCGTCGCCATCGGTCCCTTGCTGCAAGGCTTGAACAAGCCGGCCAACGATTTGTCGCGCGGTTGCAGCGCGATGGATGTGTACAACGTCATTGCGGTCACGTCCGTGCAGGCCCAGGGTGGACGCTGAGTTGTTCAGCTTGCCCGTGCTGGCGCTGCTGGGCGTGGTGGCGGCGGGTTCGTATTTCCAGACTGTCACGGGCTTTGGCCTGGGCATGATCGTCATGGGCGTGGCCAGCGGCCTCGGCCTGGCGCCCGTGCCCACGCTGGCGGCCCTTGTCAGTTTGTTGTCTTTGGCGAATTGCTTGGTGGCCTTGCCGGGCGCCTTGCACCACCTGGACTGGCGCGCCATCCGCGCGGCCAGCATCGGCTTGCTGCCAGCCATGGCGGCCGGCGTCTTGCTATTGGGATATTTGGACCAGGCGTATGCGCCCGTCCTGAAACTGTTGCTGGGCGCGGCCATCGTGTATGGCGGCGTCAGCATTGTGCTGCAGGCGCTGCCGGGACCGGGCGCGGTCGATAAGCGCAGCTTCTTCATCAGCGGCGTGTGCGGCGGCCTGTTCTCGGGCCTGTTTTCGCTGGCGGGGCCACCGCTCGTGTATCAGTTTTACCGCCAGGAAATGAGTTTAAAGACCATCCGCTACAGCCTGATCTTTTTGTTCGCCATCAGCGCGGGCGGGCGCTCGCTAATGGCGGGCAGCCAGGGCCAGTTGGATGCGAAAGTCTTGCTGTTGTGCATGTTGGCCTTGCCCGTGGGCGTGCTGGCCACCATGGCTGGCAAGCGCTACCCGCCACCGATCGCCCAGCGCGGCATGCGTCGCATCGCGTTTGCCGTGCTGACCCTGATTGGCCTCTCCCTGATGGCGGCTGCCGTGCCGCAGCTGCTGCGCTAAGCGTGCGGCGCTTGCAAAATAGGCAAACTGCCGTTATATTCCCCGTTCTTTCTCGAACCTCTTCCTTATTGGAGCCAAAAGTGCCTCGCACCTTCGCCATCACCTGCTAACGCTGACGAAATGCTCTCTGCAGCATCGTTCGGCGCGTTGACGCCCCCGATTGCTGCGGCACTGTTTTTGCTTCCTCCGCACACGTATCCGAGACAACCGTCTCGATCGTCCACGCCCGAACACGTCGTCAGCTCCCCTGACCCTGTATGGACACGCCCCGGTGAACGCGGCGTGGGACGCTATGTTTTTACAATCTTTACCCTTATTCAAATACCCGCGCACGCCGCACCTGGAAGGCTCGCGCCTGCAGCACGGCGACGACGCTTCCGACCAGATGCCCCTGAAAAAGCTGGCCGGCCAGTACGTCGTCATCGAGGAAAAAATCGATGGCGCCAACTCCGCCGTGTCGTTCAGCGATGCGGGCGAGGTGCTGCTGCAGTCGCGCGGTCACTACCTGGCAGGCGGCGGCAGCGAACGCCAGTTCAAGCTGCTCAAACCGTGGGCGCATGCGCATGAACACGCCTTGCTGCATCTGCTGGAAGATCAGTATGTGCTGTTTGGCGAATGGTCATACAGCAAGCATTCCGTGTTTTACGACCGGCTGCCCCACTATTTCAACGAGTTCGACGTGTATTGCCGGCGTACGCAAATGTTCCTCTCGACGGCGCGCCGCCACGCCATGCTGGCCGGCTCGCCTGTGCTGTCCGTGCCCGTGCTGTACGCGGGCAAGATGCCCACGTCGCCAAAACAGCTGTGGCAGCTGCTGCGCCATTCGCTGGCCAAGTCCCGCCTGTGGCGCGACGCATTCGAAGGCGTGGTGGCGCGTGAGCGCTTGCCGCTGGACCTGTGCTGGAAGCAGACGGACAAGTCCGACCACGCGGAAGGCCTGTACCTGAAAGTGGAAGACGACGAGCAAGTGCTGGCCCGCTACAAGCTGGTGCGGCATGACTTCACGCAAACCATCCTCGACAGCGGTTCGCACCACAGCACGCGGCCCTTGATCCCCAACCAGCTGGCCGAGGGCGTGGACCTGTACGCGCCGCAGCCACGCGTCACGTGGGAGAGTCTGGGCTTGCACACCTGCCAGTCGCTGGACGAACTGGCTGCAAGCTCAGGTAACACAACAAGGAGCACAAAATGAATTGGAAAACCTTGCAACAACTGGTGCCGCTGGCGGGCCAGTCGCCCGATTTCAGCGCATGCCTGGCTGCTTTTCCGCAGCTGGAACTTGCGAAAACGACGCCGCAAAACCCCGTCTACCACGCGGAAGGCGACGTGTGGACGCATACCATGATGGTGATCGAGTCCTTGCTGGCCATGCCCGACTACCAGCACGCCACGCGGGCGGAACAGGAAATCGTCTTCCTGGCCGCCTTGCTGCACGACATGGCCAAGTGCAGCACCACGGTGATCGACCCGGTCACGGGCGCCATCGGCCAGCCCGGCCATTCGCGCAAGGGTGCGCTCGATGCGCGCATCGCCCTGTGGGATTGCGACGTGCCGTTTGCCGTGCGCGAGGAAATCTGCCGCCTGATCAATGTGCACCAGGTGCCGTTCTTTGCGCTGGAACAATCGCGGCGCGGCGTCACGCCCGAATTTACCGTGCGCGAACTGTCGTGGCAGCTCGATATCCGCTTGCTGGCCATGCTGGCCGAGGCCGATATACGCGGACGCATCTGCCCGGACCCGCAGCGCATACTCGATGCCATCGAGCTGTTCCGCGAACTGGCGCGCGAGGAGGGCTGCTATGGCCAGCGCAGGGTCTTTGTCGACGATCATACGCGCGTCAAATACTTTCGTGGCGCCGAGGCGCATCCCGACTATCCCCTGTTCCAGGCGCCAGGCTCGCACGTGATCGTCATGTCGGGCTTGCCCGCGTCGGGCAAGAATACGTGGGTGGACAAGCACCATCCGCGCCTGCCCGTTGTGTCCTTCGACGATGCGCGGACGGCCTTGGGCTTGAAGCACGGCAAGAACGAAGGGCAGGTGGGTGATTACGCGGAAGAGCGGGCGCGCGAACTGTTGCGCAAGGGCGAACCGTTCGTGTGGAATGCCACGCATCTGTCAAAACTGATGCGCGAAAAGACGCTCAAGCTGCTGTACAAATACCATGCGCAGGTGGAGCTGGTGTACCTGGAGCAGCCGCGCAAGGAATTACTGCGGCGCAATGGCCAGCGCGACACCTCGCTGAGCAACAAGAAGCTGCAATCGATGCTGTGGAACTGGGAAATCCCGCTGCCGATGGAAGCGCATGCCGTGCGCTACTGCGTCAGCTAGTCCTGCAGCGGTCTAGCGCCGTCGAAAGCGCTTGACCGGGCGCACGCCACGCGCCATGCTGGGCGCATGATCATTGTTTTCCCTTCTTTCCTGTAAGCCTGCCGCAGATCCGCCCCGCAGGGGGCGGGCCGCCGCATGGCCGCCTTTGATTCCCTTACATCATCGTCGTGCGTTGCCGCCCCTGCATGGGGCGCGTACACGCGCGCCACAAGGAAAAGAACATGAAAACACTGCATCTCGCCGTTGCCGGCGCCTCCGGCCAACTGGGCACCCTAGTCGTCAATGAACTCATTCGGCAGCGCGCCAGCCATCCGGCCACGGCACTCACGGCCATCACCCGCACGCCAGGGCGCCACGCTGCGTGGCAGGAGCAGGGCATCGATGTGCGTTTCGGCGACTACGACCAGCCGCAGGGCCTGGCCGCCGCCTTCCACGGCGTCGAGCGCCTGCTGTTGATCAGCACGAATGCCATCGATGGCACGGGACGGCGCCTGGCGCAGCACCGCCATGCCATCGCGGCGGCGCGGCAGGCGGGCGTGGCCCATATCGTTTACACCTCGTTCCTGCGGCCGGAAGAAGGGAAAAGGTCGCTGCTGAACGACGACCACCTTGCCACGGAAGCGCTGCTGCAAGAAAGCGGCATCGGCCATACGATTTTGCGCAATGCGTTTTACCAGGACTTGCTGCTGGTGGTACTGGGCACTGCCGCCGTGGATGGCCAGTTGCGTACGGCCATGGGGCAAGGCCATGTGTCCTGCGTGGCGCGCGAGGATTGCGCGCATGCGGCCGCTGCGGCCCTGGCGGATGGCTGCCGTGGCAACCGCATCCTGGATATCACGGGTCCCGTCGCCCTCGATGCGTCGGCGCTGGCCGCCATCGCCGCCCAGATATTCGGCCGCTCCATCCAGGTCGTGGCGCTCGATGCGGAGGCGCGCGGGCGGCATTTCATCGCTGCTGGCATGCCGGCGCCGATGGCGACGATGCTGGCGGGCATCGAGCGCTGGCTGGCCACCGATGCCATGCACGTGGTCAGCGATGACTTTGCGCGCTTGACGGGCAGGCAGGCGTCGCCCGTGCAAGCGTTTTTGCAGGCGCATCGCTGGCAGTTGCTGGCGCCGACGTTGCCACTGGCATAGGGCGCTATTTTTTTCGCCCGGCGAGCAGCTGGGCGATTTCGCTGAACAGCTCATTGTTCAGCGAGGCGGGCAGGGTGGTGGCCAGACTGCGGCTGTAGTAGGCGCCCAGGTCCAGGCCCAGTCCCAGCCCGCAAATTTCCACGGCGCCCTGCGCTTCGCGGCGCGCCACCACTTGCTTCAAATGTTGCGCCAGGTAAAACTCGTCGTTGGCCAGATTCGTGGCAGTATCCATCGGGCAACCGTCGGAGACGACGAGCAGGATGCGCCGCCGTTCCGGGCGCGCCAGCATGCGGCGACACGCCCAATCCACGGCTTCGCCATCGACGCCTTCACGGTACAGGTCCGCCTTCAGCAGGGCCGCGATGTCGGGCCGCGCGCGGCGCCAGCTGGTGTCGCCATCCTTGAAGACCATGTGCACGAGTTCGTTCAAACGGCCCGGGTTGGCGGGCGAGCGGGCGCGCATCCAGTCGCGTTTGACTCTTCCCCCGTTCCACGCGCCCGTCGTAAAGCCCAGCAACTCCGTCTTGATGCCGGCCTGGTCCAGCGCGCGCAACACAATATCGAGCAGCACGGCCACCGATTCCGCATGCGTCTTCATGGAGCCGGAGCAATCGACGAGAAAACTGACCAGGCAATCGGCCTGGGGCAGGAATTGTTCCTTGCGAAACAGCCTGCGCTCGGAAGGCGAACTGATCAGCTGCGCCAGGCGGCGCCCGTCGATAGTGCCTTCTTCTTCGCCGAACGACCAGCCGTCGCGCTGGGGCACGGCCAGCAATTGCGTAAAACGCCGCGCCAGGCGGGCCGTGTTGATGCCCAGGCTGGCGATGCGTGCATCCATGCGTTCGCGGTATTCAAGCAGCAGGGCGCGGCGCACCAGTTCGCCCGCTTTTTCTTCGCGGTCATATGCCGTGGAGTAAGCCTTGTAGACGCCATCGCCGTCGCTGAAGGCGCGGCTCTCGCCCAGCGGGGCGGCATCGGGAACATGTTCGTTGTCGCTGTCGACATCGAGCAGCAGCTTGAAGGCTGTCTGCGCTTTCGCGTCCTCAGCCGTGTTTTTCTGGTCATCCTGCGCCTCTTTCAGCATGGCATCGACGGCGTGGGCGATGGCCAGCGCATGGCCCGCAAAGGCGGCCTGGTCCAGGCGGTGGCGGCGCAATCCCGCCATGTCGCCGCCCAGTTGCGAAGAAACGGACCAGCGCGTCGCTTCGATAAAATCTTCCGTCTTTTCCAGCACGGGCCGGGCCGTCAGGCGCGACCAGCACATCTGGAATACCGTGTACAGCAGCAAGCCCGACGCGCCCTCGGCCAGGCCGGAATCGTAAAACGCATGCGACCAGGCCGTGAAACGGTGGCGCAGGTTGTGCGCCACGCCCGCGTGTTGATCTGGCGCAAGCGTTTCCACTCTTAACTGTTCCAGCAGCTCGAACACCAGGCGCGCCACGGGCTCGGCCGGGCACAGCGACTTGTGCAGGGCGGCGTCCGTGTGCAGCAAACGCAGGGCCACGCTGTCGGCTGCGCCGCGCAGCGAGGGCAAATCCTGCAGCGCCGCAGCGGCTTGCAGATGGGCCGCATGGATGGGCAGGGGGCGGTGGCCGTCGTGCAAACGCCGGCCCCGGTAGCGGATAGTGGACATTCCGCTCAGCGCGCGGATGGCGCCCGCGCACAGTTCATCCGTTTCCTGCTGCTCGCGCGTATAGGGGGCTGGCGCGGTTGCTTCGGCGCTCATGGCGCCGTCGCCAGCAATTCCTCGTTGAAACAGCGCTGGTAATACTCGGCCACCATGGGGCGCTCGGCTTCGTCGCATTTGTTCAGGAAGGACAGGCGGAAGGCCAGCGCCGGGTCGCGGAAGATCTGGCAATTCTCCGCCCAGGTGATGACGGTGCGTGGCGACATCAAACAAGCCAGGTCGCCCGCCGCATAACCATGGCGCGTGAGGCTGGCCACGGCCACCATGCTGCTTGCCAGCTGGCGGCCCGCCGCGTCATTCATGGCCGGGACACGCGCCAGCACGATCTGCGTTTCCTCCGCCTGCGGCAAATAGTTCAGGGTGGCAACGATGTTCCAGCGGTCGATCTGCGCGTGGTTCAGCACTTGCGTGCCGTGGTACATGCCGTTCAAGTTGCCCAGGCCCACCGTATTCGAGGTGGCGAACAAACGGAAGTGGGGATGCGGTGTGATGACCCGGTTCTGGTCGAGCAGGGTGAACTTGCCGTCGCGCTCCAGGATGCGCTGGATGACGAACATCACGTCGGGGCGGCCCGCGTCGTATTCATCGAAGATCAGGGCCACTGGGCGCTGCAATGACCAGGGCACGATGCCTTCCTGGAATTCCGTCACCTGCTGCTGTTCGCGCAGCACGATGGCGTCCTTGCCCACCAGGTCCAGGCGGCTGATGTGGCCGTCGAGATTGACGCGCACGCAAGGCCAGTTCAGGCGCGCCGCTACCTGCTCGATATGCGTGGACTTGCCCGTGCCGTGCAAGCCTTGCACCATCACCCTGCGGTTGTGGCTGAAGCCGGCGAGGATGGCCAGGGTCACATCCTGGTTGAAGCGGTAGGCGGGATCGATGTCGGGCACGTGCGCATCGCGCTCCGTGAAGACGGGCACGAGCAGGTCGCTGTCGATATGGAACAGGCTGCGCACGGACTGCAAGGTTTGCGCTGCGGCGGCGGGGGGATGTTGGCGTGAATCTGACACCTTGTTCTCCTGTGAAACCGCAGCGGCGGGCTACGGCGGTTATGAATGACCGGTTTGCAATGCGTCGTCGTCCCCGCCCGTCGTCGGCATGGTTTCCGATTCGATGGCGGCCAGGGCTTGCGCGGCGCGTTGTAATGCGGGCAAGAAATGTAAAGCCTTGTCGTGCGTCAAACGGATGATGGGCGCCTGGATCGCCACGGCCAGGTTCGAGCGGCCGTTCGGATTCGGCACCAGCACGGCCACGCACAGCAGGCCGGGCAGGAATTCCTCGTCGTCCAGCGCATAGCCGTTGCGGCGCACCAGTTCCAGTTCGCGTTCCAGCTTGACGGGGTCCGTTTCCGTCTTGTCCGTAAAGCGCGTCAATTCCATGTGGCCCAGCAGGCGGCGCCGTTGCACGGGTGTCATTTGCGCCAGGAACAGCTTGCCGCTGGACGAGCAGTGGGCCGGCACCCTCGAACCGGGATGCAGGTAGAAGCGCAGCGGCGCCGCCGTTTCCACCCGGTCCAGGTACACCACTTCGCTGCCGCTGAAGGCCGTCAGGTTGCAGCTTTCGCCCACTTCCTCGACCAGCTGGCGCAAGACCATGCGACGGGCGCCATGGAAAGTGTTGTTAATCAGCAGGTTTGACGCCAGGCGGCGCAGGCGCACGCCCGTGCTGTAGTGGCGACCATCGCTTTCGCGCTGCAGCACGCCCACGCTTTCCAGCTGTTGCAGCATGCGGTGCAGGGTGGGCTTGGGCAGGCCCGTTTCTTCCACCAGCGCTTGCAGCGACAGCAACTGGTCTTTCTCGGCAATCACTTCCAGCAAGGCAAACAAACGCATCGTGGGCGTGTCGCCTTCCAGTTTTTCCGGCTCAAGTTTTGGGGATGAAATCATGTCCATGGTGGCCTCGGTTGGGTAGCACTGAGTGTTACTTCAGCTTATTTCATTTTCGAACTCAAATTGTACCGTTTCCTTGAAAATCTGTTTGACTTTTGATTCCCGAACGCTTAAATTGAATTGTATATCAAATTTCGGAACAAAATATACCGATTTTTGATAATTTCTTGCGCTTCATCACCACAGACCAGGAGACACCCATGAATGACATGACCGAGCAAAAAGCCGCCGCCGCAGCGGCCACCGTAGCCGCCCCTGTAGGCCAGCAAAAGATGACGCCTTCCGAAGCGTTCGTGGAAACCCTGGCCGCCAATGGCGTGACCGACATGTTCGGCATCATGGGCTCGGCCTTCATGGACCCGATGGATATCTTCGCCCCGGCCGGCATCCGG
>NZ_PEBS01000119.1 GCF_002869965.1 Janthinobacterium sp. ROICE36
AATACAGCGCCTGGAAATCATCGTTCATGTTGCCCAGGATGGCATCGACCAGTACTCGCAATTTGCGCAAGGGATGCGCATCCGGGATGCGTTCCTCCAACGAGCGGTAACTGTACAGAAAGTGCTGGGTGACGTCGGTCTTGCGCATGATGGCGGTGGGAAAGTGGGGCTGATGAAACAACGTTTACCGGCCCGTGATGGTTGACGGGCACGGCGATTAATTCAACACCCTGTTAGTATTTGGTATTTAGTATTTAGTATTTAGTATTTAGTATTTAGTATTTAGTATTTAGTATTTAGTATTTAGTATTTAGTATTTTAATTTCGTATTTCCCACACCCACATTACACTTTGGAAACCTAAGATTTCTTCAGTTGACACGCTTGCAGCGCCTCCATAAGATGCCCCCATTATTCATTTACGGAGTCCCACGTGGGTACTTGTTCTAGTGACAGTAGCCGATCTTGTATCGGTGATTGCCTCGGCAGCTAAACAGCAAGCAACGCGGAACTTCTTTCCTCCGTGCCTTGCTGAGCAAGGTGCGGTGTTTCTCGCGGCCAGTCCGGCTGCGCGCCTCTCCCCCCTCTTTCCGATCGCGACCAGCTACTGACCCGGATTGCCCGCCAGCACTATTGTGTCTAGGCGGCACGCAAGTCTTGCCTGCGGCTGCGCCGCCCGTCAACACCTCGTCGTGAAAGGAAGAGCCATGAATCTCTTCACCCGCTTATTCGAATCATTCCTGCGCAAGCGCCATACGGCCGGCCATTTCCGCCGCCGCGCCATGCCGCTGGAAAACAGCACGGCCCGCCCCGTGCCCGACCATCTGGCGCGCCAGTTGCTGGACGCCGCCCATGAAGACCTGGATGGCGCGCTGAACCGCCTGCATACGCGCCTGGAAGGTTTGCGCGATGCCGAGGCGCAAGTCATCGGCGCGCAAACGGGCCCGAATGAAGTCGAGCATGAAAAACCGCTGGCCTGGTACCAGCACCTGTGGTTGTGCTACAAAAATCCGTTCAATCTGCTGCTCACCGTGCTGGCCATCGTTTCCTATCTGACGGAAGACCCGAAGGCGACCATCGTCATCGGTACCATGGTGATGTTGTCGACCCTACTGCGCTTCGTGCAGGAAGGCCGCTCGAACCGCGCCGCCGAGCGCCTGAAAGCCATGGTCAGCAATACCGCCACCGTGCTGCGCAATGGCCAGCAGATCGAGCTGCCCATCCGCCAACTGGTGCAGGGCGACATCATCGTGCTGTCGGCCGGCGACATGATCCCCGCCGATTGCCGTTTGCTGTCCGCGAAAGACCTGTTCGTCAGCCAGGCCGCCATGACGGGCGAATCCTTGCCCGTGGAAAAGATGGCGGAACTGGCCGATGCCCATGGCAAAGACCCCATGGAGCTGGCCAATTTGCTGTTCATGGGCACGAATGTGATCTCGGGCGCGGCCACCGCGCTGGTCTTGGCGACCGGCAACCGCACCTACTTCGGCACCATCGCCACGCGCGTGACGGCCAGCGAGCGCACGCCGACCGCGTTTGAAGCGGGCGTAAACAGCGTCAGCTGGCTGCTGATCCGCTTCGCCCTCGTGATGGCGCCGCTGGTGTTCCTGATCAATGGCTGGACCAAGGGTGACTGGATGGAAGCATTCCTGTTTGCCCTGTCCGTGGCCGTGGGCCTGACGCCGGAAATGCTGCCCATGATCGTCACCAGCACCCTGGCCAAGGGCGCCGTGAAACTGTCGAAAAAGAAAGTCGTCGTGAAACGCCTGGATGCCATCCAGAACTTCGGCGCCATGGATGTGCTGTGCACGGACAAGACGGGCACCCTGACGCAGGACAAGATCGTGCTCGAGCGCCACACGGACGTATTTGGCCAGCAATCCGATGAAGTGCTGCAATTTGCCTACCTGAACAGCCACTACCAGACAGGCCTCAAAAACCTGCTGGACCGCGCCGTGCTCGACCATGTGGAATTGCAGACGGAAATGCAGCTGGCGCGCGATTACGTCAAGGTCGATGAAATCCCCTTCGATTTCGTGCGCCGCCGCATGTCCGTCGTCGTTTCCGAAAAGAATGACCACCATGAATTGATCTGCAAGGGCGCCGTCGAGGAAATCCTCGCCGCCTGCAGCCATTTGCGCCTGAATGGCGTGGACGTGCCGCTCGACGCCGTCCTGCTGGCGAAAGTACTGGACACCACGCACGGCTTGAATGCGGAAGGCTTGCGCGTGGTGGCCGTGGCCGTCAAGGAAGTGCCGCCGCATAAAACCGTGTACGGCGTGGCCGATGAAACGGCGCTGACCCTGATCGGCTATGTGGCCTTCCTCGATCCGCCGAAGGAATCGACGGCGCCCGCCCTGCGCGCGCTGGCCGAACATGGCGTGACCGTGAAAGTATTGACGGGCGACAACCACCTGGTGACGGCGAAAATTTGCCGCGAAGTGGGCCTGGCCGTGCATGGCGTGCTGCAAGGCCCGCAACTGGACGACATGGACGACGCTACCCTGGCCAGGGCAGCTGAAGAGAATACCGTGTTTGCCAAGCTCAGCCCGCTGCACAAGGAACGCCTGGTGCGCGCCCTGCGCGGCAATGGCCATATCGTCGGCTTCATGGGCGACGGCATCAACGACGCGCCTGCCCTGCGCGCGGCCGACATCGGCATTTCCGTCGATTCGGCCGTCGATATCGCCAAGGAAGCGGCCGACATCATCTTGCTGGAAAAGAGCCTGATGGTCCTGGAAGAAGGCGTGCTGGAAGGCCGCCGCACCTTCAGCAACATGCTCAAATACATACGCATGACGGCCAGCTCGAACTTCGGCAATGTGTTTTCCGTGCTGGTGGCCAGCGCCTTTTTGCCGTTTTTACCCATGCTGCCGCTGCACTTGCTGGTGCAAAACCTGCTGTACGACGTGTCGCAGATCGCCATCCCGTTTGACAATGTCGACGCCGAACTGATCCAGAAGCCGCTGAGCTGGAACCCGCGCGACATCGGCCGCTTCATGGTGTTTTTCGGCCCCATCAGCTCGATCTTCGACATCAGCACCTTTATCTTGATGTGGCATGTGTTTGGCGCGAATACACCGGAACAGCAGACCCTGTTCCAGTCCGGCTGGTTCGTCGTGGGCTTGCTGACGCAAACCCTGATCGTGCACCTGATCCGCACGCCCAAGCTGCCCTTCATCGACAGCATCGCGTCCGTACCCCTGCTGGTGGCCACCACGGCCATCATGGCTGTGGGCGTCTTCCTGCCGATGGGACCGCTGGCGACCTACTTCAAGCTGCAAGCCTTGCCGTTGGGCTACTTCCCCTGGCTGCTGGGCATCCTCGTCTGCTACACGGTGCTGACGACGTTCATGAAACGCGTGTACCTGCGCAAATTCGGCTGGCAATAGTATGATGGACCGCTCTTTCCCCTACAAAAGGCGCGCATGAGCGGCTCACCCTCATCTTCATCAAATTCCAAACGCACGCAAGCCCTGCTGCTATCGGCCCTGGTCTTTCCCGGCAGCGGGCATTTCTTGCTTGGACGCAAGACGCGTGGCTGCCTGTTCCTCGTGCCAGCCCTGGTCGCCCTGGTGCTCGTATTGCGCCAGATGATGGCACGCATGGACCAAGTTATGGCACAGATCGACAGTGGCGCCCTGCCCCTCGATGTGCAGCTGATCATGGAAAAAGTGGAGCGACTCTCCGCCAATGACGGCCCTGCCATGACGCTGGCCGTAGGCGTGCTGGTGGCCTGCTGGATAGGCAGCCTGATCGACACCATGCTCATCAAGCCATGACGGCAGAAGCGCAAGCGCGCAAAGCACGCAAGGATGCAAAGGTGCAGGCGCGCCGCGCGCAGCTGGCGCTCAAACGCCAGGACCACGGCGGCCCGCTGGCCTGGCGCGGCTGGTTCGACGGCTCCGCCCACCCGAACCCGGGCAAGCTGGGCATAGGCGCCCTGCTGCTGGGGCCGGACGGCGAGCGCATCGAAGTGAGTCAGGCGGCCGGCCATGGCAGCAGCAGCGATGCGGAATATGCGGCCCTGACAGCCGTGCTGCAGGCGGCGCTCAGCGTGCGCCCGCCGCCCGTGCAACTGCTGCTGTACGGCGACAGCCAGGTGGTCATCAACGATGTGCTGGGGACGACGCCGCAGGGCGCCAAGGGACTGGAAACGCACAGGGCCACCGTAGTGGCCCTGCTGGAACAATTCAAGGATGTGAGCTTGCGCTGGCTGCCGCGCCACAGGAATGGCGAGGCGGACCGGCTGTCGCAGCTGGCGATCGCCAGCTGGGCAGAGGAAGATTAAGCGGCGCGGCCGATCTGCAACGTTTCCTTCGGTTCTTTTACAGCTGGGCGCTTCATCCTCTTCAAGCCGCTGACCGTGGCCTGCTGGCCATTCAGCTTGAACACGCTAACGACCTGCGCCAGCTTGTGCGCCTGCTGCTGCATCGATTCGGCGGCCGCCGCCGACTCTTCCACCAGGGCCGCATTTTGTTGCGTCACGGCATCCATCTGACCGATGGCACGGTTGATCTCGTCAATGCCCACGCTTTGCTCGCTGCTGGCCGCCGTGATTTCCGTGATGATGTCGCTCACGCGCTGCACGCTGTCGACGATATCGTTCATGGTCGAACCGGCTTGCGCCACCAGCATGCTGCCCGCGTTGACTTGCTCCACGGACGCGCCGATCAGGGTCTTGATCTCTTTCGCCGCCGAAGCCGAACGCTGCGCCAGGTTGCGCACTTCGGACGCCACCACGGCAAAGCCGCGTCCCTGCTCGCCCGCACGAGCCGCTTCCACGGCCGCATTCAGGGCCAAAATATTCGTCTGGAAAGCAATGCCGTCAATCACGCTGATGATATCGACGATCTTGTTCGACGAGGCATTAATCGATTCCATCGTGCCCACCACCTGCGCCACCACTTCGCCGCCCTTGACGGCCACTTGCGCCGCCGAGGCCGCCAACTGGTTCGCCTGGCGCGCATTGTCCGCATTCTGTTTCACGGCCGACGTCAGCTCTTCCATCGAGGACGCCGTTTCTTCCAGCGAACCGGCCTGTTCTTCCGTGCGGGAAGACAGGTCCTGGTTGCCGGCGGCAATTTGCGTCGACGAGGTGGCGATGCTGTCCGTGCCGCTGCGCACTTCGCCCACGATGTTGAGCAGGCTGGTGTTCATATCCTTCAACGCCTGCAGCAATTGCCCGGTTTCATCCTTGGCGCTGGCGTCGATCTGCGCCGTCAAGTCGCCATCGGCCACCTTGCGGGCGATTTCCACGGCCGTGCGCAGCGGACGCACGATGCCCATCGTCAAGACCCAGGCACACACGACGCCAAAGAGCAGCGCCAGTGCGGCCAGCGACAGCATCAGGGTGCGGCTGGTGCTGGCGACTTCGTCGATCTCGCGTGCCGTCTTGTCGATGCTAGCGCGCTGGTACTGCAGCATGTCGTTCACCACTTTCAGGTATTTCGTTGAACCGGGCACAAAGATGTTCTGGAACGCTTGCTCCGCTTCCGCTTCCTGCCCATCCGCTTTCAGCTTCGACACTTGCGCGCGCGAATCGAGGTACACCTTGCGCTGTTCGCTCACCAGACGGAACAGTTCCTTTTCGTCCGGGCTGGAAATCAAGGCTTCGATTTTCTTTTGCAATTCGCCCGATACGACGGACGATTGCTTGGCCTCTTCCGCAAAATATGCACCCAGCGTCGTGTCGCTGCTGCGCGCGATGGCCGTGGTGCGGCGCACGCCACTATCGATCTTCCCATACCAGTCGGAAATATAGCGTTCCTTGGCCAAGGGCTGCTCCATCATGTTGCGCGTGGCGCTGGCCACTTCATGCAAACGCCACACGCTGATACCCGTGATAAGCATGGAAAACAGCAAAATCACGGCAAACCCCAGGCCAAGGCGCACACCAATACTGACGTTTCTTAATAAATTCATGTAAATATCCTAAAAAAGCGGAATCTGACTATACGGGGGGAGTGCAAAAAGTGGCTGCCAGGGGCAGCCGCGCCGGCATCAGCGTGTGCCGATGCGCAAGGCAGTTTGTGACGCTGTCGGACGCTTGATCGCGTTCGCAGCGCCGGCCTGCTGGCCATTCAGTTTGAACACGCTGACGACCTGCGCCAGCTTGTGCGCCTGGTGCTGCATTGATTCGGCGGCCGCCGCCGACTCTTCCACCAGGGCCGCATTTTGTTGCGTCACGGCATCCATCTGGCCGATGGCGCGGTTGATCTCGTCGATGCCCACGCTTTGCTCGCTGCTGGCCGCCGTGATTTCCGTGATGATGTCGCTCACGCGCTGCACGCTGTCGACGATGTCGTTCATGGTCGAGCCGGCTTGCGCCACCAGCATGCTGCCCGCGTTGACTTGCTCCACGGACGCGCCGATCAGCGTCTTGATCTCTTTCGCCGCCGATGCCGAGCGCTGCGCCAGGTTGCGCACTTCGGACGCCACCACGGCAAAGCCGCGTCCCTGCTCGCCCGCACGGGCCGCTTCCACGGCCGCATTCAGGGCCAAAATATTCGTCTGGAAAGCAATGCCGTCAATCACGCTGATAATGTCGACGATCTTGTTCGACGATGCATTGATCGATTCCATCGTGCCCACCACCTGCGCCACCACTTCGCCGCCCTTGACGGCCACTTGCGCCGCCGAGGCCGCCAACTGGTTGGCCTGGCGCGCATTGTCCGCATTCTGCTTCACGGTCGACGTCAGCTCTTCCATCGAGGACGCCGTTTCTTCCAGCGAACCGGCCTGCTCTTCCGTGCGGGAAGACAGGTCCTGGTTGCCGGCGGCAATTTGCGTCGACGAGGTGGCGATGCTGTCCGTGCCGCTGCGCACTTCGCCCACGATGTTGAGCAGGCTGGTGTTCATATCCTTCAGGGCGAGCAGCAATTGCCCGGTTTCATCCTTGGCGCTGGCGTCGATCTGCGCCGTCAAGTCGCCATCGGCCACCTTGCGGGCGATTTCCACGGCCGTGCGCAGCGGACGCACGATGCCCATCGTCAAGACCCAGGCGCACACGACGCCAAAGAGCAGCGCCAGTGCGGCCAGCGCCAGCATCAGGGTGCGGCTGGTGCTGGCGACGGCGTCGATCTCGCGCGCCGTCTTGTCGATGCTGGCGCGCTGTTGTTGCAGCAATTCCAGCACCATTTTCTGGTACTTGGCGGCGGCCGGCACGAAGGTCTTTTCAAACACGTCATTGGCGGCATCGACCTGCGCTTCGCCCTTCAGCTTATAGACCTGGTCGCGCGAACTGATATATACCTTGCGCTGTTCCAGCAAGGCCGCGAACATGGCTTTTTCCTCTGGTTTGTCGATCAGCGCCTCGATCTTCTTTTGCAGTTCGGCCGAACTGGACGACGAGACTTTCGATTCTTCGGCGAAATAACCGCTCAACGAAGTGTCGCTGCTGCGGGCGATGGCGATGGTGCGGCGCACGGCGCTGTCGATACGGCCATACCAGTCGGAAATATAGCGTTCCTTGGCCAATGGCTGCTCCATCATGACGCGCGTGGCGCTGGCCACGTCGTGCAAGCGCCAGACGCTGATGCCGGTAATGAGCATGGAAAACAGCAAAATGACGGCAAAGCCGAGGCCGAGGCGAACACCGATGCTGACGTTGCGTAATACATTCATGTGACTATCCTAAAGAGCGCTGATGCCATGGCAAAACGGGCGTAAAAAGTGACACTAAAGTGAAACTGGCGCACGGTTCAGCTGAACCGTGCGCCAGAAAAAGTTCTAGCGTGCGCCTTGCAGAAAAAGCAAACAATGCTTGGGGTCAATTGTTTCCGACAAAGCCGGTCAAAATGACCGGCGGCAAGAACTTAAGCGGCAAGCTTCTCAATTAAACCCATGTCGGCGCTGGACATCAGTTGGTCGATATCGATCAGGATCAGCATGCGCTCGTCGATGGTGCCCAGGCCGATCACATATTCCGTGTTGATCGAGCGGCCCATGTCCGGCGCCGGCTTGATCTGTTCCGGCAGCAAGGTAGTGACGTCGGACACGCGATCCACGACCATGCCGACCACGCGGTTGCCGATATTGAGGATGATGACGACGGTGAACTGGTCATAACTGGGCGTGCCCAGGTTGAACTTGATGCGCATGTCGACGATGGGCACGATGATGCCGCGCAAGTTGACCACGCCCTTGACGAACTCGGGCGCGTTGGCGATGCGGGTCGGCGTTTCATAGCTGCGGATTTCGCTGACTTTCTGGATGTCGATGCCATACTCTTCCTGGCCCAGGGTAAAGGCCAGGTATTCGGCAGCCTTGGCAACGGTTGCGCCAGTGTCGCTGGAAATGGTGTTCATGATAATCCTTTCGTTAACTCGCCTGGGGCGCAGGCCAGGACACGCTGCACGCGGGCCCTGGACGTGACAAGCCATTCGCAATGCAATGCAATGGCTGCCACTTATATGTTTTTGCAAATACTTTCTAGCAATTAGCTGATGTCTCTAATTTCTGTGCGGCAATGTTGCCCCATGTAAATTTTACATGCACTAAAAAAGAGCGATCCCCGGGCTGATGCTTTCCCAAAATGCACTGATGTGGCAAATGCGGCACGCCGGGGCGCCAGGCTCGCCGCCACATGCTGCGGCGTTTTATGCCACACTGGCGGCCCCTGCATTTACGACTTTGAACCATGCATTCTTTGCTTTCTCAATGGCAACCGCGCCTGCGGGCACTGGCCACGGCCGGCCTGGGCGAAGACAGCGCCCACGACATCAACCACCTGCAGCGCGTCTGGCGCAATGCCCGCGTCCTGCTGCAAGAGCATGCGCAGGCCGACGCCCTCACCGTAATGGCCGCCTGCTACCTGCACGACCTGGTCAACTTGCCGAAAAACCACCCCGAGCGCCACCTGGCCTCGCGCCAGGCGGCCGTGCTGGCTTGCCGCCAGTTGGCGGAGCAAGATTTCCCGGCAGAAAAATTGGCAGGCGTGGCGCACGCCATCGAGACGCACAGTTTTTCCGCCGACCTCAGGCCCACCACCATCGAAGCGCAAATCGTGCAGGATGCCGACCGCATCGACGCGCTGGGGGCCGTGGGACTGGCACGCCTGTTCTATACGGCGGCACGCATGGACAGCGCGCTGGCGCATGGCACGGATCCGCTGGCGCAGCATCGCGCACTCAACGACAAGGCCTACGCGCTCGACCATATCGTCACCAAGCTCGACAAGCTGCCCGGCAAGATGCAGACGGCGGCGGGCCGCGCGCTGGCCGAGCAGCGCCTGGCCGTGCTGACGGATTTTCGCGCCGCCTTTGCCGGCGAATGGGGAGTTAGCAGGGTGTTGAATTAATCGCCGTGCCCGTCAACCATCACGGGCCGGTAAACGTTGTTTCATCAGCCCCACTTTCCCACCGCCATCATGCGCAAGACCGACGTCACCCAGCACTCTCTGTACAGTTACCGCTCGTTGGAGGAACGCATCCCGGATGCGCATCCCTTGCGCAAATTGCGAGTACTGGTCGATGCCATCCTGGCCAACATGAACGATGATTTCCAGGCGCTGTATT
>NZ_PEBS01000011.1 GCF_002869965.1 Janthinobacterium sp. ROICE36
TTCCCGTGCCGATGGCTTTCCACAGCTTCGGTGGCTGGAAGCGCAGCCTGTTTGGCGACCACCACGCGCATGGCCCGGAATCGGTGCGTTTCTACACCAAGCAGAAGGCCGTCACGCAGCGCTGGCCGGCCTCGACAGCTGCAGGCGCCGAGTTTGCCATGCCGACCTTGAAGTAAAACGCCGTGGCGGCGCGCAGCATCAGCGCGCCGCCACGTGTCCGTAGCAGGTCTTCAGTTTCATATAGTCGTAAAAGACGCTGCCCGGCGCGATGCGGGCACCGTCGCAAGCGGTCTGGAAGTCGGTTTCCTTCTCGTTGTACAGCAGGCGCACGATGAGCTGTCCTTCGCCGTTGCGGTACACATCCCACTGCATATTGGCCGCCAGCGGCGAGACGTCCTGTCCGCGCCACGGATTACTCTCGTAACTGTAGCTGGCCGATGCCGGCAGCGGCGCCAGCACCTGCTTCAAGCCCATGGCCGAAGCGAGCGGAATGATCATCTCGGCGTGCGTGAAGCGCAGCTTGGCCGCGTGGCGCAAATCTCCCTTGGTCAGCGCGTCGACTTCCTTGAAAAAATCCTCGCGCAAGGCCAGCGCGAAACGCCAGGTCACGCCTGCGCTGGCCGTGGTAGCCGGTCCTTTCTGGTAAAAATCCTCATGGTCGGCGATATACGCGTAGTAGCGCGCATCCTCGGCAGGCATGTAGCGGCTGAAATCGGCCGGTACTTCATGCCGCATGCCGGCGCTGATCGCATACAGCGCATACAGTTTCGAGGCGGCCGCATTCAGGCTGCGGATGACGGTCTTGCCGCTGCCCGTCATGGTACGCGTGAGCTTGCCGTCCGCGCTGGTGAAGGTGTAGCTGCCCTTGTCGGCATAGCTGGCGCGGCCGCCTTCAAACTGGTCGAGGAAGGCGGGCGCAAACAGCCGTTCAAGCACGTGGCGCGCATGCGCGGCCGCTTCCGGCTGCCGGGCTGGCGCATCCATCAGCGCGTGCAGCTGCTTGGTTCTTTGATAGTACTGGTAGGCCTGGCTGGCGGCATAGGTGGCGTAATGCGGGTTGGCGCGATCGGCGACAAAATCCGTCTGCGGCGCCAGCTTGTGCGCGTACAGCAGGAAGCGGTTGACGCCATCATGCTGCAGTACGGGTGCGCGTTGCTGCGGATACGGCGTCGGCGCGGGCGGCAGGTACAACAAGGGCGCCAGCGCGGGCGCGTGTTCGAGCAGCGACTGCGTGAAAAAGCGCGCACTGTCGCGCGCGCGGTCCACGCCCGAATCGATGGTGACGAGCTGGCGCGGCGCCGTCGCGGCATCCTGCCCGATTTGCGCAAACAGGGTAGGCAGGCGCGCCAGTATGCGCACGGCCAGTTGCCGGTGTTCGTCGATGCCCGTCTGCGACAGATTGCCGTAGCCGGGCCGCTCGATGCCGGCCACGCCATAACCAAGCAAGGCATTCGCCTGCATCAGGGCCAGGATATCGGGGCCCAGTTCGCGTCCCAGTGGCGTGAGCGCCTCCTGCGCGGCGGCCTGCTGCCACATCGCATACAAGGCCGCGTCGTTCTTCATGCCGGTCAGCCCGCGCGAACCGTGGCGCGCCACCAGTTGCGTGTAGATGGGCTGGAAGCCGGCCGGCGGCGCGGCATAGGTGGCCGGATCCTGCTGTGGCGCATAGGGCGTCTTGGTCTGGTAATGGCCTTCGACGGCCATGGCGGGAGCGGAGCTGATGGCGAAGGCCAGGGCCAGCAGCATGCTGGACAAGGGGAGAGATGGGGGCATGGGAGTCCGTGACGTGATTAGTTCCTGGGTGCGAGCCTAGCATCAAACGTCAAACAGGCGGGCACGGCTACCCGCCTGCATGCCCTGATTACTGCGCCACGTGGCCGTAGCAGGTCTTCAGCTTCGCATACACATAGAAATGGCTGCCGGCAGCAAAGCGGGCGCTATCGCAGGCGGCCTGGAAGTCCGTTTCCTTTTCGTTGTACAGCATTTTTACCAGCACATTGCCGCTGGCGTCGCGGTACACATCCCACTGCATGTTGGCCGCCATCGGCGCCACGTACAGGCCGCGCCAGTTGCTGTTGTCATAGCTGTAGTTCTGCGCCGCCGGCAGCGCGCCGACGACGCCCTTCAGACCCATGGCCGTGGCCAGCGGGATGATGGCTTCCGCGTGCGTGAAACGCAGCTTGGCGCCGTGCGACAGGTCGCCGCGCGCGATGGCGTCCACTTCCGTGAAGAAGTCGTCGCGCAGCGCGCGCACATAGTTCCAGGTGACGCCGGCGCCTTCCGTGGTGCCGGGCCCCTTGTTATAGAAATCCTGGTAGTCCTGCACGAAGGCCTGGTACTTCGCCGCGTCCGACGGCATGTACTGCACGAAGTCGGCTTTTACTTCATTCGTCATGCCGGCCATGATGGCGTACAGGTTGTACAGCACCGAGGCGGCATCGGCCAGGCCCTTGATGGTAGTGCCGCCATCGCCCGTGACGGTGTTGGTGAACTTGCCATCATCGCTGGTAAAACTGTAAGTGCCCGTATTGGCAAAGCGATAGGTGCCGTTGTCGATCCTGTCGACGAAGGTTTTGGTAAACAGTCGCTCCAGCACCTCGCGTCCCAGGGTGCGCGCCGTGGCATCTGTGTCGATGGCCGTGTACTTGGCCAGGAAACCGGGGCTATCCAGGTAGGCCTGGTAAGCCTGGCTGTCCTGGTAAGTCTGGTAATGGCGGTCGAGGGCATCGCTCACCAGGTCCGTCTTCGGCACCAGTTTGTGTGCATACAGCAGGAAGCGGTTGGTGCCATCGGGCTGCGCTACGGGCTTGCCGGCCGGGTAGCCGGCCGGCGCGGGCGGCAGGGTAATCAAGGGCGCGACGGCCGGCGCCGTGGCGGTCAGCGACTGCACAAAATATGCAGCGCTGTCCTTGGCGCGGTCCACGCCGGAACTGATGGTGACGATCTGGCGTGGCGCGCTGGCGGCGTTCGCGCCCAGCTGCGTGAACAGGGCGGGCATGCGCGCCAGCATGCGCACGGCCAGCTGCTTGTGTTCATTGATGCCCGTCTGCGACAGGTTGCCGTAACCGGGCGCCGTGATGCCGTCGACGCCATAGCCGAGCAGCGCGTTGCCCTTCATCAGTTTCAAGATGTCGGCGCCCAGCTTTTGCCCCAGCGGCGTAAGCGCATCGTCGGCGGCCGCCCTTTGCCAGACGTTGTAGAAGGCGGCGTCATACTTCATGCTCGACAGCCCGCGCGAGCCGTGGCGCGCCACCAGTTCGGTGAACACGGGCGCATAGCCGGCCGGCGCGGCTTCATACGTGGCGGCGTCCTGCTGCGGCGTGTACAGCGTCTTGGTCTGATAGTAGGTGACGGGGATGGCCGGCGTGACTGGAGGGGCGGTCTCGCTGCCGCCACAGGCGGCCAGGGAGAACATCAGGATGGGCAGGGGAAGATGGCGTGCGTGCAGCATGGCGTTACCTTCAGGTGTGGTTAGCCCGGGCGCGCCGCGCAGGACGGCGCACCCAGGGTAGACAGGCAGGAGAATGGGCTTTACAGCTTGAGTGCTTTGGCCAGACTGTTGGCGCGCGCATCGCGCTCGCTCAAGGGTGCCAGGCCGTGGCGTTCCTCGATGAACTTCAGAATCGATACGGTTTCATACTCGGTATGGTCGATATGGCCTCCTTCGCTGAAGGGCGAGATGACCAGGGCGGGGATGCGCGTGGCCGGGCCGAAGCGGTCGCCTTTCGGTGGCGCCACGTGGTCCCAGAAGCCGCCGTTTTCATCGGTGGTGACGATGATGACGGTGTCCTTCCATTGCGGGCCTTCCATGATGGCGCTGATGATGGCTACGCCCTCGTCGTCGCCGGCCGCCACGCTCGATTTATCCATCCCTGGATGCATGTTCTTCTTGCCCATGGGCTTGTAGAACGAGACGGGCGGCAGTTTTCCCGCCTTGACGTCGGCGAGCATATCGGAACGGTCTTTCAGGTGCGTGGCGCGCTGCTGCGGGCTGTCGATGAAGCGCTTGAAATAGGTGAACGGCTGGTGGTGATACGAGAAATCGTCGGCCTTCTTGCCCGACTTGGTCGAGGCGACAGCGATGTCGTAGCCGTCCGCATAGTAGACCCAGGAAATGCCCTTGTCCGTCAGGCGGTCGCCGATGGTGGGCAAGGTTTGCGGCGGCAGGAAAGTCTGTTTCTTGGTGGGGTCGAACAGCAACGGGCCCTGCATGGTGTTGACGGCGTAGCCATCCTGCGTCACTTCCGCCTCTTCGCCCTTCTTGTGGCCCGTGCCGCGCTCATCCCGGGCGACGATGGACTTGGGCGCGTTCGGGAACACGGGCGTGCAGGCGCAGGTCAGCCACATGTGGTTGAGGAAGGAGCCGCCGTAGGCGGACTGGAAGAAGCGGTCGGCCAGCGTGTAGCGTTGCGCCAGCGCCCACAGTTTGAGCTTGCTGCCATCGAAATAGCCCATGGGCAGGGCGCCTGTATTGCCCTCGACGACGAAGCGGTCGTTCTTGCCGTCGTTGATCTGGCGCTTGTGCGTCCAGAAGGCATGCACGGGACTGGCCGTCTTGTCGCCCAGCGAGACGCTCGGTTCCATGTGGAAGGGCGCGTTGGCGATGCCGGCCTTGAAGCGCGCGTCCAGGCCGCCCTTGTCGAGCGCGACGGCGGGCAGTATGGCATAGGGCTTGCCATCGGGGCCGGTCTGCGTGGTGGTGTCGGGCGCGCGGCCATTGGCGATGCCGTCGGCGCCAGGGAAGGTGCCGAACAAATGGTCGAAGCTGCGGTTTTCCATGTAAACGACGACGATCTGGCCGATTTTCGCCAGCTTTGGATCGGCGGCGACCGCGGCGGCCATATCTTGCCGCGTGCCGACGGGGGTGGTGCAGGCCGCCAGACCGATGGCCCCGGCGCCGAACAGGGCGATTCTTAGAACGTGGTTCAACATAACAGTCTCCTTGATGGCGCCTCCGCGGACGGGGCGCTTTTTTTAGTGGTGTGGCCAGAACCGGCCTGTTTGAACGAATTGCACACGTGTGCAGCACGCGTGTGCAAACAGTAACCCGGATTTTTTTTGATGTCAACAAGTACAGGCGGGGGACGAAAAAATGTGGAAAACGGGGAACGGCGAGCGGTGGCGGGCGGGCAGACGGCGTTGCGCCATCTGCCGTCTTGAGTGGACTAGCGCGTCGTGCCGCGCCGCACCAGGGTGACGGGTACTTCCTTCAGGCGACCCGGCATGGCAAATTTTTCCATGCGTTCGACCAGGCTCTTGACGGCGCGGCGCGCCAGTTCGCCCGCGTCCTGGCGGATGGTGGTCAGCTGGTAGGCATCGAGCGCGGCCATGGGAATGTCGTCGAAACCGATCACCTGCAACTGCGCAGGCACGTCGATGCCGAACCTGCTGCGCGCCGCATCGATGAAGCCGCAGGCGATCAGGTCGGTGGCGCAAAAGACGCCGTCGGGCAGCTTGCCCGAGGCGAGCAGGGCGTCGGCCGCATCCTGGCCCGCCTGGTAGCCGATGGCGTCAGCCAGGTATTCGTCCGCCGTGCAGCGCTTTTTCGCCACGGCCGGCGCCAGGTGTTCAAGGAAGGCTTTGCCGCGCGCGATGCCGCTGAAACTGCTGGCGCGCGTGTTGATGAAGACCAGCCGTTTGGCGCCGCTGTCGAGCAGGGTGCTGGCCGCCAGTTCGCCACCATGGCGATTGTCACTGTTGACCACGTCCACGCCTTTCAGGTCGCGCGCGCGATTGATCATGGCCACCGGCACTTGACGCTGCAGGTATTCAGTGGCGACGGCGGACGGCGGCGAGCCGGATGTCATGATGACGCCGGAAATCTTGTAGCTGAGCAGGATGCGCAGCAATTCGCTGAGGCGTTCGGGGTCTTCCGCATTCATCAGCAGCGGCACCAGCGCATGTTCGCTCAGGCTGCGCGTGACTTCGCCCAGCAGGGCCACGCGGAACGGGTCCGTGAAGCCTGTGATGACGACGCCTACCAGGTTGCTTTGTCCCTGGTTCATGCTGCGCGCCAGGATGTTGACCTGGTAGCCCAGCGACTGCGCCGCTTCCATCACGCGGGCCCGTGTTTCGGGCGCCACGCTGGCGCCCGGTGTGAATGTGCGCGAGACGGCGGAGCGGGAGACGCCGGCCCGTTTGGCGACGTCCACCGAAGTGACCCAAGACTTGTCTTTTTGTTCCATTGACGGTGTAGATGAATGAGAGGCCGATGCACGATGCGGTGCGGCGCAACGCCGCGCCATCATCTTAGCCGAAAATCCCGGCCGCGGCGCGAACTGAATGCCAGTCCCGCACCACGGCCATCGTGCCGGTGCTCAGCTTCTCAATCGTCTTACCACTTCGGTGTGTACTTCAAGGTGAACTGCACGTTGCGCGGGTCGCCATAGTAGTTATTCGACCCGGTGGTGTTGTAGGCCGGGATGATATAGCGCTTGTCGAGAACATTGTTGACGTTGACCGACAGGGCCATTTGCGGCGTGGCTTGCCAGGCCAGGCGTGCATTCCATATCGAGAAGCCGGCAACCTTGAACGTGTACGCGGTATCGAGCGTATGGCTTTGCAGGTTGGCGCCGGCGCCCACGCTGAACTTGTCCCAGGCGCCGGGCAGGGTATAGCTGGACCAGACGCGCAGCATGTGCTTCGGCGTCCAGGTGGAAAAGACCTTGCCCTGCTTGTCCGGGTCTTCCAGGTAGGTCGTCGTCGTATAGGCGTAGCCGGCCGACAGCTGCAAGCCGCGCGCCACTTCGCCGGAAACTTCCGCTTCCAGGCCCTGGCTGCGCACCTTGCCCGAGGCGCGCGAGCAGTACTGCCCGTCGCACACAAGGTCGGCGGCATAGTCGGTGACGGCGCGGTTCTTGTGGTCGTAGCGGAACACGGCCAGCGAGGTGTTCACCTTGCCATCCATCAGTTCCCCCTTGATGCCCGCCTCGTAGTTGCTGCCCGTGATGGGCTTGAGGACCTTGCCTTGCACGTCGCGGTTGCTTTGCGGCGTGAAGATGTCGGCATAGCTGGCGTAGGCCGACCATTGCGGATCGAGCGCGTAGATCAGTCCCGCCGACGGCGTGAACTTGGCGGTGGCGTTGAGTTGTTCTTCTGAACCTGCAGGCGTCGCATACAGGAAGTCATACCAGCTGAAGCGTCCGCCCAGCACGGCTTTCAGCTTGCCGGTCAACTGGCCGTTCCAGCTGCCATACAGGCCTTTCTGGCGTATTTCGTAGGTGCTGTCGCTGGTCACGCCCGTTGGGCGCGCGGCGATACCGTCGATATCTTGCCATGGACGGTGGTGGTTGATGTTGAAGACGTTTGCCGCTTCTTCCCAGGCGCGCGCGTAGCGGTCGTCTGACGCCAGCGTGACATAGCTGGCGCCCACGAGGACTTCCTGCGCCATGCCCAGGCCATCGAATTTGCCGCGTACGAAGGTATCGATACCGCGCTTGCGGTTGTCGAAAACCAGGCCAAAGTCGCCATAGCGCGCGCCGCTGCCGTCGGGACGGATGGGCATGGCCACGCGCTGGTGCACGGAGCTGGTATTTTCCTGCATGTTCACGGCCGATGCCTTCAGGCTCCACTGGCTGTTGAAATGGTGTTCCAGGTCGAGGTAAACGTTGGTTTGCCTGGCCTCGCTGCGGTTCCAGTCGGCGCCCGTGAAGGTGGAGCGGGGAAGGTTCAGCGCGCTGCCGTCCACATAGCGGGGCAGGCCGATGAAGGTGGGGCGGCCGTGGTCATTGACGTTGCTGATGGCCAGGCCCAGGGTGGTGGCCGGTCCCAGGTCATAGTCGAGCGCCGCATACAGGGTGCGGTTCTTGCTCCACACCTGGTCGACGAAGGAGTGGGTATCGTCTTCATCGACAATAACGCGTCCGCGCAGGCTGGCGTCCGCGTTCAAGGAGCTGCTGACGTCGAGCTGGGCGCCAACATGGTCCCACGAGCCGGCGCGCGCCGTCATGCTGACGCTGCGCGTGGCGGTCGGGCGCTTGCGTACCAGGCTGACGGAGCCACCAGGGCTGCCCGTGCCGACCAGCATGCCGGAGGCACCGCGCAGCACTTCCAGGCGGTCGTAGATGACCATGTTCTCCTGGCCCCAGTTACCCAGTGCATAGGTGTTGCGGTCGATCGGCACGCCGTCGTATTGCCATTGGTCGATCTGGAAACCGCGCGCCGTGATCACCACGCCCGGTCCCACGCCATGTACGCCCACCACGCCGGTGACGTTGTTGACGGCCTCGCGCAAGTCCGTGATGCCCTGATCGTCCAGGCGCTGGCGCGTCAGCACGCTGACCGATTGCGGGATGTCCTTCATCGCTTGCTCGCCCTTGCCGATGCTGATCCTGCGTGCCGTATAGGAGCCGCTGCCTTCCGTGGTGGCGCCTTGCTCGGCCTGGCCGACGATGGTAATCGAGGGCATGGTGCGCTCGGCCGCCGCCGTGGGGGCGGACACCGGCGCGGGGGCTGTCACCAGCACATAACCGGTGGGCGTCTTGCCGATGGCGTAGCCGCTGCCGCGCAGCAGCACGGCGAAACCGTCATCGATGGCGTAGCTGCCTTGCAGGCCTGCGCTGGTCAAACCCTGCACCTTGGAGGCATCGATGACGATGGAGACGCCCGCCTGCTGGGCATAGCGATTCAAGGCACCGGCCAGCGGACCGGCGGGGATGGCGTAGCTGGCGACGGCCGGTGCAGCCTGGGCGACTGCCTGGGCATGCAGGCCGGCGCCGGCCAGCAGCATGGCCGCCAGGGCCAGCGGGCGCAGCCGCGTGCGCAGGGTGTTCGGGGATGAAACGGCAAGGACTTGAACGGACATGGTGACAGCCTTTTTTGATTGATCTCAGCTGCCTTGACGCACGAGATGCGCAAAGTGGAACCGCGCACGCGAAATTATTCGCATTATTTTTTGACGGGAGCGTCGACCATCACCAGGTAGCGCGTCAGCATGCGGATGCGCAGCTGCGGGAAATTATCGATCAACAGTTGCAGCGCCTTGTCCGTGTCGTCCAGCGGCAGCACGGCGGCCACGCGTATACCCGCTATCTGCGCCCGGTCGTAATGCAGTTGTCCGGGACGGTGACGGGCCAGTTCGTCGAGTACCTCGGCCAGCGGCAAGTCATCGACCACCAACTGGCGCGCGCGCCACGCGTCCTGCACGCTGGCCGCATCGATGGCTTGCAACGGGCCCACGCCATCGTCCGTGATGCGCGTGCGCTGGCCCGCCTGCACCACGACGGCCGGATGTTGCGGCACCTGCGCCAGCACTTTGGATTCCAGCATGCTCAAGATGGTGGCGCCATCGTCCCTGCGCACGGTAAAACGCGTGCCCAAGGCGCGGATCGCCGCCTGCTTGCTGTCGACGATGAAGGGGCGCTGCGCATCCTTGGCCACGTTGACGAGGATGTCGCCACGCACCAGCTCCACATGCCGCTCGCCCGCAGTGAAACGCACGTTGACGGCGCTGTCGCTGCCCAGGGTGAGGTGGCTGCCGTCGGCCAGCGTGTGCGTGGACCATTGTCCGGTGGGGCTGCGCAGGTCGGCCAGCAGGTAGGCGGGGCGCTCGCTGCTGACCAGTGCACCGGTCAGCACCAGCGCGGCCACGGCGCTGGCTGCGGCCAGCTGGCGCAGACGTTGGCGCTTGGGGGCAATGGCGGCCAGGGCGGAGCGTGCGGGCCTATGGTCGCCGCCGGCCGGTTCGCGTACGGCATTCAATTGACGCAGCAGGTTTTCCATGCCGGCGGCTGCGGTCGCGTGCAGCGGATCGGCCGCCTTCCACGCAGCGAAGCCGGCCTGCGCGGTGTCGCGCTCGGCCGGATCGTCGGCGCTGAGTTGCACGATCCAGTGCGCGGCCTGCTCGGCTGCGACCTCGGCGCGGATGGTATTCATGCCGCCAGGGCCGGACAGGCATGGCGGCAGGCCAGCAAGGCTTGCACCAGGTATTTTTGCACCATGCGCGTGGAGACCTTCAGTTGTGCCGCCACGGCAGCCTGCGGCTGCTCTTCCAGGTAGTGCAGCAAGAAGGCGTCGCGCGCCTTGGCCGATAAGCCGGCCAGCGCCATGGCGATCTGCTCAAGCGCCTGCACAGCCATCAGGATATCGTCCGGCGAAGGCGCGCCGGGCAAGCTGTCGGCCAGTACGGCCAGTTCCGCCAAGTAGCTGCGCTCGAGTATTTGGCGGCGCGCGCGGTCGAGCAGCAATCGCTTTGCCGTGGTAGACAAGTAGGCGCGCGGCTCGCGCATGCCGAATAGCGCGTCGCGCGAGGCGATGATGCGCACGAACGTGTCTTGCGCCACATCGGCCGCGCCATGCGGGCAGCTGAGTTTTTTGCGCAGCCAGCCGACCAGCCAGCCGTGATGCTCGCTGTAGAGCGACTGCACTTGCTGTTGCAGGCTGGGTTGGACGATGGACATGAGTGATGATTAATATAAATGAGAATTATTCTCATTGTAAGCGCCAGTGGCGGCTTGCCACAATCCCCGATTGCATGCGGATGGGGCAGGTGTTGCGCGCAGGCCGCATGCGCAGCGGTGCGGGAAATGAAAAAACCCGCCGCTGCACGGGGCAGTGGCGGGGTTTTTGGGGCGGGTAATTCTTGGTGGTGATAGGGGGGCTTGAACCACCGACCCCAGCATTATGAATGCTGTGCTCTAACCAACTGAGCTATATCACCAAACAGACCGGTCAGACCGGATGCTGGTTGCGACCATGGCAGAACCATGATTCTTGTTCTTTGGTGGTGATAGGTGGACTTGAACCACCGACCCCAGCATTATGAATGCTGTGCTCTAACCAACTGAGCTATATCACCCAACAGCCGAGCATTATCCAGTCTTCCCATTTCCTTGTCAATGCCGGCCATGAAAAATCTGTGGGTTTTTCGTGGCGTTTTGTCGGTGTGATTATTTTTGTAACGGCGTCAGCAAGTGCTGGATCTGTGCCAGCATGGCGCTGGCCGGATCAGCTCCCAGGCAATCGATGACGATGCGCTCCGGCATCGCGCGTAGCCTAAGTCGAGCCTAGCGCCTGGCCAGTTGTTGTGTGGCGACGCTTATTTCAGCAAAGGGCGGATCTGTGCCAGCATGGCGCTGGCCGGATCAGCTCCCAGGCAATCGATGACGATGCGCTCCGGCATCGCGCGTAACCAGGTCAGCTGGCGCTTGGCCAGCTGGCGCGTGGCGATGATGCCCGTCTCGCGCAAGGTGGCGCGGTCGATGCGCCCATCGAGGTACTCCCAGGCCTGGCGGTAGCCCACGCAGCGCATGGAAGGCAGGCCGGGATGCAGGTCGCCGCGCCGGCGCAACCCTTCCACTTCATCGAGCAGGGCATCGTTTTTCAGCATGATGTCGAAGCGCGTGGCGATGCGCGCATGTAGCACGGCTCGGTCCGATGGCTCCAGCGCGAACGACTGTAATTGAAATGGCAGCACGGTTTTTTCGCGCAGGGCCAGCAGGGCCGACATGGGCTGGCCGGACAGGGCGATGATTTCCAGCGCGCGGCCGATGCGCTGCGCATCGGCTGGCGCCAGGCGCGCGGCCGTGACAGGGTCTTGCTGCGCCAGGCGCGCATGCATGGCGGGCCAGCCGATGGCGGCCGCGTCCTCTTCCAGTTGGGCGCGCAAGACAGGATCGGCGCCGGGCAAGTCGTCGAGGCCATCGGTCAGGCCCTTGAAGTACAGCATGGTGCCGCCGACCAGCAGCGGCAGCTTGCCGCGCGCGCAGATTTCACTCACCAGGCGCAGGGTATCGTTGCGGAACTGCGCCACCGAATAGGCGTCCAGCGGGTCGATGATGTCGATCAAATGATGCGGCGCCTGGGCCAGTTCTTCTTTCGATGGCTTGGCCGTGCCGATATCCATGCCCCGGTAGACGAGGGCGGAATCGACGGAAATGATCTCGGACGGGATGGCTTGCGCGATGGCCAGCGCACTGGCCGTCTTGCCGCTGGCCGTGGGGCCCATGATGGCGACGGCCAGGGGGAGGTGTGGGGTGTTTTTCATGATACTTTTTGATGTACTTGCGATGGGAACCCCAAGGCAAAGGCTGGGGTCAGACCCCGGATTTTTACTGCCCGCGCAGGAACAGTTTATCGAGCGCGTTGATCTCGACCTGTACCCATGTGGGCCGGCCATGGTTGCACTGGTCGGCGCGTTCCGTGCTCTCCATCTGGCGCAAGAGGGCATTCATTTCCTGCACCGACAAGATGCGGTTGGCGCGCACGGCCGTGTGGCAGGCCAGGGTGCCCAGCAATTCGTTCTGGCGCTCGATCAGCACGCGCGAGCCGCCATATTCGCGCACGTCGCGCAGCACGTCGCGCGCCAGCGTTTGCGCGTCGGCGTTTTTCAGCAAGGTCGGCACGGAACGCACGGCCAGGGTGGTGGGCGACAGGGCGGCGATATCGAAGCCCAGCGCCTTGAGCGTTTCCTGGTTTTCATTCGCCGTCGACACTTCGATGGCATCAGCATAAAACGTCACGGGTATCAACAGCGACTGCACCTGCATGTCCTGGCCCGAGACTTGCGCCTGCAGCGCGTTTTTCAGCTGTTCGTACAGGATGCGCTCATGCGCGGCGTGCATGTCGACCAGCACCAGGCCCTTGGTGTTTTGCGCCAGGATGTAGATGCCGTGCAGCTGGGCCAGGGCAAAGCCCAGCGGATATTCTTCGCGCGCCATCGCTTCGGACGAGGCGATGTAGGGCTCGACCTGCGTGATCGGAGAGCTGGCGGCGGCGCCGAACAGGGCGCCGTAAGCCGCCGTGTCCTGGGCGATTCCTGGCGCATCGGCAAAGAAGGGGCGGGCCGCACCGGGCGAGGCGGGCGCGAAGGTATTCGTAAATTGCGCGCCGAACGAGGTTTGCGTCTGCTCGCGGCGCCAGATGCCGGGGCCGCCCGCGCCCTGGGTGCCGTCGTTGACACCGAGGCTGGAAGCGGCCGGCAGCGGCGCCGGCACGCTGCCGAAGGCCGTGGCCGAGGTCTGCGCCAGCGCGCGCTGCACCGCGTGGAAGACAAACTGATGCACGGAGCGGCTGTCGCGGAAGCGCACTTCGATCTTCGACGGGTGCACGTTGACGTCGACCAGCGCCGGGTCGAGGTCGAGCGCCAGCACGTACGAGGGAAAACGGTCGCCATGCAGCACGTCCTGGTACGCCATGCGCACGGCATGCACCAGCAGCTTGTCGCGCACGAAGCGGCCATTGACATAAAAGAACTGGCCGTCGGCGCGTGCCTTCGATGCCGTTGGCAAGCCGGCAAAGCCGTGTATGCGCAGGGTGCCGGCCGATTCGTCCAGCGCCAGGCGCGCTTCGGCGAAGTCATCGCCCAGGATGTGGGCGCTGCGCTTGGCCAGTTCGCTGATATTCCACTGGTTGATGGTGCGCCCATTGTGCGACAGCGAAAACGCCACGTCAGGCCGCGCCAGGGCGATGCGGCGTACCACTTCGGCGCAGTGGCCGTATTCCGTCTGTTCGGATTTGAGGAACTTGCGCCGCGCGGGCGTGTTGAAATACAGGTCTTGCACGTCGACCGTGGTGCCATGCGCGCCCGACGACGGCGAGACGCTGCCGTTGTGCGAGCCAACGATTTCCCACGCATGGGCTGCGTCCGCCGTGCGCGAGGTCAGGGTGACGGCGGCCACCGAGGCGATGGAGGCCAGCGCCTCGCCGCGAAAGCCCAGGGTACCCACGTTTTCCAGGTCGTGCAAGGAGGCGATCTTGGAGGTGGCGTGGCGCGCCAGGGCCAGCGGCAGCTGTTCCTTGTCGATGCCGCGGCCATTGTCGGTAATCGCGATGCGTTTTACGCCCCCTTCTTCCAGCCGCACCGTGATCTGCGTGGCACCCGAGTCGAGCGCGTTTTCCAGCAACTCCTTGACCACGGCCGATGGCCGCTCGACCACCTCGCCAGCGGCGATTTGCGAAATCAACTGGTCAGGCAGGGCCTGGATCGGGCGGTGGGGTGTGATGGGCGCGTTCATGCGGTAATTATACCGGGGCCAAACCCGTCGGGGGGATACGCCCCAATGGGACGTATCCCGATCTCGAAGAGACTGACCCCAGCCCTTGTTCTTGGGCTAAAAGTTGGCCTACTTCGCTATCTCCCGCACCGGTATCGGCGCATTGCACAGGTCGACGTGGTCGGCCGTGACCTTGCTCCAGGGGCCGCCGCGGTGGCGCTGGGCTTCCAGCACGGCCTGGTAGGCGGCGCTGTCTGTGCGCATCACTTCCAGGTTCGCGCGCTGCTCTGGCGGCATGCTGGCGGCCAGGCGGATGGCCTTGATCGGCACGTTTTTCTCGGGGCTGTCATAAAAGCCCATGGGTCCCGCGCCCCGTGGCAGGGTCGACAGCAGCGGCATGCCGGCCACCACGCGTCCGACCACGGTGATGTCGCGGTCCAGGTGGCGCGGCGACTGGCCGATGACGGCGTACAGCTCCGTGCCGCCGCCGCTGTCGCTGGCACTGTCGCGGCCCACACCTACGGTGGCATAGCAATGCGTGAGCCAGGCCGTGCCGCTTTTCGGATCGCGCGCGGACGGGAAACCGTTCGAATGGCCCACCTGCGGCGCATAGCCATCGACGTCCGGCAGGCGCGTGAAGCTCTTGATGTTTTTCAAGGGCACGGTGAATTCGCCGGGCAAGGTGCGTTGGGCATGCAAGATGGGCTTGGGATTTTTCTCGTTCGGATCGCCCCACTGCGCCACCCAGTTGTCCTGCGCGCGCGTGATGGCCAGGCCATCGTAATACTGTTCTGCCACCAGGGCCTTGATGTTGGCCACGTGTTTCGGCGCGAAGTCGGGCGCCAGCTCGATCACCACGCGGCCGGCGGGAATCTCCAGGTACAGGGTGTTGTCCGGGTCCAGCGCACGCCAGTCGGACGGTTTGGAGGCCTTGATCACGTCGGCGAGCGTCGCCTTGGCGGGCAGTTCGGCGGGCGCCTTGATCTGGACAGGCGCCGCGTGGGCAGTCAGATGTGCAAGGCCCAGTATGGTGGCCATGGTCAGGCCGCTCAGTGGGTGTCGATACATGTTTTCTCCTGGTCGGCACGGGTTGCACCGGTCAGAAAGTGTATACCGGAATGCTAATATTTCGTTTGAAAAACATTGCAAATAGTAATCCTGGCATTGGCCGGCCGATACGGCGTTTCCTTAACCTGCACTTAAAATGCCACGCCGCCAGGGGCGCTGCCGAATTAATCACGAAATATAGGGCAGGGGACTGCCGTTGCGCCGGTCCGGTGGTGTATGATTCCGCCGCTACCTCTAGGGAAAAATATATGGATTTTGTGCAATTCCTCGACATGATCGTGCATGTTGACAAGACGCTGGGTCTCTTGATCGAGCAGTACGGTACCCTCGTGTACGCGGTGCTGTTTGCCATTATTTTTTGCGAAACAGGCCTCGTGGTGCTGTTCTTCTTCCCTGGGGATACCTTATTGTTTATCGCCGGCGCGTTTTGCGCGACGGGACAGATGCACCTGGGCTTGCTGATTGCCCTGCTGGTGACGGCGGCCGTCACGGGTAACACGCTCAATTACTGGATAGGCGAGGCCATCGGACAAAGGGTGTTTACCCACGATTACCGCTGGATCAACAAGGATGCCATGCGCCGTACGCATGAATTCTTTGAAAAGCACGGCGGCAAGACCATTATCCTGGCCCGTTTCGTGCCGGTGGTGCGCACCTTCGCTCCCTTCGTGGCCGGCATTTCCGACATGACGCATGCGCGCTTCCAGATGTACAACGTGACGGGCGCCCTGTTGTGGGTGGTCGGTCTGGTGACGGCGGGCTACTTCTTCGGCAATATCCCATGGATTCGCGACCACCTGACCTTGATCGTGCTGATCGGTGTCGGCGCCGCCGTCGTGCCGGTGGTACTGGGCGGCATGTGGAAAATCTACAAGCGCATGGTCGGCAAGTCGGCGTAAGGCCGTATGGATCCGGGGCAAGCGCGCTGCGGCACAGGCCGCAGCGGGCCCCGGATCCAGTTTTTCTCTTCCTTGTTTTTGTTTTACTCCCACGCTGATTCAAGTTTTGTTGCTTTCCAGCCGTAAACCAGAGGGTATTCTCACTTTCTGGATTTCCATGCGACATTTGAGCGCCCTGTTAGCTTGCAGCCTTGCCGCGATGGCGGTCACGGCAAGCGCCAAAGATGTCCCCGCTTCGGCGAGCGCCGCCGCATCCGCGCCAGCGAGCGCGCCCATGTCGGCGTCGGCGCGTGCTGCCGCCATGAAAACCCTGACCGAATCGGTGAAGGGTAAGGAGGTCAAGGCGCCTGTCGTCGTCGCGCCCACGGCGCGCGAGAAGGAAGAAGCGTCTGAAGTCGACCTGTCCGAACGTATCGCGGCGCGCCTGGCGGAAATGCGCGCCACCCAGGCGGCCCGCGCCTCTGCCCGTGCCAAGCGCGCCGCCGTGGTGAAAGCGGCGCCACCGCCACCACCTCCCGTGCCGCGCGGCACGCACTGGTCGTACGAAGGCGACAGCGGCCCGGCCAACTGGAGCAAGATCAATGTCGACTGGGCCAAGTGCGGCAATGGCAGCCGTCAGTCGCCGATCGATATCCGCGATGGCATGAAGGTGGAACTCGAGCAGATCAGCTTTGACTACCACCCATCGTCGTTCAGTGTGGTCGATAACGGTCACACGGTGCAGGTGGGCGTGAGTGGCGGCAATTACATCACGGTGCAGAACCGCATGTTCGAGCTGCAGCAATTCCATTTCCACCGCCCGTCCGAAGAGCGCATCAACGGCAAGGCCTTTGAAATGGTGGTACACCTGGTGCACCGCGACGCGGAAGGCCGGCAAGCCGTGCTGGCGCTGCTGCTGGAGCGGGGCGCGCCGCAAGCGACCATCCAGACGGTGTGGAACAACCTGCCGCTGGAAAAATTCGAGACCATGCAGCCCACCATCCTGCTCGACCCGGCCGAGATGCTGCCGTCGCGGCGCGATTACTACACCTACATGGGATCGATGACGGAGCCGCCTTGCAGCGAAGGCGTGCTGTGGCTGGTGATGAAGCAGCCTATCCAGGCCTCGCCGGCGCAGATGGCCTTGTTCAGCCGCTTGTATCCCTTGAATGCACGCCCGATTCAGCCTGCGAATGGCCGCATCATCAAAGAGTCGAATTAAATAAATGCGAGGCGCTGGCGGCCGGTCCACTCGGCGCCGGCAGCCAGCGTATCGGGCTGGATCAGGGCCGGCTCGATGCAGATGAAGCGCTGGTATTCGTCGTCGGCCAGGTCGGGCAGGGCGGCTGCGTCTTGCGCGCCCGGGTTCCACACGACGGCATCCGTAAAGCCCTGCTGCTCCAGGCGCAGGGTGTGGCTGCCAGACTGCAGGCTCAAGGCGCCCGGCAGCTGGTAGTAGATTCGGTCCAACTTGTCTGCAAACTGCAGCAGTTCTTCCGCCTGCAAGGCATCTTGCGGCGTCTCGTCTGAATAGCGCACGCGCTGCAAGCCGCCAACGCGCGCCTCGCTCAATTGTTCAATCGCAAAATAGCTGTGCAGGGCGGCCGAGAACGGGAATGCCTGCTCGCCTGTGTTGCGCACGGACAGACTCAGCTCCAGCGATTGGCCTTGCACCGCCACGCGCAGGCGCAGGGTGAAGGCGTAGGGCCAGCTGGCGCCGATCGCCTCCGGCAGTTCCGTGTGCTGCAAGGTAAATTCCGCATGGGCAGCGCCATCGACTTTGCCGGTCGATTCCAGCTGCCAGGTCGCCACGCGCGCAAAGCCATGGCGCATGCCCGTGCCGCGCGCGCCGAACTGGGGAAAGATCACGGGCACGCCGCCACGGATGGCGCGGCTGCCATCGAGACTGGATGCGCGGCTGCAGAACAGGCGCTCCTGGCCGTCGCTGGTCCGCCACGAGACCAGGTGGCCGCCGTACAGGGTGACGGTGGCTTGCGCGCCATCGGCGGCGCAGATGGTCACGGCTGGCAGCTCGCCAAAGATACTCTCGCTCATGCTCGGCTTTCTTGTCAGGTCAAACGGCTTTTCGCCAGCGGCGGATTCTTGGCGAAGTAATTCTTGATGCCCGTGACGATGGCGTCTGCCATCTGGTCCTGGTAGCCGTTGTCGGTCAGCTTGGCTTCTTCTTCCGGGTTCGAGATGAAGGCTGTCTCAATCAGGATGGAGGGGATGTCCGGTGCTTTCAGCACGGCGAAACCGGCCTGCTCGACGGATCCCTTGTGCAGGCGGTTGATGCCGCCGATTTCGCGCAGCACGGCCTTGCCCAGCTTCATGCTGTCATTGATTTGCGCCGTCGTCGACAGGTCGAGCAGCACGCTGGCCAGTTGCTTGTCGTGGTTCTTCACGTTCACGCCGCCGATCAGGTCGGCCTGATTTTCCTTGTTGGCCAGCCAGCGCGCGGCCGTCGAGGTGGCGCCTTTCTCGGACAGTACGAAGACGGACGAGCCGCGCGCCGTCGGCTGGATGAACGCGTCGGCGTGGATGGAGACGAACAGGTCGGCCTGCACCTTGCGTGCTTTTTCCACGCGCATGCCCAGCGGGACGAAGAAATCGGCGTCGCGCGTGAGCATGACGCGCATGTTGGGCTGCAGTTCCAGCTTGGTTTTGAGGCGCTTGGCGATGGCCAGCACCACGTCTTTTTCGCGGCTGCCCCGGCTGCCCATGGCGCCCGGGTCTTCGCCTCCGTGGCCGGGGTCGAGCGCGATGGTAATCATGCGCACCACTTTCTGGCCTGGCAGGGGGCGCGCTTCGGGGCGCTGTTCCGGGCGGATATCGGGCACAGGCGGCACGATGGTCGCCACCGGCGGCACGACCGCCACGGGCGGCTTGCCGCTGTCGGGCAGGGGCAGCGCGGGCGGCGGCGTATGCGTGCCGGCCATCGGTGGCTTGGCGGGGTCGCTCGACCAGTCGCCCTTTTCGATCATCTGCGCGATCAGGTCCGGCTCGTGCACGGGATACAGGTCGAAGATCAGGCGGTGGTTGTAGGAGCCGGCCGGCGGCAGGGTAAACAGCTGCGGCGTGACTTCCTCCTTCAGGTCGAACACCAGGCGCACCACGTTGGGCCGGTTCTGGCCCACGCGCACCTGCTTGATGTACGGGTCGTTCGACTGGATCTTCGCCACCAGGCCTTTCAAGGTGGGATTGAGCTCCAGTCCTTCGATGTCGACCACCAGCCGTTCCGGGTCCTTGACGATGAAGTGGGTCGCCTTCAGGATGCTGTCGTTTTCCAAGGTGACGCGCGTGTAGTCATCGGCCGGCCAGACGCGCACGGCGAGAATTTGCGCCGCCATCGCCGACATGGGCGCGAACACGGACAACAGCAGGGTGCCGCCGGCCTTGAGTACCGTGCGCCGGGTGATGGGCGAGGAGATCAAAGGTTCGGGGCGAATTTGAGACGATGAAGGCATGACAGACCCAATTCAGAAGACGCCTGCAATTCTACATCACGTCCTGTACCCGCAACGTTCAAATAAATATTCAGGTCGGCCGGCGGCAGAACCGGTTCGGCTTTCTCCGGCCATTCGACGATGCAGATATTGCGGCCGTCGAAGTCTTCGCGAAAACCGGCGTCGAGGAATTCCTCGGCACTGCCCATGCGGTACAGGTCGAAGTGGATGACGTTGACGCTCTGGCCATCGAGCTGCACCGTGTACGGTTCGGACAGCGTATAGGTGGGGCTTTTGACGTGGCCCGCATGGCCTGCCGCGTGCAGCAGGGCGCGCGTGAGGGCCGTCTTGCCGGCACCCAGGTCGCCATGCAGGTAGATCGCCAGGCCCGGTGCCAGTGCGCGCGCCAGCGCGGCGCCCAGCGCGGCGGTACCGGCTTCGTCGTGGAGGTGGGCTGTGAAGTGTTCGGTCATTATCTTCTGTATCGCATAAAATGGAGGCTGCTGTCATTGTAACCGCCCGCGCGCCTGCCGTTTTCCGTAAAGTCCCCTATGTCTGCCACCGTCACCGATCTCGCCGTCCTGGCGCGCACCATTAAAGAATGGGGGCGCGAGCTGGGTTTTGCCGAGGTGCGTATCGCCGACGTGGACCTGTCGCACATGGAAGCACCCTTGCAGGCCTGGCTAGCTGCAGGGTACCACGGCGAAATGGATTACATGGCCAGCCATGGCATGAAGCGTGCGCGCCCGGCCGAACTGGTGCCGGGTACGGTGCGCGCCATCAGTGCGCGCATGAATTACCTGCCGCCGGCGCTGGGCCCGGACTGGCGCGCGCACGAGGCGGCGCGCGACGCCGATCCCGCAGCGGCCGTGATCTCCGTGTATGCGCGGGGCCGCGACTATCACAAGGTGATGCGTGCGCGCCTGCAGCAGCTGGCCGAGCGCATCAAGGGCGAGATCGGCGACTTCGGTTACCGCGTCTTCAGCGATTCGGCGCCCGTGATGGAAGTCGAACTGGCGCAAAAGGGAGGGCTGGGCTGGCGCGGCAAGCACACTTTGCTGATCAACCGCCAGGGCGGCTCCTTCTTCTTCCTCGGCGAAATCCTGATCGACGTGCCGCTGCCCGTCGACCCGCCGGAGATTGCGCGCTGCGGCCAGTGCTCGGCCTGCATCACGGTGTGCCCGACGCAGGCGATACTGGGGCCGTACCAGCTCGACGCGCGCCGCTGCATCTCCTACCTGACCATCGAATTGAAGGGCGCCATTCCCGTCGAGATGCGCCCCTTGATCGGCAACAAGGTGTACGGCTGCGACGATTGTCAGACCGTCTGCCCGTGGAATAAATTCGCCCAGCGCGCCGTCGTGCCCGACTTCGACGAGCGCCACAGCCTGGGCAGCGCCGGCATGGTGGAGCTGTTCGCCTGGACGGAAGAGCAATTCAACCGCCGCATGGAAGGCAGCGCGATTCGCCGCATCGGCCACGAACGCTGGCTGCGCAACCTGGCCGTCGGCATGGGCAACGCGGCCGCCAAGGCCCTGGGCCAGGCCGACATCGTCGCGGCCCTGCTGTCGCGCCGCGAGCACCCGTCGGCCATCGTGCGCGAACACGTCGAATGGGCGCTGGCCCTGCACGGTATCGTTTGATTTTCGTTTAAACCTGCTGCAGGCGCAGCGCCGACCACTCACTATCAATGGCGACCATCGCCACGCTGTTGCGCCCCACGGTGTGTGCAAAGTGGCGGATATCGTCGCGGTGGATGTCGCTGCCCGCCTCCGCCGGCAACTGCGCCAGCAATTCCCCGTGTTCGCCGCCGTCATTGAGTACGGCCAGGGCCTTGGCATTTTTCACAACCATTTTGTCGAAGGCGGTTTTGTCAGGCATGGCATCGGCGTGTGGATGGGGGAAAGACGCGCATAACAAATTTTTCCTTGACTTATCGATATATCGTTATAAAATAAAGATACCTACTAACGATATATCTTTAAAGAGAAAACATGAGAAACTCACACCACGCAGAACACGGCCATTGCGGCCAACATCACCACCATCACGGCGAGCATCGCCACGAACACAACCCTGGTCACTTCATGCACGGCCGCGGCCCGCGCGGCTTCGACGAGCGAGGCGACGGCATGGGCCATGGCGGCCCCGGTGGCCGGGGTGGACGCGGCGAACGGGCCGAGCGCGTCTTCGGCCGTGGCGACCTGCCGCTGATCGTGCTGGCGCTGATCGAAATCAGCCCCCGTCACGGCTATGAAATCATCAAGGCCATCGAAGAGCGTTGCGGCGGCGCGTATGCCCCCAGCCCGGGTGCCGTGTATCCGACATTGACCTTGCTGGAAGAGCAGGACCACGTGACGTCCTCCGAAAGCGCCAGCGGCAAGAAGCTCTACGCGATCACGGACCAGGGGCGCGCCTATCTTGACGAGAACCGCGCCCAGGTGGACGGCATTCTGGCTCGCCTCGACATGTTCGCCCGGGTCCAGGCGCGCAAGGCCTTGCCCGAGCGCGTGCACCAGGCCATGCACACCCTCAAGCATGCGCTGTTGCTGAACAAGAGCAACTGGAGTGAAGCGGAAGCCGAGCGCGTTTCTGCCGTGCTGGAACAGGCGGCGAACGCCATCGTCGATGGTCACTGAGCCTACTTTACAAGGATAAGCAATGATTACTGCATCACCTACGGCACCACGCCCGCATGCCATCGAGCGCGTGCGGCATGACTTGACACTGCGCGTGCTCACCGTCGTGCGCACCGAGCAGCTGACGCCGCACATGCGCCGCATCACCCTGGCCGGCGACGACCTGGAAGGCTTTGTCTCGCCGGCGCACGACGATCACGTGAAACTGTTCTTCCCCGCCCCGGGCGAGACTACCCCCGTGCTTCCCGTGCTGGGCAACGGCGCTAACCCGATCCAGTACGCGCAAGGGGCGCGTCCCATCGCCCGCAACTACACGCCGCGCCGTTATGACGCCGAACGGCGCGAGCTGGAAATCGACTTCGTGCTGCATGACGACGGGCCTGCATCGCTGTGGGCGGCGCAAGCCGTACCCGGCCAGACCCTGGGCGTGGGCGGTCCGCGCGGCTCGATGCTGGTGCCGTTTGACTTCGACTGGTATGTGCTGGTGGGCGACCAGACGGCCCTGCCGGCGATCGCCCGCCGCCTGGAGCAGCTGCCGGCCACGGCGCGGGCGATGGCCGTGATCGAAATCGTCGAAGACGGCGAACAGATCGCGTTGGACAGTGCGGCGCAGCTGGACGTGCGCTGGGTGGCGCGCAATGGCCGCAGCGGCGCCTTGTTGCTGGAAGCGTTGGCGCAGGTGGCCCTGCCGCAGGATGGCGATGGCTATGTGTGGGTGGCGTGCGAGCATGCGCAGGTGCAGGGCTTGCGCGGGCACTTTATTGAAGCCGGGGTGCCGAAGCAGCATCTGCATGTAGCCAGTTACTGGAAGCATGGGGCGGCCGAGCACCATGAGCATCATGATGAGTGATTAAGGCCGGGGTCAGACCCCAGATTGCAGCCTACTTCAACAAGCCCGCCAGCTCCACCGCCGTCTTGACCTGCATCTTGTCGAAGATATGCGCGCGGTGCACTTCCACGGTGCGCATGCTGATGCCCAGCTTGTCGGCCACCACCTTGTTCATCTTGCCCGCCAAAATCAGGTCCAGCACTTCGCGTTCGCGCGTCGACAGGGTGGCCAGGCGCGCGTGCACGGCGGCCATCTCGCCTGCCTGGCGCGAGTTCGCCAGGCCCTGCTGCACGCGGTCCATCAGGTCGTTGTCGTTGAACGGCTTTTCGAAAAAATCGAAGGCGCCCCGTTTCAGGCTGTCGACGGCCATCGGCACGTCGCCGTGGCCGGTGAGGAAAATCACGGGCAGGCGCGCCGTCAGGTCGCGCTTGACCAGCTGGTCGAACAGGGCGATGCCGTTCATGTCGGGCATGCGCACGTCGAGCAGCACGCAGTCGCCAGCGGCGTCGAAGCTGCCGTCCAGGCTATCGAGGAATTGCTGGGCGCTGGCGTAGTTGCGCGCCTCGATGCTGCGCGAGGCGGCCAGCCAGGACAGGGAGTCGCGTACGACCTCTTCGTCGTCGATGATGTGTAGCATGGTGTCTCCGGCTCGTCGTTATTGGTTATTGCTTATTGCCTGGTGCTGAGTGCGCGGCGCGGCCGGCACACTGAATGTAAAGATAGTACCGCCAGCGGGGTTGGCGTTGAAAGTCAGCGCGCCGCCGTGAAATTCGATGGCGGTGCGGCAGATGTTCAGGCCCATGCCCATGCCTTCGGACTTGGTCGAGAAAAACGGCGAAAACAGCCGCTCGGCCACGTCTTGCGCAATGCCGTGGCCATGGTCGATCACATCCACCGTCACCATGCCTTGCTGCGCATCGTGGCTGGCCCGCAGGCGCATGATACGCCGTCCGGGTGGCGCATCCTGCATGGCCTCGATGGCGTTGCGCGTCAGGTTCAGCAGCACTTGCTCGATCATCACGGGGTCGGCGCGCAACAGCGGCAGGTCCGGCGGCAGCTCTTCCTGGATGGTGACATAGTATTTGCGCGCCTGCAGGTCGATCAGCGCGCGGATGCCGTCGATCAGCGTGCGGATGGCGATATCCTGGCGCTGCGGTTCGCTTTTGCGCACAAAATCATGCACGCTGCGGATGATCTGGCCGGCCCGCTGCGCCTGCGCGCCGGCCTGTTCCAGCGCCGGCTTCAAGGTGTTCGGATCGACGGGGGCGTCATGCTCGATGGCGCGGCGGATCAGGTTCAGCGCCCCCGTGGTGTAGCTGGAGATGGCTGCCAGCGGCTGGTTCAGTTCATGCGCCAGCATCGACGCCAACTCGCCCATGGTGGCCAGGCGCGAACTCGTTTGCAGCTTTTCCTGCTGCTGGCGATTCAGTTCCTCGACCCGCTTGCGGTCCGAAATGTCGAGCACGGAGCCCATCCAGCCTGTCTGCCGGCCGTTCTTGTCCACCAGCGGCGCTTCGAAGATCAGCACGGGCACGCGCGTGCCGTCGGGGCGCTGGAAATAGGTTTCGAACTGCGGCGTGGGATTGCCAGCAAGGGCCTTGACGAAGCGCTGCTGGTATTCCTCCAGCGCTTCTGGCACCCAGTAGGGCATGGGTGGCAAACGCCCCAGGATTTCCTCGGCAGGATAGCCGACGATGTGGCAGAACGCGGGATTGACATACGTGACACGTCCTTCCAGGTCGCGCGCGCGCATGCCTGTCACCAGCGAGTTTTCCATCGCCGTGCGAAACAGCATCTGCTGGCGCAGCGCCCCTTCGGCCACCAGGCGGCGCGAAATATGCCGCCACAGGGCCAGCAAGCTCCACAGCAAACCCAGCGACAGGGCGATGACGGAGCCGACCAGCAAATTGGGCAGCAGCTTGGGCTGGCTTTTTACACTGTCGGTAAACAGGGTGATGGTGGCACCGGGCACGTCGAGCGCGCGCTTGTGCGTGTACACGCCGTGACCGGGACCGGCGGCGGCGCGCCGCGCCAGTACCTTGTCGTCGCGGTCGATCAGCGAAATCTGGTTATCCTGGGCGAACCACCACGGCACCATTTCATCGAGCAGGCTGCTGATCTGGTAGGTAGCTACCAGGCTGCCCACATAGCGCTGGCCATCGAACAGGGGCTGGTGGTAATCCATCAGCATGGCGCCTGGCGGCGCGTCGGGAAAGCCGCTTTGCTGCGATGGCTGGGCATACTGCCCCCGGTGCAGGCGGCGCGCATTGTCGGCCGCCGTCAGCGAAGCCGGTGAAAACGCCAGGGCATGCGGCAGGCTGTTGTCGCTGGTGGCCAGCACCTTGCCGCTGGTGTCGAGCCATAGCACGCGCTGCAATTCGCGGCCATTGCGCAGCATCTGCTGCAGCCGTTCGTGCACTTTTTCCGCGCTCAGCGAGGCGCTGGCGATGTCCACGCCCAGGTTGAACAGGCTTTCCTCGTTGCGCGCCAGTTGAAAGCGGATGGTTTGCTCCACCCACAGGGTATCGGCGATCAACTGCTCCTGGCGCTCGTTGCTTTCCATCTGGCGTGCCTGCCAGGGCAGCCAGAACAGGATGGACAGGAACAGCAGCAGCAGGATGACGGGCAGCAGCCAGCGCATCGGGCTCGATAGCTTGAAGCGGCGTGCAAGGGTGGGAGGAGTCGGCATGGCTGGCAGGGTAGCGGCTTATCGGGAGCCGGCTATTGTGGTTAACCACAATAGCCGTGGTGGTTTCTTTGGGACAATATCCAAGTAGACAAATAATAAAGTTTTTTCAAAAACCATCCAGGAGACAAAAATGCAGATGAAAACCATGTTCGTCGCGCTGTGCGCGGCCATCGGCGCCACCGCCGGCGTCCACGCTTACGCGCAAGCCCCCATCGTCATCAAATTCAGCCACGTTGTGGCGACAGACACGCCGAAGGGCCAGGCCGCCGAGCGCTTCAAGCAACTGGCCGAGAAAGCCACGAACGGCAAGGTCAAGGTCGAACTGTACCCGAACAGCCAGCTATACAAGGACAAGGAAGAACTCGAAGCGCTGCAGCTGGGTGCCGTGCAGATGCTGGCGCCATCGCTGGCCAAGTTTGGCCCGCTGGGGGTGAAGGAATTTGAAGCCTTCGACCTGCCCTACATTTTCCCCAGCAAGACGGCGCTGTACAACGTCACCGAAGGCGAAATCGGCAAGAGCCTGCTGAAGAAACTGGAACCCAAGGGTATCACGGGCCTGGCCTACTGGGACAATGGCTTCAAGGTGATGTCGGCCAACAAGCCGCTGCACAGCCCGGCCGACTTCAAGGGCTTGAAAATGCGCATCCAGTCGTCCAAGGTACTCGACGCGCAGATGCGCGCGCTGGGCGCCAATCCGCAAGTGCTGGCCTTCTCGGAAGTGTATCAGGCGCTGCAAACGGGCGTGGTCGACGGCACGGAAAATCCGCCTTCGAATATGTACACGCAAAAGATGCATGAAGTGCAAAAGCACGTGACCGTGTCCAACCACGGTTACCTGGGCTACGCCGTCATCGTCAACAAAAAGTTCTGGGATGGCTTGCCACCCGATATTCGTGCACAGCTGGAAAAAGCCATGCGCGAGGCCACCACGTTTGAAAAAGCCATCGCCCAGCGCGACAACGACCAGGCCCTCGACGCCATCAAGAAATCGGGCAAGACGCAAATCTATACGCTGACGGTGCAAGAGCAGGCCGAGTGGCGCAAGGCCCTGGCGCCCGTGCAGAAGGCCATGGAGGGGCGCATCGGCAAGGATCTGATCTCCGCCATCAACAAGGAAAGCGCGAAGTAAACAGCGCCGCCGCACCGCCTGGTGCGGCGTTCAGGGGCATCCCTGTCTCTCTGTCGCAACAGCGTCTGCGCGTCCTGCGCGGGTGCTGGCGTCCCCGCATTCTTTGAAAGTCCACCATGAAATTTCTGGATCACCTGGAAGAGTGGCTGATCGCGTCCCTGATGGGCGCCGCCACCATCATCATTTTCGTCGCGGTCGTGCACCGCTACCTGTCCGGCTTGCCGATACCGGGGCTGCAAGACTTCCTGATACAAATCAATACCAGCTGGGCCCAGGAGCTATGTATCTATATGTTCGTTTGGATGGCCAAGTTCGGCGCCGCGTACGGCGTGCGCACCGGCATACACGTGGGTGTCGATGTGCTGATCAATCGCATGAATCCCCGCTGGCGCGACCGTTTCATCGTCTTCGGCCTGGCCGCCGGCGCCCTTTTTACGGGCATCGTCGGGACCCTGGGCGCCAGTTTCGTGTGGTCGATCGGCCACACGGACCAGACCTCAGCCGACATGGAGGTGCCGATGTGGCTGGTGTACCTGGCCGTGCCGCTGGGTTCCTACCTGATGTGCTTCCGCTTCCTGCAAGTCATGGTGCATTTCATTAAGACGGGTACCCTGCCGAAACACGACCATTCGCATGTCGAAGGGCTGGAAGAAGAACTGACGGCTGAAGAAAAAGGAGCCAAGGCATGAACGCGCTGATCATATTTGTGTTGCTGCTGGGCTTGATGCTGACCGGCATGCCGATTTCCATCTCGCTGGGCCTGACGGTGCTCACCTTCCTGTTCACCATGACCAGCGTACCCATCGAATCGGTGGCCCTGAAGATTTTCACGGGTATCGAGAAGTTCGAGATCATGGCCATTCCGTTCTTCATTTTGGCAGGCAACTTCCTCACGCATGGCGGGGTGGCGCGGCGCATGATCAATTTCGCCAGCTCCATGGTGGGCCACTGGCATGGCGGCCTGGCGCTGGCCGGCGTGATGGCGTGCGCGTTGTTTGCCGCCGTCTCCGGCTCCAGCCCCGCCACCGTGGTGGCGATCGGTTCCATCACCCTGCCGGCCATGGTCAAGCAGGGCTATCCACGGGGCTTTGGCGCCGGCGTCATCACCACCTCGGGCGCGCTGGGCATTTTGATACCGCCGTCGATCGTGATGGTGATGTATTCGGTCAGCACGAACACCTCCGTGGGCAAGCTGTTCATGGCGGGTGTGATTCCCGGCATGATGCTGGCCATGCTGCTGGGCCTGACCACCTGGTTTTTGGCGCGCAAGAACAACTATCCACGCATGAAAAAAGCCAGCTGGGGCGAGCGCTTCGTGACGTTCAAGAAAAGCGCCTGGGGCTTGCTCTTGATCGTCATCGTCATGGGCGGTATCTATTCGGGCGCCTTCACGCCGACGGAAGCGGCTGCCATGGCTGCCGTGTACGCCTTCATCATCGCCGTCTTCGTCTACAAGGACTTGAAGATCAAGCAAGTCGGCAAGGTCTTGCTCGATTCGGCCGCCATGTCGGCGATGCTGTTGTATATCATCACCAATGCCGTGCTGTTCTCGTTCCTGATGACCAGCGAAAACATCCCGCAAGCGATGGCCGAGTGGATCACGGGCAAGGGCCTGGGCGTGATCAGCTTCCTGCTGGTGGTCAACGTGCTGCTGTTGGTGGCTGGTAACGTTATGGAACCGTCGTCGATCGTGCTGATCATGGCACCGATTTTGTTCCCCGTGGCCATGAAGCTGGGCATCGATCCTGTGCACTTCGGTATCTTGATCGTGGTCAATATGGAGGTGGGCATGTGCCATCCACCTGTGGGCCTGAACCTGTATGTGGCGTCCGGCATTACCAAAATGGGCATTTCCGAATTGACCGTGGCCGTGATGCCATGGCTGCTGACGATGCTGGCCTTCCTGGGGTTGATTACCTACGTACCACAAATCTCGCTGTGGCTGCCAAATTTAATTTACAACTAAAACAGTTGTCCCCGTCATGGTGCAAAAAAAGTCGATACTGCCGAATAAATGCGCTATGATGGGCAGCCTTAGGGGGAAACACGTCGTTGCATATACGCTCCGCTAGCAAGGCTGAAATACAGAATTGGTCACAAAGTTGGTGGGGGAGTGGTCTATAAAAACGGTATTGATACCGGGGATATATTGAGGAGACACACGTTTCACAGAAGTTGTTGAGTCATAGCTGTTTGCGGCCACAAGCCTGCACCGGCGGACCCAAACGACCGGGAACGTGAAGCAATATTTGAAGCGCACCGACTGGTGCGCTTTTTTTTCGTGCGCGGGAAACGTCCGCCCACCTGGCTGCAGACGGTGCATAATCGCCAGAGCGCAGCATCGTGTGCTTGCGGGTTGTATATTTGCCACACTTGAACTTTGATTAGCAGATGAAAAAACAACAGGGCAGTGAGCTGTTCAGCGCCATCGTGGCCGCGCCATTCGGCGCCATGGGCGTGCGTGTGCAGGACGGCCGGTTGCGCGAACTGGTCTACCTGCGGCCCCACTTCGCCGAAAAAGACGCCCAGGATGCCGTTTCAGCGCTGGCGTGCGTGCAGCTGGCGCGCTATTTCGTCGACCCCGATCATGTCTTCGACCTGCCGCTGGCCGCGCTGGGCAGCGCCTTCCAGCAACGCGTGTGGGCGGCCATCGCCGGCATCCCGCGCGGCCAGGTGCGCACGTATGGCGATGTGGCGCGCCTGATCGGCTCGGCGCCGCGCGCCGTCGGCCAGGCCTGCGGCGCCAACTGGTATCCCGTGCTCATTCCCTGTCACCGTGTCACGGCCGCTGGCGGCCTGGGCCGCTTTGCCCACCACGACGATGCCAGCGGTTTTCACCTGGGCGTGAAGCGCTGGCTGCTGGCGCATGAAGGGGTCGAGGGTTACGCATGATGAACAGTCTGCTGGCGCCGGACAACACTACCCTGATCGATGAATTCTGCGACAGCCTGTGGCTGGAAGACGGCTTGTCGAAAAACTCGCTGGACGCCTACCGGCGCGACATGCGTTTGTTTTCGCGCTGGCTGGAAGTGGCGCGGCCCGGACGCGACAACCTGTACGAGGTGTCCACGGCTGACATTGAAGCGTATTTTGCCGCGCGCCACGACGAGAGTAAGGCGACGTCGTCGAACCGGCGCCTGTCCGTGCTCAAGCGTTTTTACCAGCTGGCCTTGCGGCAAAAACATATCGCGGCCGACCCGTGCCTGAAGATGGTGTCGGCCAAGCAGCCGGCGCGCTTCGTGCATACCTTGAGCGAAGCGCAGGTGGAAGCGCTGCTGGCGGTGCCCGACGTGAGCACGCCTCTGGGCCTGCGCGAGCGCACGATGCTGGAACTCATGTACGCGAGCGGCTTGCGCGTGTCGGAACTGGTGGACTTGACATCCGTGGAGCTGAGCCTCAACGATGGCGTACTGCGCATCACGGGCAAGGGCAGCAAGACGCGTCTGGTGCCGTTCGGTGAGCAGGCGCGGCTGTGGATCGAGCGTTACCTGAAGGAGGCGCGCGGCGTCATCCTCGACGGCCAGATGGACGATGCGCTGTTCGTCACGCGGCGCGGCGGTGCCATGACGCGGCAGATGTTCTGGGTCATCATCAAGAAACACGCGCTGAGCGCCGGCATCACGGCGCCGCTGTCGCCGCATACCCTGCGCCACGCATTCGCCACCCATTTGCTGAACCATGGAGCAGACTTGCGTGTTGTGCAATTGTTATTGGGGCACTCCGATATTTCCACCACGCAAATTTATACGCATGTGGCCCGTGAACGGCTGAAACTGCTGCATGCGCAGCATCATCCGCGCGGCTAAACATTTGGTGTTTGGTCCAATTACGTCATAATGTGCCTTATGTGCTTATCTGTAACATCTAAAAACTAAAGAGGTAGTAAATGGCCAAGACAAATTTCCAATACGAAAAACGGCAAAAAGAGCTGGAAAAGAAGAAGAAAGCCGAGGAAAAAGCCAGGCGCAAGCTGGAAGCGAAGAACAATCCCAAGCCGGCCGACGGCAGCGAGGGTGAAGAGCCGGAAGCGGACGATGCCGATGATGACGCCGAAGGCGACGCGCCCGCCCAGGCGCAGTAATTCCCCGTTCCTGATGACCGGTGCGGCATCGCCGCGCCGGTATCTCCTCGTTCCACCTTCCCTCCGCTATAAGCTCGGCCGCTGGCCGATGGCCAGTTGCAGCTGCGTGCTGGCGATGGCCGCATCGGCGCGCGCCTGCAGATAGCCCTGGTAAGCGTCATCGGCTGAACGCTGCGCCGCCAGCCATTCCAGCAGCGACGCATTGCCTTTGACGTAAGACAAACGCATGCCATCGACCACTTTTTGCGCATCGACCAGCACGCCGTCGCGGTAGCGCGCCAGCCGGTCCTGCGCTGCGCGCAATTGCCGCTGCGCCGTGCGCACTTGCGTTTCCGCCTGCAGTTCCGCCTGGCGCAAGGCCAGCATCGCCTGTGTCACGCCCGCTTCGGCCTGCACCACGTCGCCCTTGTCGCGTCGCGACAGGGGGATGGGGATGGCCAGCGAGAGGGTGAGGGCGCGCGAGCGCGGTGATCCGTCGACGGGATTGCCGCTGCCGTCGATGCCGTCATGGTAGCCGCGCGCGGCGGCAAGGCCGAGCGTGACGGTGGGATCGACGGCGCGGTTGGCGCGCACCAGCGCCGCGCCATCGCGCAGATTGTCCAGGGTGGCGCGGGCGATGCGCACGTCGCTGCGCGCGCCGAGTGCCTGCGCCACCAGCACGCTGTCATCCCTGTCTGCCTGCGCGGCGAAGTCGCAGGCCAGTTGCGCGTCCGGAAACAGGGCGTCGAACTGGCGCCCCAGCGGCGGCGACAGGGCCAGCATGGCGCTATTGGCCTCGCTGCGCGCCTGCGCCAGGTCGGCCTGGAACTGGTCGCGTTCCACGCGCGATTGCAGCAGTTCGATACCGCTCACGTCGCCGGCCTTGCGCCGCACGGTGTTCGCTTCCACCAGCGTCGACAGGGCCGCCATGGTCTGCTGCTTGCGCGCGGCGACTTCGCGCGTGCGGCACGCTTGCGTGAACGCGGCGGCGGCGGTGCCATACAGCTCGCTCCTGAAGCCGGCCACCGTCTCTTCGGCCAGTGCGACACTGCTCTGCGCCGCCTTTAAGCGCGCGGCGCGCTTGCCGCCTGTCTCGATGGCCATGCTGATGGCCGGGTTCCACGTGACGGGACGGTGCTCGATGCTGCGCACCGTCTCGCGCGTGGCGCCCAGGGTGAATTCGGGGTCGGGGCGCAGGCCGGCGATGCCGATGCCTGCCTTGGCCGAGCCTATGTTTTCGCGCTGCGCCTGCAGTTCCAGGCTGTTGGATTCGACGGCGCTCAGGTAGGTCTCAAAGCTCAAGGGGGCGGCAATGGCGCAGGGCGCGATCAGCCAGGCCGCCAGCAGTACATTAAAACGTGTCATGGTTCACTCCTTTGTCGGTCAGGCGTTTTTGTCTGTGCGCCTCGATCAGGTAATACAGGGCCGGCAACAGCAGCAGGGTCAGTGCGGTCGCCGTCACCAGTCCGCCCACCACCACAGTGGCGAGCGGGCGCTGCACGTCGCTACCCAGGCCGCTTGCCAGCATGGCGGGCGTCAGGCCCAGGGCGGCCACGGTAGCCGTCATCAGCACGGGGCGCATGCGGTCGCGCGCGCCTTCCAGCACGGCCTCGCGCAAGCTCCTGCCTTCGTCGGCGCGCAGGCGGTTGATTTGCGCCAGCATCAGAACGGCATTCAATACCGCCACGCCGAACAGGGCGATGAAGCCCACCGCGCTCGAGACATTCAAGGTCATGCCGCGCAGGTGCAGTGCGGCCAGGCCCCCGAGCATGGCCAGCGGCACGGCCAGCAAGACCAGCGCGGGCTGTCGCAGGTTGCGGAACTGGCCAAACAGCAGCAAAAACATGGCGCCCAGGGTCATCGGCAGGATCAGGGCCAATCGGCTTTGCGCGCGCTGCAGGTTTTCGAACTGGCCGCCCCATTCGACGCTGATGCGCTGGTGCTCGTTTGCCACCGCTTGCGCCACCAGGGGACGCGCTTCGGCCAGCAGGCCGGCCAGGTCGCGCCCACGGGCATTCAGGCGCACGATGATGTGGCGCCGTCCCATTTCGCGCACGATCACGCTTTCGCCCGAGGTAGTGCTGATGCTTGCCACCTGCGCCAGCGGAATCCTGGCGCCGTTGGCGGCGGTGAGCATCAGTTTGGCGATGGCATCCGGGTCGGAGCGCGCGGCGGGCGGGAAGCGCACGGCGATGTCGTAGCTTTTCTCGCCCACGTAGAGCTGGCCGATGGGCGCGCCGCCGATGCCGGTGGAAATCAGGTCGGCCACGTCGGCCGCGTTGATGCCGTAGCGGGCCGCCTTTGCCCTGTCCAGTTCCACTTTCAGGTTGGGCAGCGGCGGCTCCACGTCCACCGCCACGTCGGAGGCGCCCGGGACGCCTTTCAATACGTGCGCCACTTTGCCGGCGATACGGCGCACTTCGTCGAGGTCGTTGCCGAAGATTTTCACCGTCAGGTCGCTGTGCGCGCCCGATAATTTGTCCTGCACGCCATCGATCATCGGCTGCATGAAGGCCACCGTATAGCCGGGCATGCGCGCGAAACGCTGGTTCATTTTCGCGATCAGTTGCTGCTTGCTCAGGCCCGACTTCCAGCTTTTGTACGGATGCAGGCCTACGCTGGCCTCGATGTGCGACGGCGTCCAGTAATCGGTGCCGTCGTCGTTGCGCCCTGTCTGCGTGTCGATGGTCGACACTTCCGGGAACTCCAGCGCGGCGCAGCGCAGTTCACTGGCCATCTCGGAGGCCTTGTCGAGGGTAATCCCGGGCGGCATCTGCACTTGCAGCCACAAGGAGCCTTCATCGAGGTATGGTAAAAAGTCGCGCCCGATGCTGCCGCCCAAGATGACAAGCGCTGCGAGCGATCCTGCGCACACCATCGCTACCCAGCGCTTCTTGCCCACCATGCGTTCGAGGAAGCGGCCATATGCTGCTGCCAGCTGTTCCAGCACGCGGTGATGGAAGGTGCGGCGCGGCTTGCGCAAGGCCAGCCAGGCCAGGCCCGGAATCAGCACCAGCGCCACCACCAGCGCGCCCACCAGCGCCGCGCCCACCGCATACGCCATCGGCGAGAACAGCTTGTATTCGATGCGCTGGAAGGCGAACAGGGGCAAGTAGGCGGCGATGATGACGGCCATGCCGAACATGATGGGGCGCGCCACCTGCAGGGTCGACGCTATGGCGTCCTGCAAGGTAAGGGGCCGTTCCTGCTCGCGCTCGCGGCGGCGCAGCATGTTTTCCAGCACCACCACGGAACCGTCGACGAGTATGCCGAAGTCGATCGCCCCCAGGGACAGCAAGTTGGCGGGAATTTTAAAATGGTGCATGAAGATGAAGGCGATCAGCAGTGCCAGCGGGATCGTCAGCGCGACGATGGCGGCCGCGCGCGGGCTGCCCAAAAACAGCAGCAGCACCAGGGCGACCAGCAGCATGCCTTCCCCCAAGGTATAACTGACCGTGTGCAGGGTGGCGTCGATCAGCGCGCTGCGGTCCAGGTAGGGCACCACTTTCACATCCTTTGGCAGCACATAGGCGTTCAATTCATCTACGGCCGCATGGATGCCCGCCAGCGCCTCGGACGGATTGAAATCCTTCAGCAGCAGGGTGATGCCTTCGATGGTGTCGGGATTGTTGTCCTTGCCGAGGATGCCGCGCCGCTCCACGTTGCCGTAGGCGAGCTTGCCGAGGTCCTTCACCAGCACGGGCACGCCGTCCTTGCTGCTGACGACGACATTGCCCATGTCGCCCAGCGAGTGCAGCAAGCCCACGCCGCGCACCACGTACGATTGCTGGCCGCGGTCGATGACGCTGCCGCCACCGCTGATGTTGTTGGCATTGATGGCGTCCTTGACCTGCGCCAGCGAGATGCCGTAGCTGTCCAGTTTTGCGGGATCGAGTTCCAGCATGAACTGCGTGGTGAGACCGCCGAAATTGCTGACGTCCGCCACGCCGCGCACCTGCTGCAGGCGCGGTATCACGGTCCAGAACTGCAGCTCGGACAGTTCGCGCAAGGAGCGTGTTGTCGATTCCAGCGTGTAGCGGTAGATTTCGCCCGTTGGCGAGGTGTAGGGATCGAGCCCCGGCTTGGCGTCGTACGGCAGGTTCACTCTGGCGAGCCGCTCCTGCAGCCGTTCGCGCGTGAAGTAGCCATCGCTGCCATCTTCGAACACCACCGTGATCAGCGACAGCGCGAACAGGCTGCGCGTGCGCAGCACGTGCATGCCTGGAGTGCCGAGCAGGGCGCGCTCCAGTGGTATCGTGATCTGCTGCTCGATTTCCTCGGCGCCCAGGCCCGGCACCTGCGTGACGATTTGCGAGGTGACGTCGGCGATGTCGGGATAGGCTTCGATGGGCAACTGCTTCCAGCAATACACGCCGTAGGCGGCGACGAACAGCAGTACCAGCCAGACGATGCCGCGCCGCTGGCAGCAGGTGGCGATGAAACGGTCAATCATTGAGCAGCACTCCTTCCTTGACGACGATGCGCTCGCCCGCCTTCAGGCCCGCGAGGATTTCCACCTGCCCGCCATGGCTGGCGCCCACTTCCACCGTGCGCGGCGCGAAGCGCAACGGGCCGCGCTCGACCATCACGCGCGTCAACAAACCACTTTGCAGCACGGCCGATGCGGGCACCAGGATGGCGCGGCGGCTGGCGCCGGCAAAACCCGCGTGGGCGAACATGCCCGGCTTGAAGGTGCCGGCGCGGTTGTCGATGGCCACGCGCACTTGCACCGTGCGCGTCTCGGGATCGAGCACCGCACCCACGTAGGCGACCTTGCCCTCGAAGTCCTTGCCGGGCCAGGCATCGACGCTGATGCGGGCCGTCTGGCCCACGGCCACTTGCGCCAGGTCCCTTTCGGCCACGTTGGCCGACAGCCACACGGTGGACAGGTCGGCCACCGTCATGACGGGTGCGTTGACATCGTTCCAATAGCCGCCCTGGGCACCGTCCATGGCGATCACGGTGCCGCTAATGGGCGAGCGCAGGACGTAGTCGCGGCGCGAACCGCGCGCGCTGGTGCCATACTGGGCCAGCTTGTCGGCGCTGGCTTGCGCGTCGCTGCCGGCCTGGTCGTAGGTCGCCTGGGCCGATTCGTACTCCTTGCGCGCGGTGATCTCTGCCTCGAACAGGATTTTTTGGCGCTGCAGCTCCTGGCGCGCCTGCAGCAGGGTGGAACGGGCCTTGCTGTCGTCCGCGAAGGCGGCGCTCAGTTCGGCCGAGTCCAGGGTGAACAGCGGGTCGCCCACCCTGACGCTGTCGCCCAGCGTACGCTGCAAGCGGATGATGCGCCCGGCTAGCGGCGGGGTGATTTTCACCAGTTTTTCCGGCATGGCTACAATGCTGCCCGGCGCATCCGTCTGCGTGGCGATATCCTGTTCCAGCACGGCGGCGATCTGCAGGCGCTGGCGCAGGGGCGACATGTTGTCGACGGCGATGCTGCCGTCGTCCAGATGCCTCGATTGAGCGGAGGGCGTGGCCGCTGCCGTCGGTTTGGCGCAGCCGGCGAGGGCCGAGCAGGCGAGAGCGAGGGCGCAGCTGGCGCCCAGGGCGTTGCGGGTGGTCGTGTTCATCCCGTGTTTCCTTGTTATTGATGGTGATGGGGCATGCGTGGATGCCGTGTCCAAGCGGGCGGTCAGAAGGGGGGCGCGGGCAGTGTGATGACAGCGCCGGGAAAGCATAGCAATGCCGTCCTGAAGAAGCGCCCAAGTTCGCCTGAATCATTCTTCAGGTTCGGTGTGCGCAGGCGGCGGCGCGGTAAAATGCAAGCATAGAAGATGCGGAAAAGCCGCAGCGCAATCGGAAAGGCAGGCATGAGAATTCTCCTGGTGGAAGACGACCGCAAGGCGGCGCGCCTGCTGGCGCGCGGCTTGCAGGAAGAAGGCTTTGTGGTCGACGTGGCGCACAGCGCCGAGGAAGGCGAGGACGAAAGCTACGCCGTCGACTACGACGTGATCGTGCTGGACTGGATGTTGCCGGGCAAGCAGGGTATCGATTTTTGCCGCGACTTGCGCGCACGCGCCATCCAGACGCCCGTGCTGATGCTGACCGCGCGCGACGCCACGGCCGACCGGGTGGCGGGCCTGAACACGGGCGCCGACGATTACCTGACAAAACCGTTCGAATTCGAGGAACTGCTGGCGCGCATCCGCGCGCTGCTGCGCCGCTCCGACATCAGCCGTCCGCTGGTGCTGGCGCTGGCCGACCTGACGCTCGATCCCGTCCGCCACCAGGCGACACGGGCCGGCGCGCCACTGGTGCTCACGCCCAAGGAATATGCGATTCTATTGATCCTGCTGCGCCAGGCGGGCGAAGTGGTCAGCCGCGCGCGCCTGGCCGAGCAGATATGGCAGGCGGACCTGATCGGCATCGACAATCTGATCGATGTCCACGTGCGCAACCTGCGGGGGAAAGTGGACGCGCCGGGCCTGCCGCCATTGATCCACACGGTGCGTGGACGCGGTTTCCGCCTGGCGGAAAACAACGGTGGCTAGCTTTCGCAAGCGCCTGCTGCTGGTGCACCTGGCTGTCATCCTCGCCATTGTCGCCTGCACCGCGCTGGCCGGCTACTGGGGCCTGTCGCGCGCCGTGCGTGGCCAGCTCGATGCGGCCCTGCTGGCGCTGGCCGAGACAGAAATGGCCATGCTGCCGGCCGCGCCGCGCCAGCCCGTGCAGGTGCACGAGGTGGCGTCGGGTCTGGCGCCGCCGTCATTGATGCGGCTCGACCGCCTGGTGCAGATCATCGATGGCGAAGGCCGCGTGCTGGCGCGCAGCCGCAACCTGGAGGCGGCGCAGCTGCCGGCGCCATCGGCGCTGCTGGCGCGCCTGGCGGCCGGCGACACTGTTTTCGAGACCCTGCCCAAGTTCGGCGAGGAGCCGCTGCGCATGGTCTCCATTCCCGTGCCCGCGTCCGGTTCGCGCCTGGCGGTGCAGGTGGCCGGTTCGCTCGACGACGTCAATCACGTGCTGGCCGCGGCTACCGTGCTGTTTGGCGCCATGGCGCTGGCCTTGCTGGCGGCTGTGGGGCTGGCAGGCGAAATGCTCACGCGCCGCGTGCTGGGCGCCATCGACGATGTGGTGCGGCAGGCGCATTCGATAGGCGAAGCCAGCCTGCACCAGCGCCTGCCCCATCCCGACACGCAAGACGAGATCGGCCGCCTGGTCGATACCCTGAACGCCATGCTGGACCGTCTTGAGCACGGCTACGATGCGCAGCGCCGCTTCACGGCCGACGCTTCGCACGAACTGCGCTCGCCCCTGTCGCGCCTGCGCACGGAAATCGAAATCACCTTGCGCCGCCCGCGCGAGGCAGCTGAATATGTCGACGCGCTGGCCTCTTGTCTCGATGAAGTGCAGCGCCTGACAACCCTGGTGGAAGAATTGCTGATGCTGAGGCGCCTCGATGCCGGCCAGGAGCGCAATGCCGTGGAAACCATCGCACTGAATCCTCTCGTGCGCGCGGCGGCGCAGCGCCTGGAAAAGCTGGCAGCGCAGCGCGGCATTCGCATCGTCTTCGATGAAGGTGTGGCTGTGCACGCGCGGGTGGCGGCCGGCCCCGTAGACCTGGTGCTGGCCAATCTGCTGGATAACGCCGTGAAGTTTTCGCCGCCCGACAGCGTCATCACCGTGCACGTGGCGCGCGAGGGCAAGCATGCGCTGGTGGGCGTGGCGGACGCGGGAGCGGGCATCGGCGTGGAAGACTTGCCGCATCTGTTCGAGCGTTTTTACCGGGGAGCCCAGGCGCGCGCGGGCGAGGCGCCCGGCTTCGGCCTGGGTCTGGCCCTGTCGCAAGCCATCGTGCACGCGTATGGCGGCAGTATCGAGGCGCAGAACCGTCCCGCTGGCGGCGCGCTGTTCATCATGCGCCTGCCCGCTTCAAGCTGAGGGGGCCACGCCTTCCCAGCGCACCTGCCGCACTTGCGGCCAGGCGCCCGCGCGGTTGACGAAGCGCACCAGCACGGCGCGCTGCACGGCCTGGCACAGCACCGTGGCGATCAGCTGCACCAGCTGCCGGGCCTCGTCCCAGCTGCGCAGCATTTGCGACGGCGCCAGGCCCGCGCCTTTCAGTTCGGCCAGCAGCAGGCGCACTACATGGTCGGCTTGCGCCGCAGGGCAGGTGACGGTCAGGCGGTAGGTGGCGACGACCGGACCGCGCCTGGCAAACCAATGGAAGAATTTTTTCATCATCACACTCCCCGTTCGGCGACAAATTCCGCGTTATTCACCAGCGCCCAGCGCACGGCCGAAACGCTGCCTTCCAGGCTGACCTGGCTGACGATCTGCTCCAGCAATCCCAGGCTGGACAAGGGCGTGAGCAGGTCGGCGCGCACTTCGATGCGCCCGGCCTGCGCCGCGTCTTCGCTGTGCAAGGATTGCAGCATCAGCGCCGGCATGCCGCTGATCAAGCGCAGCATCAGCTTGCGCACCTGGACTTCCTGCTCCGCCTCGCACACGGCCGTGACGCGGTAGATGCTTTCCGTCTCGATGCCCGCTTCGCTGCCGTGGGCGTTGATGCGTTGCGCCAGGTGGCGCAGCACCAGGTTGGCGACCAGCACGAAGCCCGTGCCGATGGCCGCTTCCAGCGCAAAACCGAGGCCGCACAGCACGCCGATGGCGGCCGAGCACCACAGGGTGGCGGCCGTGTTCAGGCCGCGCACCGTCATCCCTTCGCGCATGATGACGCCGGCGCCAAGAAAGCCGATGCCCGACACTACCTGCGCGGCGATGCGCAGATGGCCGTCGGGATCACCTTCGAGTACGGAGACCATCACGAACAGCGAGGCGCCGACGGACACCAGCGCATTCGTGCGCAGGCCCGCCATGCGCTGGCGCAGCTGGCGTTCGGCGCCGATCATGGCGCCCAGGGTCAATGCTGCGGCAACGCGCAGCGCAAAGTCAAATACCACCATCGGTTTCTCCCGGCTGGGGAGGAACAGGCGAGTGCAGAGGCGAAGACAATTCGCCCCGAAAGGGGGCAGCAGACGATAGCGGTGGAACGATGAGGAGGGAAGTGGCGGCATATGTGCATCGCCGCTGGTAAAACCGCACCTTGCCATGGGCAAGGCGGGCGGAATGCGCGCGTCTTGCCTAAGGCCGATCGCCGATGGTCAATCGACTACTGTCACTGGAACAAGCACCCACGAGTCACTCCATATCATTGATAACGGGGGACAGTCTAGCCAGTGGGGCCGCTTTGGTCAACTGAAGCTCTCTTCAGGAAGCCGCCGCGTCGTCCCCGCCAATGCGGGGACGCTGAAGGCGACTGGTGCAAACTTAATGGGTGGCGCCGGTGGCGTCGGCATGGGCATGCTCGCCGCCGCTGCCACCGAAAAAGCGCGCGGCGCGCTTGCCGAGGCTGTCGAGGTAGGTGTAGGCGACGGGCACCACCACCAGCGTCAGCAAGGTCGAGGTAATCACGCCGCCGATGACGGCGCGGCCCATGGGCGCCTGCGATTCGCCGCCGTCGCCCATGCCGATGGCCATCGGCAGCATGCCGAAGACCATCGCCAGGGTCGTCATCAGGATGGGGCGCAAGCGCACTTGTCCCGCTTCCATCAGCGCTTCGAACTGCCCCAGTCCTTCGCGCTGGCGCTGATTGGTGAAGTCGACCAGCAAAATCGCATTCTTGGTGACCAGGCCCATCAGCATGATGAAGCCGATCACGGAGAAGATGTTCAGGGTGCTGCCCGTGATCAGGAGGGCCAGCAGGACGCCGATCAGGGACAGCGGCAGCGACACCATGATGGCGATCGGCTGCAAAAAGCTGCCGAACTGCGACGTCAGCACCAGGTAGATGAAGATCACGGCAATGCCCAGCGCCATCATCGCGCCACCCATGGTCTCGGCCATCTGCTGCGCATTGCCGGCCACGTCGAAGCGCACGCCGGGCGGCAGGTCGATGGACTTGATGGCTTTCTGCACGTCGGCATCGACGTCGCCGGCAGGGCGACCCTGCACGCCCGCATAGATGGCGACGCGGCGCTGCAAGGCCTGGCGTTTCAGCACCTGCGGGCTGGACGACGGCACGAACTCGACCACCTGGCGCAGCGGAATCATGATTGGCTTGCCATTCGCATCGAGCTTGCTCGACGCCAGCGACAGGTCGGCCAGGTCGGCCACCTTTTGCCGGCCCGACTTGGGCAGCTGCACGTTGACGTCGTAGTTTTGCCCGTCGGACGCCAGCCAGTGGCTGACCGTGTCGCCCGCGACGAATGGACGCAGGGCATTGCCGATCTGCTGCACCGACAAGCCCAGGTCGCTGGCCAGTTCGTTGTTGATCTTCACGGTGGTCGACGGATTGGCGCCTTCCTGGCTGTATTCCATGTCGGCCAGGCCCTTGATGGAGCGCATCTTGTCCATCAGGCGGTGCGCCACTGCATCGAGCTTGCCTTCGTCCGTGCCCAGGATGGCGATGAAGATGGGGCGGTTGCCCACCGACAGGGTGATGCCGGCTATCGGCGCCAGGCGTTCGCGGATCAGTTTTTCCAGTTCCTGCTGCGAGCGGCGCTTGTGCGTCTTGATGTCCGTCAGCTTCAGGTTCACCTCGGCCGCGTTGCGTCCATCGGGCGTGCCGATATTGGCCACCAGGCTGTCGATTTCGGGGAACTCCTTCAGCGCCGTTTCGATCTGGCGTACCTTGGAATCCGTGTATTCGAGGCTGGAGCCGACGGGCGTCTTGAAGCGCAGGTTGACCCAGCCCTGGTCCGTTTCCGGGAACATCTCGCCGCCGATCATCGGCACGAGCATCAGGCTGCCCGCGAACAGCGCCACGGCCGTGGCCAGGGTGGTCTTGCGCCAGCGCAGGGCCACTTTCAATACCTTGCCATACCAGACGTGCAGGTGGTCGATGCCCGTCTCTAACCAGGCCATGAAGCGGCCCAGCCACGGCGCGTATTTGAAGCGGTCCTTGACGGGGTCGCGCCAGACGGACGACAGCATGGGGTCGAGCGTGAAGCTGACGAACAGCGACACCAGCACGGCCACCGCCACGGTGATACCGAACTGCAGGAAGAAGCGGCCGATGATGCCGTCCATGAAGGCGACGGGCACGAACACGGCGACGATGGCGAACGTGGTGGCCATCACGGCCAGGCCGATTTCATTGGTGCCGTCGTTGGCCGCCTTGTAGTGGTTCTTGCCCATGCCCAGGTGGCGCACGATGTTTTCGCGCACCACGATGGCGTCGTCGATCAACAGGCCGATGCACAATGACAGCGCCATCAGGGTCAAAAAGTTCAGGGTAAAGCCGAAGGCCTTCATGGCGATGAAGCTGGCCAGCACGGAGATCGGCAGGGTCAAGCCCGTGATGATGGTCGAGCGCCACGAGTGCAGGAACAGGAAGACGATCACCATGGTCAGCACGGCGCCTTCGATGATGGTGCGCTTGACGTTATTGAGCTGGCTTTGCACGCGTTCCGACTCGTCGTCCAGCACGCGCAGCTGGATATCGGGCGGCAGGGTCTTTTGCAGGTCCGCCGCCACTTTCAGGATGCCGGTGCCCACTTCCACCACGTTGGCATCTTGCACCTTGGTGATTTCCATGGTTACGGCTTGCTGGCCGTTCATGCGCGAGATCGACAGTTCTTCCTGTTCGCCGTCGACCACGGTGGCCACCTGGTCCAGGTAGACGGGGCCGACGGCGCGGCGCGCCACGATGATCTTGCCGAATTCGCGCGCATCCTTGATCTTGCCTTCCACGCGCACCAGTTGTTCGGCTGCGCCATGGCTGATGGAGCCGGCCGGCAGGTTGGTATTCGTCGCCTGGATGGCGCGGATCACTTCATCGACGCCGATGCCCTGGGCATTGAGTTCGATCGGCTTCATGCTGATGAGGATCTGGCGCGCGCGCAAGCCGCGCAGCTTGACTTGTCCCACGCCGGCCACGCCTTGGAAGCGCTTGCTGATGATCTGCTCCGTCATGGTCGACAGCGAGCGCAGGTCATGCCCGGTCGAGGTCAGCACGATGGTGGCGATGGGACGCTCGTTGTCGCCTTCTGCTCGGGCGATGAACGGATCCTTGGCTTCCTTCGGGAAGCGCGGGCGCACCAGTGCCACCTTGTCGCGCAAGTCCTGCATGGCCTTGTCCATATTGGTCGACAGCTCGAATTCCAGGTAGACGCCGGCGCGTCCTTCCCAGGAGTTGGCGCGGATGGTCTTGATGCCGCTGACGGTGTTGACGGCATCCTCGATGGGGCGCGTGATGTCGTTTTCCACGGCTTCTGGCGAGGCACCCGGGTAGTTCACTTCAATGGCGGCGAACGGGAACTGCACGCTGGGCATGCTTTCCACGCCCAGGCCCCGGTAGGAGAAGATGCCCAGCACCACCAGCGCCACCATGACCATGGTGGCGAAGACGGGGTTTTGAATACTGACTTTGGTCATCCACATGGCTTAATCCTTCCCTGCCAGCACGGCCGCCGGTGCTGCGGGGGCGGTGGCTGGCGCGGCGAAGGTCACGCCGTGGCCCGGTTTCACGCCATCGAGCTTGGCGACGATGACTTTGGCGCCCGGCACCAGGCCGGACGTCACTTCCGCATAACCTTCATCCTCGTTGCGCAAGCCCAGGGTGACGGGCTGCGCGACCACCTTGTTATTGACCAGCGCGTACACCACGGGGCCCTGTTTTTCATTGCGCACGGCCGTCAACGGCACCAGCGGCGCCACGGGCGAGCGCTCGGTAACGATGCTGCCCTTGGCGAACATGCCGCCGCGCAGCGCGCCATCGCCATTGTCGACGGCGATGTAGACCAGCATGGCGCGCGAGTCGCTCTCGGTGGTGGGGTTGATGCGCGTGACCTTGCCGGCAAAGTCGCGCGCGCCGAAGCCGTCGACCTTGAAGTGCACGTCCTGGCCCAGCTTGATACGGGGAATCTCCGCGCTGGGCACGGGCGCTTCCAGGGTCAGCTGGGCCAGGTTGACGATGGTGTAGACGGGCATGTCGGGCGAGACTTTTTCGCCAGCCTGCAGGTGGCGCTTGCTGACGATGCCGGCCATGGGCGCGCGGATCACCGTGTCGGCCAGCGCGATGCGGGCGATATCGAGCATGGCGGCGGCGGACTTGACGTTGGCACGCGCCAGGTCGACCGAGTTTTGCGTCGTGTCGTAGGCTGTCTGCGAAATGTATTTCTGCTTGAGCAGCGCCTGGCTGTTCGCTTCATTCTTGGCCGCCATGGACAGGCGCGCCTGCGCTTCGTCCAGCATGGCTTGCTGCTGCGTCAGGCGGGCGCGTAAGTCGGCCGCATCCAGGCGCACGAGGATTTGTCCATTGGCCACTTGCTGGCCTTCCTGCAAGGTCGTGTCCTCAATGACGCCGGAGACCTTGGCCTTGATGGTGGCCTGGGTCACGGGCGCCAGCGAACCGGACAGGGGCAGGCTGATGGCCAGCGCGCGCGCATCGATGGCGGCCACGTCGCTCTGCGCCAGTTCATGCACGGGCGTCTTGGCCTGCTCCTTCTTCTTGCTCGCTTGCAATTCGGCAGCCTTGGCGGCTTGCTGCTTCGATTGCATGACGGTCCATCCGCCGCCGGCCAGGCCCAGTACGACGAGGATCAGCACGGGGGTGCGCCAGCGCCGGCGGCGCGTGGCGGCAAGGGGAGAGGCGGAGGGCAAGGTCTCGTTTTTCATAGTTTTTTAGTCAGGAGCGGCGCAGGGGCTCGGCGCCAGGTCTCGGTGCGGACCCGGCCTGTCGCTGGCCGGGGGGAATTCGGGTAGCGCATCACCGTGGCGGCCGCAGGCAGCACGCCTGCCGCTGCGGCCGTTCACGGCGATGCGCATGTTGCCACTTTAGGAAGATTCAAGTCCGGCCGCCATCGCCGTGCGACAGATTGCACAAAATCGGGGCTGGAATGCAAAAAACGGCGACCAAAGACAATTGCCAGCCTGGACGCCGCGCATGTCACGATGCTTGCGCATCCTCAAGAAGCCGATTCGCCAGCGCGCAAGAATGGTCGGGATGGTTGCGCCACCGGACAGGCCATACGCCCGCCGGTTGCCGTGCGGCCGCGCCACGGGGGGCCTGATGTCTGATCGGATTGTCGGAGCCGCGCCGTCGCCGGGGCGCCTGCTTGCCGCAGCCGAACCACAGGCCGGGCCGGCCGGCAAGGCACTGGACTTGCTGTCCATCATTGTGGCTGCCGTCGAACAGGCGCCTGGGCTGGCCGTGCGCGGCATCGACCGCGACGGCATTGTGCGCTACTGGAGCACCGGCGCGGTGCGCCTGTATGGCGTGGCAGCGGAACTGGCACTGGGCCAGCCGTGGGCCAGGGTGGCCGCCTCGCTGCCGGACGCCGCCAGCCTGGCCGAGCAAGTCTCCGGCGAACTGGCGACCGTGTGGGAGAGTGGCAAGGCGCGCAGCACACGCCTGTGGAAGCTGGACCCCGATGGCGCCGCGCCGCGCTGCATCTGTTCCACCGTGTTTCCTGTCATGCAGTCCGGAAGAGTGCGGCAAGTGGTCTGCATCGATGTCGACATCACGGCCAGCGGCCAGGATGGCGCCGCACAGGGCACCGTGCTGCCGATGGGCGACAATTTTCGCCAGTTGTACGACAAGTCCGCCGACGCCATCGTCATGCTGCGCGACGAGTACATCGCCGAGGCCAATCCGGCCGCTATTGCCCTGTTTCAATGCGAAGACCGGCCACGGTTGCTGGGGCGCCGCCTCAGCGACTTTTCGCCCTTGCGCCAGCCCGATGGCGAATTGTCATCGTTGCGCGGCAGGCAGCTGTCGGCGCAGGCCCACGCCGACGGCAACTGCCGCTATGACTGGCACTATCAGACATGCGCGGGCGAGCTGTTCTGGAGCGAAGTGCTGCTGACTTCCGTCACGCTCGACCATACCTATCTGTTTTACGCCGTGATCCGCGATATTTCCTCGCGTAAACTGGCCGAGCGGGCCTTGTATCTGTCGATGCAGGTCATCGAGCATGCAAGTGTCGCCATCGTCGTGATGGATCCGCAGCAACGCGTCGTCAGCATGAATCCCGCTTACAGCGAGATCAGCGGCTACAGCCCGGACGACATGCTGGGCAAGCCCTTGATCCTGCACGGCGTGGTACCGGAGGCGCCCGCGTTTTTCGACCACGTGTGGGACGAAGTTGACGCCAACGGTTATTGGCAAGGCGATATCGTGGGCCCGCGCAAGGAGGGGGGCGCTATCCGGCCTGGCTGTCGCTGACGGCCATCCGCGACAGCCAGGGGCAGTTGAGCAATTACCTGGCCATACTCAGCGATATCAGCGAACGCAAGAAAAACGAGGAGCACACGCGCCACCTGGCCGAGCACGATTTCCTCACCGACTTGCCGAACCGGGTGCTGCTGCTGGACCGGCTGTCACTGGCGCTGGCGGCTGCGCGGCGCAAGCTGAGCATGCTGGCCATCCTGTACCTGGACCTCGACCATTTCAAGCACATCAATGACAGCATGGGCCACCATGTGGGCGATTTGTTGCTCAAGGAAGTGGCGCGGCGCCTGGTACGCTGCGTGCGCGGCGTCGATACCGTCAGCCGGCATGGCGGCGACGAGTTCGTCATCATCCTGGCCGAGGTGGGCGGCATCGACCAGGTGGCCCATGTGGCGTCCAGCCTGCTGCATGCCGTCACACAGCCCTATCAACTGGGCGAATATGAACTGCATGTGTCGACCTCGATCGGCGTGGCCATCTTTCCCAGCGATGGCGACAGCATCGACACGCTGGTGCACAACGCCGACATTGCGATGTACCACGCCAAGGAAAGAGGGCGCAACAATTTCCAGTTTTTCAATGCCGAGATGAATGCGCAAATCGTCGAGCGGGCCAGCCTGGAGCAAGGCTTGCGCGCCGCGCTGGACCGCGATGAACTCGTGCTGGAGTTCCAGCCCGCGCTCGATATCGCCAGCGGGAAGATACTCGGCGCCGAGGCCCTGTTGCGCTGGCGCCACCCGCAACTGGGCGTGCTGGCGCCCGAGCGCTTCATCGCCGTGGCAGAGGAGTGCGGCTTGATGGTGTCGATAGGCAACTGGGTGCTGCGCCACGCCTGCTTGCGCGCGCGCGCCTGGCAAGATGCGGGCCAGGCCTGGCGCGTGGCCGTGAATCTGTCGCCGACGCAATGCCTGCACAATAATTTATTGCTCAGCGTGCAAGATGCGCTCGCCGTGTCGGGTTTGCCTGCCGCCTGCCTGGAACTGGAAGTGACGGAAGCGCTGCTGATGAAGGGCGGCGCGCGTCTGGCCGGCGTGCTGGCGCAGCTGCGCGCGCTGGGCGCCAGGCTGGCCATCGACGACTTCGGCACCGGCTATTCGCGCCTGGCCAATCTGCGCCATTATCCGGTGGATAAACTCAAGATCGATCCATCCTTCCTGCCCGCTGCGGCCGGCGAGTCTGACACGGCCGTCGCCGCCACCATCATCGCCATGGCGCGCGAGCTGCAATTGACGGTGATTGCCGAAGGCGTGGAAACGGCGCAGCAGCTGGCCTATCTGCGGGCGCAGGGCTGCCAGCAATACCAGGGGCGCTATGCCAGCGCGCAAGTCGAGGGCAGTGCGCTGGCGACGTTGTTACATTAGTTATTGCATTAATCAATGTTTCCCAACAACTTGATGCGCGCCAGCACCTGGCCATGGTCGGATGCGTGCGGCAGGCCCAGCAGCAAATGGTCGTTCAGGCAGCGCACTTCCTGCACCACGCCGATGGCGCGCGGCGAGGCGGCGTGGAAGTGTTCGGACACGAGAATGTGGTCGATCGTCATGTAGGCGCTGTCGTGGATATTCGTGTAGCCCACGTGGCGCAAGGCATCCTGGCGCAACTGGATGGCGTTGGCGTCATACAGGCGCGCGCGCATTTCCATGCCAGGTTCGCACGGCGCGCCCGCCCCCATGACGATGGACGTGGTGACGGCATTGGCGATATCGTTGAAGTCGCCCAGCACGATGCGGGGACGGCCGCTGTGGCCCAGTTCGCTTGCCAGCACGCGCAGGGCCACCGCTTCCGCGCCGCGCCGCTGCAGCGAACGCAGGTTGGCCAGCGCGTAGGCGGCGTCGCTGCCGTCGCCATGGCGGTAGTCGGGCCGGCGCGACTTCAAGTGCACCACCACCACGTCGGTGAGTTGGCCGCCAGGCAAGTGCACCTGCACATGCAGGGGCGCGCGGGCGAAGCGGCAGGCGTTGTCATCGGCGGCATGGCTGTCGGCGGGCACGCTCACGCCGGCCGGGAAATTCGTCCATGCAACACCGGCGCCGGCCAGCGGCAGCCGCGACACCAGCGCCACCGTGGGCAGCATGCGTCCTGCCGCATCCATCGCATCGTAGCCGGCCAGGGTGGCGTCGCGATAGTGGCGCGTGCGCGACAGCACGTCGCGCAGGGCCGCTTGCGAGAAAATTTCCTGGAAACCGATCACGTCGGCTCCGAGCAGGTCGATTTGCCGCGCCGTCCACTCCGCCTTGGCCTCGTATTGCGCCGGGTTCAACGGTTCCAGGTTGTCATACAATTTCACCCCGGCCGGGGCCAGGTTGCAGACATTGAAGGTGGCAAAGCGGATTTCTTCCTGCATAATTAGTACTCCTCACTGAACGATCAGCGTATCACGCATGGCTAAAAAAGAGCATATTTCCGAAACCCAGGCGACGCAGATGCTGCGCAAGCATCAAGTTTCCTTTGAAGAACACCCATATCCCTACGAGGAGCACGGCGGCACCAGCGTCTCGGCGCGCGAGCTGGGGGTGCCGGAACACGCGGTGATCAAGACCCTGGTGATGCAGGACGAGGCGGCGCGGCCGATGATCGTGCTCATGCATGGTGATTGCAAGGTGTCGACCAAGAACCTGGCGCGTGGCATCGGCTGCAAGTCCGTCGAGCCCTGCAAGCCCGAGGTGGCGCAGCGCCATTCCGGCTACATGATAGGCGGCACCTCGCCCTTCGGCACCAGGAAGGCCATGCCCGTCTACGTGGAAGCGTCGATCCTGGAATTGCCGCGTATCTACATCAATGGCGGGCGGCGCGGTTTTCTCGTCTCGCTGGCGCCGCAGGTGCTGCTCGATTTACTGAACGCCAAGCCGGTGCAGTGCGCCCTGCAAGATTAAGAAATCGGCACGCCGCCCTGTCGCTGGACTGGGCGCTGGTGTATATTCTGCTGCGCCAGCCTCGATGCTGGTGCAATAAACACAATAAAGGGAAGAAATGAATCCAGTAATCACAACCGTGGCAATGACAGTGGCCGCTTACTTGCTCGGCTCGATATCGTTTGCCGTGGTGATGAGCAAGGTCTACGGCATTGCCGATCCGCGCACCTATGGCTCGAAAAATCCGGGCGCCACCAACGTGCTGCGCAGCGGCAACAAGGGCGCCGCCATCATGACCCTGCTGGGCGATGGCGCCAAGGGCTGGCTGGCCGTCTTCCTGGCCGACCATTTTGCCAGCGCGCTGGGCGTGGGCGACACGGCCGTGGCGCTGGTGGCCATCGCCGTTTTCCTCGGCCATCTGTGGCCCGTGTTCTTCCGCTTCGTCGGCGGCAAGGGCGTGGCCACGGCCCTCGGCGTGTTGCTCGGTATTAATCCATGGCTGGGCCTGGCGACCCTGGCCACCTGGCTGATCATCGCCTACGCCTTCCGCTATTCTTCGCTGGCGGCCCTGGTGGCTGCCCTGTTCGCGCCGTTTTACTATGGCTTGCTGTTTGGCGTTGATCCCATCTTGCTGGCCGTCATCGTCATGAGCGTGCTGCTGGCTTACCGCCACAGCCAGAACATCGCGAACTTGCTCTCTGGCAAAGAAAGCAAGATCGGCGGCAAGAAGGACGCGGCCAAGGCCGCTGGCAAGAAAAAGTAAGCGCTTGATTTCCCGCGGCCCGCACGCATATGCTGTGCTTGCGGCGCCGCGCGGTGCGGCCGCCACCGACTCGCGCAAAGGCTGCCCACCATGACTGTTTCCAGCACTCCCACTCCCATCCGTATCGACTTCGTTTCCGACGTTTCCTGTCCCTGGTGCGTGGTCGGCCTGAAATCACTGGAGCAGGCGCTGGACAAGCTGCAAGACACCGTCCAGGCCGAGATCCACTTCCAGCCCTTCGAGCTGAACGCCAATATGCCGCCTGAAGGCGAGGATGTCGGCGAACACATCGCCCGCAAATACGGCTCCACTCCGGAACAGATGGCGCAATCGCGCGAAGCGATCCGCGCGCGCGGCGAACAGCTGGGCTTTACCTTTGCCATGGACAAGCGCGGCCGCATCTACAATACCTTCGATGCGCACCGTTTGCTGCACTGGGCCGAGATTGAAGGGCGCCAGAAGGCACTCAAGATGGCCCTGTTCGACGCCTATTTCACGCAGGGCCAGAATCCGTCCTCGCACGAAGTGTTGCTGGCCGTGGCCGGCAAGGTGGGGCTCGATACCGTGCAAGCGGCCGAGGTGCTGGCCTCCGATGCCTACGCCGACGAGGTGCGCGCGCAAGAGCAGTTCTACCAGCAAAACGGCATCAACTCGGTGCCCGCCGTCATCATCAACGAGCGCCACCTGATTTCCGGCGGCCAGCCGCCCGAGGTGTTTGAGCAAGCCTTGCGCCAGATCATCAGCGGCGGCTGAACGGGGCGCCAATGGCGCGCGCCATGGCAGACTTTTTGCGCTACACTCGGCGCAGAAGGAGGATAGTCAAATGCCAACAGCCAGCTGGAATGGTGTCGTCATCGCGCAAGCGGCCGACGATCAGGTGCAAATCGTTGAAAACAATGTGTATTTTCCTTTAGCTGCGGTGATGCAGGACTACCTGCGTCCCAGCAGCCACACGACCATCTGCCCATGGAAGGGCACGGCCAGCTATTACGACCTCGTTGTCGATGGCCAGACAAATGCCAACGCGGCCTGGTATTACCCCCAGCCCAAGGATGCTGCCAAACAAATTGCCGGCTACGTCGCCTTCTGGCGCGGCGTGAGCGTCGAGCGCTGACGCTTTTCATCCTCAATAAAAATCAACAGAAAGCAGACGATGGATTTACGCCTCGCCGTGTACCAACTCGCCTCGGCCCATGCGCTCGATGCTCAACAAACCCGGCAATTGCAGGAAGTGGCCGGCTTCCAGCGCGAACCCGCGCGCCTGGCCTACTGGCTGCCGCGCGGCGTGGCCGTGCTGGGTGCCGCGTTGCTGGGAATGGGCCTGATCTGCTGGGTCGCCGCCAACTGGGAAGAGCTGGGCCGCATGGGCCGTTTTGCCCTCTTGCAAGGCGTGTTTGCCGCCGCCTGCGTGGGCGCGTTCGTCGTGCCCAAGGCGCGCGTGCCCTTGCTGCTGCTGGCCTTGCTGGGCATCGGCGGCCTGTTCGCGTATTTCGGCCAGACTTACCAGACAGGCGCCGATCCGTGGCAGCTGTTCGCCTTGTGGGCCGCGCTGGCCTTGCCCCTGTGCCTGGTGGCGCGCAGCGATGTGCTGTGGACGCCGTGGATGCTGATTTTTTCGACGGCCGCCGCCCTGTGGATGCAGGCGCATGCGCACCACAGCTGGCGCATCGATTCAAGCGATCTGAGCATTTTCGTCAGCGGCTGGCTGGCCGTGTTGCTGGCCTGTGCGTTTGTCTCGCCCCTGCTGGCGCGCTGGACGGGCGCCGGCAGCTGGGCCTTGCGCCTGGGCTTGGTGCTCGCCACCGTCCTCATCACGGGCACGGCCGTCAGCGCCTTGTTCGGCAGCAATATCGAGTCACCGTACTGGGCGGGACTGGGCTTGCTGGCCATCGCCGGCGTCCTGCTGGCCACGCGCCAGTTCTTTGACGTATTCGGCCTGAGCGCCGTCGCGCTGGGCCTGAACACCTTGCTGGTGGGCGGCCTGGCGCGCGTGCTGCTCAATGGCGGCAATGGCGATGGTGTCGGCAGGCTGGTGATGCTGGGCTTGTTTGCCGCCGTGCTGCTGGCGCTGACCGTGCAAGGCATACTGTGGCGCACGCGCCAGGAGGCAGCATGAGCAATAGCAACAGTCAGCGAGCCGATGCGCTCGCCACCCTGATCGACGACGCCACGCGCGCCGGCTTGCTGCCGCCCGGCGCTGCCCGGCCGGCGCAGGATATCCGGCCGTGGCCGTTGGTGCTGATGACGGCCTTCGGCGCCTGGCTGGCCACCATTCCCCTGATGATTGCGCTGGGCGTTGGCCTGGAAAGCGTGGTGCGCCACGGTCCAGGTGCCTACGTCGTGGCGGGCATCGTGCTGGTGGCGTCCGTGCTACTGATCCGCATGCGCGGCGTGGCCTTGTTTGTCGAGCAACTGGCCGTGCCCTGCCTGCTGGTGGGCGGCGGCTTGCTCGGCTATGCCCTGTTCCGCGACTATGCCGCGCAGACGGCCTCGCTGTTGCTGTGCCTGGCGTGCCTGATCGTGGCCGCTGCCCTGCCGCGCGATTGGCTGCGCGTGCTGCTGGGGTTGCTCGCCTGTGGCTTGCTGGCTCTGGGCATCGTCGATAGCGGACGCGACTGGCTTTTCGAGAACGACCCAACGCAACTGTATCTGGCCTGGATGCTGGCCCTGGCATGCTGGCTGGGCGCGCACTGGCTGCAGAAGCAGGCCTTCAACGATGGCCGCGGCGCGCCCGTCGCCGCCTTCCTGGAATCGCTGTCGACGGGCTGGGTCCTGGCCATCTTGCTGGGTCTGGTCTTCTGGTCCGGCATGACCTTCATGCTGGGCGCCAGCGTGGGCGGTGGCTTTGTCGGCGAAGTGACGCGCGAAGTGACGCGGCAGCAAGGCGCTGCCTGGTATGCGCAGGCGTTGAATGCGGTCTCGCTGGTGCTGGCCGTGGCCGCCGCCGCCTGGACGGGATGGCGCTGGCCGGCATTGCGCCAGTTGCCCGCCATCGGCGTGGCGCTGGTGCTGGTCGTGCTGGCCTGGTTCATGCCGGCGCTGGGGCCCGTGCTGCTGATCCTCGCGTATTGTTTGACAAGCGCGCGCACACGCGTGGCCGTGGCGGCCGCGCTGGCGGCGGCGTGGATCGTCGGCAGCTTTTATTACCAGCTGGCCTGGCCGTTGGCCAGCAAGGCGGCGTTGCTGGCCGTGGCCGGCGCCCTGCTGTGCGCGCTATCGTGGCTGGCCACGCGTGGCGCGGTGCTGCATCTGGTGGAAAGCCAGCCGGCGGCCGCGCCGGCGGAAAGCCGCGCCGCGCGCCTGGGCGTGCTGGGAGGATTGCTGCTGGTGTTGCTGGTCGCCAATGGCGGCATCTGGCAAAAAGAGCAGCTGATTGCCAAGGGCGAGCCTGTGTTCGTCGAGCTGGCGCCTGTCGATCCCCGTTCGCTGATGCAGGGCGACTACATGCGCCTCAATTTTCAGGGCCTCGGCGTCCTCAGCACCCTGGCCAGTGTGGACAGGGCGCCCGGCCGGCCCCTGGTGGTGGCCAGGCGCGATGCGCGCGGGGTCGCCGAGCTGCTGCGCCCGTACACCAAAGAGGCGCTGGCGCCCGGGGAATTCCTGCTCGAACTGACGCCGAAGGATGGGAACTGGGTGCTGGTCAGCGATGCCTGGTTCTTCAAGGAAGGCGAAGCGGCGCGCTGGGAAAAAGCCCGCTATGGCGAGTTCCGCGTGCTGCCCGATGGCCGCGCCTTGCTGGTGGGCATGCGCGGCCCGGAACTGGAGAAGCTGTAGCGCAAGTAGTCGTGCAAAAGCGCGCCAGGGCGTCCATCCTGTAAAATTGCCCGATGGATAATATTACGCATTCGGTCATCGGCCTCGGGGTCGGTGAACTGCTACACCGCTGCTTGCCGCCCGAGCCGCAAGCCCCCGCCCAGCGCACCCGGCGCGCGCTGTTTCTGTTTACGGCCTGGTTTGCCAGCAACGCGCCCGACCTGGACCTGGTGCTTACCCGGTTGCTGCCGCGCCCGTTCGGCTACATGTTGCACCACCGCGGCCACACGCATACCTTGCTGCTGGCCTTGCCGCAGGCGCTGCTGTTGCTGGCCCTGCTATGGCTGCTGTGGCCCGGCGCGCGCCGCCTGCTGAAGGACAGCGTGCCCGCCCGGCTGGGCCTGGCGGCCTGCTTGCTGCTGGGATTCTGCTTGCACATGGGTATGGATTTCCTCAATTCCTATGGCTTGCACCCGTTTTATCCGTTTGACAGCCGCTGGCTGTATGGCGACATGGTTTTCATTGTCGAACCCATGTTCTGGGTGCTGCTGGGCGTGCCCGTGATCATGTCCTTGCGCTACGGCATCGTCAAAAGCGTGCTGCTGGCCGCGCTGGCGGCGGCCCTGTGTTTCTTTACCTATACATCCTACTTGGCGCCCGCCTCGCTGGCTGTCCTGCTGGGGCTGGGCCTGGTGCTGGCCGTGTTGCAAGCACGGGCCGGCGAGCGGGGACGGGGAGCGCTGCTGCTGGCTTTCGCGCTGGCTGCCACTTTTATCGGCACGCAGGGCGTGGCCTCGGCCATCGGCCGTACGCGCATCGAGGCGGCCGTGCAGCGGCTCGACCCCGGCACCCGCGTGTGGGATGTGGCGATGACGGCGTTTCCCAGCCATCCCCTGTGCTGGATCTATGTCTCGCTCGACGGCAAGACGGACGCCTACACCTTGCGGCGCGGCACCCTGAGCCTGCTGCCCGAATCGCTGGCGCCCGCCGCTTGCCCGGCCGGGCTGGCCGAGACGGGCAAGCAAGGACAGCAACTGGCGCCCGGTATTGCCGTGTCCGCGCAGGCGGCAGGCAGCCTGGCCGCCTTGCGCGCCTTGCAGGAAAACAATTGCTTTGTCGACGCCTGGTTCCGCTTTGCCCGCATGCCCAGGTTGAATGCGGACAAGTTGACGGACGTGCGTTTCAATCCCGGCATGTTGCCCAATTTTACGACCGTGGAACTGCAGCAGTTCCGTAGCCGGCCATGCCCCGCCTATGTGCCGGGCTGGAATCGCCCCCGCGCCAACATGCTGGCGCTGCCGAAATAGAGAAGGGATGTATTGCTCTTAGGAAAAAATATTGCATGTGGGCCTGCTTCGCCGTGGCCCAGCATGCGACACTAGCAATTCAGCATGAATGTCATTGCGTTAGGATTATCTTGGAAGAGCAGCACGCCTTACCTTATTTGCGAGAAACCCTGCTGTTTCTCGCCCTGGCCGGGATTTTTATTCCGCTATTACAACGCCTGAAGGTCAACCAGGTGCTCGGCTTCCTGGCCGTGGGCGCCCTGTTCGGGCCGTTCGGCTTCGGCCTGTGGGCCGGTGAATTCACATGGCTGACGTATTTCTCGTTCGTGCGCGCCGAGCAGGTCAGCGGCCTGGCCGAGCTGGGCGTGATGTTTTTGATGTTCATGATCGGCCTGGAATTGTCGACGGAACGGCTGTGGGCGCTGCGGCGCTGGGTGTTTGGCGCGGGCGTGGGGCAGGTGGCAGTCAGCGCCTGCCTGATCGGCGGCGTGGCGTATTACTTCGGCCTGTCGCTGGAAGCGTCCATCGTGCTGGGCCTGGTGCTGTCGCTGTCGTCCACGGCCGTGGTGATGCAACTGCTCACCGATCAGCGCTCCTTGCAGACGCCTGCCGGCCAGGCGGGCTTTTCCATTTTGATGTTCCAGGATTTGATGGTGGTGCCGCTGTTCATCCTGATCGACGTGTTCGCCAGCGGGCGCAGCGACGACCTGGCGTACCTGCTCAGCTTTGCGGCCGTGAAATCGGCGGGCGCCATCCTGCTGATCTATCTGCTAGGGCGCCGCGTGATCCGTCCGCTGTTCCAGTTTTTCGTCAAAAAACGCCAGCCGGACGTGTTCATGGCATTGACCCTGCTCAGCACCCTGGGCATCGCGGGCCTGACCTACCTGGCGGGTCTGTCGATGGCGCTGGGCGCCTTGCTGGCCGGCTTGCTGCTGGCGGAAACAGAATTCCGCCATGAAGTGGAAGTGACGATCGAGCCCTTCAAGGGTTTGCTGATGGGGCTGTTCTTCATGTCGGTGGGCATGCAGATCGACGTGCGCGAAATCCTCAAGTCGCCGGTTTTGATTCCGCTGGCCGTGCTGAGCCTGTTTGCGCTGAAAACCCTGGTCATCAGCGTGATTTTCCGCCTCGGCGGCTTTCACTGGGGGCGCGCCGTGGAAACGGGCGTGCTGCTGGGGCAGGGCGGCGAGTTTGCCTTCATCGTCGTCGCGTATGCGCTGGGCACGAAGTTGATCGGCCCGCAGGTGGCGCAATTCGTCATGCTGGTGGTGGGCCTGAGCCTGTTTGCCACGCCGGCGCTGGCCAAGGCGGCGCGCGCTTTCGGCAACTGGTGGGAACAGCGCCACCACCATCAGCTGGCCGACCTGGCGCACGGCGCGCTGCCGCCGCAGGGCAGCACCGTCATCATCGCCGGTTTCGGCCGGGTGGGACAGTTGCTGGGGAAGGTGCTGACGGAACAGGATATCGCGTATGTGGCGATTGAAAATGATGCGCGCCTAGTGACGACCCTGCATCCGCGCGGTTTCCCCGTGTATTTCGGCGATGCGTCGCGCGCGGAATTGTTGCAAAAGGTGAATGCGGACCGGGCTGCCGCCGTGGTGCTGACCATGGACCATGCGGCGTCCGTGCTGCACGCCGTGAAATCGATCCGCCGTGAATATCCGCAGCTGCCCGTGTATGCGCGCGCCCGCGACGAGGCGCATGCGGTGGCCTTGATACAGGCGGGCGCTACCCTGGTCGTGCCCGAGGCGCTGGAGTCGGCGCTGCAACTGACAGCCACCGTGCTGCACACGGTGGGCTTGTCGGAAGCGCGCACGACGGACATCGTGCAAGTCGAGCGCGACCGGCGTAATGCCGTGCTGCTGGCGAAAAAATTGTCGTAGTGCAAGCGTGCGTGTCGCCGTGTTTTGTAAATTATCCGTACAATAATAGTATATGAGCACACTACCCACATGAAAGCCGCGACGAAGAGCGCAGCGTCACCCTTGACGCCGCAGCAGTTGGCGGCGCAGGAAACGCAGCAAAAATTTGGCAAGCCCGAGCGGGGCTGGCGCGAGCAGGTGTACAGCGTCATCTTCGAGGCGGAGACGCGCACGGGCCGCGCCTTCGATTTGCTGCTGATCGCCGCCATCCTGATCAGCGTGACGGTGGTCGTGCTCAGCAGTGTCGCTTCCGTGGCCGAGCGCTATGGCACTTGGCTGACGGCGCTCGAATGGTTTTTCACCATTTTATTTACCATCGAATATTTCGCCCGTCTGGCGTGCCTGCAGCATCCGGTGCGCTACGCCAAGAGTTTTTTTGGCGTGATCGACTTGCTGGCCATCGTGCCGACCTACATCGGCTTGCTGCTGCCGGGCGCGCACGTACTGATCGACGTGCGCATTTTGCGCCTGCTGCGCATGTTCCGTGTCCTCAAACTCACATCCTATGTGCATGAATACACGGTGCTGGGGCGGGCTCTGCTGGCCAGCCGGCGCAAGATCCTCATTTTCTTGTCTTTTGTCATGATGGTGGTCTTTCTGTTGGGTACTGTGATGTATGTCGTGGAAGGGCCGGATCACGGTTACAGCAGCATCCCCACGTCGATATACTGGGCCATCAGCACCATGACCACGGTGGGTTTCGGCGATATCACGCCGCGCACCGACATCGGGCGCACCATCGCTTCCCTGATGATGTTGCTCGGCTGGGGCATCCTGGCAGTGCCTACCGGCATTATCAGTGCCGAAATGACGGTACAGCGCAGTTCCAAGCAGGTGACCACGCGTACCTGTCCCACGTGCCTGAAAGAAGGGCTCGATGACGATGCTAATTTCTGCAAGAACTGCGGTGTTGCATTGCCGCCGCTGGCACGCGATTAGCTCATAGACCGTATTTACTTTACTTTGTTAAGGCCAACATGATTCCAGTTCGCCTGATCGCGACGGGCAAAGCCGTGCCGTCGCATAGCGTCACTTCCGCAAGCCTGGACCTGAAATTGGGCCATCCGGCCGGCTACACCCTGCGCAAGAGCGGCGTGCTGTCGCGCTTTGTCGCCGCGCCCCATGAGTCGCAAAGCCAGCTGGGCGCCGCCGCCCTGCTCGACGCGCTGAAGAATGCCAGCCTGCGTCCATCCGACATCGACTTGCTGATCTGCGCCTGCGGCGTGCCCGAGCAAGCTTTGCCGAACACGGCCTGCTTCGTTGCCGAACACGCCGGCTTGCCACCAGGCACGCAAGGCTTCGACGTCAACGCTAGCTGCCTCAGTTTCATGGCCGCTTTCCGCGTAGCCGCGTCCATGCTGGCGGGCGGCGCCTACCGCCGCATCGCCATCGTCTCGTCCGACCTCGCTTCGCGCGGGGTGGACTGGAGCGAGCCGGAAGCGTCGATGATCTTTGGCGACGGTGCCGCCGCCGTCATCGTCGAGCGCGGCGATGGCAGCGCCGGCATCCGCGCCTACAAGATGGGCACGTATCCGGAAGGGCGGCGCTACTGCGAAATTCGCGGCGGCGGCACCGAGCGCAACCCGCGCAACGGCTGCGAACCGGGCGACTATCTGTTCCGCATGGATGGCAAGGCCGTGTTCCGCCTGGCCGTCAAGGTGATGCCGGATTTCCTCACGGAATTAATGGCAGAGTCGGGCGCGGGACTGGAGAAAGTCGATGTGGTCGTGCCGCACCAGGCCAGCCCGCTGGGCCTCGCGCATGCGGCGCGCATCCTCGACGTCCCCGATGCTAAAATCATCAAGATCTTTGAAACGCATGGCAACCAGGTAGCCGCGTCCTTGCCCACGGCCCTGCACGAGGCGGTGATGACGGGGCGGGCCGTGGCCGGACAGCGTTTGCTGATGATGGGCACGGCCGCAGGCCTGACCATCGGCGGCATGATTCTTGATCTGTGAAGGTGGTGTGATGAGGCGGATACTGGTCACGGGAGCGACGGGCGGCTTGGGGCGCAATGCCGTGCGCACCCTGCTGGCGCAGGGCGTGGAAGTGCGCGCCACGGGCCGCAACGCCGCCGTCGGCCGCGAACTGGAGCGCATGGGCGCGCAATTCGTCGCGCTTGATCTGGCGCAAGCGTCGCCGCGTCAGGTCGATGAGCTGGTACGCGGCATGGATACCGTCTGGCACTGCGCCGCGCTATCCTCGCCGTGGGGCGCCGAGCGCGACTTCATCGCCGCCAACGTCACGGCCACGGGCCAGCTGCTGCGCGCGGCCGCCAGCCTGCACGTGGCGCGCTTCGTGCACATTTCCACCCCGGCCATGTATTTCGACTATCACAATCGCTATGAGGTGCCGGAAACCTTTCGCCCCGATGCCTTCGTCAACGCGTATGCGCGCAGCAAGGCGATGGCGGAAAAGCTGGTGCAAGAGTCGGTGGACCGCCATCGCGGCATGAGCTGCGTGATCCTGCGCCCGCGCGCCATCTTCGGCCCGCACGACCAGGTGCTGATCCCGCGCCTGGCGCGCGTGCTGCAGGAGCGCGGCGGCAAGCTGCCGCTGCCCAGGGGTGGGGCGGTCACCATCGATGTCACCTATGTCGACAATGTCGTGCACGCGATGTGGCTGGCCACCGTGCACAAGACCATCGCTTCCGGCGCCGCCTTCAACATCACGAATGGCGAGCCGGCGCACCTGTGCGACATTTTGCGCAGCCTGTTCTGCGAGCATCTGCAGCAGCCGTTCCAGATCGTCAGCGTGCCCTACCGCGTGCTGGCGCTGGCCGCGCGCCTGATGCAGTTCGCTTCGCGTTTTACGGGGCGCGAGCCGGCGCTCACGCCCTACAGCATCGGCGCGCTCAGTTTCGACATGACGCTCGATAATGCCAAGGCGCGCAAGGTGCTCGGTTACCGTCCCATCGTCAGCCTGCAGGAAGGCATCGCCCTGACGGCGCAGTGGATGCGCCAGGAAGCGGCGGCGCACAAGGTGGGCAAGGAGCGCAATGGCTAGCATCACCGCGTTTCGCGTCGGCCACTGCACGCATCCGTCCTGCATGGTCTTGAAAGGCAGCGGGCTGGCCAGCCGCTGCTTCCCCTCGCGCGCCTACCTGATAGCGACGCGCGCGGGCCTGTACCTGTGGGATACCGGTTATGCCGAGCACTTCCGCGCCGCCACGTCGAAAGGCGTGTACCGCATGTATGCGTGGGTGACGCCGATTTCCTTCGACGAGAATGAATCCCTGCTGGGCCAGTTGCGCGCGCATGGCGTAGCGCCCGGCGACATCCATACCTTGCTGCTGTCGCACTTCCACGCCGACCATATCGCCGGCCTGCGCGACTTTCCCGGCGCGCGGCTGATGGCCTCAAAAACGGGCTGGGACGCCGTGCGCGGCATGTCCGGCGTGGCCGCCGTGCGCCAGGCCTTCGTGCCCGAGCTGCTGCCAAACGATATGTCGGATCGCCTGGCTTTTGTGGAAAGCGTGCCCGAAACGGCCTTGCCGGCGGCCTTGCTGCCGTTTACGCACGGGCGCGACGTCAGCGGCACGGGCGAGATTTACATCGTCGACCTGCCCGGCCACGCCATCGGCCATCTGGGCGCCTTCGTGCTGCAGGACGGCGGCTGGACCCTGCTGGCGTCGGATGCGGCCTGGGTGCCGGAAAGTTTTCAGCAGCTGCGCGGGCCATCGGAACTGTCGTTCCTCATCCAGCACAAGCGCGCGCCGTATTACGCCACCCTGAACCGCTTGCACCAGTTGCACCAGTCGGGCAATGCGCAGATCCGCATCACGCATGAAGATACGCTCGATTATTTGCCTGTGGCGGGCCGCCCGTGAAGCGTATTTTCTGGCTCTTGCTGTCGTACTGGCGCACGCGCCGCCTGCGTTTTGCGGATCGCGCGCAGCTCGGCGCCTACCAGCACAGCCAGCTGGCGCGTTTCATCGATACCCTGTGCGCGCGCAGCCGCTACTTTGCGCCGTATCGCAAGCTGCCGCTGGCGCAGTGGCCATTGATGAACAAGGCGCTGATGCTGGAACACTTCGATGCCATGAACACGCAGGGCATCACCCTGGCGCAAGCGATGGAGGCGGCCATGGCGGCCGAACATAGCCGCGATTTTAGCCCCGCCGTGGGCGACATCACGGTGGGCCTGTCGTCGGGCACCTCGTCGCGGCGCGCCGTGTTTACCGTCAGCCCTCGTGAAAAAGCCCAATGGGCGGGCGTGATGCTGGCCAAGGCGCTGCCCGACGGCCTGTTTTCCGGCGAACGGGTGGCGCTGTTCCTGCGCGCGAACAGCAATCTGTACACGGCCGTGCGCTCGCCGTGGCTGACTTTTGCCTTCTACGATCTGTTCGCACCGTTCGACAGCCTGTGCGCGCAGCTGGCGCAATATCAACCTTCCGTCATCGTCGCGCCCGCGCAGGTGCTGCGCCAGCTGGCCTTGCGCGTCATCGATGGCAGCCTGGCGCTGGCGCCGAAAAAAGTCATCTCGGTGGCCGAAGTGCTGGAAGCGCAGGACCGCGCCCTGATCGTGCAGGCGTTTGGCGCCGTGCATGAAATCTACCAGGCCACCGAGGGATTCCTGGCCAGCACCTGCGAACACGGTGTGCTGCACCTGAACGAGGAATACGTGCACGTCGAGCCGCAATGGCTCGATGCTGAAGAACGTCGTTTTGTGCCCGTGATTACGGACTTTACGCGCATCACGCAGCCCATCGTGCGCTACCGCCTGGACGATATTTTGATCGCGCGCGCCACGCCATGCCCGTGCGGCCGCGCCACGCGCGCCATCGATGGCATCGAAGGGCGCTGCGATGACATGCTGTTCTTGCCATCCTTGCCATCGGCGAACGGCGGCGAACCCGTCGCCGTGTTTGCCGACGTATTGACGCGCGCGTTCGCGCAAGCCTTGCCGCCAGATGCAGATTACCGCCTGGTGCAGTCTGGCGTAGCTGCCTTGCAGCTGCATGCAGCGCTCGACGATGCCGGCCTCGCCGCCTTGCGCGCGCACCTGGCGGCGGTGCTGCGCGGGCTGGGCGTGGCCGTCGATGGCCTGGCCTGGACGACGAGCGGCGAACTGCCTCCCTTTGACCCCACCATGAAACGGCGCCGCATCCGGCGCCTTGCAACAGCATGTACCCTTCTTCCATGACTTTTCCTTGCCGCCTGCTGCACCTGCTGGCCGGCTGGGGCAGCGTCGGCCTCGTGTATTTTTCCAGCGATGTGCTGCAAGGGCAGGGCGTGCTGCTGCCCGAAACGGCCATCGACCGCGCCATTCCCTATACGGATGCCGCCATCTGGCTGTATCTGTCCTTCTTTATCCTGATCCCGTACGCCTACCTGGCGGCCGATGCGGCACGCGTGCGCTGGCTGGCGCGCGCCATGGCGCTCTCCGCGCTGGCTTGCGGCGTGGTCTTTCTGCTGTACCCGACCACCCTCGCGTATCCGCCTGTGGGCGAGGGCAGCGCCTGGAGTACGCAGGCGCTGCGCATGCTGCAGTCGTTTGACTCCGCACAAAACTGCCTGCCTTCGCTGCATGGCGCCCTGACATTGCTGTGCGTGTGGGCCCTGTGCGACAAACGCCACCTGCTGCGCTCCGCGCTGGCCGTGCTGCTGGGGGTCAGCATCTGCTATGCCATCATCGCGCTGCGTCGCCACGTCAGCATCGACCTGGCCGCCGGTCTGGGCGTGGGCGTGGCGGGTGGCATATTGGCGAAAATGCAGGTATTCTGGGCTACCCGCCGTGCCATTTCCACTGAAACCGCATCATGATGAATCCCTTTGCCCTGTCTTTTCTTGTCATGCTGGCCTTTGTGCTGGCCGAACTGCTGATACTGAAATGGGTGCGCAAGACCTCCGTGCCTTGGAAGGACGTCATATTCAATCTCAATTCCGGCCACATCCTGATGTGGGTGTTTCGCGGCGTGGAAGTGGCGGCCTTCGCCCTGCTGCTGCGCCATGTGAACCTGCACATCGTCGACCAGTGGCCCGTGGTGGCGCAATGGGTGTTCGCTTTTTTTGCCTGGGACCTGTGCTTTTACTGGATGCACCGCCTGCACCACAAATTGCCTTTGCTGTGGGCGGTGCACGTGGTGCACCACCAGGGCGAGCATTTCAACCTGTCGCTGGGCGTGCGCAATTCCTGGTATTCGTCGCTGACGAATTTCCCCTTCATCGCCATCCTGGCCGTGCTGGGCGTGCCGCTGGAAATCTTCCTCGTCGTCTCGTCCCTGCATTACACGGTGCAGTTCTATAACCACAATGCGCTGGTGAACAAGTCCGGCATCCTCGATCGATTCATGGTCACGCCCTCGCACCACCGCGTGCACCATGGCACGGACAAGCGCTACATCAACCGCAATTTCGGCGGTACGCTGTTGATCTGGGACCGGCTGTTTGGCAGCTTCCAGCCCGAACTCGAAGGCGTGGAAATGCGCTATGGCGTGAAGGGCATGACACAAACGCATAACCCGCTTCTGGCCAGCAACGGCAAACTGTTCAAATGGCTGCGCGCGCGCTTCCCGCACTGGCAGTCGCGCGGCACTTTTCACGTGCCCGAGCTGTTCATCGGCACTGGTGGCGTGATCCTGTTTGGCCTGGTGATCTATTACGTCAACCATGAAGCGGCGCTGGCGGGCGCGCAGCAGGCGATCCTGTTCGCGCTGATCTTCGCTGGCACGCTGGCGCTGGGCGGCCTGTCGGATGCGCGCCGCTGGGGCGCCATCGCCTGGGTCGCCATCGCCGTGGCCATGCCGGTCCTGTATCTGGGCTGGTATGGCGCGCGCGATGTGTGGGGCATGGCATTCCTGGCCGCGCTGCTGGTCCATGGCCTCGATGGCGCGCGCCGCCTGTGGTGGCCGGCGGCGACCGGGACGCGCGCGTGAGCCAGCTGCCTCCGCTGCGCTTCCAGCCCGCGCGCGATTCCGCCTTCCGCCGCGAATTGCGTGCGCGCGCCGACGCCTACCTGGCGGACGAAGGAAAACACCGCTTTGGCGACTGGCGCATGCACGCGAAGGCCGTTTTCCTGGCCGTGCTGACGATGGTGCTGTATGCGCTGGCCTTGGACGCTGACAGCACCTGGCCGTTTGTCGTCAGCTATGTCGCTTGCCTGGTCGCGGCCATGGCGCTGGCCATGAATACCTTGCACGACGCGGCCCACAGCGCCATCTTCCGCCAGGGACGCCTGAACCGCATCCTGATCCGGCTGGTGGGCTTGCCCGTGGGCGTGGACACGGATTTCTGGACCATCCGCCACGTGCACTTCCATCACACGTATGCCAACGTGGAAGGCTATGACCTCGACACGGAACCGAATCCGTTTTTGCGCCAGACGCCGTTCCAACGCTGGTCGCCGCAGTACCGCTATCAATACCTGTACTGGCCCATGGTGGCGGCCCTGTCGCTGCCTTACCTGAACTGGTATGGCGACTGGCTCGATCGCTTCGGCAAGACGCCCGTGGCGGCGCACAGCCGTTTGCAGGGCTGGCGCGGCTGGCTGTCTTTCCTGGGCTGGAAGCTGGGTCACGTGGCGCTGGTGCTGGCGTTGCCCATGTGGGTGCTGCAGCAGCACGGCATGGCCTGGGGCGTGGTGCTGGGCGCGTATTTCGTGGGCCAGATGATCGCCTCGTGCGCGCTGGTGGCGCTGATCCTCGGCACGCACTGGGCCGAAGTGGAATTTTTCCAGCCGGGGTCCGATGGCACCCTGCCGCACGACTGGTACCAGCACACGTTTTACACGGCCTGCGACTGGACGCCGAAACCGCGCCGCCTGCGCTGGCTCGGTTACTGGCTGGGCGGCTTGAATCTGCACCTGACGCACCATTTGTTCCCCACCTGGAATCACCGCCACTACCCGGCGCTGGCGCGCATCCTGGCCGAGCTGGCGCCTCGTCACGGCCTCGTGTACCGGGAACTCGGTTATGGCCAGCTGCACGCCTCGCAGCAGCAGTTCCTGCGCGCCATGGGCCAGCCACCTGCGCACACCTGACGAATCGTGCTTGACTCGGTTTCCGTTTCGTCTTACATTTCTGTAGTGACAGAAATAAGAGAAAATCATGGAACTGAGTCCTACCACGCAAAAGTACATCCTCCATTGGGGCGAAATGGGCACCCGCTGGGGCGTCAACCGCACGGTGGCGCAAATTCACGCGCTGCTGTTCCTGGCGAATGCACCGCTGACGGCGGAAGATATCGCGGCCAGCCTGAACGTGGCCCGCTCGAATGTCAGCAACAGCCTGAAGGAATTGCAAAGCTGGGGCCTGGCGCGCGTCACGCATGTGATGGGGGACCGGCGTGACCACTTCGTCGCCCTGCAGGATGTGTGGGAAATCTTCCGGGTCATCATGGAAGAGCGCAAGCGGCGCGAGATCGACCCCACCCTGACGGTGCTGCGCGAATGCGCGATCGAAGGCGAGCACGATGCGGCGATACCGCCAGAAACGCTGGCGCGCATGGGCGAAGTGCTGGCCTTCCTGGAAATGCTCAGCAGCACCTACAGCGACTATAAAAACCTGCCACCGGCGACCCTGCAGCGCATGCTGTCGATGGGCGGCAAGGTGGCCAAGTTCCTCAGCCCGGAAGAAAAACCAGGCAAGCACCGAAAATCATGAGCGGCCCCTCGGAAGGAGAACTGTTCAGGAAGGTGATGGGCGAACAGTGGCTCTCCCTGCATCCGGATATCCGCCGCCGCTTCGAGAAAAATCCCGCGCCCGGCCAGCCCCTGTACTACCGGGGCGAACTCAGTGAACTCTCCAGCTCGCGCCTGGGCAAGGTGTTGGGCTGGCTCACGCGCCCTTTCATCGATGGCGCCCTGATCCCGTATGACGACCGCGATTTTCCCGTGGATATCGAAGTCTATTCGCGCCCCGGATGCCCTTACATCTTCAAGCAGCGCACCTACCGCCTGCATGGGCGCGCGCCCATCCGCTTCACCTCCTACATGGCCGAAAGCGAGAAGGGCGAAGTGCTTGAATACGTCGGCATGGGGCTGGGCATGAAGCTGCTGCTGCATGTCGAGAATGGCAACCTGCACTTCACCAGCGACGGCTATTTTTGGGATCTTTTCGGCTGGCGCCTGCCGTTGCCCGGCGTGCTCACGCCCGGCAAGACCTATCTGTGCCATCGCAATGACACGCCGCAGCAATTCAATATCCGCATCGAGATCCGCCACGCCCTGTTCGGCATCACGTTCACCCAGGTCGGCGTGTTCCGCGAAAGCGCGGCGCCTGCCCTACACAAGGAGACACCATGAATACGCATTTGCTGGCCCTGCAACTGATGGCGGCGCAAGGCTGCCTGGGCGCCTTCGACACCATCTACCACCATGAAATCACGGAGGCGCTGCCGCAAAAGGCCTCGGCGCGCTTGGAGCTGACCATCCATGCCACCCGCGCCCTGATCTACAGCCTGCTGTTCGTGGGCCTGGCGGCCTGGGAGTGGCATGGCGCCTGGGCCTGGGTGCTGGTGATCGTGTTTGGCGTGGAAATCGTGCTGACCCTGTGGGATTTCGTGGTGGAAGACCAGACCCGCCTCTTGCCCGCCACGGAGCGGGTCACGCACACGGTGCTGGCGATCAATGCGGGCGCCTTCATCGCGCTGCTGGCGCTCAATAGCAGCGAGTGGGCGAGCCTGCCGACGGCCCTCGTGTGGCAGCCGTATGGCTGGCTCAGCGTCTTCCTGGCCCTGTGCGGCGTGGGCGTGGGCCTGTCCGGCCTGCGCGACGCGTATGCCGTGTGGCAGCTGGGCCGGCGCAAGGTGCAGGATAGGGCAGAAAAAGAGCAGCACTTGAGCTTTGCCGCCGCACCGCAGTCCGTGCTGGTGACGGGCGCCACGGGTTTCATCGGCCAGCAACTGGTGGCCGCCTTGCTGGCCGACGGCCACGCGGTGACGGTGCTGACGCGCCAGCCCAAGCAGGCCGCGTGGACCTTCGATGGCCAGGTGCGCTGCATCGCGGCGCTGGACGAGCTGTCGGCCACGCAGCACATCGACATGGTGGTCAACCTGGCCGGCGCGCGCATCGTCGGAAAGCGCTGGACGCCAGCGCGCAAGGCCGCTTTGCGCCGCAGCCGCGTGACGCTGACGCAGGAACTGGTGGCGTGGATCGGCCGCGCGCAGCACAAGCCACGGATGCTGCTGTCCGCGTCGGCCATCGGCTATTACGGCGTGCAGCCGCAGGGCGACGCGGCGGAATTGACGGAGGAGAGCGCGCCGCAAGCCATCTTCATGTCGCAGCTATGCCAGGAATGGGAAGCGGCCGCGCGCCAGGCGGAGCGCTATGGCGTGCAAGTGGGCTGCATGCGCTTTGGCCTCGTGTTTGGCCACCAGGGTTCGCTGCCGCAGATGCTGCTGCCGATCCGCTTCGGCGTGGGCGGCCCGCTCAGCAGCGGCAAGCAATGGGTGTCGTGGGTGCATGTGCGCGATGTCATCCGCGGCATCGCTCATTTGGCGCGCCGCAGCGAAGAGCAGGCAGTGGGCGGCGCATACAACTTCTGCGCGCCTGAGGCCATCGAGCAGCGCCGCTTCGCCCAGGTGGCGGGCGCGGTGCTGCACCGCCCCAGCTTCATGCCCACGCCGGCCTTCGTCATGCGCGCCTTGCTGGGCGAGCAAGCCGACTTGCTGGTGGAAGGCCAAAGGGTCGCCCCGCGCCGCTTGCTGGCCGATGGTTTTGTTTTCCGCCATCCTCAACTGGAAGGGGCGTTGCGCAGCCTGTAGCCTGGCGTAGAATGAGGATTGGAGGAACCGAACCATGCCGCGCTTCAGCCACACGATAGACAGCCATGTTTACCAGTTCGCCAGCCTGAAGGAGCTGCTGGCGAAGGCCACGCCGCTGCGTTCGGGCGATGTGCTGGCAGGCGTGGCGGCCGCCAGCGCGCGGGAACGGGTGGCGGCGCAGCTGGCGCTGGCCGAAGTGCCGCTATCGCTGTTCCTCAACGAGGCGCTGCTGCCCTACGAAGACGATGAAGTCACGCGCCTGATCATCGACTCGCATGCGCGCGTCGCCTTTGCGCCCATTTCCCACTTGTGCGTGGGCGACTTTCGCGACTGGCTGCTCGATGACGCGACTGATACGGCGGTGCTGGCCGGCGTGCCGCCGGCATCACGCCGGAAATGGCGGCGGCCGTCTCCAAACTGATGCGCTTGCAGGACCTGGTGCTGGTGGCCCGCAAGTGCAGGGTCGTCACGGCTTTTCGCACTACCCTGGGCATGGCGCGCCGCTTGTCCACGCGATTGCAACCGAACCACCCGACGGACGACGCCACGGGCATCGCCGCCTCCCTCCTCGATGGCCTGCTGCTGGGCAGCGGCGACGCCGTGATCGGCATCAATCCCGCCACAGACAATGTGGCGCAGGTGGTCTCGCTGCTGCACTTGCTCGACGCCGTCATTGACCAGTATCAAATACCCACCCAGTCCTGCGTGCTCACGCACATCACCAATACGCTCGAAGCGATACGCCGCGGCGCGCCTATCGACCTGGTGTTCCAGTCTGTGGCGGGCACGCAGGCGGCCAACCGCAGCTTTGGCATCGACATGTCGCTACTGGCCGAGGGGCGGGCGGCGGCCCTGTCGCTGGGGCGCGGCACGGTGGGCAACAACGTCATGTATTTCGAGACGGGGCAGGGCAGCGCCCTGTCGGCCGGCGCGCACCACGGCATGGACCAGCAAACGTGCGAGGCGCGCGCGTACGCGGTGGCGCGTGCGTATCAACCGCTGCTGGTCAATTCGGTGGTGGGTTTCATTGGCCCCGAATACCTGTACGACGGCAAGCAGATCATGCGCGCGGGGCTGGAAGACCATTTCTGCGCCAAGCTGCTAGGACTGCCCATGGGCTGCGACGTGTGCTACACCAACCATGCCGAGGCCGACCAGGACGACATGGATGCCTTGCTGGCCATGCTGGGCGTGGCCGGCTGTAATTTCATCATGGGCGTGCCGGGCGCGGACGACATCATGCTCGGCTACCAGAGCACCTCGTTCCACGACGCCCTGTATGCGCGCCGCGTGCTGGGCTTGCGTCCGGCGCCCGAATTCGAGGCCTGGCTGGCGCGCACGCAGATCACGGATGCGCAGGGCCGCCTGAAGATGGCGCTGGCGCCGGCCTTCCAGGCGGCCCTGCTGCGCCTGGGCGACTAGGGAGGAACGCATGGACGGGAACCAACCTTGGCAGGCCCTGCGCGCGCATACGGCGGCGCGCATCGCGCTGGGACGCCGCGGCGTGAGCGTGCCGACCAGTGCGCAGTTGGCGTTTCAGCTGGCCCACGCGCAGGCGCGCGACGCCGTGCACCTGGAACTCGATGGCCATGCCCTGACACGCGTATTGGCCGCGCAGGGGCAAGACTGCGTGCAGCTGCACAGCGCCGCCGCCACGCGCGCCATCTACCTGCAGCGGCCCGACCTGGGGCGCCGGCTCGACGACGCTTCGCGCGCGCGCCTGGCGGCCGGCGCTACGGGCGTGGACCTGGCGCTGGTGGCGGCCGACGGCCTGTCGGCGCTGGCCGTGCAGCGCCACGCGGCGCCATTCTTGGCTGCCTTGCGCGAACGGCTGGCGCTGGAAGCGTGGACGCTCTCGCCGGTGATGCTCGTGGCGCAGGGGCGAGTGGCCATCGGCGACGAGGTGGGGGAGTTATTGAAGGCGCGCGCTGTTCTGGTGCTGATCGGCGAGCGGCCTGGCCTGAGTTCCCCGGACAGCCTGGGCCTGTACCTGACGTGGGCACCCCGAGTGGGCTTGCTGGACGAGCGCCGCAACTGCATCTCGAACGTGCGCCTGCAAGGCTTGGCGTATGTGCCGGCCGCGTACCGGCTGCACTACCTGCTGTCGCAGGCATTCAGCCGGCAGCTGTCGGGTGTGGCATTGAAGGATGAAACGGTGGAAGAGCGCGCGACCCTGGCGGGCGCGCGCAATTTCCTGCTGGAGTGATCAGATTTCGCGGATGTCGTCCAGCGGCCAGCGCGGGCGCACATTGAACGAGTAATCGTACTTGGCGGCCTGCGGGTTGATTTGCAGGCGCATGGCGCCCGCGAAGGCGATCATGGCGCCGTTATCGGTACAGAATTCCAGCTCCGGGTAATACACCTTGAAACGCTTCTTGGCGGCGGCCGCGTTGAGCGAAGCGCGCAGCTGCGCGTTGGCGCCCACGCCGCCGGCGATCACCAGGCGTTTCAAGCCCGTGTGCTTGAGGGCCGCCACGCATTTGGCCGTCAGCACGTCGACGATGGCGTCGACGAAGCCGCGTGCGATATTCGCCTTGTCCTGCTCGCAGATGTTGGCGATGACTTTTTCTTCGTGCTTCTTCACCACCGTCAACACGGCCGTCTTCAGCCCGGAGAAACTGAAATTGAAATCCTTCGAATGCAGCATCGGGCGTGGCAGCTTGTAGGCCAGCGGGTCGCCGAATTCGGCCAGGCGCGAAATGGCGGGGCCGCCCGGATAACCGAGTCCCAGCAGCTTGGCCGACTTGTCGAACGCCTCGCCGGCCGCATCATCGAGCGTTTCGCCCAGCATGGTGTACTGGCCCACGCCATCGACGCGCATCAGCTGCGTGTGGCCGCCCGACACCAGCAGCGCGATGAAGGGGAACTCCGGCGGCTCGGACGCCAGCAACGGCGACAGCAGATGGCCTTCCAGGTGATGGATGCCCAGCACCGGCTTGTTGATGGCCAGGCCCAGGCTGCAGGCGACGGAGGAACCCACCAGCAACGCGCCGGCCAGTCCCGGACCTTGCGTGTAGGCGATGGCGTCGATTTCGGGCAGGGTGATGCCGGCCTTCGCCAGGGTCTCTTCCAGCAACGGGATGGCGCGGCGGATATGGTCGCGCGACGCCAGTTCCGGCACTACGCCGCCATATTGCTCGTGCATGGCGACTTGCGAATAGAGGGCGTGCGACAGCAGGCCGCGTTGCGTGTCGTACAAGGCCAGGCCGGTTTCGTCACAGGAGGATTCGACGCCAAGAACAATCATGAAGGTGCTAAATAGGGAGGAGTAATCCGTCATTGTAAAGGAAAGCCGGGCATTCCACCGTGCGGCCGGCGCACCATTTCGGCGGCAGTGTGCACTTGCGCAGTGCGGCGCGGGCAGGTTTTGCCGCGCATTTTGGCCATTTCTCGCCTGTGCCGACACTGGCACCGCTCTTGCTTATGCAAACGTGTGCCTTTTTCACGGGAGTTCGCGATGCCAGAACAATGGAAAATGATTTGCCGCCTGAAGGATATGCCGCTGGCGGGCGCGCGCATGGTGCAGCGGGGACTGGCGTGGCAGGACTTGCCGGGCGTGGCGCTGTTCCGCGCGGCTGACGATACGGTGTACGCGCTGCTCGACACGGTGCCTTGCCTGGGCGGCCCGCTGGCGCACGGGGTGCTCATGGAGAAAAACCTGATGGGGCCGAAGAACAGCTGGATCATCGAGCTCGATTCGGGCCGCCTGGTGGCACCCGTGCAGGGCATGGCGCGCCGTTACGCCGTGCGCATCATGGACGGGCGCATCTACCTGGACGTGAATGAACTCAATATCCCGGCCAGCAAGGCCGAACAGGCGCTGGCGGGATCGTTCGCCGTGCTGCCGCATGTGCAGGTGGCAGTGTGAAGGGAAAGGCAAAAACGGCGCACAGGGCGCCGTTTTTCGTATCCGCGCGAGGCTTACGCCGGGCGGCTTAACAAGTGCGCATGCGCGTCGCGCAGCATGGTGGCCGTCGTGTCCCAGTCGATGCAGCCGTCGGTGACGGAGCAGCCGTAGGTCAGTTGCGACAGGTCTTGCGGGATCTTCTGGTTGCCGCTGACGATGTTCGATTCGATCATCACGCCCACCAGCGAGTGGTTGCCCTGGCAGATCTGGTTGACCACGTCGGCCATCACCAACGGCTGCAGTTCCGGCTTTTTATAGCTGTTCGCGTGCGAGCAGTCGACCACCAGGTTGGCCGGCAGCTTGGCTTTGGCCAGCGCCTGTTCGGCGATGGCGATCGAGACCGAATCGTAGTTCGGGCGGCCGTCGCCGCCGCGCAGCACCACGTGGCCATACGCGTTACCGCGCGTGCGCACGATGGCCACATTGCCTTCGGCGTTAATGCCCAGGAAGGAGTGCGGGTGGGCCGACGACAAGATCGCGTTGACCGCAATGCTGATGTCGCCATCGGTGCCGTTCTTGAAGCCGACCGGCGTCGACAGGCCGGACGACATTTCGCGGTGCGTCTGCGATTCGGTGGTGCGCGCGCCGATGGCTGTCCAGGCGATCAGGTCGCCCAGGTATTGCGGTGAGATCGGGTCCAGCGCTTCGGTTGCGGTGGGCAAGCCCAGTTCGCACACGTCGAGCAGGAAGCGGCGCGCCTTTTCCATGCCTTCGTTAACCTTGAAAGAATCGTCCATGTACGGGTCGTTGATGTAGCCCTTCCAGCCCGTGGTGGTACGCGGTTTTTCGAAATACACGCGCATCACCAGCAGCATCGTATCCTTGACTTCCTCTTGTAGCGCCTTCAGGCGGTGCGCGTAATCGAGGCCGGCGACGGGGTCGTGGATCGAGCATGGGCCGACGACGACGAACAGGCGCTGGTCCTTGCGGTCGATGATGTTGCGCAGCGCTTCGCGGCCACGGCTGACGGTGTCGAAGGCGCTCTCCGACAGCGGCAGTTTGGCGTGCAGCTCGGCCGGTGTCGGCATGGGCGCGAAGGAGGTGACGTTGATATTTTCGATGTCTGGCGTATTCATGATTCTGGCTCGGCTTTCGCTATTGCGTTCTTTAAGAGGCAATAGTGTAGCGGAAATGCGGCCTGGCGGCGGGGATGGGGCCAAAACGGGAATGCATCAGTTGTATTTATGGCAGGGCCGGCACGCCGCACATGCTCGAGTATCGCTGCCTCGTGCTGGCGTATCTGTGCGTCCAGGCAGGCGATCTGCTGGCGCACGAGGGCATGCAGCGCATGCTGGCCGGCCCGCAGGTATACATTGAGGCGCGCCGACTCCTGCTGGCGCACGCCGATGATGGCGTGCAGGCGGCGCAGCCACAGGTGCAGCTCCACGTAGGCGGGCGAGGATGGCGTCCAGCGCGCGGGGCGCTTGTCTTCGCAGTAATTGGCCAGCACTACGGCGCTGCGCGCCGCGCCGTCGGGCAAGCCGCAGCCGCGCGCATACGCTTCCAGCGGGCCCGCTTCGGCATCGCAGACCAGCATGCCCATCTCGGCCAGCACGCAGGCGGCGACCTCGCTGTGCGGTGCATCCAGGCGCAGGCAGACGCGCAAGCCCATGATGGTGACGTCGTTCCTTTGCAGCCAGCTACGCAGCCAGCGGTAGCCTGCGAGGTCATTTTCCAGCACCTTGCACAGTACTTCGCCGCCCGAGAGCAGCACGGCTTTCAGCAGCAGCTTGCTCACTTCGATGCCAACGAAGGCGCTTTCCTGTTTGATCGCGTGTTCCATGATGAGTCCTCCCGTGCAGTCATATACGTAGCGGCAGCGCGTTTGGATGCGGTCGCGCTGCACATTCCTTAAAGAAATATGTTGAAAAGACTGTTGCATCGGCGCCTGCGCCGTCCATCAGCCTGTCTGCACGGGAAAAAATCCGTGTAAGCTGGCGCCATGACGACTGTATCCATCCCCCATACCGATGTGGCCGGAGAGCCATTTCCCGCCGCACGTTTCATCAAAGAAATAGGACGCGGCAAGAACGGCGCGCGCAGCATGACGCGCACTGACGCCCGCGCCCTGTACCGCGCCATGCTCGAGGGCCGCGTGTCGGACCTGGAACTGGGTGGCATTTTGTTATCCATGCGCATCAAGGGCGAGTCGGTGGACGAGATCGCCGGCTTCCTCGACGCGGCCGAAGCGTCGTTTGTCCCGCTGGCCGCGCCGGCCGGTGAATTTTCCCCGATCATCATTCCCAGCTACAACGGGGCACGCAAGATGGCCAACCTGACGGCCTTGCTGGCGCTGCTGCTGGCGCGCGCGGGCGCCCCCGTGCTCGTGCATGGCGTCACCAGCGACCCGGGCCGCATCACCACGGCCGCAGTGCTGGCCGCGCTGGGCGTGCCGGCCTCGCCAGACCACGCGCAAGCCGAAGCCGCCATGGCGCGCGGGGAAGCGGCCTTCCTGCCCATAGCGTCACTGGCGCCGCGCCTGGCACACATGCTGTCGCTGCGGCGCGTGTTGGGGGTGCGCAATTCCACGCATACGCTGGTGAAAATCATGCAGCCCTTCGCCGGGCCCGCCCTGCGCCTGGTGTCGTACACGCACCCGGAATACCTGGAAATGCTCGGTGAATATTTCCTGACTGCCTCTGATCCTGCGCGCGGCGACGCATTCCTGATGCGCGGCACGGAAGGCGAGACGGTAGCCAACGCCAACAAGGCGCAGCAGATCGACTGGTTCCATGGCGCTGAGCGTACGGTGCTGGTGGAAAAACAGGCGCTGGTGGAAGCGTTGCCGCATCTGCCGGCCGAGCGCGATGCAGCCACCACGGCCGCCTGGATCGCTGCCGTGCTGCGCGGCGAGGTGCCCGTACCGCCGTCGATTGCCGAACAGGTGGAGCAATGCCTGATGGCATCGCGGCAGATTGCAGCACGGGCGCGCTAGCCGCGTCGTCGCAGTTTACAATGGCGTCTTTGTAATGAGCGGTGAGCGGAATTCTTATGGCAAAACAATTTGATGTGGCAGTGATCGGCGCGGGCGCGGCCGGCATGATGTGTGCGGCTGTTGCCGCCCAGCAGGGCAAGCGTGTGGTGTTGATCGATCACGCGGCCAAGCTGGCCGAAAAGATCCGCATCTCGGGTGGTGGACGGTGCAATTTCACCAATATTAACGCCACCCCGCAAAATTTCCTCTCGGAAAACCCGCATTTCTGCAAGAGCGCGCTGTCGCGCTACACGCCGCAGGATTTCCTTGCGCTGGTGAAAAAATACCGGATCGGCTACCACGAAAAGCACAAGGGCCAGCTGTTTTGCACTGAATCGGCCGAGCTGATCATCGACATGCTCAAGGACGAGTGCGCCGCTGGCGGCGTGCATTGGCGCATGCCGTGCAAGATCGATCATGTTGTCCAGCAAGATGATGGCGGCTTCGTGCTGCAGACCGATAGCGGCGACATCGAGACGGCCAGCATCGTCATCGCCACGGGCGGCCTGTCGATCCCGAAGATCGGCGCCACGGATTTTGCCTACCGCATCGCCAAACAGTTCGACCTGACGATGGTCGAACCGCGTCCGGCCCTGGTGCCGCTGACGTTCGATGCGGCCAGTTGGGCGCCATTCGCGGAACTATCCGGCATCGCGCTGGAAGTGGATGTGGAGACGGGCAGCCTGAAAGGCCGCAAGGCAAGCGGCGCGCGTTTCCGCGAGGATTTGCTGTTCACCCACCGCGGCCTGTCCGGTCCGGCGATCCTGCAGATTTCCAGTTACTGGCTGCCCGGCACGCCCATCGTCATCAACTTGTTGCCGGAAGTGGACGTGGCGCAAACCTTGATCGAAGGCAAGGGCACCTTGAAGAAGCAGCTGGGCAATATCGTCGCGCAGTGGTTGCCGCAGCGCCTGGCCGACTGCTTGCTGGCCGTCAACGGCCTGGCGCCGGACGCGCGCATCGCCGACATGCCCGACGCCCAGCTGCGCAAGCTGGGGCAGGCCATCAATGCCTGGTCCATCGTGCCGGACGGCTCGGAAGGCTACCGCAAGGCGGAAGTGACGCGCGGCGGCATCGATACGCGCGAGCTGTCGCAGCAGACCATGATGGCCAGTAAAGTGCCGGGCCTGTATTTCATCGGCGAATCGGTCGACGTGACGGGATGGTTGGGCGGCTACAACTTCCAGTGGGCCTGGGCTTCCGGCGTCGCGGCAGGTATTGCCTTGCAATAAGCTACTCTGTAATATGGGGTCCCCGGTGCGTGGTTTACGCCACATTCCGGCAGTGATCGCAGGCTGCATGCCGCACGCAAGTGGGGAGGGGCTTCCCTTTCCGAATAAAAGCTGCTACTATCTATCTCTTCCTATACACCACCTCAACGGTTTGAATTTTACATGACCACTATTCGCCTTAAAGAAAACGAGCCGTTCGAAGTCGCAATGCGTCGCTTCAAACGCACCATCGAAAAAACGGGTCTGCTGACCGAATTGCGCGCACGCGAATTCTACGAAAAGCCAACAGCTGAGCGCAAGCGCAAGCTGGCAGCTGCTGTAAAGCGTCATTACAAACGCATCCGCAGCCAACAACTGCCGAAAAAATTATTCTAAGACTGTTCAGTCAGAACCAACCCGGGTAGTTCGGCGCATTGTTCGCCACGGGTTTTGTTTTGATTCGCCTGGAGTGATACTTCAGATGAGTCGCATGCCCGCTCCGGTTCGCCGCAGCGGGTTTTCGCTTTTGTGGCCGCCTGCTTGGTCCGCGCGCACGAGCATCGAGTCCCATTACCACTTACCAACACGAGGATTGCCATGAGCTTGAAAGAACAAATTACCGAAGACATGAAAAACGCCATGCGCGCCAAGGAAGCGGGCAAGCTGGGCACGATTCGCCTGTTGCTGGCGGAAATCAAGCGCAAGGAAGTCGACGAGCGCATCGAATTGACGGATGCCCACGTGACGGCCATCGTGGAAAAAATGATCAAGCAGCGCAAGGATTCGATCACCCAGTTCGAAGCGGGTGGCCGTGCCGATCTGGCCGACATTGAAAAAGCCGAACTGGTGCACCTGGCGGGCTACATGCCTGCCGGCCTGTCGGATGAGGAAGTGGCGGCCGAAGTGGCTGCCGCCGTGGCCGCCTCGGGCGCCGCTGGTCCGCAAGACATGGGTAAGGTGATGGCCATCGTCAAGCCGAAGCTGGCAGGCCGCGCCGACATGACCGTGGTGTCCGCCCTGGTCAAGAAAGCCTTGACGCCAGCAGCGTAAGCATACAATAGTAGTAATCGGCTGCCGGCCCATGCTGGCAGTCGCTCAATCGCCCACACGTTGACCTGGCTCAACCTCAGGCCACGTGCGGTAGTATAGTCTGACCTACAACAAGACCCGCCCTCGCCAGTGATACCTCAATCCTTCATTTCCGATTTGCTCAACCGCGTCGATATCGTCGATGTCGTGGGCCGCTATGTGCAACTGAAAAAAGGTGGCGCCAATTTCATGGGTTTGTGCCCGTTCCACAGTGAAAAATCGCCCAGCTTTACCGTCAGCCCCACCAAGCAGTTCTATCACTGTTTCGGCTGTGGCGCGCATGGCACGTCGATCGGTTTCCTGATCGAGTACTCGGGCATGGGCTTTGTCGATGCCGTCAAGGATCTGGCGCAGAACGTGGGCATGGTGGTGCCGGAAGCGGACGACAAGATCCCGCCAGCCCAGCGCGCGCAGATCCAGGCGCAAAGCATGGCCCTGTCCGACGCCATGACGCAGGCGTGTGATTATTACCGGGGGCAATTGCGCCACGCGCCGGAAGCCATCGCCTACCTGAAGAACCGGGGCTTGACGGGCGAAGTGGCCGCTCGCTTCGGCATGGGTTTCGCGCCCGGCGGCTGGGACAACTTGCGCTCCGTCTTCCCCGATTACGATGTGCTGGCCCTGGCCGAAGCGGGCCTGGTAATCGACAAGGTCGATGAAGAGGGTAATAACCGCAAGCGCTATGACCGTTTCCGCGAACGCATCATGTTTCCGATTCGCAATACCAAGGGCCAGGTCATCGCCTTTGGCGGCCGCGTGCTCGACCATGGTGAACCGAAATATCTGAACTCGCCGGAAACCCCCTTGTTTTCCAAGGGTTTCGAACTATATGGCTTGTTCGAGGCGCGCCAGGCCATACGCGATGCCGGCTATGTGCTGGTGACGGAAGGTTACATGGACGTGGTGGCGCTGGCGCAGATGGGTTTTCCGCAAGCCGTGGCCACCCTGGGTACGGCGTGCACGCCCACCCACGTGCAAAAACTGCTGCGCCAGACCGATAATGTGATTTTCAGCTTCGACGGCGACAAGGCTGGCCGCCGCGCCGCGCGTCGCGCGCTGGAAGCGAGCCTGGCCCACGTGTCGGACAATAAAACCATCAAATTCCTGTTCTTGCCGTCGGAACATGATCCGGACAGTTATATCCGCGAATTCGGTACCGAAGGTTTTGAGCAGCAAGTGCATGAAGCCATGCCGCTGTCGCAATTTTTGCTGAAAGAAGTGTCGGGCGAGCATGATTTGTCGGAACCGGAAGGGCGCGCCCGCGTGCAGTTCGACGCCAAGCCCCTGCTGCAACTGATGGCGCCATCGTCCTTGCGTTTGCAGATCGTGCGCGGCCTGGCGCAGCTGACGCAGTCCACGCCAGCCGAGATCGAAGCCCTGTTTGAGCTGGCCAAGCCCGTTGCCGTGGCGCGTCGCGCGCCGCCGAAATCGGGCCGCCCCGTGCCCGTGGGCCTGGAATTGAAGATCATGCGCATGCTGGTGGCGCATCCGCCCCTGACCATGCGTATCGACGAGGCTGCCCTGACCGCTTTCCAGCATCTGGGGCCGGACGCGGCGCACAGCCTGGGACAACTGGTGGCCGTGGGCCAGGCGCTGGGCGAGCATGGCAGTTTTGCTGCGCTGGCGCAGCAATTGAAGGAGTTGGGCAGCGAATACGATGAGATCATCGGCGAGATCGCGGCCGGCACGGAATCCGATTACGACAGCGAATTGTCGTGGCTGGTCAGCACCATCCGCGAGATCAAATTGAATGCCTTGAAGGCGGAATTGCAGCAATTGTTTGCGTCGGGTTTGCCATCCGAGAAAATTGGTGTACGCTACCGCGAAATCATGCAGGAGCAAGGCGAGCTGGAGCGCGAGCGTGATGCTGAGTTGGTGAATCGCTAATCTTGCTCTGGGGGTATGGCGCGCACTGGAAAAACATTTTTCGCGTGCTATAATTAAATGCTAAGTATTGTGTGCTTTGGCAAGCCAGTTCTGTTTCGTAAATAGTATTTGTTTTCAGTAAGTTAGGCTCTTGATCGGCGCGGTGGATCGTGTCGGCAGCCAGGGCCAACTGGCGTTTGCGGCGTTGCGGGCAAGGCTCGCAGACGCTGGCAAGCCGCGCCAGGCTCTCGCTCCCAACGCGGTCGATGCAGGAATTTCTGCCGAGGCGGCTGGTAACAGCTGGTGGACAGGAATTGCTGCGCTTCCCGCGGATCGTGGCCGATGAGGTGTAAGTAACGTAACAGTGTCGAATTTGCGTTGTCGGCAGGTTCGAAGATGGTGGTTCCCGCAGGTAGACAGGGAACTGGCAGCAAACTTTATCCTAATCCACCGTAAAGCAAGTCGTTGTGTAATCGAAAGCGCCTGTGCCAATCAAGAAACCCGAATCCAAAGCGGCTGTAAAGCCCACTAAAGTTACCACGAAAGCCGAAAAGGCGCTCGACCGGCCAGAAGCGCGCGTGACCAGCGCGCCCGTGGTCAGCCAGACTACCGATGCCGCCACACTGGCGGCCATCGATACATCCGGTTATGTCTTGCCGTCGGTAAAAGTGCCGGGCCGCCGCGGCCGCAAGCCAAAAGAATTCCAGCCAGAAAATGATGAAGTCGCCGCCCTGAACGCCGTCGAGCGGGCCGAACTGAAGGCTGTCGACAAGGCCAAGGCCAAGGACCGCAAGGCGAAGGAGCGCGCGCTGTTGAAGGACGCGTTCTCGTCCGACACGGAAGCGAGCGAGGAAGAACTCGAGCGCCGGCGCCAGAAACTCAAGACCCTGATCAAGTTCGGCAAGGAACGCGGTTTCCTGACCTACGCGGAAATCAACGATCACTTGCCCGAGAACATCGTCGATCCGGAAGCCATCGAAGGCATCATCGGTACCTTCAATGACATGGGCATCGCCGTCTACGAACACGCGCCCGATGCGGAAACCTTGTTGTTGTCCGATAACGTTGCCGTTGTCACCAGCGATGACGAGGCGGAAGCGGCGGCCGAGGCCGCATTGTCGACCGTCGATTCCGATTTCGGCCGCACCACCGACCCCGTGCGCATGTATATGCGCGAGATGGGCTCGGTCGAACTGCTGACGCGCGAAGGCGAGATCGAGATTGCCAAGCGCATCGAAGATGGCTTGAAAGACATGATCCAGGCCATTTCCGCCTGTCCCGTGACGATCGCCGAGATCATCGCCGCCGCCGACCGCATCGCCAACGAAGAGACCAAGATCGACGAAATCGTCGACGGCCTCGTCGATGAAAGCGAACCGGTCGCCGCCGCTCCTGTCGTGGCCGCTCCCGTCGAAGAAGACGAGGAAGAAGGCGAAACTGAAGAAGAGGAAGTCGAAGAAGAGGAAGAGGCGAACGCTTCCGGCGCGGCCGGCTTCTCGGCCGAGCAGCTGGAAACCCTGAAGCGGACGGCGCTGGAAAAATTTGCCGTCATTTCGCAGCAGTTCGACAAGATGCGCCGCGCTTTCGAAAAAGAAGGCTACAACTCCAAGCCCTACGCCAAGGCGCAGGAAGCCATTTCGCAAGAACTGCTGGGCATCCGCTTCACGGCCAAGGTGGTGGAAAAGCTGTGCGACACCCTGCGCGGCCAGGTCGATGAAGTGCGCCATATCGAGAAACAGATACTCGACGTGGCCGTGAACCGCTGCGGCATGCCGCGCGCCCACTTCATCAAGGTCTTCCCGGGCAATGAAACCAATCTGGACTGGGTCGATGGCGAAGTCAACGCAGGGCACGCGTACAGCGCCATCCTGGGCCGCAACATTCCGACCGTCAAGGAACTGCAGCAGCGCCTGATCGACCTGCAGGCGCGCGTCGTCTTGCCGCTGCCGGACTTGCGCAACATCAACCGCCAGATGGCGGCCGGTGAAATGAAGGCGCGCAAGGCCAAGCGCGAAATGACGGAGGCCAACTTGCGCCTGGTTATTTCGATCGCCAAGAAATACACGAACCGGGGCCTGCAATTCCTCGACCTGATCCAGGAAGGCAATATCGGCCTGATGAAGGCTGTCGACAAGTTCGAGTACCGTCGTGGCTACAAGTTCTCGACCTATGCCACCTGGTGGATACGCCAGGCCATCACGCGCTCGATCGCCGACCAGGCGCGCACGATCCGCATTCCCGTGCACATGATCGAGACGATCAACAAGATGAACCGGATCTCGCGCCAGATCCTGCAGGAAACGGGCGCGGAACCCGATCCGGCCACCCTGGCGATCAAGATGGAAATGCCCGAGGACAAAATCCGCAAGATCATGAAAATCGCCAAGGAACCGATCTCGATGGAAACGCCGATCGGCGACGACGACGATTCCCACCTGGGCGACTTCATCGAGGACAACAACACCCTGGCGCCCGCCGACGCAGCGCTGCACGCGTCCATGCGGGGCGTGGTCAAGGACGTGCTCGATTCCCTGACGCCACGCGAAGCGAAAGTGCTGCGCATGCGTTTCGGCATCGAAATGTCCACCGACCATACTCTGGAAGAAGTGGGCAAGCAATTTGACGTGACGCGCGAGCGCATCCGCCAGATCGAAGCCAAGGCGCTGCGCAAGCTGCGCCACCCATCGCGTTCCGACAAGCTGAAAAGCTTCTTGGAAGCCAACTAGAAGCCAATAGGGCTTGACGTGCGCCGCTGATACCCCTATCCTCGCGTGTCCGTTTCCAAAACGGCCGCGCGAGGCGGGTGTCAATAACGCCGCCACGCCGCAGTCCCCCTTGGGCCTCTAGCTCATGCTTGGTTAGAGCAGCGGACTCATAATCCGTTGGTGCCGTGTTCGACTCACGGGAGGCCCACCAAAATTAATCAATAAAAACAAGGGGTTGCGATTACTTGCAGCCCCTTTTTTTATTTTAAATTCGGAAAAGGTTCAACGGAAGTTCAACCGAGATTTAGCGCGGAAATCGGGTTCAACTGCCGCGTCTCTTGTAGGTGTTCCGGTGAGAGGTGAGCGTAACGCATGGTCATCGCCAAACTTTGGTGGCCGAGGACTTTTTGTAGCGCCAATATGTTGCCGCCATTGATTATGAAATGGCTCGCAAATGTGTGCCGCAGGATGTGTGTCAATTGACCGGCAGGCAGCTTCAGTTCGGATCGCTTCAGACCGTCCCGGAATGCGCTGTAAGCGGTTGCGAAGATTCTCTCGTCGTCGGACTCGGCATTGTTGTCATGACCGCCATGCGCCTTGTAGTGCTTTTTCAAGGCGGCTTCGAGGTCTTTTGTTATCGGGACGCCGCGAGCCTTGCTTGATTTTGTTTGAACGAACTGGATGACACCGCTGCGGGCCTGAGTTATGCGTAATGCTTCCGCCTCGCCCCATCTCGCGCCAGTCGATAGGCACACCTTTGCTATCAAGGCGACGTGTGGATTTTGGGCTTTCTCCAGTTCGTCGAGCAACCGGGCAATTTGGGCTTTCGCAAGGTACGACAGCTCGCGCTCCTGTATCTTGAACGCCCTCAATTTTTTCAGAGGGTTATCCTTCTTCCAATGGTTCAATCGGATTAGTTCATTGAAGACTGCTCGAAGGTACGCATGCTCACGGTTCATGTTGTTTGGCGTGAGGCCTTCAACAATTCGTTGAGCGCGATATTCCGCGAATTGGTCCGCTGTGAACAGGTCGCTACGAGGATCGCCCATTGCGGCGCACATCGCTAACAATCGACGGTGCGTGTCGGCTCCGGCTCGTAATCCAGAACCATGATGGCGATACCAAATATCGACAAGATCAGATAATTTTCGCTGATCTTTTTTTGGCGGCGACCATTCTGGCGTTTCCTGCACTTTGGCTTGAATGTGGCGCTCCCAAGCGAGCGCTTCTGCCTTGGTCGGGAATGTCTTCTTTACTCGCTTCCCAGAACGGCCGCCAGGTTGGATGTTGACCTGCCAGCCGGTCCTAACTGCTTTGATTGTCATTGTTCTGCACGATCTTGTTGCCAACGACTTCAAATGCCAGCGCGTTTGTTGTTTTGTCGTAAAACTTACCGTCGATGACGTTGTAGCGTTCCGCTATTTGCAACGGGAAAATGATTTCATCTTGATTCAATTCCTGCCCGGTTAGATTGACTGGTTCGATTGAATTTTCCATGTTTAAAGTGTCCTCTCTTGTTTCATCTCGATTATCAGGTCACGCTTTTTCTCAAGCTGATTTTTGGTCGCAATAAATTTACCTAAAATGGCGACGACCGTGTTCGCTTCGCCAAGTTCCGAAGCGGATTTCTCTATTCCTTTTGTAATGCCCCTCATCATGTTGTAGGTGCTTATTGCATCGTCGATTCCCAGCTCGACTATGTAATTGTCGAGAAATATCTCGACCCAACGAATCTTTTCGAGTACGTCGATTCTGTTAGTCGGGCCGCGCGGCTTCTCTTCGCTCGCATTGATCATTTCAAATTCGGTGAGCGTTTCCAGCTCGTCCAGTGATACGGGTTTGCGCGTCGTCGCATTGCCGGAAATTTTCACAAGTTCGCTAAACAGCCTTGACGAAATTGCGGATTCTGTCAGCTGTCCGTGCGCGGAAAAATCCGCCCTCGGTTTTTGATGACCATACCTTTCATCGGATACGCCGGTGGCAAGCCAAAAAGCATACTCAGGCCATTGTTTGCAAACAGCCTCAAGCATGACCAAAGTGGCATTTTGCTTGCCACTAAGCAATTTTCGCCACGTCTCACCCGCGATGCCAGTCGAAGCCTCAAGAGTCTGCGTACGCTTCTTCCCGTCGAGCTTGTGCTCGATGGTCGTGCGTATCCGATCAGAAATTCTTTCCATTGTTTGACAATCCATCATCGTTGCGTTATATTCCGTAAATCGGAATACCATTCCGGTTTCGGGAAAATCAATCCAACTACTGCAAGTTGAATCCAATTATGAGCGATGCTAAGCCTACTGTCATGCCTTTGTCGTCTGGCGCAGTCCCGCCTCTGGTGACACGCGAGCGTTTTGCCGAGATGTGCGGCCTTCCGGTCGGTGTCATTACGGGGTGGTGTAACAAGGGATTGGTTCCGTGTGTGTCCATCGGGAAATATAGTCTTATCAATGTGGCGCTTCTGCAAAATCGTTGCATAGCGCAAGAATTCGCATGAGTTCCCCCAAAACGTTAGCAGAGCGCCTTGATTGGATGGCTAGGAATCTACCTGGTTTCGCGCAAGAGCTAGAGGATGTAAAAGCCATCGAGCGCCGGGCCACTTGTGATGTTGCAGCCATTCTGCCTGTTCGAAAACAGGATGCCGATGCCGTGGCAAGGATTGCTCAATACGTTTCTTCGGACCTCGTGGGTCGGCTCGATTGGTGGGCCCACCCTGACCGACAGTTCATGCGTATTGATCCTCAATGGTCGCTTGTATACGCGAACTTGCTTAAGGCAGCTCGTTCAGCATGATTGACTCCAAACTCATTCCGCCGAAGATGTCGAAACTCGCCAAGCCAGTACCGCTTCACAAGCGGAGGCTTATCGGCAACGGATCGTCGCAAGCCCCCTCTTGGGTCAGGGACGCGGTCCCTATAAGTGCGTTGCAATTCTCCAACCGTTCCCGTCCACTCTCTTCGGCGATAACTTACAAACTACTTTGTGCCGCTGGTGTGCTTGTCCAGGGGAGCGCCTCTGATTTGCTGTTATGCATTCTTGCAGCCCGAGAAGCGAAGGCGGTCTGGAGTAATCGCCTTCCCGATAGCTCTTTCCGCATTCACATTTTTTACCCCAACCGGCAGCGTGTTCCCGCAGCAGACATTGCGGCTGCGCTCAGAGCACTTGATAACGCGGATGTAAGGGCGGCTGTCGCTCTCCGTCGCGCCGCTGGGGCGTCAAACTCGCCTGCCCGCAGCGCAGCGAGGACAGCCGTGTTTGAGGCTCCAGCTGGCCGGGGTTTGGCGGTTGCCGTAGATGTTGATTTTTGTCAGGCGGGCGTGGTAGCACCGCCTGACAGTCCCGATTTAGGGATTTCCGTTTGCGGCACGGCTGGTGCTTCAGGTGCTTTCGCGTAATGGCCTACGACACCGTTAAATTGCGGTCCCCCGCTCTCAGTCCGGCTGTGATCGAGCAGGCAAAGAGCATGTCATTGCGCCGCTCTGGTGTCGAAATGGCTACCGGCGAAGAGAAATACGTTTTATTCGCAGGTGAACTGTTGGGATCGTGGGATTCGAGAATTTCTGTAATTCCAAAGGATGAGCATTACGTGATCGATAAGAACGGTCGCCCCGTCAAAGAGAGATGTGAGCCGTTTTTAGAGATTGAAGCATCCGTACATAAAATTTTTTTTGGGCACAACGTGTATGGAGGTCCGACCGATTTTCGGCAGGTGTGCCGCGACTTCGTTGCGCTTGTCGAAGAGCTGCTGGAGACCGAGCTGCCACTGGCGGATTACTGGACAGTCCACCGTGTAGATGTCGCCCTGGTGTACCGACTTCCGAAGCTGGCATGCAAGGAATTTTTCGATGGAATGCAGGTCATGAGTTTTCCACGACGCCATCGGGGTTCCGCCAAATACGCGATGGCGGTGTACTTCCCAGGGAAGACAACGACCGTCAAGTTTTATCACAAGGGCACCGAATTTCAAGTGCACGAGCGTAGTCGCATGCGAGGATTTTTTACGAATTTGTTCAAGCACTTGTATGGAAAAAACGACCCGAAAAATTACGAACGGGCCGAACGAAAATTAGAGGCGCTGCAGCGTCTAGCGGATAGCAGGCTGCGGGCCGAGGTTGAGATTCATTCAGATAAATTTCAATACGATTTTGAAAAAAATCCGTTGGTCAAAGAAGTGACGGACGCGTACTTGCAGCAGGTCTACGACAGGGAAGTAGAGAAGCTTTTGCGGGAAGGGAAACAAGCAATGGATACGGTCAGGGGAAGCAGGGCAGTTCTGAGCAGGCTTAAGGCGGTATACGGCCCGTCAACTGGGGCGCGGCTCTATGGTTTTTGGTCATCGTTGTGCACTCTCGGAGACGAGGTGACGAGAGAACAATTCGCCAAGACAGTGTTTTACAGAAATCGAAAATTGCTTGAAGACGCTGGCGTTTCGTGGCGTGGAACCGATGTGACAGTGGTGGCAAATGACGGGCTGCTACCGGTAGATTTTTCTCCGATTAGAACAGACAAGCGACTGTGCTATTTACCGGCGCGCAATCGTGAAGAGTACCAAGTAAGCCGGGAAACGATGCGCCTCGCGGCGTGAAAGGAATTGCTGTGGCAGAAGCGAATGTAATGAAGATGGAAGACAAAAAAGGGCAACTCTCCGTGAAGTCGATGCACGTCGTTGTCACTGGTCGTATTGAAGGGTCGAAGACTTACGAGGGTAAGCGCTACACCCAAGTGATGACGCCAGCTGCGGACGCGTATTCCCGCCCCCAGTTGGTAGAGATCCGCAGCAAGTCGCGCTTGGGCGACAAGGGCGAAGAAATTTCTTGCCAGTGCATCTTGGGTGGTTTTCAGCGCAAGGCATACGAAACAAAAGACAAACAGTCCGGAGAAATCGTGAAGGTGATTCCGGTCGAACATACGCTCGACTTGTGCGAGGAATAGTCCATGGCGGTGGGGGCTGAGCAAGTGGTACTCGTATGCGTTTCCGCGAAAGTTGGGCAGGCTCCCTGCGGAAAGGGCATGGCGCCGGGCACCGTTGCTGCATATTTGATCGACCCTACCCAGGCATCCAGCATCAATGCAGCTTTGGCACCTTTCGACTATGGCTATGCGTCAGCTATTTGGGCACTAGCATTTTCCATGGTCGTTGGTTTGTATGTCGTATCACACGGCATTGGTACGGTCCTCGGCTTTTTACGCCGGGGTTAATTGTTTTTCGTGGCGGGGCGTTTCCCGCATTTTCTCTGAAAGGTTGTTCTATGAAATTTTCTTCGCTGACAAACAAAGCCGCCCTCATTGTGTCCACGGCGCTGGCCGCCCCAATGGTCATGGCAGGCCCTACCGGCCCTGACTTGACTCCGCTGACTTCAGCCATCGATTTCAGTACGGTCATTACCGCCGTGTTGGCGATCGCTGGCCTGCTGGCTACCGTCTACCTCGCTATCAAAGGCGCGAAGATCGTGCTTGGTATGTTGAAGTCGACGTAACTGGTTCGCGGTAGGTTTTGTCCTGGGCGTTGGCATTTTGCCGCGCCCTTTTTTTTCAATAGGGGTGCGCCGTGACGATCAATGATCTTTGGTATTTGTTTATTTTCGCCTGGGGAATTGTTTGCGGTTGGTCCGTTGTCAACGGCTTGAAAACTGGCTGAGGTGATCCATGCGTAAATGTCTTGTGCTATTGCTTTCGTTTTTGTTGGTGTGCCAGTCCTGTCTTGCTGCTGCTGTGCCTGTCAGCAGGATGCAGGGTTCTACGTCAGGTTTGATCCAGCAAAAGGTGGCGAGTAGGGGTTTTGCTGCGAATGATCCACGCTACGGTGCAACGCTGACGGCGGTCACTGGTACTGTAGCAACGATTGCGGGTACTGCTGCCGCTGTTGCTGTTGGTACGATTACTGCACCGGCGTGGGTGACAGTGCTTCTCGCTGCGGGGGTTGGCACGGTCGTCACTTATGCGGTCACCATGGGTATGGATGGTCTATTCAATTGGTTGTTTAAAACGGACAAGATTGATGTATCGACGTTGGCCGGTAACGCTTATTCCGGTGTCGGTTCTACCGGGCCTGTTTGGCAGAGTTACGCCCCGTATGGCGGGGTCAACACGGCAATCTACGGCGGGGATGGTGTTGCGGTAGCACGCGAGGCGCTTTATGCCAGGATGGTCGGTGATGGTGTTACACCGTTGGTTCCGACTTGTTATCCCAACGCTACCTACGCCAGCTGCGTAAAAGGTGGATACTCAACATCAGCTTCTCTCGTGGCTGACGGATACACTCCACCGGTGAACTGTCCAGGTGGGCAGCTCTATCGCGTCGGCACTGGTTGCGTTGCATACGCCCATCCTCTGCCTCCTGGGTATTCTGCGGTCGGTCAGACACCGCAACAGGCTATTGACGCACTTACGGATGCCGAGAAAGCAAAGCCCCTTAATCCCGATCTGATGGCGGCCTCTGCAAACTTGATTTGGCAAAAAGCTTCGGCTGCCCCTGGCTATGACGGCATACCTTATTCGCCAGCGGACCCGATTACATCAGCTGATGCTTTGAAGTGGAAAAATGCTAATCCGACGACGTACCCGACTGTAGGCGATTTTGTCGCTCCGCAGCCAGCTGCTAACTCGCCCTGGTCGATGCCGGTGTCGCCGACTGCAACGACTCATGACCCGGCTGTGAAGCCGGGGACTGCTACCAATCCCGCCGCCGCAAATCCGCTTCAAAACTTGGGTAGCGATCCAAATATCGGTGCGCCGGTCATGGAGGAAACACCTACCGCCGAGAGCATTTTGAAGCCGCTAATGGACTTGATGCCCGGCTTTAAAAACTTCGCCGTGCCGCAGCACAGCGGTGTGTGCCCCAAGCCTGAATTTGCCATTTTTGGGAAGCGCATCATCATGGATAGCCAATGCAATCTTGCTGAGCAAAACAGGTCCGCGTTATTTGCGGTCATGGCCGCTGTATGGGCGTTGAGCGCCGCCTTTATTGTGTTGAGGGCTTGATATGTACGGAATTCTTTTATCTGCGTTAAACACGCTTTTAGGCTTCGTACTCAGGTCGGTCATCATTAAGTTCGGGGTCTTTTTTGCCCTCTACTTCGTCGTGACGGGCTTTGTCGCCGTTCTTCAGTCGTCGGGGTTATTGCCATCGTCATCGGCTGTTTCTGGTGCTCTCGGTGGTATTCCATCGGGCGTTTGGTATTTCCTTGATTTGTTTGCTGTGTCGCAGGGAATTCCGCTGATTCTTTCCGCGATGCTCGCTCGCTTCATCATTCGTCGTATTCCCCTCATCGGATAACTCATGCCAATCAATGCGTTCGGAGGTGGTCCTGGCAGTGGCAAGACGTACGGCGTCATGGAACACGTGATCTTGCCTGCTGTCGCCGCTGGGCGTTTTATCATTACGAACATTGATGGTTTGAACGTACAGGCAATCTATGACTATGTGGTTGAGAACTACTACAAGGACAAGATCATCTGTATTGGGCATATCCGCACTTGCTCGAGGTCTGCCCCTGGTGAGCCCGGTTTTTTTCCGGGAGACTCGTCGTTGGACAAACCCTGCGGTTTCCCGGACCCTGAACGCACCACGGTAGCGGGCGGTGATTTGGTTGTCATCGATGAGGCCACGCGCTATTGGCCCCAGGGTGAGAAGGTCAGCAAGGAAGCGGCGTTTTTCTTTCGTGAGCATCGGCATTTTTCCAATGACCTTGGTCAGACTTGTGACCTTGTGGTGATCGATCCCGACCTTACTTTGCTTGCGCGTCCGCTCAAGGGCAAGATCGAACTTTCCAGCATCACGCATAAACCAAAGGGTTTGGGGCTGAATCGGTATGTCGTTCGGCTATTCCGTGGATCTCGCGTGACTGGTGCCGCTAAGCCTCAGTCCATCAATGGACCGTATCCTTTCAAGCCTGAGATTTACGCGCTTTACAAGAGCTATTCTCACGACAAGGCGTCCGAACAGCCTATTGATAAGCGACAGAATATTTTCCGCAACAAGGTGGTTTGGCTCTATCTGGGCGGCGGCGTTTGCATGCTGTTCGTGAGTGTGGTTTTGATCTGGCGCTTCTTCAACCCCGATCTAGCTAAGGGACGTGTTGCCAGTAAGGTCGTCGGCTCCATCGCCGGTTCCGGTGAGGCTGTTGTTCCCGGCGCTGTCGGTGCTTCTTCCGCCGCGGGTATCCCGCAGTTCTCCACTCGCTGGCGTGTCGTCGGTTCGTATACAGCCCGAGGGCAGTCATGGGTTGTTTTGGCTGACGATGCTGGTCGGCTGCGCCATGAGTCGCCCGGTGCGTTTATGGGAAGTGGTTCTTTGATGGTTGGCGATGTGGATGGGTCCAGGGCGACCACGTATAGCGGTTCTGTCGCTCGATCTGCCGTGATCCCGGTGGAGGTTCCAAAATGAGGTGTCCAATGATCGTTCAAAAAAGTTTCGCCTCCGCGAAATTTCGCCTCCGCGAAATTCTTGTCGTCGTTACTGCGTTTGCGTTTGTGGCCGTGCCTCCTGTGGTTCAAGCCGCTCAGGTGCCGCCAGCCGGGGAGGCTAAGTTTGATTTTCGCGCTGTTCCGGTTTCTCAGATTATTGGCCTCGTGTACGGGCAGGCTCTTACCGTTCCGTATGTAGTTGATCCGGCTGTTCTCAGTGACGAACGGTTGGTGTCTTTTCGGTTTGATTCTCAGCGTGGAGATTTCCGCCATTTCTGGACGGCGTTCCTTGATTCTCTTGGCTTTGTCGTTCAGACGCGTGGCGGTGTAGATTTTGTCGCTGTCAAGATCGCCGAAAAGAATTCTGCCGCTGTTCGTGACGTGTTCGTTTATCGTCCAAAGTACAGGTCCGTGGGTTACCTTGTTGACCTACTCGGGCCGCTGTTTTCTCCTGGCGCTTTTGCTGCTCAGCGCTTAGTTGCTCCTGCTGGCGGAGATCCTGGTTCGGCGGAAGCGCCTAGAGGATCAGCGGCTGGTGCTGTCAACGTGGATTCGGACACTCTCGTCTTTTACGGCACTGCCGATGAGATCAAGCGCATCAGTGGCGCACTTCCTCAAGTCGATTTATCCGCAGGTCAGGTGATGGTCAAGGCCGTAGTTTATGAGGTCACTACCGGGCAGTCAGAGGTTTCGGCTTTTTCTCTGGCATTGTCCGTATTGGGCGGGCGACTTGGTGTATCGATCAACAAAGGTAGTGAGGCTGAAAACGCTATACGGGTTAGCACCGGGTCCATTGATGCTGTTCTGTCAGCGTTTAGAGGTGATTCGCGTTTCAAGGCCGTATCGACCCCGAGTCTGCGTGTGGTGTCGGGCCATCGTGCTCAGTTGCAGGTTGGCCAAGAGGTTCCTACCCTTGGCTCTGTGTCCTACGCTCAGGGGTCTAGCGCTCCAATTCAGTCGGTTGAGTATCGGTCTTCTGGAGTAATATTCGGCCTGATTCCGACTGTTCGCGATGGGGTAGTGCAATTGGTTGTTGACCAGCAGATCAGCGATTTTTCTCGAACTGAAACCGGCGTCAATAATAGTCCTACTCTTACGAAACGCGGCTTGTCAACTACCGTGAACATGGCTGACGGTGAGTTGATCGTACTCGGTGGACTTGCTCAGGACAAGGCTACTGCGTCTGATAGCGGGCAGTCGTTTTTACCAAAATTCATGAGGTCACGTGCGGGTTCTAATTCCCGCACCGAGGTCATTCTCATGTTGCAGGTAACAAAGATTTGAATGAAAAAATGCAGTAGAATTTCGCCTCCGCGAAACTGGTCAAATGAGGGGCGCGCTAATGATCGAGGTAAGGACTGTCGGGTAGAGATGTGGCGATGTGATCTGCCTACTACGCAATCGAGCGTATGGAAGTGACGCCGGCGGCAGCGCAGTACGCAAATTGGCTGCATAGATGTGACGCTTTGAGCAGCGCACTACGCAGATTGAGTGTAGAGATACGTGTTGTAAGCGATGGTCGTTTCCGAACCCCCGAAATTTAACGACATTCGTTAGCGAAACGTGCTTCGCAACCCCCGAAACGGCTTCCCTTATAAATTGCAGGAGGAACGATGAGTCTAGACGTTGGCCTGAACAGTGACAGTATCAACTACGAAGTGGCGTTGGATATCGCGGGGGAGCGTAGGCAGTTTTTCATGGAAGCAATTCGCTTGGAAAATGCACAGGATTTGCCGTCACCTTTGTTCGTCGAATATTGCGAGGCACGACTTCGATTGATTGAGCATTTTCAAGATGATCTGAGGCCGACAGACTTACGTACCATTGAACGAATTCTCGACAAACATACCAGGATCAATTGGTTATAGCGAGTTAGTTTGTCATCTGCTCTATGGCCCCCAGGCTGGCCTGAGTTGGAATTCGGACATCTTTCGGGCGGTTGCGGTCTGCGCTGCCCGTCTGCCCATCGGCTCCGACCCACGTGTCTGCTCCGCGATCCCCGTAGCCTTAACATTGATCTGAATACGGGTTGCGGGTGACAGTACAGGTCTATCTTCCCCGAAAAATGTCCGAATAGGTTAAGGGCGTTGCCAGATTCCGTGTTGCGGTTTAGCCAGTTGCTTGGCAAATGTTGCCTTGTTGAGGCAAACCATGTGCTATTCTCAAAGTTTCGTGCGGTACAACTTTGGATGGGATATGCCACTTTATCAATGCATAGATTGTAAAAAACCACTGAGTGAAACAGCGACTGGCTGTATCGGATGTTCGTCAACGGACCCATTTGGCAGGCGGCGGGCTGCTCAGAGGCAGCAGATGTATCTGACGTTGTTTGCCTTGGTTGTCGGCGGCTTGTTATTCTTGGCGTTTCATTTTGATGTGCTCACGTTCGCGATGGTTAAGGGATGGATTGCAAGTAGTCAGAATCGGTGAGCTAGTCTCATCGCGATTGTGACGTTGAGGCCTTTTACGCTGGGGGCCGTCGTAGTGTGCGCGTCTCGTATGAAAGCGCCTTGGCGGGCCGGTCTTTCGCTTTAGCGGCCTGATCCCCGTTCAGGGGATCACTTTCCGCGTCACGGTGGCATGAAGGAGCGTTTTGGCCGGTCGTCCCGGCCAGCGACGATGCCAGCCGGGCGGATCGTTTGCATGCCTGGTGGTTGTGACTTCGGCCAGATCGTCGCGGTAACGATATCCTGCCCGTCAAAATATGTGCTAACCTTCAATCTATGAACGCAAACGTCTATCAAGAATTGCAACACTTAAGCATTGCTGAGAAGCGGTCGCTTGGAGAGGCGCTTATCGTTAGCGCAGATAGTGAAGCGTCGGCGCCGCTCGTTCCCGAAAGTCAACGTTCTGAGCTTCGTTCGAGGCTTGCATATCACCGTGCCAATTCTGATGAGGTCGGCGTTGCATTTTCGCAGCTGCGAGCCAACATCTTGGATGCCTTTAGCAAGGCATGACCTTTCAGGTTGTCTACAAACCACTAGCGCAAATCGAGGCCGCAGAAGCCTATGTTTGGTACGCACGGCCCGAGATTGGTATGGGCGATGCGTTTTTAACCGAGCTGGCGCGCACGGACGGTTTTCTTGCAAACAATCCTCTCTTGTATCCTTGTATCGAGGATGAGATTCATAGGGCGAACTTGAGCCGTTTTCCGTTCTCGCTTTTCTTCGTCATTGATGGCGATGTCGTGAACGTGCTCTCATGTTTTCATCAGCATCGGGAGCCAAAAACACGGGCTCAGCTCCTTTAGTTGAAGTGGTTCAACAAAGGTTCAACGGGGTAGTTAGATAACGGTACTGTAATGGTGGATGACGCGCCGTAAGTCTTTGTATAGTAGGGCATTGTTGCACGTTGTTGCGCAACGCTAAGGACTCATAATCCGTTGGTGCCGTGTTCGACTCACGGGAGGCCCACCAGAATTTAGCAGCAATAGAATGAGCCCCGGCGGGTGACTGCCGGGGCTTTTTTCGTGCTGTCGTACAATCGCGGCTTGGTGCTTTGATGAAGGATGAAACGAGATGACGGCTGAAGTGAAGATTGACGATATCGTGGTGGGTGACGGCAAGGCGGCGGTACGCGGCGCGCTGATTACCGCGCATTACCGGGGCTGGCTGGAAGATGGCACGGAGTTTGATTCGTCGCATCAGCGGGGTGAGCCTTTCCGCTGTGTGTTGAGCAATAACAAGGTCATTCAAGGCTGGATTTTGGGTTTGCACGGCATGCAAGTGGGTGGCACGCGCAAGTTGTGGGTGCCGGCGCATCTGGCGTATGGCGAGCGGCAGGTGGGTTTGATTCCGCCGAATTCCAATCTGGTGTTCGAGATTGAGTTGCTGGAAGTGCTGACGCGCGATTGATGTCTGGATGGTGTAGTCAGGCGGATACGACGCCGACTTTTTTCAGCAGTAGTTGCTCGACATCGGCGCGCAGCGCCTGCTGGGTGGGGAAGTTGGCATAGCGTAAGGTGACATACCCTGCCAGCCTGAGCATGGCGTCGCGCTCCTTGTCCTGGCGTTCGCGGCCGGCGTGGCTGCTGTCGTCGAGTTCGATGACGGCGATGACGTGCAGTTGCTGGCTGCACAGGACAAAATCGGCCACCTTGCGGTCGAAATGGTTTCTGTTTGCCCATCCCTTCGCCGTCACCAGCGCGGAAAACGCCACTTGTGCCAGCACCGTGCATTCCAGCACGGTCGTTTGCAGCAGCTGGTACATCTGCTGCTCGCGCGTCGTCATGACGGGTTTTCTGTGCAGCCTCAATGGCTTGCGCGACTTGGCAGCCTGGCGCGTGGCCAGCATGGCAACGAAGAGGATCAAGATCGCGATGGCGAGCAGGGCGGTGTAGGAAGGCATGGGCTGGCACCAGGATGGACGAGTCCTGATGGTACGCGAACAGCGGCGTGTTTTCGTGCCGCTGCCAGCGTATTTCAGGTGGTGCGCTTGTGGAAGATCAAGCCTGCTTCAGCTTGACTTGCATCAGGTCCAGCGCTGGCACGATGTCATGCAGGCTGGCCACTTCGCAAGTGGGGACGGCGGCCGAGGTATTGGCCATGCTGTCCGGGTTGAACCAGCAACTGGCTATGCCGTAGCGGTTGGCGCCGAGGATGTCGGCGTCCAGGCGGTCGCCGATGATGATCGTTGTTTCCTTGTGGAATGCTCGCGCCATGTTGGCGGCGTATTCGAAGAAGCGCACGTCCGGCTTGGCGTGGCCGCACGCTTCGGAGGTGGCGACGAAGGAAATATAGTCGCTCAGGCCGGAGGCGGCGATACGGCGGTTCTGGATGGACTCTACGCCGTTGGTGATGATGCCCACTTCGCCGATGCGCGACAGGGTTTCGCATACTTGCTTGGCGCCATCGATGAGCACGACCGTGTCCGGCAGCGATTCCAGATACAAGCGGCTGGCCGTTTCCGGGTCCATGGCTATGCCATTCAGGGCAAACGTCTTGCGGAACCGTTCTACCTTCAGGAAATCCTTGCTCACCTCACCCGTTTCGAAACGTTTCCACAGGTCGACGTTTATTGCCTGGTAGTGGGTGAACAGCCCGTCGATGCCGTCGCGCAAGCCCAGTTCGTGCATGGTATGCAGGAACGAGCGCTTTTCGGATGCCCTGAAATCGAGCAGGGTATCGTCCAGGTCAAACAGGAATAATTTGTATTTCATGGCATGTTGTTGAAAGTGTGGAACTTGTCTTGCATCGTAGCACGTAGCGCTGAATTCGGTTGGCCGTGCCCTGCGCGGGCGATCCGCTACAATCGCTGCCAGACCCGTCACTTTCACTCCATTCCTCCCATGACCCAGCTCTCCGTCAACGTCAATAAAATCGCCTTGCTGCGCAATGCGCGCGGCCGCAATTTCCCGGACCTGCTCGCGTTTTCCGCGCGCTTTCTCGACTTGGGGGCTGCCGGCATTACCTTGCACCCGCGCCCGGACCAGCGCCATGCGCGCTACGATGATGTTGCCCCATTGCAGCGCCTGTGCGCGGAGCGGGGACGCGAGCTGAATGTGGAGGGCTATCCGGCGGCGGAATTTTTGCAGGTGGTAAAAGTCGCCCGCCCGGCGCAATGCACGCTGGTGCCTGACATGCCGGGGCAGCTGACGTCCGATCACGGCTGGGACATCGAGCAGCATGCGGCGCTGTTGCGTCCCGCCATTGCGCAATTGAACGACTTGGGCGTCCGCGTCAGCTTGTTTGTCGATGCCGATTGCCCGGCGCTGGAATGGGCGCGCGAGGTGGGGGCCGCGCGCGTTGAACTGTACACGGAACGGTTTGCCGAGAGTTATGGCGGCGCGCAGGCCGATGCCGTATTTGAAACGTATTTACAGGCGGCGCGGCGGGCACAGGCGCTGGGCCTGGGCGTGAATGCCGGGCACGACCTCGATTTGCGCAACCTGGCGCGCTTCCTGGACATTCCCGGCATCCTGGAAGTGTCGATCGGCCATGCGCTGATGGTTGAATGCATCGAGCAGGGCATGGATAAGGTGCTGGGCCGTTACCTTGAGATATGTCAATCGTAGGCACCTTGGGTGGCGACGCTGGCCGGCCGCTACAGCCTGAGCGGGACTGGCCCTTCTTCGCTGCCGTTTCCAGCGAGCACCCGGCACTGGCGCAGGGGCGAGGATGGGTTAGTGCCAGATGCTTGAGTGACGTTTACCTATCCACCCACCAGTTGAGCAAGGTCTCATCGTCGTCGTCATCGAGGTTGACGTAGATATTGGCGAAGTACCATTCCACGCCCGTCGCCGTGCGGAAGGCATCGAAGGGACCGTTGACGTTGTAGATGCCGTGGTGTCCCGGCACGCTGAAGGTAAGATTGCCCTTGTACTGGCCGTCCAGGGTGCCGCCCAGCTGGCTTTGCACGTCGCGTTCGAGCTGGTCCACTGCTTCTTGCGGCACATCGTCAGCGTAGATCTGGATGCAGAAGTTGCCGCCGCGCGTTAATACTTCGGCGGGGGCCAGTGGGTCGGCAATGTTGACGATGTCGCCGCGCGCCAGGTTCAGGGTCAGGCCGGGCGAGGCCAGCAGTTCGTAGACGTGCTCGTCAATCTGGCGTGCCGGCAGGGTTTCATACACGGGGCCGTCGGTGTTTTCACCTGCCAGTACGCGGATATGCGGCAAGCCTACACAATTGATATCTTCCATTCATTCTTTCATCGTACCGGCGCCATGCGTTGCGCGCCGCGCCAGGGAGGGGGTTATCGCAATATTGTACCGGGTACGTGCCGGCTGGCGGGGTACGCAACGGTGCAAACGAGGAGAGTCCATGGAGAAAGTGGTGCAGGCAGGCGGCTGTTTATGTGGCGCCGTGCGCTCCGAAGTGACAGGCGAAGGCAGCAATTCGCACTGCTGCTCGTGCCGCAATTGCCACCAGCACACGGGCGCGCCGACGGTGGCGTGCGTGGAGTTTGCGCGTGATCAAGTGCGCTGGACGGGCACGGCCGGTGCACCGGCCACTTACCATTCTTCCGCGTATTCCAGCCGGGCCTTTTGCGCCGCTCGCGGCAGTTGCATCGGCGCCATCGACGATGCGCCCACGGTAGCCTTGCTGGTGGGCAGTTTTGATGATACTGCCCAGGCTGCCTTTAAGCCCGAGTACCACTCGTTTGACGATGCCAGACCGGGTGGGTGGTCGCCAGCACCGTTGCTGATGAGCCGCGTCTGGCGTGTGGCACAGCGCCGCGTGTCTGAAACCGGCCTGCGGGCATCGTGCGAAACCTGGTGCATGCGCCGGAATGAAAAAAGCACGCCGAAGCGTGCTCGCGCTGATGACTAGCGCTGATGACTTAGTTATGAGTGCTGATGCCGCTGCGAAACTGCTCGAAACCGGCACGGGCGGCCTTGTAGCAATTGCCGGCGGCCGCTTCCAGGCCTTCGCGGTCGAGCACTTCGACCGTGCCGCGGCGGTACTGGATCAAGCCTTCGTCCTGCAGCTTGCGGGCCGTGACGGTGACGCTTTCGCGGCGCACGCCCAGCATGTTGGCCATGGTGTCTTGCGTAACTTTTAGCTCGTTCGACAGGGAACGGTCAAGGCGGTCCAGCAGCCAGCGGCACAGTTTTTGTTCGATGCTGCAATGACGGCCGCCCACCACGTTCTGTGCCATTTGCGCAAACATGGCGCTGGTGTAGCGCATCAGCAATTGTGCCAGCGCACCGCCCTCATTGAACACTTCACGCAGGAAGGCAGTTTTCAGGCGGTAGCCGTAGCCAGCGGTCTGTACGATGGCGGTGCAAGTGGCGCGCTCGGCTTCGTACAGCACCACGCCAGCGACACCTTCGCGGCCAATGACGGCGATCTCGGTGGTGGCGCCGTCTTCCATCACATACAGCAGGGAAACGATGGCGTTGGTGGGAAAATACGTGTATTCAATCTTGCCGCCGCAATCGAACAGGTGCTTGCCAGCAGGCAAAGCGACCAGCTCCAACTGGCAAAACAGGCGCTCCAGATCGGCGCGCGACAAGGCGCGCAGCAATTCGTTCTGTTGCGCGCCCGTGATGCTGATCATGGGCGTTGTTGGCGCGGCTTGCCAGTTGTGCTGGGCTGCGGCGTGGCTATTCGTTGCTGGGGTCAGGTTGCTATAAGCTTTGTACATGGTAGGGCCTCATTTTCTGATTTTGTTGGATGGCGCTGCTTTTCTGGCTTGCTAGCGTTGTGCTGAATCTTGTATCCACTATAGGACGAGGGGGCGTGGGCGGCCATCGGATGAGCCGACGCGCTTATGTAGGCTAGGAACATTGCCTCGTGTCATCCGACTCCTACGCCTGCTTCTGCATTTCCCTGTAGAAACAATGGTGCCTGGGAAATAATGCGACACGCTGCCCGCTACACGCGAACTATAGACACAGGCAGCGGTCCAACCACTGTGCGTGGAAGTACAACGGCAATAAAATATTGCCTCTCGGAAATTTGATGCGCATTTCGATAGGAGTTGCTGTGCTTGCTCTGCAACCTTGCTCACTTCCGCTCCATCCCGCCCTCATTGCGCGCGCTGCGCCGCGCATGTGCCGGTGCGCGCGCCTGTCTGGTCTGGTTTCCCCGTTTAATGAAGGAAAGCAAGGCATGAAATGGTTTTTGATCTGAAAATTGCCACCAAGCTAATTTTGTCGTTTGGTGCCGTGCTGGTATTGACGGCGGCGTTGGGCGTGTCGGCGATCTTTTCCATGGCGCGCATCAATAGCGCGTCGACGGACCTGTCCACCAACTCGATGCCCAGCGTGCTGGCAGCCATGTCCATGCGCAGCGATGTCAGTGATTTCCGCCACCGGGAACTGGCGCACATGCTGGCCGCGCAGGATGCCGACATGGCGCAGAATGAAACGCGCATGACGGAAACGCAGACCAAGCTGAAGGCCGATGGCGACAACTACCGTCGCCTGATTTGCGAACCGGGCGAGCAGGAAGTCTTCGAGCGCTTCCTGGCGCTCAACGATGAATTCATGCGCCTGCACGCAATCATGCTGAGCCTGTCGCGCGAGATGAAGAAGGAAGAGGCGCTCGCGCTGGCCGTGGGGCCGTCGGCCAAGGTCATGGCAGACATGATGGTGGCCCTGGATAAACTGGTGTCCATTAACACGGACGGCGGCGTGCGCGCGAGTGCCAGCGCCGATGCAAGGTATGCGGCCTCGCGCGCCAGCCTGATCGGCTTGCTGGCGGGCATCGTCGTCCTCGGCATGCTGCTGGCGCTGTGGGTGGCGCGCCAGGTGGCGGCCGGCGACTTGACGGCGCATATCGTTGTGCAATCGCAAGATGAAACAGGGCAATTGATGCAGGCCCTGAAGGACATGAATGCCCGCCTGCAGAACCTGGTGGGCCAGGTGTGCAGCGGCACCGATACCATCGCTACGGCGTCGAGCCAGATTGCCGCCGGCAACCAGGATTTGTCGTCGCGCACGGAAGAGCAGGCCAGTTCGCTGGAAGAGACGGCTTCCTCTATGGAAGAGCTGACCTCGACCGTCAAACAGAATGCGGACAATGCGCGCCAGGCCAACACCATGGCGCTGATCTCGTCGAGCATCGTCATCGAAGGCGGCAAGGTCGTCAGCGGAGTGGTGGGCACGATGGCGTCGATCAATGCCTCGTCGCGCAAGATCGTCGACATCATCGCCGTCATCGACGGCATTGCTTTCCAGACCAAATATTCTGACCCTGAATGCCGCCGTCGAGGCCACCGAAATGCGCAACCTGGCACAGCGCTCGGCTGCGGCGGCCAAGGATATCAAGGTCCTGATCGGTGATTCGGTCGAGAAAGTCGAGGCGGGATCGGTGCTGGTGGACCAGGCGGGTCGCACGATGGAGGACATCGTTGCCAGCATCACCCGCGTGACGGACATCATGAGCGAGATCACTGCCGCCAGCAGCGAGCAGAGCGCCGGTATCGAGCAAGTCAACCAGGCCATCGCCCAGATGGACCAGGTGACGCAGCAAAATGCGGCCCTGGTGGAAGAGGCGGCCGCAGCGGCCGAAGCTATGCAGGAGCAGGCGGCCAGCCTGAGCGCCGTGGTCAGCATCTTCAAGCTCGACGTTACCAGCGCCGCCGTGAGCTGGCCGCGCGCGCCAGTCAGGGCGCAGGCAGTCGTCGCCCCCGTACCGGTGTCGCGTGAATTGGCCAGCACGGCGCGTCGCATGGCGCCAGTGGATGAGTCGGAAAGCTTTTAATTAAGAAATTAAGCGCGCTTGCGCGGTGTTCTGATGCTTTGGGTGGCACGCGCGGCAGCGGCTTGCTGGCGCTGTTGCCAGGCCCTCAGGGCCTCTTCGTAGGCGGCCAGGTGTTCCTGGTACATTTCCAGCACGCAAAAGGTGCAACCGCTGTGGCAACACTCGTCATTGCCCGGCTTGCTGGGTGCTTGCGGTTGCGGATCGTGGGGTAAAGGCGGGTTGGGCATAGTGGCGACAGGGGACGGCGGAGCTGGCATCATACGGCATTCCGGCGTGCCATTACTGGAACGCTTTTTGCTCAAAAATCACGGTTTCCGTGTACAGTTGCGGTGAATTAGGGTATCGTTTACAGCACTGATATTGTATCTTCTGCGCGCGATGTTCCGCCGGCGCGATCTCCGCCGCCATCGCAGCACATCTCTTCGACGCTCCCGCATACGCCCTACAGCATGTCCCGGAGCACGGAGGTGCCGCAAGAACTATGATCCATGGCTTGCAAGACGGAGCTGCCTGTGCCCAGAAATGTTGTTTATTGAGAAAGCATGGCTTCCGCAGTGCGGAGGCACACCAGAAAATTTATGTCTGAAACCGAATCGACTCCTACGCCCAGCCCGGCGATTGCCCCTGAAGCGGCACCCGCTGCTGCACCCGCACCTGCCGCATCCGCTGCCCCCACCCTGACTTTTGCCGACTTTGGCCTCGCGCCTGAAATCCAGCGCGCACTGACCGACCAAGGCTACACCCATCCGACACCGATCCAGGAACAAGCGATCCCCGTGGTGCTGCAAGGCCGCGATGTGATGGGTGCCGCCCAAACGGGCACCGGCAAGACGGCCGGTTTTTCCTTGCCGATCATCCAGTTGCTGCTGGCGCATGCCAGCAGCAGCATGTCGCCGGCCCGCCATCCGGTGCGCGCGCTGATCCTGACGCCGACCCGTGAACTGGCGGTGCAGGTGGCGGAAAACGTCAAGGCCTACGCCAAGCATACGCCATTGCGTTCGACTGTCGTTTTCGGCGGCATGGACATGAAACCGCAAACCGTCCTCCTGCGCGGGGGCGTGGAAATCGTCATCGCCACGCCGGGCCGCTTGCTTGATCATATCGAGCAAAAAAACATCAGCCTTAGCCAGGTGCAGATGCTGGTCATGGATGAAGCCGACCGCATGCTGGACATGGGCTTCCTGCCGGACTTGCAGCGCATCATCAACTTGCTGCCGAAACAGCGCCAGAACCTGATGTTCTCGGCTACGTTCTCGCCAGAAATCAAGAAGCTGGCTGCCACCTTCCTCAACGATCCGCTGACGATCGAAGTGGCGCGCAGCAACCAGACGGCCGACAAGGTCACGCAAGTGGTCTACAAGGTGACGGAAGACCAGAAACACGCCGTGGTGGCCCATTTGCTGCGCCAGCGCGACCTGAAGCAGGTCATCATCTTTTCGAATACCAAGATCGGCGCTTCGCGCCTGGCCCGCGTGCTGGAGCAGGAAGGCATGAGCGCCACGGCGATCCACGGCGACAAGAGCCAGCAGGAACGCATGGCGGCGCTGGAATCGTTCAAGAAGGGCGAGATCGACGTGCTGGTGGCCACCGACGTGGCGGCGCGCGGCCTGGACATTTCCGACCTGCCTTGCGTCATCAACTTCGACTTGCCCTACAACGCAGAAGACTATGTGCACCGCATCGGCCGCACGGGCCGCGCCGGCGCATCGGGCGACGCCATTTCGATCTATTCGGACAAAGACGAGCGCCTGCTGACGGACATCGAAAAACTCATCAAGCAAAGCATCAAGCGCGGTGAATTGACGGGCTTTAACCCGGCTCCCGCCCGCAGCAGCGACAGCGAGCGCCGCCCGCCGCGCCGTGCCGAAGGTGGCGAGGCGCGTCCCGCGCGTGCACCCGAGAGCCGCCATGCTGGCGACAGCAGCCGCGACAGCCGCTCTGCCGAGCGCGGTGCGCGTCCCGCCTTTGGTCCCGGCGCCCGCCGCGAAAAGGCCGATCCCTGGTTCCTGAAACCGTATGAGCCGGCCAAGGCAGCCGCTCCGGCGGCCGCCAGCATGGCGCCTGTTGCGGCCAAGCCAAAGCAGAAGGTGGCGGCGTTGCTGGGTGGGTTGTTAAAGCAATAATGTCGTATGGAAAATGATGTAAGGCGCAGTCTTTATTCATGTTTTTGATATTGAATAACGCTTGCTTCCTGTCGGTCTGGAAGAGATGCCCGCCCACCAAGGCGGGCTTTTTTTGTCGCGGTATAAATATATTTTTTCGATATTCAAGCAACGCTCGGCAATTCTTTATGCCTATGATGATGAATGATTAATTGAGACATACATCTTCATTTTTCATATCGTCAGGCTTGGGCTGCAGTTAATTGATTTTGTCTTTGCCCGTTATTTGATCGAACACCATATTCAAATCCCTGTATTCTTTTGCGGCTATATCCCGCCTCTTTTTGCGGGAAGTACGGCGCGTGGGAAATTTCCATACCCCTCTTCAATGTGGCCCGGCCGCGGGCCGCTAGATGGCTGTGGTCCTGCCTGTGCTGTCGGTTTTGCCGTGTGATGCCGATGCTAACGGCAACAAGTTGCGGGAACGCTTTGGTGGTTGCCTTGCGGTACATCGGACTGCATGCGTAGCCGGAATTTTTTGTGACAAGGTGTAAGACCCTTTTTTTATTGGATAAAGCTGACATAGGCTATGGCTGAGCATAACTGTGAGCTATTGTTGAAAGTGCAACGCGTGTTTGGTCTTTTGCTGTGTTGCATGGCGTTGCCCTGACTATCCTGCGCGCATTGCGCCTCATGTGACAGCATCCTTGTGCACGAAAACACCACAGCGTATCTTTTCACTTGCCGCAAGTGTATTTTTCATGGCGTTATTCTGGTGCGCCATGATTACTTATTTGATAATATTGATATGTTGCTTGATAAGGACCCATTATTCTGTTGCTGGTATTTTGAGTGCTTGGTGGTGTAAGTGTCAAGACCTGCCTGGTTATATACGCGTTTAACGAATAATTCCGGCTTTTTCTCCTGCCATTTCTTCATCGCCTGAATCGGTGTTGCGTTATCCAAGGCGCGCTGGGGAATGTTGTGGTTGTAGATTTTCAGGTAAT
>NZ_PEBS01000120.1 GCF_002869965.1 Janthinobacterium sp. ROICE36
CGGAGAGAGGTGAGGCGAGACAGGTGGCACGGGCGACGGCGCGGGGGCTAGGACAGGGAGGTGGGAACGCGGACGCGGCGCGAGGGGTGGTGGCCGGGGGCGGGACGGGGGGGGGGGGGGGGGGGGGGGGGGGGGGGGGGGGGGGGGGGGGGGGGGGGGGGGGGGGGGGGGAGGGGGGGGGGGGGGGTGGTGGGGGGGCGGCCGCCTGAATGATGATTCGAACATACAACCCTGAGCGCGACGCAAGAGGCCATCGTGCTGTCACTACGCCAGTCGCTCTATCTGCCGCTCGACGACCTGTTGTACATTGCCCGGCAATACATCAATCCCACGTCTCTCGCTCGGGCATTGTCCGTTTGCTCAAGCGCGAAGGCATGGCCCGCCAGGAACCCTTCTATAAGGCGATTGGTTTCAACACGCTGCCCATGCAAATATAATATGACACAGATGCGGTTCAAAACGCTTCAAGCCCTCGGTTCGCAACAATAAAGATTGACACAACCAACGGGTTTCCACAGATTTCGGTCATGAGCGATGGCTACCATGCGGAAGTTTGGGGGGATTGCTCCGAGCAGGGCTTGGACTAGGCGCAACGTTTGCACTGCCCAAACATCGTTGGTGGATTCGGTGTTTATCTGGTCAAATGGTAAGCGTAAAGCCAGCCTTCCGATTACCCATATCTTTCGGATGCGAGATTGAAGCCAAGCTGCATATCCGCAAGGCGACGCATGCCTCGCCACATTACGATGTTTCCTGGCGGGGAGTCGTTGGAGCGTGCGAGGTAGCCCCCAAATTGCGCAATTTTTTCGAGATAGCGTGAAAGGGGCAGTTGCTCGCAGGATCTCTTGCTGTCTTTTACCAAGCAGTTGAGGAGGTCAATTTCCGCAGGCGTCAGCGCCATTTTTGGTTCGGCATCTGGACATGTGCGGTTGAGCATCGTCAGCCAGAAAATGCGCCAACTGATGATGCAAAAAACAGAGATCAGGTTGGCGAGCCGTTCCGCCGTACGCAGTCGGGACTCCTCCGCGTTGCACCCAGATTTCAGGATTTTGTGGAACGTCTCGATTTTCCAGCGCATGGCATAGCAATCAAGTTTTTCAATTGCCTAGCGCCGGGATGCGACCGGCAAGTCGGTGATTAACTTCCACTCGATGGGCTTCCGACTCACTAGCGTATCTCGTTCGCGCGCATGGATCACAGTCAAATAGAGAGCTGGATATCGGCTCTGCTTTCCAATGGGTGGTAGCACCTTGATGCGGCGATAACGGATTTCGAGAACTGCATCGACGATGTTCCCTTTTGGGTCTGAAGTCCGGACTCGATGCAGTCCTTTCAATTTCACTTTCTCCATCTCCTGAGCAATGGTATGACCGCCTTCGCCAGCCAATCGGTCGACACAGGTACGTACAAGGAAATGGGTGCCAACGTCTTGCGCAGTACAGAACAACTCGTAAATGTCGCTCTCCCGGTCGCCAATATGCACGCAACGCTCAGGATCGGAGAAAAGCTCGGTTGACTGTCCCAAATTCTCCAGCCATCGATAGCTTTCCTTTTCCTCGATCGGTACGCGCGTGGGATTGATCGTCTTCTTGAGCGCATTGCAGCCCTTGAACTTACTACGCGTCCAGAACTTGATCGCAGCCAGGCCAAGTGGAATACCTTCCGTCGTCACCGCCAAGCTCGAATGCATCAAAATGCCGCATTGGATCAGCTGTTTGCTGCGCCCATCGATCTTACGGATCCCGCTCTTTCCAATGAATCCAATATGCTCTGGCTGATCGCGCTGATAGGAAAACGTTGTTGTGTCTTGAAGGATAAGTATCGGGCCGTCCGCATTGGCGAAACGCTCGCTCGTCGCTTGGAAGTGCCCGCCCAATATGTCCTGCTCACTGATGCGGTCGTTGGAAAAAAAACGATAGGCGGCCTTCGTATTTGCCCAGTCCTGACAGGCAAATGGAATGCTTTGCCCCATGTTGACCAGAACTGCTGGAGCAACAGCTGAAAGCGCTTCTTAAGCCGCTCATCTCGGAAATACAGGCGACATTTTCTTGATCCATCCACGTCTACTCGTCTTCCGACGCCACCGGACGACGAGATGCGGAATCGCCTGGCGTCCTCCGCGTTGTCATCTGATTGCGATCAAATTCCTCATGTGAAAAAAGTTAACAGAATCGTTGAAAGTATACAAGCGAATTGTGGGTAATCGGAAGAAAGCCAGCACCGTCTTGAGTCTGGCGCCGAATTAATCGATGATGGCATCACACCGCTGGGAAGCGGCGTGTTTTTTAAGCAGAGGCGAACTGCGCGGCGCAGTTCCAGGGCAGGAAGTCGTCCACCCGGTTGACCGGATGATCGGCGATATTAGCCAGCACATGGCGCAGCCAGGCTTCGGGATCAACACCGTTGAGTTTGGCCGTGCCGATCAGCGAGTAGATCGCGGCGGCACGCTCGCCGCCGCTGTCGGCGCCGGCAAACTGGTAGTTGCACCGGCCAATAGCGATGCCGCGCAGGGCGCGTTCGGCCGCCGAGTTGTCGATTTCGATGGCGCCATCGTCGCAGTTACGCAGCAGCGCCGGCCACAGTTTGAGTGCGTACAGGATCGCCGCCGTCGTGTCGGATTTGCGCGACAGCGTGTCAAGCGTGACACGCAGCCAGCGTTCCATGTCGTCCAGCAAGGGGCGCGCGCGGCTCTGCCGTGCCTGCCTTCGCCCATCGGGCGGCTTTCCCCGAATCTCGGCCTCGATCACATATAACTCGGCAATGCGGCGCAGCGCTTCGGTAGTCAGCGGCGTCGGCCGCGCCGCGTGCAGGTCGTGGAACTTACGGCGCGCAAGCGCCCAGCAGGGCGCTTCGCGAACCGTGCCGTCTTCAAACAGGGCATTGAAGCCGGCGTACGCGTCGGCTTGCAAGACCCCTTCAAACCTGGCCAGATGGGTCTGCGGATGGATCCCTTTGCGATCCGGCGAATAGGCGAACCACACTGCCGGCGGGGCCGTATCTGCTGCGGGCCGGTCGTCCCGCACATAGGTCCACAGCCGGCCGGTTTTGGTCTTGCCGTTGCCGGGCGAAAGCACCGGTACCGCCGTGTCGTCGGCGTGTAGTTTGTTGGCCGCCAGCATGTGTTTCCGGATCGCGTCGACCAACGGACGCAGCAGCGCGCTGGCGGCGCCCACCCAGCTCGCCAGCAATGCGCGGTCCAGGTCGACGCCTTCGCGCGCATAGATCACGGACTGGCGATACAGTGGCAGATGGTCAGCAAACTTGGCCACCAGCACGTGGGCCAGCAGGCCCGGACCGGCGATGCCGCGTTCGATCGGCCGGCTCGGTGCCGACGCTTGCACGATGGCGTCGCAGCAAGCGCAGGCCAGCTTGGGACGCACATGGCGGATCACGCGGAGCTGGCCGACGTGAACTCGAGCTGTTCGGCCACGTCTTCGCCAAGCGGGCGCAGCCCGCCACCACATGGCATGCTGGCCAACTGGGTGAGTGCGGCAAAGCGCGGCACGTCGCTTAAAGTGGCCCCTGGCAGCCGCTCTGTGCCGGAGCTTGAGGCCGAGGTAACCAAGCTGCGCAAAGAGCTTGCCGAGGCCCGCATGGAGCGCGATATCGTAAAAAAGGCGGCAGCGTACTTTGCGCGGGAGTCGCTGCCAGGTACGCGGTCATGAAAACGTTACGACTCAACTATCCCGTCACCGTCCTGTGCCGCGTTTTTGGCGTCTCGCGCAGCGGTTTCTACGATTGGGCGAACGGCAAACCGTCGCAGCGGGCGCAGGACGACGCACGCCTGAAGGTCGCCATCGAAGCTGTGCACGCGCAGAGCCGGCAAACCTATGGCCCGCTACGCATGCAGCCAGAACTGATGGCGCAAGGCTTCCCGGCTGGCCGTGACCGCATCGTCCGCCTGCGTCGCGAACTCTCCCTGCGCTGCAAGCAGAAGCGCAAATTCAAAGCCTCCACGAACTCGAATCATGACTTGCCGGTGGCCGACAATCTGCTCAATCAGACCTTTGCACCGACCCGGCCGAACGAAGCCTGGGTGACCGACATCACCTATGTGGCCACCGGCGAGGGCTGGCTTTACCTGGTCGGCATCAAGGACGTGTTTACCTGCGAGTTGGTGGGCTACGCGATGGACGAGCGCATGACGCAAACACTGACAGCAACGACGTTGTGGAAAGCTGTGCGCAACAAACGCCCCACGCCGGGCTTGATTCACCACTCCGACCGTGGCAGCCAGTACTGCGTCCATGACTATCAAAAACTGGTGAAGCAGTTCGGCATGCAGCCGTCCATGTTGCGCCGGGGAAACTGCTATGACAACGCGCCCATGGAGAGCTTCTGGGACAGCCTGAAAAACGAGTTGATGCACCATCAACGTTACGCCACCCGAGCCGACGCGAAAGCCGCAATACAGGAATACATCGAAAGCTTTTACAACCGCCAGCGGCGCCAATCGCGTCTCGGCAATGTTCCGCCCGCATTGTTCGCTGAAAAATTCAGCAAACAGCCACGGGCGGCTTGAAACAAGAGTGTCCGTTATTGACAGGACACCTCAGGCTGACCACAAGCGCTTTACACTTGCCACAGACATCGATGTCTATTTCTGTGATCCGCACAGCCCTTGGCAACGCGGCAGTAATGAAAATACGAATGGACTGTTGCGCCAGTACTTCCCCAAAGGGATAGATATCGCAGCGTACTCGCAGGATCAACTCAATGAGGTAGCCCGCAAATTAAATGAACGGCCAAGGAAAACTTTAGAATATCTTTGATTACATCGAGATGTTTTACAATCCAAAGCGTCGGCACAGTTTCAGCAATGGCTTGTCGCCGGTCGAATACGAAAAGCGGTATTTCCAACGGCTCTTGAGTGTCTAGCAGACTCGTGGCGATTCATGTCATTGTTTTGCAAGCCACTTGTATGAAGAAAGTCACGTTGGGCCTACCTCTTTACCTGTGATTTTTCGATGCTCGCGGAAAGAACCTGCCTGATAGTAGCTGTCACGATCTCTGGCGATGTTAATGCCATTTGATGGCTGGAATCGACAACAATCTTCTTGGCATTGGGGTAGAGCGCTTTTACGTTTTCACGCGTTGCTTCGTCCATCCTGAACGCGCCGAAGTCGACAGCAATCGCGGTATTCGATGCAGGTTGATTGATAAGCCGAACGATTGGTTTGTCATCAATGTTAGCGAGACCATCTAGCATGTCGCTCGTATCGTCGATCTTTTCAATCTCGCGCCACACCGTTCGAGAAAAAGCGATCTGTCCCGCGATACGCGTCAGGAGTGGAAAGTCCTGGGTTTTTTTTATCATTCGTGGATAAATCGAGTCGACCAGCACGAGTGCCTTGACCTCGTCAGGATAGGTTCTCGCAAACAGCTGCATGTATAAGCCGCCCAGAGAATGCCCGACCAACACATAAGGTGGTTTTAAATCCTTGAGACGCAGTACTGCCCGCAATTCCTCGACGATAGTGCGGCCGTCGCGTGGGGTAGCGGTGGTCTCGCTGTTGCCGTATCCTGGCCGGTTGTAGACGAATACCGAAGCATCAAGGCCAAGCTGTTCCGGTACCGTGCCCCATTTATCGATTGTGCTGCGTGACCCGCTCTCGAGTACGACCACATCCGAAGAGCTCGGATGGCGAAGCGTCAGCGACTCAAGCCAACGGCCGTTAATCGGCTCAATGACCGGCGCTGGCGGCGCGGCCAGGGAGGGTATTGCGGCACCGAGATACACTAAAAAAGATACCGACAGGATGGAAAGAGGCTTGGACATTAGTGTCTCCATGAAATAAAACACCAGCATCTCCCACAACGCGGACAATTGCACTCATATTGCGACAGATCGACAGTACGTACGACGCTTGGCAAGCGGGGAGGTGTGAACTACATCGCCTTAAACAAGTGGACAAAGGTGCGGCTCACCAGCAATTCTCCGTTGTGACCTCGCATGCGCAAGAATAGCCGACTGGAGTCGTCACGATGGGTGCCGTCGAGCCAAGCCAGATTGATCAAGGTGGAGCGATGCACTTGCCAGAAAAGTTCAGGGTCAAGCTGCACTGCCAAGTTAGTGATGCTGGTACGGATCAGGAACTCACCAGTGAACACTGGCAACCACCGTGTACTTGTCATCCGCCTGAAAGAAACGCACACTGGTCACGTCGAGATGGTGGGTACGGCCCCCATGCGAAGCCAGGATGTACCGTAGGCGCGGACGTGACGGGCTGCATGTCAGTGGGTGCAACGCCTGCGCCGTTGCCGGCCCGGATGGCACCCTCAGGCGCGCAACAGTGCATGCCAACCGCTCGGTGCTCACCGGCTTGAGCACGTAGTCCAGCGCGGCGAGCTCGAATGCCCGTATCGCGAACTCGTCGTAAGCGGTAAAAAATACCACTCGAGTACTGCCCTCGATTCTCTGGGCGACTTCGAGGCCGGTCAGGCCCGGCATCTGAATATCGAGAACCGCGTGATCCGGCGCCAGCTCGGCAATGCGCGCGGCCGCATCCACGCCATCTCGAGCGAGATGAACGATCTCCACCTCAGGCCACAGTGCCAGTAACTGGTCGCGCAGGTAGTATGCCAAGTGTGACTCGTCGTCTGCAATCAGAACGCGTGGCATATCGACTCCAAATCTGCTGCGGCTGCACTGCGGGCGGGTCGTAGTCCATCAAGCTTTGAATGTTAGCCAGCGTGTTGAACAACAAATGCGGCTCGATTTGCGCTTGTAGTAGCCGCAGCCGAGCCTCAATGACGTCTTTCTGCAGTTGCTGATGACGCAATCGTGAGCGCCACCACGCCCAGTTGCCACCCATGACAAACAGCAGGAATACGGCAAATTTGGTCAGGGCGGACGGTAGCGAGATGAACATTCCCCACACGTTGAAATCAACCAGCACGGGAACGATGGTAAACCCGATGGTCATGCCCAGAATAATGCCGGCCAGTGCTAACACGCTGATTGCTATCCCTGCACCAAAGTCTTGTAGATTGGCCATCCGTTCGACCAGCGTTGCCGGCAGCCGGCATCTAGCACAACGCAACACGGCGAACAAGGTGTGTACGATGCACAGGCAGATACCGATGTTAGGTAGCAGCGACGACCACCACCAGCCAGGTCGGTCCACGCGACCGAAAATGGCGACGATTGCCATCAAACCGACGGCGAGGACGACCGCGACCACGGAGGCAAGAAAGAGGTGAGTGAACGTGGCAACGTCGCGCCGAGGACGCAGCTCCCACAACGAGCGCCAGCCATGAAGCAAGGTCGCTTTACCGATCATGAAATGGTGTCCCTCCGCATTGCCCCATGCGCGCCCGGTGCCCGCGTTCCTCCACCGCTCCACGCGGCGAAGACGGGTTATAACGAGCATCGATGTATTTGGTAACTGCCTCCTGCCAGTTGAGTTTATCGACGTACTGCGACAGCAGGGCGATGGTCTGTTGCATGCCCAGATCGCGGTAGTCGGTGCCTATCAGCATGAGGTTGCTTCGTGGACCGCCCACTCTCGACAAGCCGAGTCGTCCTGATATAACCAACATTTGCCAGTCCCAGCCGATGGTGACGGGCGCTGCATCCACGCTTAGCCACTCCGTGTACCCGCTAATGCCATCGGCGACCCTGTCGGTACCTGGCGGCGGGTGGTGTTCATCCAAACTTGACAGCAGATGAAACAGCACAATGCGTTCCAGATGGTCGCGTTGCAGGCGGATGTAACTGTCGGAAGATATGATGTACATGAGCGGTAAAATTTCTTGGCCTGCCGATGCAGTGCAATTCAACGCGAATAGCTTGACGCTTAGCTGTCTAAATGGCTTCAATATAGCGCAGAAGTCCTGGGGGACTGCACAATTGAATGCCTACAGGGAAAATTTTTCGTGACTGTTCAGCTGCTACGCGGCGGGCTGGATAGGATTGCCGGCGAAGGCGCGCTGCAGGACGGTGAGCATGCCGTGTCCTTGCTTGCGTTCGGTGCAACGTTCCTGCCTTTTGTGGCGGTGCTGCAAGCCGGGGAGCGGCGGCGCCTTTAGCGTCAGCGCATGCCATGCGGGCCCCTGGTCGCTTCAGGCGGCGGCGGTGTCGCAGGACGCCGCCGTCCTCCAAGCCATCGGATAACGTGTCTATAGTTCAATCCAACAAGCAAAAAGCGCGTGACCATTGATGATCATGGGCGGCCCGGCCCTGTGGGCACGGACACCGGCATGCCGTAGCAGCCGTTCAATGCCAATAGGCGATACCGTAATGAGCCGCTTCGCCCCGTGGGAGGCTGCGCAGTCGATCGCCTCGCGTAGCAATTGCGTGGCGGCGCAGGCGGAAAATTGCGCTAGTGCTGACGTATTGCGTTTATTGAAGTCGACCGCCGCAAACCGCGACAACTCCCACACGTCAGGACTGGATGGGATGTGCTGTCCTTGCATTAATTCCGGAAATACAGTACCCAGCAGATAGGGTTGGCTCGTGGGCAACAGGCGTGCGCAACCATTAATAGCATCGTCTCCATCTTTGGAAATGACGTACAGCGTATCGGGCTGGTCGAATTGATCCCATTCCCGGTTATCGACTGTGTCTAAGTCCCAGCCCAATGTTTCAACGAACACCTTGTACCGGTATCGCGCCATGTTCGATAGCAGTTCCTGCGACAAGGCAGTGGTTTTCCCCGCAATTACGTTCATTTCCGCTCCGATGGTTGCTTTACTCTACACGACAGCTGTATTAGACCCTCGAGTGCGAATTGGCGTAACTGTCAATTTTTACAGTCAGTCCATCTGTAACAAGCCTCACCGCCGGAAGCGATAATTATTTAAAAGAAATATTATATTTGACAACGTTTCTGGCTGCTGTTAATGTTCCTTCCGTCAGTTATTTTTCTGGTAGGGGATAGTGCATTGTTGACGATACACATCGAACATAAGCTCAAATGAGCGGCAGCGGAGCTATTGGATGAGTAGCGAGATCAGTTGGTGCCAGGACTACACCTATGCGTTGCTTGGTGCGAAAAACGAACACGAGTTTTTTTCCGTCATAGGCAAGGCCGCCCGAGAGCTGGGATTCGAGTACTGCGCGTATGGACTGCGAATGCCATATCCCGTTTCGGGTCCGAAAACCATGTTGCTTAACAATTATCCTGCGCCATGGCAAGCGCGATATGCCAGCGAAAATTATTTGTAACTGTTCAGCATGAGCAGTGTTTCAAAAAACAGTTGTAAACCTTTTCAAACCGGCTCATCATGCTGTCATGGCAAAAAAACGTACCCCTCCCGATCTCTCCGCCCTGACGCGCGGTGAGCTTGA
>NZ_PEBS01000121.1 GCF_002869965.1 Janthinobacterium sp. ROICE36
TAGCAAGAAGTGGACGATGCCAATACGGGACTGGAAAGCGGCACTGAACCGCTTCGCCATCCAGTTTGAAGACCGGGTACCGCAGACTTAAACGAAAAACCGTTTACACAGAATTCAGTACACCCCCTATGTACAGCAAACAGGATATGCCTTGCCAGCCTCGAAGCTGCCTACGCCTGGCAAGGTGCCACGCCAAGACCTTATCTGGTTCCACATCCCGTTATCAGCTTATCCAGCAAATCTTTTTGTAATACGCTCAGTGGCCTTTACAGCTCCCATTCATTCCAGACCGCGGCTGCCTTATACACTGTCATGCGCGAGGGTAGTGTGGGAGCGATGATATGACAGCTCATCCACAGGCAGCTACCTGGCCCTGCACCACGCCACCTGAGGCACACTACATGCAAGATCCAGATCCATGAAAAGTTAGTCTATCGTACGCCCAGGTCGTAAGTTCCCTGTACTTAAATGATGTTGAACATGTGGACATGCTGTAACCGTAACGTGTCCTGGAGCATATCGGTACCCATAGCGCCACAATACTCTGTATGTGAGGTAACCGCCCAAGTGTACAGCTCTGTTGGGCAAATCAACAGGCCATCTATATGCTGGCTACTGCCTGAACAATTGAAATTCCGTTTTTTGTGTACCAATCAACGCTATAGCGAGAAGAATCTGAAAAGGATGATGCCGGCCAGACATCACAACATATACGCAGATGCAATTTTCCAGCAAAGTTATCCAAGCTAGCATTGGGGGAGCTTTAACAGGGAAATTAGGTGCTTACCAGCTAACTGCATGGCACATTCAATTATTTTCTCAACGGCATCGTGCAGCAGCAAACATAGTTGAAAAACTACTAGCGGTGAGTATCTAACTGTTTTCGATGGAAGAATCACTTAACAGTAGCTTACAAAAGCGATATTTGTATTGGTAATCCGCTGTAGCAACGGATATCGATGACATGAGATTGAGTCCCCGCTGCATCTCACCTTGAATGATATCTTGTGTTCCTGAAAGGAGATTCCAGTGATAAAACCGCACCTGCCACGTTGAATGGCGCGAAATGAACAGCTGAGTAAAATTATTCTCGAACGAGTGGTCCCTGTACGATCTCACCATTCATGTTATGGATAGTTATCTCACCTGGAGGTAAAGGTAGAACAGATGATCGAGGACACTTTGTTGTTGCCTCACAATCCACAGCACGCGTCCATTCCGTCGAAATTGAGCACGCTTTATCTACACGATCTGTGGTTGTCAACTCAAGGGGAATGAATACTGGCGTGTTTTAGCGATGGGCCACCAAACTGATGCGATGGCTGACATTACGAATAGTACATGTGTGGGTAAGTGGTTGTTTCCAGGTCCGATGTCACTTATGCCAATAGCATCATATGACATCATCTTTTTATAAAAACGGGTGGGTAGGTGGCGTTGGCGTGATTGGATAGCCTGGTGTTATCGAAGACGCGTTAAGCACGATTTGTTAGTATACTATTCCGGCTAACTAGTTTGCGATTAAGAATCAACAACCCAAAAAAAGCCCGGGTAATCCCGGGCCTTCAATATCTAACAGATCATGCTATTACTGAGTAATATACAATAAGTCTTTGATTTAATTGAGTTTATTAAATTATTCAATTACTTCGTCAGCCATTTTTCTTAACATTTCGTCAATTTTTTGGTGCACCATCGCTGCATCGATAGAGCGGTCTGAAATACGCACAATAATGTCGCGGTCCTTCGCCTGCGTCAAATACCGCGGTGCACCTGACGAAGAGGGAATCAAGTGCTTCTGTGCTCGGGGAGGGAGGCTGGCGGCGTTAATTTGCTGTGTGACCCACACTTGTATCGATCCCTGGTCAGCGCCTTCCTTGAGGCGCTGAATGGCCTTCAGGATGACGTGGTGGTGGGTAGGATAGGTCTCCCACAGCGAATTAATCACTTTTGCCGCATGCGCGCCAAATAAGCCAGGCTCTTCATCCAGCAGGCTAAGTACTTCAGCAGGCAGGTTGAGCATCGCCAGGCCATTGGAGACTTTGGCCTGGGAGCACAGGAACATCGCAGCGACTGCCTTTTGTGTGGTCGCATACTCCTTACTCATCGCCTTGCGAAACATCAGTGCTTCTTCGTATTCGGTCGGAGGCGCGCCGGTGTTGTCGACCATGACGTCCAGCTCGGCTTCCCGATCCGTTCTCGAGACGACCAGGACGCGTGCTTGCTTCCAGCCGATGTTGATGGCAGCCTTTTTGCGCGTCTGGCCTTTGATGATTTCGTAGCGGCCGTTAGGCATCTGCCGTGCCGTAATTGGCGTGCTTTGTCCGGCGCTTAGGAAAGACTGTGAAATTTCATCGATACGTTCCGGATCATATTTCAACCGGGTTTGAAATGGGCTGTCATCGAGCAGGTCCAGATCAATCAATTTTTCCACGCCGAGTGCATTGACCGGCGCTACGACCGCTGGGGTGCTGGTAGGCTGGGCGTTATAGGCCACTTCAGGTGGCTGATCCTGGCCAATCTCTGCGGCTGGGGTATCGGCCGGCGTATCAAACGCGGTCGATGCCATGATGCCGGCTTGCGGCACTAGGCGGCCAGACTGAATCAGGCCGGACACTTTCAATGGTTTTCTGCTCATAATTTTTCCTGTCCTGGTAATGTCGTGCCAGCCATGCGCAGGCCATATAGTTTGATAAGTGACTTGGTTAAGTCGATGATGTCGCGTGCGCCCCCGCTGTTGGGCTCTTTTTCCAGTACCGGGCCATTGCTGCTGATGTTGTCCGGATCCGATTCACGCAGGAAACCGACAAAATCACGGATGATGGTGTCGTTGATCTTGCCAGGAAATTTCGGCAGTAGTTTTGACAGCTGGTACTGGTGCGGTGTTTTCGACGTATTGAACTGGTTCACCACAATGTGCACGTCCAAATGAATTCCTTGCCGCCCAAAAGCAGCATTGATTTCTTGTACGTTCGATGCGAGCACGTCGAGTGCTGCAATGGCCTGTCCTTCGGCTGTCACCACGGTCAGCAGGGTCTTGCAGGCAACCATGAACGTCGTGGCCAGGACGGATGTTCCTGGTGCGGAATCAATGATGATGACGTCGTACTGGCTGAAAAACTCGATCTCCGCCTCCAGTAAGCGTGTAAAAGCCTGCTCCCGGTTCATGGCACCCATCAGCCAAGATTCGTCGACCATGGTGATGTCGCTTGGGATCAGATCCAGCATGCCATCAGGATAGATCGAGCGGATCGCCTTTTCTGGATGCGCACGCTGACCTTGCGAGGTGCGTTTCATCAGCTCGCCAATGTGCGTAATTTCTTCGTCAAGCCAGTTGATGCCATACAGGCTCGTCAGCGACGACTGTGGATCACCATCAATCAATAGTACGCGGTAGCCTGACAAGGCGATGCAGCTGGCGACGTTACCGCAAATGGTGGTCTTGCCGACGCCGCCCTTGGCCATGCGCGTGTCGATCACCGGGGGCAGTGTCAAAGGGCGTTTGGTATCTGGAGGAATATTCAGAAGTCCGAAGCGGATAGCGCGGATTTCAGCGGCACTGTAGAGCTTGTGCTTGTTGTCTGCTTGTTCACGATACCGTGTGCGAAACGTTTTTGGCGTACCGGTGAAGCCGCTCAATTCCATCGCTAGTTTCTGCTTTACACCTTCAAATGCGCGCATGTGGCTCCCGTGGTGATGATTATTTCAATGATGATAGCGGGTTTCAATGTACTTTTCAATCGAACTTTTCCAAATAAAGGGAGATTGATGAAAATAAAGTCTATCGGCAAGTTAAAAGGAATAGTCACTTTCAAAAGCCCGGATGTGGTTTTTAGGGTTGCATCAAGGCAAAATTTGCAGACCCGGGCGTATGAGGGAGCTATCGGTGTCCATAGGATGTAAGTTCATTGCATTAATTTTAATAAACTACGTGCAGAGGACGAAGGTGTGTGATAGGTGAGCCTTAACAGGGAGCTCTGCGACAGCGGATGGGTTGCTATTTCAATCATTCAATGCGTTGCCTCTTGATCCTCCTATATACAGGGGGAGCTTTTACAGGGAGCATTAAGAGCCGAGGCCGGTAATGAGTGAGCTTTTACAGGGACATCTAATCATGTGAGTGAACATGCTTGGATTTGACGAGAAAGTACGCGTGTGAGTCACTGTTGAAGTGGATCACGTGCATTAAATTGGCTCGAACCATGATGATATGAACATTTAGCCAATATATATGTTGCACCATTGCAACTTTTAGGAAATATCTGGAAAAAATATTGATGTGTACTCCCTGTAATCTCTCACCTTTAGTGTGTCGCACGCGTTACGGAGTCGATGAGAATATGAACCTTATGCATGACTATATGCTGTACTGGAACTCCACAGTGACGAAACAGGAGCTTTTACAGGGACTGATGTTTATATGTCGCGTGTCTTTGTTTATTTGTTAATCAATTGCTTAATTAGTAAATGAAGAGTGCGCATCCCTGCAGGACCGATGCTTCTTTATTAACATGTTGGTGATCTCTCTTTTGCTATTCGCCTATGGTGAGCTTCTACGGGAACAATGAATGAGGTGATTGCTGTCGATCTATCATTTGTTAAAGAAACATTTTCAGAATAGTAAGGTGGGGTGTAGATTGGTCGGTGAAGCTGAAAACTGTTCAGTATTACGACGTTGTCATCCAGTAATCTGGTTTTGAAGACGCTATATTGTTCGCGATATACTTGTAAAGTTAGTATGTTTGATTGGATTGCATGACTGATTTTTCTCATGAAATGCTGTAATTACCCTTTGGAAAATGAAAAATCTTAGTCTTTCACTAAAATATTCTTATTTTTGGGTACTCGATTCTGGGTTAAACCTTCATTGGAATATTTTTTTTGCTTGAGAGGTTTTTTGATAAAGAACCCTTTTAAAACCTTAAATACAAATTAAGCTCGCGTAGACCGAGCATTCATGCGGCTTTCCGAGGGATTAGGTGAGCTTGACCGGGGACAGGGGTGAGGTTGTACGGGGAGTTCGGTGAGTCGGTTCAGGGAGTGAATGTTTTTAAGGTGAGGCTATACGGGTAGTGAGGGGAGGGGATACGGTGACTGAAGACCCTTCAGGTGAGCTTACACAGGGACAGTGGGTCAATGGAGATGGGGATAACCATTTTCCAGGCTGTTGTGCCAGCTATCGTTTGATGTGGTGTGTGCTGTGTTTATGTGGTTCCTGTGTCGAGCGTATCCGGCTGGTGTCGGTTTACCGGGGGCGTGACAGTGGGGGCGATAATTCTTAGGTGAGCTTTTACGGGGAGTTGTTTTCCTGATCACCGGATTAGGTATCAATTGGTGTTGGTGATGGTTCTCTGGGGAGCTTCCACAGGGAGTGTTTTTGGTAGTACAAGCTATTTGTGGTGGCATGCAGGCGTGCTATGGTCAGTAGGTGCCATTTTTATACGAAATAGGTCAATTCGGTGCGGTGACAGGTGATGGAGGGCGCTGTGCTGCGTCTGCTGCGTCGATAGGTGAGACTACACAGGGAGTGCGCAGCATGTGGTGACCGATATGGCCATGCCATGGACAGCTTGCAGGTTCCGTGGTTGTGGCTTGGAAAAGTACTCTGGGCCGCCAGCCATGCGGTTTTGGCGTTGTTTGCTGGTTCCGGCGTTGCGAATCCAGGTGAGCTTGCACGGGGAGCTTGCCACTCAATGGCTCTCATTCGAAACGTGGAGCCCGTGTTTTAAGGTGAAATATTTTTCAGAAAAAAATCACTTATTTTGGTGAAATTTCATGTGAGAGCATGCAAAGGTGAGTCAATTCGCGTTATAGTTCGCACCATGTAAAGGCAAGTATGGGCATCTGGAGCCATGCTTTCTCGATGAAAGAGGATCGGCGTGGCAACGAGAAAACCCAAAGCAGCCAAGAATGGCGAACTGACATCACCATCGATGGAATTTCGCAAGACGAATGATGCGATCGGTCTGCGCGTGCGGGAAGGCAAGATGTCTTTGCTCACCCGTAAGGTGTTCAACGTCATGATGTATCACGCCCAGCAGCTGAAGGTCACGGGCGTCAATTCGCCGATCGATACGCCGGCGTCAAAAAAATACTTCTGGATTCGCTTGGCAGATCTGGCGCGTGATGCTGCCTACGATAGCAAAGACACCGAGTTCCTGAAGGCCCAGCTCGAAGAGATGCAAAACATCAAGCTGCTGATGGAAAATGACCGCCAGTGGACGTCCGAGCGCCTGGTCGCTTCGGTCACGCTGGTCAATCCGATGGGTTTGAAAAAGCATTCCGGGCAGGTCTGGTTTGGTTTTGCATTTCCACCGGAAGTGCATGAGCTGGTCATGGCCCCGGGAACTTACACGCGGTTCAGCATTTTCTACCAGGGCTTGCTGCGTTCCGGTTCGTCGCTCGCGCTGTATGAAATTTGCCGCCGCTATGCCACCAATCCATCCAAGGTCACGCTGATCGAGACGTATGAACACTGGTATGGTGCGCTGACCGGCAATCCTGTTTCCGCGGATGCGCCACCGCCGCAGTATAAATATTTCAAGCGCGATGTTATTCGGCCAGCGATGGCAGAGATCAATGCGCTCACGGATATCCAGGTTGAGCTCATCGAACACCGTGTAGGTCGGCGCGTCGAGCGCCTGCAGTTTCGCGTCGAGCATACCAAGCAGCCGCAGCTTGGTTTTGCAGCGCCGCCCGTCATCGATCTGGAACTGATGGGCAGCATCATGAAATTCGGTCTGACCCAGGTCGATGCAGCTGATGTGATGGCGCAGCATGGCGATGACAAGATCCGCAGCGCCGTGGCCTTTGTTCAGGCGCGGATTGATCACAAGAGTAGTGCGCCACTGGATTCTCCAGCTGCCTATTTCCGTTGGACGATGAAGCAGGGAGCTGATGCGGCGAAAAACCTGCAGCTCAAAAGCAGCGCGGCAAAAAATAGCGTCGTCAAAAAAGACAGCGGTACGACGGTATTGGAGAAGTTCCTCGCGGCGCGCGCGCAGGACGCGTATGACCTGTACAACGAACTCGATAACGCCGATCGAAACGCCATTTTTGAGCGCTTCAAGGATCAGAATACGAACACGGCCGTCAATCTGGACCGCGGCGTCGAAAACGTCCTGGCACGCTCGCTGTTTACCAACTGGTACGCCCAGGAGCTATGGGGTGAACCGACCATTGAGGCACTAGCCGCCTTCGTTGAGCAGTTCAGCCTGGCACCACGCTAGCTGCGCGCGCAGCTAGCGTGGCGCCACTTTCGGTATCTTGTTCGGCCTGCACATGTAAAGCAGCTCAGAGTCAGACCGCACCATGGACTTTATGTAGCCGACAGGTCGATGGTGATGCCGCGGATAAGTGCCGCGCGCAGCTGCGCTGCATGCTGTTCCCGGAAGGCGGCCGGCACCGTTCCTGGATCAGCTGTTTGCACGGCGAGCTGATTGCCTTGCAGCGTGGCTCGCAGTAGTGGCACGCCGGCCGATGACAATACCGTTCCAGACAGCATGTGTACCGGCAGGGCAGGTTGCCGCAGCACCTGGTCCGCAGCCGCTGCGGCGTGGTGGTTCGAAGGATTTAATGGCAATGAGCGCAAATAGTCCACCGCTTTTGCAAGGGCGCTTTCCAGCTCGGTGATACGTTGTTCTGCCGTTGGATTAATCGGATGCATCGTGGCAGCTTTCAGAAGAGGGTGGTGGAGCATTGTTCAGATTGTTGCTGGACGTCGATTCTATCGTGCTTTGCTGTAGCCCGGAACGGCGGCACCATGCCGCATGGGCATGTGAAAAGCGCCGGGCAAACTCCATCCTGGAGTAGCCCATGTATTCCCGCACGGCGTCCAGGCCCAGTCCATCCTCGAGCAGGCTGGCGCCGTAGGAGTTGCGCAGGGTTTGCGGACTGACACGTTCACCGCCAGCCATTGTCCCCAGGTCCGCCAGCAGCTTTTTCGCACCGATGAATGCTCGTGCATAGTCGACCGGATGCTCCTTGTCCGAGGGCGCGCCGGGAAACATCAATCCTTCGCTTCCGCTCAACGCCAGCCATCGGTCAATCGCCGGCCAGGCAGCCGGATGCACCAGGGCCCGATGAGACGTCATGGTACCGCATTGCGGCGCAACGATAAACCGTTCGCGCCCATGTCCTACACAATTAACTGAGGTCATGTTGGCTTGTCCAGGCTTAAACCCGGCACCCAGCATCAACGCACACATCGCCTTGGCGCGAATGCGCACCAGGCTCTCCTGGTCCAGCGGATCGTCGGTATCGCATAGCAGGGCAAACACGCGCACTCGCTCAGCAGGCAGCAGAAAGGGCATCGGTTTTTCGTCGGCGGGCTGGGTTACCGGGCGAAAGGTCGCCTCGGTCGGATTGACGAAATCAGGATCAGCTTGCTGCAGGGCGGCGTAAGCGCGCCTCAGCAGTAGAGCATAGCGCTGGCGCGCTTCGACACGTTTGCACACATGCGCCTGATCCAGGAAGTGACGGATATCTTCTTCGTCGGCCAGTACGACGCTTTTGCCGCGGAATGTCCGCAGGTGGGCAATGAAGATCGCCCACATCGATGCGTAGACCGCGATGGTCTTGGCGCTGAAGTTGTGGCCTTCCTCGTACGCGTCTTTTTCAAGCCAGCGGTGAAAGGCTGTTTTTGGATCGGCGGCCCAATGGAGGCTTCTTTTGTAGACGGTGTTGGCCGCGCGTGAGCGCGGTGATCTGTCTGTCATAAGTTAACCTCAGTTAATTGTGTTAATGAAAGATATTGTATTCCATTTTCATTGCCAGGCAGATGTGATCTGTCGGGGGTGAGAGCACATCCGCCATAGCTTTGAAGCTCGGTTGGGGTAATGCCGAAGGGGTTTCTACAATCTTTCGATAACGTCAGGATACAGGGGGGGCTGCGGGTTCTGTCGCGTTGTTGATCAAACGGCGGAATTTTCCCGTAACGGCCAGTGCCCCTTAAACTGGACGGACCATTCCTGCCAAGGCATAAAATTGGTCGGCGAACGACCTTGTATCCACGCCGTCG
>NZ_PEBS01000122.1 GCF_002869965.1 Janthinobacterium sp. ROICE36
TAGCAAGAAGTGGACGATGCCAATACGGGACTGGAAAGCGGCACTGAACCGCTTCGCCATCCAGTTTGAAGACCGGGTACCGCAGACTTAAACGAAAAACCGTTTACACAGAATTCAGTACACCCCCGAAAAAGAAAAGACAACCAAGGCCGGCATCGCTACCAAACGCTTAAAAGCTGGCTGGAATGCCGACTATCTCGCCAAGGTCTTGGGCTTGCCGACCTGATGCTTCATGCAATCGCCCTGACCCGCTGCCGGCCGTTGCAGATCGCAACTGGAAAATTTGACCATCTGTGAGTACACTGGTTTCTTTGTTTGCCTACCGTCCCGATTCCGTATGAAAGCCCTCGCTCCTGGCACCGTCATTTTTCACCGCCACCGCGGCTATGGCGTCATCACGTCCGTCAATCTGCTGACGGGCTGGATCGCCGCCCGTTTCGGCAGCGAAGCGCGCACCCTGGACTTGAACCTGTCGACCGATGATGTGCAGTTTGCCGATGGCGAAGCGATCCTGTTTCGTCGCGCGCCACCGGACCGCATGCCGCACGCGCGCCTGATGGCCATGGTGCGCGAGCTGCACCAGGCCGGTTATCAAAAACTGTATCTGTATTCCTGGCCGAAACCGTCGGGCCTGCACTGGCGCTGGCATTTGTTTACGGGGCCGCGCGACTGGATGCAGCGGCCCTGGCGCGAAGGCTGGTATGGCTCGGGCGCCGATTACAACGTCAATCCCGTGATGGGCTGGGGTGATACGCCCGGCGCCACTACCGGCGAGCTGATCGATGCCCTGGCGCGTTTCGACCCGCAAGGCTTGGCGCAGGCGCTGGGGCGCGATGACGACCATAGCGCGTGGTTTGGCCGCGTCTGTGACGCCTTGTTGCCCGATTACATGTACAGCCTGGACATGCAGCGTACCCCGGGCGAGCCCTTACAAGACATGCCGCCCGTGCCGGTGGTCGCCGTGCGCGCCGGCGTGGCACCGTACGAGGGGCCGGACATCGCCTGGCCGCCCGGCTGGGCAGGCCTGTGGCGGGGCCGGCACGTGCTGCCGGCGCCCGCCATCCGCATCACGGGCGAGCCCGACCTCATCAAGGACTTTCAGCGCTCCTGAGGGGCTTGCCGCGCGTGTTGCAAGGTTTCCGGATTGAGCAGGCGCGTGCATTGATGCTGCGTAAAATCGACGACGTTTTGCAAGGCGTAGCGGAAATACAGTTCATAGCTGTCACGCTCGACGTAGCCCAGGTGTGGCGTGGCCAGCACGTTCGGCAGCAGCAGCAATGGCGTGCCTGGTGGCAGCGGCTCGTCCGTAAACACGTCCAGCGCGGCGCCGCCCGGGCGCCCTTGCGGCAATGCCGCTTCCAGCGCGCCTTCGGCGACCAGTTCGGCGCGGCTGGTGTTGACGAACAGGCTAGTCGGTTTCATGCGCGCCAGGTCTTCGTTGGTGACCAGGCCGCGCGTCTTGTCGGACAGGCGCAGGTGCAAGCTCAGCACGTCGGCCTGTTCAAAAAAGGCCTCGCGCGATGGTGCCGCCGTATCGCCGGCCGCCACGGCCGCCGCGCGGCTCGCTTCGCTACCCCACACGAGGATCGTCATGCCGAAAGCGCGGCCATAGCCGGCGATCAATTGGCCGATCTTGCCGTAGCCCCAGATTGCCAGGGTACGTCCCTTGAGCACCGTCCCCAGCGTATTGCGCACCGCTTCCAGCGACGACGTCTGCCATAGCCCTTCCTGCAAATGTTGCGCATACGGCACGATCTTGCGCTGCGCCGCCATGATCAGCGCCCATGTCAGTTCGGCCGGCGCCGTGGGCGAGCCGATGCCTTCCGCGATGGCGATGCCCAGCTCGGTGGCGGTGGCCACATCGATATGGCCGCTGACCTTGCCCGTTTGCGAAATCAGTTTCAGATTCGGCAGTTTCGACAGCAAGGCGCGGTTGAAACTGCTGCGTTCGCGGATCAGCACCAGCGCGTCGAACGGCGCCAGGCGGATCGTCAGCTGGCCCAGGCCCCGCGCCGTGTTGCTGAACACTTTGACCTCGTGGCCATCGAGCAATGAGAAGCAATCGAGGCTGCGTACGGCATCCTGGTAATCATCGAGTATGGCAATTTTCATGGTAGATGGCCGATTTTAGTAAGGATTTGGTAGGGAAATAACAGGATACGCGAAATGCTGAATAGCCTACTACATTAGTCAGGCTATTCTCGTACATTTTTGCGAGAATAGCGGTTTAGCGGGTGTACAATCGCCGGCACTTTTGACGCTTCCTGAGTATAGTTAGAGCGCAAACTGTTCCAGCTACCTGGGTGCATGTTTCAGGTAAACGACACCAGAGCCCTGCCCGCGTGAAGCCGCCGCCCGCAGTGAGCCGCAGCCACCTTGCAACGATGCTGCCTGTCTTGCCGGAACGACCAGAATTTCTTTTATTGGTATTGGAGGTAATATGAATCAGCCCGTCATGGGTGGCGTCGCCGCACTCAACGTCCCAGCTTATATTAAACAACAGAAACTGATCAACTGGGTGGCCGACATTGCCGCGCTGACCAAGCCGGAGCGCATCTACTGGTGCGATGGCTCGCAAGAAGAGTACGAGCGTCTGTGTGCCGAAATGGTTGCCAGCGGCACCATGAAAAAACTCAACGCGGAAAAGCGCCCGAATTCCTACCTGGCCTGCTCCGACCCGAGCGACGTGGCCCGCGTCGAAGACCGCACGTATATCTGCTCGGCAACGAAAGAAGCGGCTGGCCCGACGAATAACTGGACCGAGCCTGGCGAGATGCGCCACACCCTGAACGGCCTGTTCGATGGCTGCATGCGCGGCCGCACCATGTATGTCGTGCCATTCTCGATGGGCCCGTTGGGCTCGCCGATCGCGCACATCGGCGTCGAACTGTCCGATTCGCCGTATGTCGCCGTCAACATGAAGATCATGACCCGCATGGGCCGCGCCGTGTACGACGTATTGGGCGCGGATGGCGAATTCGTGCCGTGCGTGCACAGCGTGGGCGCGCCGCTGGCGGCCGGCCAGCAAGACGTGAAATGGCCGTGCAACAGCACCAAGTACATCGTGCATTTTCCGGAAACGCGCGAAATCTGGTCCTTCGGTTCCGGCTATGGCGGCAACGCCTTGCTGGGCAAGAAATGTTTTGCCCTGCGTATCGCCTCGAACATGGGTTACCAGGAAGCGCAAGCGTCCGACAACAACCCCGGCTGGCTGGCCGAACACATGCTGATCCTCGGCGTGGAATCGCCGGAAGGCAAGAAGCATTATGTTGCGGCGGCGTTCCCATCGGCTTGTGGCAAGACCAACTTCGCCATGCTGATCCCGCCGGCAAGTTTTAACGGCTGGAAAGTGACCACCATCGGCGACGATATCGCCTGGATCAAGCCGGGTGCCGATGGTCGTCTGTACGCCATCAACCCGGAAGCGGGCTACTTCGGCGTGGCGCCAGGCACCAACGAAAAAACCAATTACAACTGCATGGCCTCCATGCGCGACAACACCATCTTTACCAACGTGGCGCTGACGGACGATGGCGATGTCTGGTGGGAAGGTTTGACGAAAGAAGCACCAAGCCACCTGATCGACTGGCATGGCAAGGACTGGACGCCAGCATCCGGCACCAAGGCGGCGCACCCGAATGCGCGCTTTACGGTTGCCGCTACGCAAAACCCGGTGATCGACGCTGCCTGGGACGATCCGGCCGGCGTGCCGATCTCTGCCTTCATCTTCGGTGGCCGCCGCTCGACCACCGTGCCGTTGGTAACGGAAGCGCGCAACTGGGTCGAAGGCGTCTACATGGCCGCCACCATGGGTTCCGAGACGACGGCAGCGGCCGTGGGCCAGATGGGCATCGTGCGCCGCGATCCATTTGCCATGTTGCCGTTTATCGGCTATAACATGAGCGATTACTTCCAGCACTGGCTGGACATGGGCGTCAAGGTGGGTAAAGTCAACCCGGCCGCCTTGCCGAAAATCTATTGCGTCAATTGGTTCCGTACGGACGAGGCAGGCAAGTTCGTCTGGCCTGGCTTTGGCGACAATATGCGCGTGCTGAAATGGATGCTGGACCGCATCGAAGGCAAGGCCGGCGGCGTGGAAAACCTGTTCGGCACGACGCCGCAGTATGGTGACCTGAACTGGGATGGCTTGCCATTCACGCAAGAACAGTTCGACACTATCACCTCGATCGACAAGGCCGCGTGGGTGGAAGAATTGAAATTGCATACGGAGTTGTTTGAAAAACTCGCGTATCATCTGCCGCAAGAATTGGCAGATAACAAGGCTGCGCTGGAAAAGCGGCTGAGTGCATAAAGTTTAGTAGTGGGGGGAGAAACACGCCGGCAAAGACTGGCGTGCGATAAATGACACGCCGGCAATGACTGGGGTGCTATCAAAAAGAGAAACGGCGCGGATTGCATGAGCAATCCGCGCCGTTTTTTATTGCGCTGCCGCTTATTGCTTGAGCAGCGGCCCCAGGTACTTGCCCGTCACGCTGGCCGGGTTCAGGGCCACGTCTTCCGGCGTGCCCGTGGCGATGATCTGCCCGCCGCCGGCGCCGCCTTCCGGGCCCAGGTCAACGAGCCAGTCGGCCGTCTTGATGACGTCCAGGTTGTGCTCGATGATGACGAGGGTGTTGCCCTGGTCGCGCAGGCGGTGGATGACTTTCAGCAGCAGATCGATGTCGTGGAAGTGCAAACCCGTGGTCGGTTCATCGAGGATGTACAGGGTGCGGCCCGTGTCGCGCTTGGACAATTCCAGCGACAGCTTGACGCGCTGCGCTTCGCCGCCGGACAGGGTGGTGGCGCTCTGCCCCAGCTTGATGTAGCCGAGGCCCACGTCGAGCAGGGTTTGCAGCTTGCGCGCGATCAAGGGGACGGGCTTGAAGAATTCATGCGCCTCTTCCACCGTCATGCCCAGCACTTCCGTGATGTTCTTGCCCTTGTAGTGCACTTCCAGGGTTTCGCGGTTGTAGCGCTTGCCGTGGCACACATCGCACGGCACGTACACGTCGGGCAAGAAATGCATTTCGACCTTGATCACGCCATCGCCCTGGCATGCTTCGCAGCGTCCGCCCTTCACGTTGAACGAGAAGCGCCCCGCGCTGTAGCCCCGTTCCTTGGCCGTCGGCACGGTGGAGAACAGATCGCGGATCGGCGTAAACAAGCCCGTATAGGTGGCGGGATTGGAGCGCGGCGTGCGCCCGATGGGGGCCTGGTCGACGGAAATGACCTTGTCGAAGTGTTCCAGGCCGCTGATCGATTCGTGCGGCGCCGGTTCCGTCTGCGAGCCGTACAAATGGCGCGACAGGGCCGGGTACAAGGTATCGTTGACCAGCGACGATTTGCCGGAGCCGGACACACCCGTCACGCAGGTCATCAGGCCCACTGGCAAGCTCAACGAGACTTTTTTCAGGTTGTTGCCCGTCGCGCCAGTAATAAGCAGCTGCTTTTCCGGATTGCTGGCGTGACGCTTGGCGGGCACGGCGATCTTCAGCTTGCCGTTCAGGTACTGCGCCGTCAGCGATTTCTTGTTCTTGAGAATGTCTTGCAGGGTGCCTTCGGCGATGATTTCGCCGCCGTGCACGCCTGCGCCTATGCCCATGTCGACGATGTAGTCGGCCGTGCGGATGGCGTCTTCGTCATGCTCGACCACCAGCACGCTGTTGCCGATGTCGCGCAAGTGTTTCAGGGTTTCGATCAAACGGTCATTATCGCGCTGATGCAAGCCGATCGACGGTTCATCGAGCACATACATGACGCCCGTCAAACCGGAGCCAATTTGCGATGCCAGGCGGATCCGTTGTGCTTCGCCGCCGGAAAGCGTGTCGGCGCTGCGGTCCAGCGACAGGTAATCGAGGCCCACGTTGTTGAGAAATTTCAGGCGCGAAATGATTTCCTTGACCACGCGGTCGGCGATCTCTTTCTTAGCGCCCGTCAGTTTCAGCTTTTCAAAGAACTCCAGGGTCTCGCGCAGCGGTTTTCCCGCCACTTCATAGATGGCGCGCTGTTGCTTGCCGGTGCCGACTTTGACGAAGCGCGCTTCCACGCGCAGGCGCGCGCCATCGCATGAGGGGCAGCATTTTTCATTGATGAACTTGGCCAATTCTTCCTTGACGGCCATCGAGTCCGTTTCGCGGTAGCGGCGTTGCAGATTGTTGACCACGCCTTCGAACGTGTGTTCCTTGATGACGGTACGGCCCCGTTCGTTCACATAGCTGAACGGAATCACTTGCTTACCGGAACCGTACAGCACGGCCTGCTGCGAATTCAAGTCCAGCTGCTCGAACGGCATGTCCAGGTCGAACTCATAGTAGGCGGCCAGGTTCGACAGCATCTGGAAGTAAAACTGGTTGCGGCGGTCCCAGCCCTTGACGGCACCCGACGCGAGCGACAGATTCGGGAACGCGACGATGCGTTTCGGGTCAAAGAATTCGATGTGTCCCAGGCCGTCGCACTCCGGGCAGGCGCCCATGGGATTGTTGAACGAGAACAGACGCGGTTCCAGTTCCTGCAGGGAATAGCCACACACATTGCAGGCGAATTTATTCGAATACACGTGTTCCTGGGCGGTATCCATTTCGTAGGCAATGGCGCGACCGTCGGCCAGGCGCAGGGCCGTCTCGAAACTTTCCGCCAGGCGCTGCTTGATCTCCTGGTTCACCTTGACCCTGTCGATGACGACGTCGATCGTGTGTTTTTCCGTCTTCTTCAGTTTCGGCAGGTCGTCCACTTCATAGATCTTTGCCGCATGCGTGCCGCTTTGCACGCGAAAGCGCACGAAGCCCTGCGCCTGCATCTGCTCGAACAGGTCGACGTGCTCGCCCTTGCGGTTGGCGACGACGGGCGCGAGTATCATCAGCTTGGTGTCTTCCGGCATGGCCAGCACGGCATCGACCATTTGCGAGACGGACTGGGCGGCCAGTGCGTTTTCCGGGTGGTCGGGACAGTAGGGCGTGCCCACGCGCGCGTACAGCAGGCGCAAATAATCGTGGATTTCCGTCACCGTGCCCACCGTCGAGCGCGGGTTGTGCGAGGTTGCCTTCTGTTCGATGGAGATGGCGGGCGATAGCCCCTCAATCAGGTCGACATCGGGCTTTTCCATCAATTGCAGGAACTGGCGCGCGTAGGCCGACAGCGACTCGACATAGCGACGCTGGCCCTCCGCGTACAGGGTGTCGAAGGCCAGCGAAGACTTGCCGGAGCCGGACAAGCCGGTAATCACGATCAGCTTATTGCGCGGCAAATCGAGATTGATATTCTTGAGGTTATGCGTGCGAGCGCCGCGAATGCGGATCTGTTCCATGTGATTGCCTTGCTTTCAGTGAGTGGTGCGGCCGGCGCATTGTGCCTGGGTGCAGATGTGGAGCCACAACGGGTCAACCTGTTACTATAGCCGGGTTTTGCTCTGCATGCCTGGGGCGTCCATGGGCGGATTGCGCCGCCAGGCTAACGTGCCCCGACAAAGTTTGATACAGATGCGTGCAGACGTTTAAATACTGTATATAATACCAGTATTCAAGTTTCTTGTTTTCCCTTGCCGTGAAAAAACGTGCTGCCGCACGGTAGCTGGCGTCCGTTAGAAAGCGGGTGCTTTGCGCCGCGTGGTCGCTTATAATCCTCGTTTAGTACACTAAACTAACGCGCGGGACACCGCCTCCCGCTGCAGTTCATCAGGAGTTATTCATGGCATCAGTCAACAAAGTCATCATCGTCGGCAATCTGGGCCGTGACCCGGAAATCCGCTACATGCCTAGCGGCGACGCGATCGCCAACATCGCCGTGGCCACTTCGTACAAATCGAAGGACCGCAACACGGGCGAACAAAAAGAATTGACAGAATGGCATCGTATCTCGTTCTTCGGCCGCCTGGCGGAAATCGTCGGCCAATACCTGAAAAAAGGCTCGTCCGTCTACGTCGAAGGCCGTCTGCAAACTCGTAAATACACGGACAAGGACGGCGTCGAGAAGTACGCAACCGACATCATCGCGGAACAGATGCAAATGCTGGGCGGTCGCTCCGGCATGGGCGGCGACGCCGGCGGTGGCGATGAAAGCTACGGTGGTGGCGGCTACGACGCCCCGGCCCCGCGCCAGGCACCGGCCCCGCGTCCAGCCCCGGCACCGGCGCCACGCCCGGCACCGAAGCCAGCGCCGAACTTCTCGGATATGGATGACGATATTCCATTCTAATGGGCACTTTTTTTAATTCGTAAACAAAAGGCCTGCAGCCGATAGACTGCGGGCCTTTTTTCTTATTTGCACTTTATTTGCCGTAGTGTAATATTTCGAAAGGGGAGAACTTTTGAAAGTGTAAATAAAAATGTGTGCAAAGTACGCTGTAAAGACTGTCGTCTGCCAGGACGGCGAACGTTTACCGATGCTGCTCGATACTGATTCCGGTCAGCCGCTGTTTGATGCTACGGTCTTCACGCTCTGCGAGCTACGGTCGCGAAACCTAGCTAGTGCAACAATCGAGCAAGTCCTTCGTGGGTATTTCGGTCCATCGTGCCCACCGATTCCGGTCCATTGTGCCCAGCCATTCCGGTCCATCGCGCCCACCCATTCCGGTCTATCGTGCCCAGTTTGAGGGCCAGACCGGAATCACTGGTCACGA
>NZ_PEBS01000123.1 GCF_002869965.1 Janthinobacterium sp. ROICE36
TAGCAAGAAGTGGACGATGCCAATACGGGACTGGAAAGCGGCACTGAACCGCTTCGCCATCCAGTTTGAAGACCGGGTACCGCAGACTTAAACGAAAAACCGTTTACACAGAATTCAGTACACCCCCCTGCTTGGGCTTGGCCCGCTTGTTACGCTTTACAACGGTCATTGTTTCTCCTTGGTGGCGGCAGTGTCCTGCCAAATGACCGTTTACACAAAATTATTTACACCCTCCCACAGGCCGCGATTGCTGCCGGGTTCGACCGCGCTTGGGCGACGATTATCGACTCTAACGTAACCACTCTCATCGTTGGCATTGCATTGTTGGTTTTCGGCTCTGGTCCGATTCGAGGCTTCGCCGTAGTGCATTGCTTGGGGATTTTGACCTCGATGTTCTCCGCGGTATTTATCTCGCGTGGCGTGGTCAATCTCTGGTACGGCCGAAAAAAGAAACTGCAATCGATCGCTATCGGTACCATTTGGGTACCGAGTACTAAATAACTTAGGGGATCATATGGAATTTTTCCGCATCAAAAAAGATATTCCCTTCATGCGTCATGCGTTGATTTTCAACGTGATTTCGGCACTGACCTTCGTTGCTGCTGTGTTTTTCTTGCTGCACAAGGGATTACATCTTTCCGTTGAGTTCAAGGGTGGCACCGTGATGGAAGTCAAGTATCCAAAGGCGGCCAACCTTGAAGGAATACGCGGCACCTTGATCGGCATGGGCTATGAAGAACCTAGCGTGACCAGCTTCGATACAGCGCGTGACGTGATGATCCGCATACCGGTGGAAAAGGGGGGCAGTGCCGCGAACACTTCCCAGCGCGTGTTTGAAGCACTGTGCAAGTCCGAGCAAGGTACGACAAAAAGCATAGATACCGTCACTGAAAAGGGTGAACACGTGCTCAAGAGCGCCTGTCTGGATGTGGCTGGCAGTGAAGCGCTGGTCTTGCAGAAAGTGGAGTTTGTCGGCCCGCAGGTGGGCGAGGAACTGGCGCAGAACGGATTGAACGCACTGGTGATGGTGATCATCGGCGTAATGATCTACCTAGCCGTTCGCTTCGAATGGAAATACGCCGTGTCGGCCATCGTCGCCAACTTGCATGACGTGGTGATCATCCTGGGCTTCTTCGCCTACTTCCAGTGGGAATTCTCGCTGACGGTGCTGGCGGCCATCCTGGCGGTGCTCGGCTACTCCGTCAACGAATCGGTGGTGATTTTTGACCGTATCCGCGAAAACTTCCGCAAGCAGCGTAAGGCCAGCGTGCATGAAGTGATCGACAACGCGATTACCAGCACCATTTCGCGTACCATCATCACCCACGGCTGTACCCAGATGATGGTGCTGTCGATGCTGTTCTTTGGTGGCCAGACCTTGCACTACTTCGCCATTGCGCTGACCATCGGTATCTGTTTCGGTATTTACTCGTCTGTTTTCGTGGCCGCAGCCATAGCTATGTGGCTGGGTGTGAAACGCGAAGACTTGATCAAACCGGTCAAGGAAAAAGACGAGACCGCCGACGCGGTGGTCTAAGAGTCTGATTGGTATCTTCACAACAAAAGTACCAGGAAAACCAAGGTGACAAACTGCGAACTTGTTTCAAACTTTCGTTCGCAGTTTTTCCACAGGCTAAGCCATTTCTCAAGCCAAGCAAAGGTGCCCCCCCCACCATCCAACGCTTTGGCATGAAGGCAAAGGTGTGGAGTTCATTGGGTTCTGTCGCGTTGTTGATTCGAAGACGTAGTTTTTCAGGGAAAATTGCAACGCCTCAAACTCGAAGGACCGATCCTATACGAATAGGTCATCCCGCCATATGCTACGCCTTTCAACGTCCGGTATGGGGCGGAAGCAGTCCTTCGGTGCCTCTAGGGTAATGGCAGCAGCTCCGTCTGAACGCTGACGATGCCCAACGAGAACGAGTGGCGGCGTTCTATAGGAATAGATGGCGGAGGTCAGAGAGAACAGATAGCGGCGACTCATGAGAATGAGTGGCGACAGTCGTAAGAATACTCTCCAGGAGGCAATCCCTCAGATTACAGGCTATCACTCTAATGGAAAAGGTCTGATGCCCAAAGTGGACAGGATCTAAGGTTGACCCTGCTGGTGCCCTGTGGCACGCGAGCCCAGCCGTAGGCCTGCCCCATGCCCCTCACGCAGCGGCCCCGCTGAGGCCCACTATGCGCAAATAAAGTGCCCTCTGGAATGCAAAAAGCCCAACCGGGTAGACGCGCTCCCCGCCTTGACGCCTCGCCCGCTCCAGCCTGTTGCAGCGGTTCGGTCGCGCTGCCCGTGTCCCGGCCAACATCAGTAACCCCGCAGGCTGCCTCCCTGTTCCAACGGAGCCCAGCCCTAGGGGTAGGCGATCCCAAAAGCCCAACAGCGTCACCTTGGACCACTATGCGCAAATAAACAGGCCTCTGGAATGCAAAAAGCCCAACCGGGTAAGGGCTGGGCTCTAGGTCTTACAAAAATTCTGGCTCCCCGACCTGGACTCGAACCAGGGACCTGCGGATTAACAGTCCGTCGCTCTACCAACTGAGCTATCAGGGAAAAGAGGCCGCATTCTATAGGGAAAATTTTGCGATGTCCATATTTCCGCCTGAAAAAGTGTATTTTCCCTGCTGCACCTGGCCCGGCGGTCAGCCGGGCTGCTCTTGCGGGTAGTAATCAAAGACCAGCACGCGGCCCAGCCATGGTTTGAGTTGCTCGACAAAGGCCAGGTGCGCCGCATGGGTCAGATACACGTCGCGCGCTGCGGCATCGTCGAAGGTCAGGGTAACGCAATCGGTAAAGCCATCATCGAGGCTTTCCGGGCTGACATTCGGCCCCCATTCGAATTGCCGCACGCCGGGAATGCGGTGCTTGAGCTGCGAAAACTCATACACGAGTTCGGCATGCTTGGCGGAGGTGAGGCCGTCGAGAAAGTCGCACAGGACGATGTGGCGCAAGGCGGAGGAACAAGTCATGGGAAGGCGCTCCTGAAGTGATGCATTCAGGATAGCGCAAAACGCGACCATGCACAGGCACAGGCACTGCGGCGGAAAACAAAAAAGGCCATGTTTTTCAACATGGCCTTCCGAATTCTGGCTCCCCGACCTGGACTCGAACCAGGGACCTGCGGATTAACAGTCCGTCGCTCTACCAACTGAGCTATCAGGGAAAAGAGGCCGTATTATATAGGGCAACTATTCAGTTGTCCAGATTCCCATAGGGAAATTCCACTTTTGCCGCCACTCGCGTTTGTGGCGCACAACAAAAAAGGCCACGTTTTTCAACGTGGCCTTTCGAATTCTGGCTCCCCGACCTGGACTCGAACCAGGGACCTGCGGATTAACAGTCCGTCGCTCTACCAACTGAGCTATCAGGGAAAAGAGGCAATATTATATGTCGCTTATTTCGCATTTGCAAGACACATACTGCATCTCGACAAACACGGCCATCGCCGACTTTCCACTGCCATCAGCGCCACACTTGCATGCAGCGCCGAAGAAGCAATATCTTAAAGCACTTTGGCGATCGCGTCAATAACGATGTCGATATTGCGCGAATTCAACGCTGCCACGCAGATACGGCCCGTGTCGACGGCATAGATCGATTGCTCGCGCAGGGTCGCCACTTGCTCCTTGGTCAAGCCCGAGTACGAAAACATGCCGATTTGCTGGCGCACGAATTCGAAGTCGTGGCCTGGTGCCTTGGCCTTCAGTTTTTCCACGAAGGCATTGCGCATTTCACGGATGCGCACCCGCATGCCGGCCAGTTCCTCTTCCCACAGCTGGCGCAGTTCCGGCGTGGCCAGCACGGTGGCGACCACCTTGCCGCCATGCGTAGGCGGGTTCGAGTAGTTGGTGCGCACGACGCGCTTCAATTGCGACAGCAAACGGGCTGCCTCATCGGCGCTGGCAGCGACGACGCTCAGGGCGCCCACGCGCTCGCCATACAGCGAGAACGATTTCGAGAACGAGTTCGACACCAGCAGTGGGCCGCCCGCGTCGGCAAAGCGGCGCACCACGGCGCCATCTTCGGCGATGCCGTTGGCAAAGCCCTGGTAAGCCATGTCCAGGAACGGCACCAGGCCGCGCGAGGTGACGACGCTGACGATCTGATCCCACTGGGCCACGCTCAGGTCGGCGCCGGTCGGGTTGTGGCAGCAGGCGTGCAGCACGACGATGGAGCCGGCTGGCATGGCGTTCAGGCTGGCCAGCATGCCCTCGAAGTTCACGCCATGGGTGGCAGCATCGTAATACGTGTAGTTATTCACGACGAAACCGGCGTTCTCGAACAGCGCGCGGTGGTTTTCCCAGCTCGGGTCGCTGATGTAGACTTGGGCACCCGGCGCGAAGCGCTGCAGGAAGTCGGCACCGATCTTCAATGCGCCCGTGCCGCCGATGGCTTGTACGGTAATGGCGCGGCGCTCTTGAATAACGGCGCTATCGGCGCCAAATACGAGTTCTTGCACCGCTTTGTCGTAGGCAGCCAGGCCTTCGATCGGCAGATAGGTGCGTGGCGAGGCCTGCTCAATCAGGATGGCTTCTGCCTTGCGTACGCAAGCTAACAGAGGCACTTTACCGTTGTCGTCATAATAGACGCCAACGCCCAGATTGATTTTGGCGGGATTCTGGTCCGCGTTAAATGCTTCGGTGATGCCCAGGATCGGGTCGCGTGGGGCCATCTCGATGGCGCTAAACAGACTGGCAGAAACAGTTGGGTTCGTCATGATAAGATTGGATTCGATTGGAAGCAGGTTCACAGCGGAGTTGTAGACAGCGCCCCGAATACAACGCCAGGGCCGCCAGCAGAGCACTATTCTAACAAAGGTCTGATTCACATGCCCGAATTATCTACCGCCAGCGAGGCGGAAAGCGCAATTATCTCCTTCCCGGATTCCCCCTTCAAGCTGCACCAGCCCTTCTCTCCGGCCGGCGATCAGCCGGCGGCGATCACCCAGTTATCCGAGGGCATCGCCGATGGTCTGGCCTTCCAGACCCTGCTGGGCGTGACCGGTTCCGGCAAGACCTACACCATGGCCAACGTCATCGCGCGCATGGGCCGACCCGCCATCGTCTTTGCCCCCAACAAGACGCTGGCGGCGCAGCTGTACAGCGAGTTCCGCGACTTTTTCCCGCAAAATGCGGTCGAATACTTCGTCAGCTACTACGATTACTACCAGCCGGAAGCCTACGTGCCGCAGCGCGACCTGTTCATCGAAAAGGACTCGTCGATCAACGAGCATATCGAACAGATGCGTTTGTCGTGCACCAAGTCGCTGATGGAGCGGCGCGACGTCATTATCGTCGCCACCGTCTCGGCCATCTACGGTATCGGTAACCCGAACGAATACCACCAGATGATTTTGACGTTGCGCGTAAAAGACAGGGTCAGCCAGCGCGACGTCATCGCGCGTCTGATCCAGATGCAGTACACGCGCAACGAAGTCGACTTCGGCCGCGGCACCTTCCGCGTGCGCGGCGATACCATCGACATCTTCCCCGCCGAGCATGCGGAACTGGCCGTGCGTCTGGAAATGTTCGACGACGAAATCGAATCGATACAGCTGTTCGACCCGCTGACGGGCCGCGTGCGGCAAAAAATCCCCCGTTTCACCGTGTACCCGGGTTCGCACTACGTGACGCCCCGCTCCACCGTGCTGCGCGCCGTGGAAACCATCAAGGACGAGCTGCGCGAGCGTCTGGAGTTCTTCCGCAAGGAAAACAAGCTGATCGAAGAGCAGCGCCTGGAACAGCGTACGCGCTTCGACCTGGAAATGATGGCCGAAATCGGTTTCACCAAGGGCATCGAGAACTATTCGCGCCACCTGTCCGGCGCGCTGCCGGGTGAACCGCCGCCCACCCTGGTCGACTACCTGCCGCCCGACGCATTGATGTTCCTCGACGAATCACACGTGCTGACGGGCCAGCTGAGCGCCATGTACAACGGCGACCGTTCGCGCAAGACCAACCTGGTCGACTATGGCTTCCGCCTGCCGTCGGCGCTGGACAACCGGCCTTTGAAATTCGAGGAATTCGAACAGAAGATGCGCCAGACGGTGTTCGTCTCGGCCACGCCGGGCGACTACGAAAAAAACCATTCCGACCAGGTGGTCGAGCAGGTCGTGCGCCCCACGGGCCTGGTCGACCCGCAGATCATCGTGCGCCCCGCCAGCACGCAGGTGGACGACCTGATGTCGGAAATCGTCGAGCGCATCAAGAAGGACGAGCGCGTGCTGGTGACGACCCTGACCAAGCGCATGTCGGAGCAGTTGACGGAATACCTGGGCGACCATGGCATCAAGGTGCGCTACCTGCACAGCGATATCGAAACGGTGGAACGCGTGGAAATCCTGCGCGACCTGCGCCTGGGCACCTTCGACGTGCTGGTGGGGATCAACCTGCTGCGCGAAGGCCTGGACTTGCCGGAAGTGTCGCTGGTTGCCATCCTCGATGCGGACAAGGAAGGCTTTTTGCGCTCCGAGCGCAGCCTGATCCAGACCATCGGCCGCGCCGCGCGTAACCTGAACGGCACGGCGATCCTGTATGGCGACCGCATCACGGACTCCATGCGCCGCGCCATCGATGAAACGGAACGCCGCCGCGCCAAGCAGATCGCCTTTAATACGGCCAACAACATCATCCCGATCGGCGTCAAAAAATCGATCCGCGAAATGATCGACGGCGTCTACAGCCCGCAGGAAGCGCGCGAAAACTTGCAAGTGGCGCAGGAAGCGGCGAAATTCGAAGCCATGAGCGAGAAACAGGTCAGCAAGGAAATCAAGCGCCTGGAAAAACTGATGGTCGACCACGCCAAGAACCTGGAGTTCGAAAAGGCCGCGCAAGTGCGCGACCAGCTGCACCTCCTCAAGCAGCAGCTGTTCGGCGCGCCGGGCACGGACAATGTGGCGTCGATATTGGGCAAATAGATTGCTATCCCTGCCTGGGCTGGCTTACGGCTCCGGCAGCGAATAATCGACGCCATAGAAATGCTGGCCGTTTTCAATGCGGATGGCCAGCGTCCCGCTGATGCCCGTCAGTTGCCCGGTTAGCGTACGCAGTGCTGCATGCGATGATCCCTTTCTGTAGACGGGGCGGCGCCGGCTGGCGCCACCGATAATAGACAACATGCGGCCAGCATCAGGCCCGATAAGTTGTGTGATTTCATGGTTCCCTCGATCAATGCGAAAGGACCAGCTCGCCGCGCGCGGGCAAGCGCCGAAAGGCATCGTCGATCCGCAGGCTGCGGCGCGCCGCATACGGCTGGCGACCTATCCGCCCGCCGCCGCACTGGCGCCGTTTGTCGAATACTTCTGGGTGGTGGAATGGGACAGGCGGGAGCGCGCGCCGGAGACGCAGCGCGTGCTGCCGTATCCGAACGCCCACCTGGTGTTCGACCTCGGCCGCACTGCCATCCATGGCGTGGTGCGCGGCGCCTTTGACAGGCCTTTGATCGGTGCAGGCAAGGTATTGGGCGTGCGTTTCGCGCCGGGCGGCCTGCGCCCGCTCATCATGCAGCCACTGTGAACTTTTACAGACACGACTATCGCCGCTGATGCGCTGCTGGGTATGCCGGCCGGGGACGCCGAGACGCTGGTGTTAGGCGAGTCCGACGACCTGGCCAGTCTGGCGCAGGCACTGGGCTTTTTTGATCAGGCCCATTTCAGCCGCAGCTTTACGGAACTGGTGGGCAGCACGGCGCTCGACTATCGCCGCTCGCAGCTGCCGACAGTCGCCTATGGCCAGACTGGCCGTCGCATGTGAAACAGGCTGTCCGGTCCGATCTCGAAATAATCGGCCGGACCGCCGCCGCGCAATATCGGCGCAGCGGCGGCCGTGTCGTACACGCCATCGGTCAACAGATGGCGCGCGATATGCACGCCCACCACTTCCCCCAGCACCAGCCAGCTGCCGACGCCGTCCCCATTCAATCCTTGCAGCTCGATGATCTGCGTGCGCCGGCATTCGAAGGACACGGGACTCTCGGCCACGCGCGGCACCTTGACGATGCGCGAGGCGGCCGGCGTCAGGCCGGCCAGCGCGAATTCGTCGACCTCGGGCGGCGCCGGCGCGCAGCCGGCATTCATCGCCTCGGCCAGCGGACGGGTCGCCAGGTTCCACACGAATTCACCCGTCTGCTCGATATTGCGCAAGGTATCCTTGCGGCCGATGCTGGAAAAACCGATCAGCGGCGGATGGTAATTGAAAGCGTTGAAAAAGCTGTAGGGGCCCAGGTTGAGCACACCCTCGCCGCTGCGCGAGGCGATCCAGCCGATGGGACGCGGCCCGACGATGGCGTTGAAGGGATCGTGCGGCAGGCCATGGCCCTGTGCAGGTTCATAAAAGTGAATGGGGTCAAGCACGCGAGTTCCTGAAGTTAAAAGAAGTCAACGACGCCCCCGATGGAGCGCCTGGAACGACAGCTTAATGGAATTGCCGCCACCGCGTTGCCAGGGGGTGTACTGAATTCTGTGTAAACGGTTTTTCGTTTAAGTCTGCGGTACCCGGTCTTCAAACTGGATGGCGAAGCGGTTCAGTGCCGCTTTCCAGTCCCGTATTGGCATCGTCCACTTCTTGCTA
>NZ_PEBS01000124.1 GCF_002869965.1 Janthinobacterium sp. ROICE36
CCCCCGCGAAACGCGGCGGTCAGTAGCCGGATTCGCAGACCTTCGGCGGGCTACGCCCTGCCCTGCGGGCACACCTACCGGTGCGGGGGCTACCGCCTCACCCCGGCGAGCCGGGGCTTCGGGCACCTGCTCACCGTGATCGCCAGCTGAAACCCCGCGCCCTCACGGGACGCGGCAGCAGGCTTGACCAGGCTGCGCAACTGCCCGTTACCCCTGCCTATAGGGCGATGTGAGTGAGAATTTCGACATGTCGAAATTTTGGAGAGGGCTGGGGAGTGCGGTTGGGTTGGTTTTCCGGTTTTCGATTTATCGGGGTAAAAAGTTAACCGGGCGTGCCGATGGCTTTTTCATCGGTGCGCAAGCAAGCGGGGACGCCCGCGCGCTAAGGTGTCGAGTTGGCCTTTGAGCTTGCTACGTACCCTCCGGCTAGACCGAAGTTGATATGTAACCTGGCGTGATGAACTTAGGTTGGTATTGTGTGTCGAGGCAAGCTAATTTTGAAAATGCAGCCGATGGCAGGAAGATTTTCAACTGTCAGTGTCCCGCTGTTTGCATTCACACTTTGCTTTGCGATTGTGAGTCCTAAGCCGATGCCGGTTCTGTTTTCACCCGATTGGGAAAACGGGAGGAACATGCTTGCAGCCATACCTGGACTCAGGCCGCCGCAATGGTCTTTCACATCAATGATGATGCGGTCTCCCGCCGCATAGGCAGTGAGAAAAACTTCCGTATGTGGTTGGGAAAATTTGAACGCGTTTTGCAGTAGGTTTGCAACTGCGGCCATCAGCAGGTCTCGAGTCCCGTTGATCGCCAGGTCCGGGTCAACTTGAGGCGCTCTAAAAATGCACCCATTCGTACCTATGGAAAGAGAGGCTACGGCGTAAATTTCAGCTATGAAGTCAGCCAGAGAAAAAGAGGCCGAAATGATGTTGGTTTTCCCGAGTAATCTGATGTCTTCAATGGAGCTTGCGATGAGTTTATCCAGCGCCTGTAGGCTCCGTTCCAAGATGGCGCCCGTGGCACCGCTCAAGCTAAGGTTGCCAGCTTTGACGGCGGCAAAGGCCATGGATGCTGTGCCAAGGTGGTTTCGCAATTCATGTGCGAAGAAGCCCATACGCTTGTTTGATTCGACGGCGTTGGCGTCTGCATTTATTGCGTCGCGTTGATAGCCAAATTCGGTGACAGCGTCTGAAATTGCGTTATCGAGGCATCGGTTTAACGTGCGAAATTCATCCACTTGGAACGGGGCGTCTCTTTCCACTGCCAGGTCAGTAATGGATTGGCACAAATCTCCGTAATCATGCACGACCTGGTCAACTGACAGGCCGAGATGTAGGAGGTCTTTGCCATGTTTAGCCGCCGAAACGCTTACCTCGGAAAGGGCAGTGCCTCCCCCAGCTGGGCCAGAAATTCGTCGGCTATCTAAGGGTGTTGAAGTCTGCTCAATCTCAAGAGTTCGAATGAGCTGGTCGAGGAAGAGGGGGATACCCTCTTTGAGCTGCTGTTCAGTGGCAGAGCGGCCGCTACGTTGGCCCACTTTGATTCGGCATCGATTCGTTAATTCGTCTCGATTATTCGAGAGGAATTGGTGCAGCATGGCAGGCATAGCAGCAGTCTCCAGACCTATGTATCTCTACAAAGGGGACCGCAGATGTGCGAAGCAATCTTGACGATTTTTCCATTTTAGCATCGTTTCTTCCCTCTTTAGAGCTTAATCGAGGTCCCAGGCGTCGATGGTCAGAAGCTGATCCGGTGCGCATTTAGCGATTTTTTCCGAATGCATAGTGAGGTTGCCGGACCAGCCATTAGGCATGACATAGTCGTCTCCGATGATGTCGATGTCATCGTGTTTTGGCGGTCCATTTGCTATCAAGGGCAGAACGTCCTGGGCGAAGGCAGTATACCGGTTTGGGTATCCTCCTTTTCGCAACTGGCGGCTTTGCCGAGTTCGGCCAGCTTATCCAACCAATCGAGTCCACCCAGGCTCGATTCCCAGCTTGCAAGTACCGTGCTTAGCTTATCGGGATTGGCGTCACGCTCATCTGGAGTTTCCTGTGCGATGACGATCCACCAGCCAATCATGACGCGGGTTTATCCGTTGGGGTCAAGTCGAACAATGCGCGGTCATCGTCCCTGGTCAATTGTTGACTCATCATTTCAAGCATCTTGTCTTTGGGCCATTCTCCGCGCTCAACCTTGGCAAGAATAGCGGCACCGACAAGAATTTTTCGGCGTGTATCAGCTGCGCGTTTTTGTTTGCTTTCTGCTGCTTTGGCCCGTGCTTCTACCTTCTGTTTCAGCGCTTTAGCCAGCTTGAGTTTTTCCTCTAAATCCTTAACCCGCTGCTGTGCTTTTTCGATGTTAGCTATCATTTGGTGCTTTCTTGGTTTCGTGGTTGTCTTCTTCTGTGGTCGTTCTCTGGCCCGTGTCACAAAAACTGGTAGCTCCATGATGCCTTGGTCTGCATCGGATAGAAAATTGACTTTGACCGGCAGAGTGGGCTTTTTTTGTGGTTTCTTTGCCATGATGCTTGCCTTTGTCTTTGCTGGTCGATATGCCTCATTTTAGCGGCGTAAATTCACCCCGTAAAGCCAGCTATAATGCTGGCAGTGATAGGACCGAGCGAAGAGCGAAAGCGAAGAGCAAGGGCGCACTTAGGAGTTGGCTACGCCAACTCGTGCGGTCGCTGCGCGACAAAGGCGAAAACGTACCCCCATGGCAATCTACCACCTCAGCGTAAAACAGATATCGCGGTCAGCCGGTCGAAGCTCGACCGCCGCCGCTGCCTATCGCGCTGGGTGTGAGATTGCCGATAAGCGTACCGGCGAGGTTCACGATTACACCCGTAAGGGTGGCATCGCCTCGACCGATATGGTGTTGCCCGATGGTGCGCCAGAATGGGCGAAGGATCGGTCAGCGTTGTGGAACGCCGCCGAAGCTGCCGAGCGCCGCAAGGATGCATGCGTGGCGCGTGAGTTTGAGGTGGCGTTGCCCGATGAGCTTTCACCGGAAGAGCGGCGACGGCTGGCCGTGGACTTCGCCAAGGAGATGGCGAACGCCGAAGGCTGCGCCGTCGATGTGTCGATCCACGCACCAGGTAAGGAAGGCGACAGCCGGAACCACCACGCCCATATCCTCCGCACCACCCGGAAGGTGGGGCCGGACGGATTGACGGATAAGCTCAACACCGAGAAGGCGGGGCGCAACCGCGCCGCCGACCTCGACGCCGTGCGCACCAGGTGGGCGGTACTGACCAACGAGCGGCTACGGGAAAACGGCATTGACGCCCAAGTCGATCACCGCAGCCTGAAGGATCAGGGGATCGACCGAATCCCAACAAGCCACTTGGGGCCATTCGTCACCGGCATGGAACGCCGGGGCGTGCGCACCGAAGTAAGCAAGCGCATCAACGATGAGGTTGCGCAGCGACTCGCCCAGGCACACGCCCAGGGCATCGCGGAGCGCGAGTTATCGCAGATCAACCGGAGCGTGATCGACCTATCCGGCGACCTGTCCGCAGCGAAGCGCGAGGTCAAGTCGGCGGAGCTAGCCGAGATAGTCCGCACCGCTACGCTGGCGCGCCAGGCGATGGAGCAGGCCAAGGCCAAGGATGCAGCGGCCCGCCAGGCCGAACTGGAGAGGGTTGCCGCCCAGGCTAAAACGGAGCTGGTCAGCGGCGCCGCCGCCTTCCGCGCCAGGTTCATGGCCGACCGCGCCGCCAAGATCGAGGCGGATCGCCGTGCCGAGCTGGCGCAGCAGGCGGCGGAGCGCGCCAAGGTCGACGCGGCCCGGAAGGTCGAGCAGGAGCGGATCGCGGCCCAGGAGCGGGAAGAGCAGCGCAATCCGAAGAAGGACCAGGGACCGGGCTGGAGCAGATAGCGTGTTTGTTTGTGGATCCACATACACGCCGGAATCACAAACATACACTGGCCCGGCCTGGTCGCCCAGGGCCAAGCTGAAGGTGAATGCGCTTCAGCGAAAATTTAGCGCGCTAAATTTTCGAATGTTATGCCACCTTCGGTTTTGCTGGTTTCGAGATGCGCGAGGATTCCCGCCAAAGAGAGTTTGCCAAATTTCTTTTCGTCACCAGCCAGCATATGGTCGTTCGCATTCATCATCGTTGGTGTCCAGCCCAAAACGCTTCTCATTTCAGGCGTCATCTGAGTGTAGAGGGCATCGATTGCCATCGCATGTCCTCGGCGATCTCCATCATTGGTGGCTCCCCTGTAGGTTTCCAGCGAAACTCTTACTCTTTCTCCCAGCACTCCTTGGGCCTGAATTTGTTCGTCTTTGGAGAAATTGCCAGACGAGTTGAGATTCATAGCAGCCAATTCCTGATCGCTGAAGGCCGAGTAATCAACGTGATTTAGGTTTACGGAACTTACTGTAGCACCAGTTTTTTCTGCGCCTTGCTGCTTCGCAACATCCAACTTCGTGCGTGCGGCCATGCCAATCTCCATAAAAGAAGGGCTAGTGGCGACCTGTGTTGATGCTGTCTTTGCCTTGTCGGAGAGAGTAACAATACTGCTTGGCGCTGTAGCCGCGCTGCTGCCCTGCTCTGTCTCCTTGGTTTCAGACTGAACAAGGGTAGAGACTTTGTCCGAGTTCACGTTGGGAAAAGCATTGCTGTAAGAAGTGTCTAAACCCTTGATGCTCATTTTTATCTCCCAAACACCCAGCACTATTGCTGAGTGTTTTTAGCTGATTACGCCATTGAGAAAACCGCTTGGACAGCCCCTGTCGTTATCGATCCACTTTAACTTACAACCTTGCAGGTAGCACCACCACTTGAGGTTGGCGGCGGTACGCTTCGCTCCCAATAGGCTGCTGCGCCAGTGATTGGATCGGCCGCATGATAGAACGTCGATATATGGAATTCACAGGTCTTAGACCCCATGGCATATTTGACATGAGAACTTGTTACGGAGCCGCCACAGTCCGTACTCGATGCTGACGAGGTAGCTCCAGCGATAACGGTTGTGGGTGTGGGTGATAGAACTCCGCAAGTGCTGATCTTCGATACCGTCATAGTAGTTGTAGTGCTGACGTTCTTGAAGGTCATAGTCACTGGTGCGGCAAAAGTAGGTGCCGCTAATGTAAGGCTTGCAATAGCTGAAACCATAGCAATCATCTTCATGCTGCATCCTTTATTCGGTTTATGGAACAGACCTTAGCGTACTACTTTTTTTTGTTTATCTCCGTAAACGAACTGTCAGCGGGGCCGGTCATCGGTAAGTTTCGCATGCGAAATTGGAAGTCAAAATTTAACGCGCAGGGTGGATCGACGCGCCGAGCTGGCGCAGCGGGAGCGGGCGAATCGTGATGAATGACCAACAAGGGGTACGGTAAGGATTCCTGCGTAAATGCGTAACAGGCAGCGTCAAAAAAGCAAAATTGAGGCATTGAACCTTGTTTTGATTTCTTCAATGAGTTTTCTTGCACTTTTCCCAGGAAAAACAGCCGTATTTTTGATCGCAAGATAAACGTTCGTTTTTCTTGCGGTCGGCATTTCCAGGGCAGCGCCCCTATGGAAAACGAGGATGTTACTCATCTACGCAGGAATCCTTGCGGTCCCCCAGAGAGGCAGCGTGAGGTGAGGCGAGCAGGGCCGAAGAAAGACGGCCCCGAATTTAGCCGTTGAAGTTTAGCGCGCTAAATTTTTAGTGGCTTGCCATTTTCCGACAGGCGTCGGCGCACTGGCGGCAAGCAGCGGCGCAATCTTTGCAGTGCTGCATTGAATGCTTTCCGCACTCTTCGGCACACATGTCGCAAATGCTTGCGCAGAATTGGCAGATTGCTTTAGCAGATGCACTGCCGCGCGCCATGAAGCCTGCCGCTACCCTGCACAACTGTGCGCAGTCGATATCTAGGGCAATGCAGCGCGCCATCATTTTTACATCTTGTTCTCCCAAGCACGCTGTAGTGCACATATCGCAGGCGTCAGCGCAGGCGTAACAAGCTTTGATGCATGATTCAAATTGTTGCTGATGCATAGTGTTCTCCTAAGATGGGATAGTAGCGTCGCTTCAGTTGCCGAAGGTTGTGTTTCGCAATATCCAACAGTCGGCTTAGGCGCTTGAGACTGGATCGAAAAAACAATGAGCTTAAGCAAAACACAGCCAATCAACCTATCACGATAAAAATAAACCAGTCATTCGTTACGGGTATGCATCATGACAAGTGGCCTCAGTACCCGCGAGGAATGACCAGAGGCACCTTGCGGCCATCAGTGGTGAGCCAGGAACCCATCGGCGCGGGGTTGCCAGCTGCATCATTGCCTTGGTTGGTGCTGGCCTCGATGCAGAGGCGATCACCACAGGTGTTGATTTTGATCTTGGCCCCACGCTTATGCAGATCCGCGATGCTTGCCTCCAGTTCGGCCTTTTCGATGCGCAGCTGGAACTTCTCCAGACGTAGGTCTGCGATCTGGCTCTGTGTGAAGTAGCCGAGAGCGTAGTTGGTCGCAACCGCGGCCACGCCGGTGAGGATGAACACCAGGCCAAACTGCCAGGTGAGCCAGGCGCCGGCGTTACGCACCTTACCGGCGGCGGTATCCAATGCCTCAGTGGCCGTGTTTAAGGCTGTTTGAGCCGTCTTCGGGGCTTTGGCGAGGGTTTCTGTCACCGCCTTGGTCGCGGCGTCTCCTGCGGCCCTCTGGAGGCTTCCAGAGGTGTTTTGGAGCGCTTCAATGGTCGCACTTAGCTGCGCCCGTTCTTTTGCCAGGTCGTCAATGGCCTTAGTGGCCGCGTCCTGCTGCGCGAGCGCGGCAGCGTACAGGCCCGCCAGGTCGTCAGCATCCATTACACCTCCCTTTTGGCGTGATCCATCACGCCTTTGACAAACTTAACGAGGTCCATTTCACCGTCGACGAAGCGGCGCATGTGCCGCTGTACTTCCTCTGATGGAGTAAAGCCTGACAGCCCCATATTTGCCAACGCAAACTCAACAGCCGCTTGGCGGCGATGCCGTTCATGTGCCTGCGAATCAATGCCTGCGGCGTCTCTGGAATCGAGCCATGCGTAAGCTTCGCTCTCAGCGTCATCGAAGGCCGCTTGCAGAGCGTCTTTTGCATCTTCGATGCCCTCAACTGGAGGGAACACGCCGCCGCCCACCTCCTCGCGGCCCTCCAGGAGGCGCAGCCGCCAGCCGCTGCCGAGTTCAACCGGGCGCGGGAGAATTTCGTAGCTGTAGTCCATCAAAATTCCTCATTGGTTACGCCAGATGTTGCGTCAAGGCGCTGTTGTCCAAGAGCCTCCAGCTTGTCGCGCATCGCTTGATCGCTGGCCGTCCCGGACGCCTTTGGCTTGGCGTCCTTGCCCTTGATCTTGAACACGAAGTCAGTGATAGCGCGGCCCGTTTTCTTGGGCTTGTAGCTCACCGTGAGGTCGCTGTGGTCGTTGATCTGCTTCACAGCCACCTCGATCACCTTACGGATGAAGTCAGCCGTCAGCTTGTACTCGGCTGGCTCCACGCCGAGCGTTTCACGCAGCCACACCAGGTTGAGCGTACGGTTTCCAATGTCTCGGTGCTGGCTCAGCATCTCGTAGACGCGAATAGCGTGCGCGCTGGTCATCTTGCCGACCTTCTCCAGCTGGTAGGACGTGAACTCTTCCTCCAGACGAGTGACGTACTTGATGACATCCGAGGTGAAGACGATCTTGATGCGCCCAGCGCCGTCGATGTAACTGGCTTTGCTGATCCAACGGGTTTTGGAGACTTGCTCCTTGCCAGTGTCCTCATCCGTTTCGTAGAGGGTAACGCTCCGCTCATACAGGGCATCCATCGCCTCCTTGAGTTGACCATAGACACTGCCCTTCTCCACGCTGGGGAACTGCTTGGCGAACGCATCGGCGGTAATGACTACAGGTTCATTGGGGAATAGCCCTTTTTGCTCTTCCCTGCACCGACAGATCGAATACAAGATGATGCGTTGCTCGTTTAGGCCCAGTCTGTAGCTGGCCTCGACCAGGCGATTTGACTTGACCACCAGCTCTTGCTTTTTCATCGACCTCTCCAATGTCTTTTTCCTTATGGGTCATTTTACACCCATAAAATGCCTTGTCAATAAATGGTCATAGTTAACCGGAAAAAAGTCATAGTTAACCGGAAAAAAGTCATAGTTAGGCTTGCAAGTACATGATTATAAAGGCGAATTCGGCCTCTAAAAGGTACTTAAAAGCTACTCCCAACGCTAACGCGTATAGGTCGTAGTTCTTTAGGCCCCCTGAGGGGGCAGGAAAAGACCCCCGCGAAACGCGGCGGTCAGTAGCCGGATTCGCAGACCTTCGGCGGGCTACGCCCTGCCCTGCGGGCACACCTACCGGTGCGGGGGCTACCGCCTCACCCCGGCGAGCCGGGGCTTCGGGCACC
>NZ_PEBS01000125.1 GCF_002869965.1 Janthinobacterium sp. ROICE36
CTGTACAGAGAGTGCTGGATGACGTCGGTCTTGCGCATGATGGCGGTGGGAAAGTGGGGCTGATGAAACAACGTTTACCGGCCCGTGATGGTTGACGGGCACGGCGATTAATTCAACACCCTGTTAGGCGGCAGTGCCGCTGATACCGAACAATTCCAGCTTCAGCCCTCTTATGCCAGACGGCACATAAATCGCAATCGCCTGGGCCTTGATCATGCTGTCATAAATACTGCCCTTGTTATCGATCGAAAAGTAATACGTATTGGGCCGCACCGGCACTTCAGCAGGAACCTGTGCCATATGGCGCAACTCGGCACCCGGAAGTGCCCGGCTGAGTAATAGTTCGATATTGTCCGGCGAGGATATTTTGAACTGCAACGGCACCGTGGCGACCAGTTCCAGCGCCGGCATATCGGCGTTTACCGCAAGACAGAGTTCGGTCTGACGGTCAATCCGCGTGGCATCGAGCACACCGTGATAGTGGGTGTTTTGTTGCGTGTCGTTGGACAGCGCAATCGGGAAGTAACGCGACAGCAGCACAGTATCGATCAGGTCGCGAATGATGCCATCGAGCTTGCCGAAACCGGGAGCCGCATCATCGTGACAGTAAGCCGGCAAGTCGCTCAGTGTGTATTTTTTAGAAAACGTCATCAAGCCACCAGCCAAAGTCATCAATTTTTCAAACAAATACACGGGATGATGGCGCCGATAGCTGGCGCAATGACTGAGCGTGGCGCTGGCCGTGCTCAATGTATTGAGCATCCAGAACGAGGAAACATCCCGGCCATGAAATTCTACCGTGTTATTACCGGGCTGACGATGGCGGCTGTACAGCGCCTCAATTTTCGCGCCCATGCGGTCGATCAGCGAATCGAGCATTTTCTGCAGCGAGGACTCGGCGCTGATGGTCAGGCCAGGCGCAATGAAGGAGGCATCGATTTCAAAGCTGCCATTGCCAGCCCGGTACAAACGGATCACCGGGATGGCAAGGTAATCATTCAGGGGGTCCAGTTGCGACAGCAGATACACGCGTTTCTTCAGGTAGGCCACGTCTATGCTGACTGCCTCGCTGTACAGATCCGGCGTTTCGATATCCGCCTGCACATAGCGCGCGCCTGCAGAGCTCAAATTGCCGCCATGTGCCTGCAACATGGGCAGCGCGGCATAAAAAGTAAAACCATGTTCGCTGGACGGCAGCTTGGACAGGTCAACCGCACTGGGTAATACATCGCCAAGCGGCGCTTCAAACAGTTCTCCATCCTGAAAGACGAGCGACATGCTGTCCGCCCGCAGACTATTGTTGGCCAGTGCATCCGCATTCCAGCTGACACCATGCACGCCCCATAAATGTGGATTAATCAAGGAGGCCAGACGTTGCAGGCGCGCTTCATGGTAGCGGTCCAGCTGCTGGAATTGCTGAGGACCGATGGCCAGGCCCTCGGACCAAAGTAATTTGGATGGCAATGTCATGGCGTTCTCCATGTTGACTATTGGAATCTTGCTGCCTTGCCAGTCTGATGTTGTCAGCGCGGAAGTTCTTGATGTTGCGCAGCAACCCAGCCCAATTATTTGCGCAAACGCAATTTACCTTTGAGCAAACGCTCCGATACTGAGCATGCCGCCGCAAAGACACCAGGGAGAGAAAATAGCGATGGAGGACTTGCTGCCATATTTCGAACGCGAATTGGTGATGCTGCGGCGACATTGCCGTGAGTTTGCAGAACGCTATCCGAGAATCGCCGGCAAATTGCACCTGTCTGGCGAGTCTTGCGAATATCCGCACGTCGAACACTTGATCGAATCGGTGGCCATGCTGGCGGCACGCATCTCAAAACGGCTCGATGACGACTATCCGCAACTGACCGAAGCCCTGTTCGAAGCCCTGTTCCCGCATTATCTGCGTCCCTTTCCATCGTGCACGATCGTGCACCAATCCGCCCCGGCGGCCGGCGCGGGCGTATTGCACCTGCCGGCCGGCAGTGAAATGGATACAACACCTGTGCGCGGCGTGCGCTGCCGTTTCAAGACGCTCTACGATGTGACGACAGGAGCATCGGTACTGGAAAGCGCAGTTTTCGAGGCCATGATCAAGGCGCCGCCAGGCGTACGCCTGCCTGCATCAGCCACTTCCTCGCTGAACATCGGCATCCGGCATCTCGCTGCGGCGCCCGCATCGCTGCGTGTCTTCATCGATGGCGAAGCTTCTTTTTCCGCCGCATTGCGCGATGCCTTGTTCATGCAGACAGTCTGCGCTTTTGTGTCGATCGACGCGCTGCAATGGATGGCCTTGCCCGCCGTGCCTGTGACACCCGTCGGCTTCGCCGACACGGATGCCTTGCTACCTTTCGGTGCTCGTTCGCAGCCGGCCTACCGCATCCTGAGCGAGTATTTTGCGTATCCGGAAAAATTCAATTTCCTTGACCTCGATGTCGCTGCGCTGCGTGCAGCCCTGCCGCCCGAGTGCCAGCGCTTTACCCTGCATCTGTGCATGGCCGGATTGCGGCCCGATTCCGCTGCGGCGCGCATGTTGTCCAGCATTTCCAGCGAAAACTTGAGGCTGGGCTGCAGTCCGGCGGTCAATCTCTTCCGCCAGGAAGGCGTGCCGATTTCCGTCACCCGGCAGAAAACCGACTACTCCGTACTGGCCCATGCTACCCATGCGCATGGCTACGAAGTCGTCTCCGTCGATGCGGTACGTTTGCTGCGCCAACGGGGCGGCGAAAGCACGCTGACCGACTTTCGCCCGCTGTACAGCCTGCGCCATGGCGAAGGTGCTGCGCAACAAGGCCATTACTGGATCGTACGCCACGATACGGCTTTGGCCATCAAAAGTCCTGGTCATGAAAAGAAAATCACCTTGGTCGATAGCGACTTCAATCCCTTGATCCATGAAAAGGCCAGCTTGTCGCTGTCGCTGACATGCAGTAACCGCGATCTTCCCCTTGCGCTCAAATACGGCCAGCCGCAAGGAGACTTGCAACCGTGCGACGGCGGACCTGCACTGCACATGCTGCGACGCCCCAGCCAGCCGCGGCGCTTTTCGCCGGGCGCGGGCCTGCACTGGCGCCTGATTTCGCATCTGGCGCTGAATCATCACGCACTGGTCCAGGAAGGCCTGCCAGCACTGCGCGAAATGCTGACGCTCTACGACTTATCCCAATCGGCTACCTCGCAACGCCAGATCGGCGGCATCGTCGCGTTGGCGCACTCGCCGACCACGACATGGCTGCGACACAAGCGCGGCACCTCGCTGGCGCATGGCGTGGAAGTACGCATCACGCTGGACGAGGAAGCGTTCGTCGGCAGCGGCATGCACTTGTTTGTGCAGGTGATCGATCACTTCCTTGGGCTGTATGTGCAAATCAACAGTTTCATCGAACTGGTGGTGCTGTCACGGCAAAGCGGAGAGGAGCTGATCCGATGCAAACCAAGAAGCGGACTGCAGAATCTGGTGTAATCGGACACTTGCTGGCCGAGCCGTACCGCTACCAGTTCGTGCAGGCGGTGCGTATTCTGCTGTGCTGGCTACGCAGCCAGAATGTGTCCCATGCGCAAGCCTTCAGCCAGGTGTTGCGCTTCAAGAACAGCCTGTCCTTGGGTTTCCCCGCCAGTGAAATCGAGCAGCTTTCGCTTGACGAGAATGAACAACTGACCGTGACACCGACGTTCATGCGTTTTCTGGGCGTCGGCGGCACCTTGCCCTTGCACCACTCGGAACGCATTGCCGCTTGCCGCTTGTCGGGCAAAGACACTGGCGTCTCGGCCTTCCTCGATATTTTTTCGCACCGCATGGTCGTGCTGTATTACCAGGCGTGGGAAAAATATCGACTCGAATCGACGCTACAGACCCGGGCAAAAGATGCACAAAGGCCTTTGCTGCTGGCACTGGCCGGCGTGCAGCACACTGCGCTGCCGTCGAGCGCCGAACCGGATGCCGTGACGCAGGACGCCGCGGCCTGGCACGCGGGTCAGCTGCGTTGCCGTCCCGTCTCCGCGCAAGCGATTGGCCCCGTGCTGGCCGAATACTGCGGCGTAGCCGTCGCCCTGCAACAATTTGTCGGAGGCTGGGACTATCTGGAAAAAAATCGGCGCAGCCTGCTAGGTAGTGTCAACTTTACCCTGGCGCGTGGCGCAACCGTTGGCCTGCGGCTTTGGCGCCACGACATGCGCGTCTGCCTGCATATCGGGCCGCTGGATCCCGCCGGCCTGCAACGTTTCCTGCCGCGCAGCGCAGGTGCGGCGGCACTGGCAAAGATGCTGGCGCTATTTGGTGTACCAGACTTGCAATATGAAGTGCGGCTGATATTGAGTCCGCCATGCATTACACCCCTGCTCCTGAGTTCCCGCCCTTCAGAACGACGGCGCCTTGGCTGGACGACGTTCTTGCAAACAGCACAAGGCAAGGTAGGCGGCGCCGAAGTGCGCTACCTGCTGCAACTGGCTTGAGCAGTCATCCCTGGAAAGCGAGGCAAACATGAAACATGCGGGACGCGGCGTCATCCGGCTAGGAGACGCAACCGATCATGGCGGCAAGGTCACCAGCGCATCGTCTGGCAGCACCGTGATGGGCAAAGTCGCAGCGCTGGCCGATGACACAACCTTCTGCCCCAAGTGCAAGGGCAGCTTTCCCATCACGCCGGATGGCGCCGGCGCAAAACACATGGGCAAGCCATATGCCTATGACGGCGATGCCACCGCCTGCGGCGCACACCTGATCACATCGCTATAGCGGAGGCAGGCCATGCATGCAAGCATCCAGGCGACACTGTCGGCCTTCGACCTCGCCGCGCAAGAACGGCGCCTGCTGAAGATCGATTTCCCCCATGAAGATGGACCGGCCGGCGCCATCCTGCTGGTCAACTCGCTGAGCGCCAGGGAAGAGCTGTCGCGCGACTTCCGTGTCGAAGCAGAACTGCTGTCCGATGACGCGCATATTGCGCTCAAGGCCATGATGGGCCGCATGGTGAGCATTTCCATGCTGCGCGACGATGGCACGCTACGCCACTTTAACGGCTATGTGGGCGAATTTTGCCTGCTGCGCGCCGATGGCGGCTTTGCGTGGTACCGCATGGTGCTGCAACCCTGGCTGGCTTTCGCCCGGTTGCGTCAGGACAATGTGTCCTTCCATGGCCAAAGCGTGATGCAGCTGACCGAAACGACGTTTGCCCACTACGGGCAGCGCGACTGGAAAACCAGCATCCACGACGACGATCCGCAAATCACCTGCGCCAACCAGCATAATGAAACCGACTACAATCACTTGCACCGGCGCTGGGAAGCGCTGGGCTGGCATTACTGGTACGAGCACCGCGCCGATGGGCATACGCTATGGCTGGCGGACAACAGCACCTTGGCGGACATTATAGCCACAGCATCTGGCGACGGCGCCATGCGTTTTCACTCCGAGTCAGGCTCCATGGAAGACGATGGCCTGCAACAGTGGCAAGCCATGCGCCGGCTCGGCTCCGGGCAGCTGACCTTGGCCAGTTTCGACTATAAAAATCCGCAGCCACGTCTTGCCAGCGGCTACTCCCTGAATCGCCAGGGCGATGTATTTGCCCACGAACTGTACGAAAACACGGGCGCGTATGGCTATAAGAATGTCGATGAGGGGGAGTCTCTGGCACAGCGCCGCATGGAAGAAAGCGACCATTTGCGCCAGTATTTCGAGGCGGCCGGCAATCACCGTGGCGCACAGCCCGGCCTTTGCTTCCGGCTCGATGGCCATTTCAGCGCCGAGGAAAAACGCTACCAGCCTGGCCAGGAGCGCCCTGACAGCATCGCCGAACGCGACTACCTGATCCTGTCAGTGCTGCATAGCGCCAGCAATAATTATCAGGTCGGCCCCAGCGCACCTTCCCACTATGTCAACAATATGCTGTGCGTGCACCGCGACATCCGTTGGCGGCCGGGCCGTGGCTACAACAGCACGCCATGCATCGTTGCCGGCGTGCAGACGGCACTGGTGGTCGGGCCGGCCGGGGAGGAAATCCATACCGATGCCCTGGGACGCATCCGCCTGCAATTTCACTGGGACCGCCTGGGTACATTCGATGAACGCAGCTCGCCTTGGATAAGGGTCATGATGCCGATGGCGGGGCCGCAAATGGGACAAATCGCCTTGCCGCGCGTGGGTCAGGAAGTCGTCGTGCAATTCCAGGATGGCAATATCGACTATCCCATCGTCATCGGCGTGGTCTACAACAGTGCCAATCCGCCGCCGTGGCAACTGCCGCAGCAGCGTGCCCTGTCCGGCTTGCGCAGCCGCGAACTGGGTGCCCGCAGCGCCAACCATCTCGTGCTCGACGACACCAAGGGGGCGATCCAGGCACAGCTGCGCAGCGAGCACCAGGATAGCCGGCTTTCATTGGGCAACATCACCCGCATCGACGACAACGCAGGCCGCAAGGAAGCGCGCGGTGCGGGTTTTGAATTGGCCAGCAACGCCTGGGGCGCCCTGCGCGCAGCCAAAGGCATGCTGATTTCCACAGAAACATCAACAGGAACGGGATCAGTCAAACAGCTCGACGAAACACAGGCCCGCCTGGCGCAGGCCCGCCAACTGCAAGAGGGACTGGCCGGCATGGCCGTCGACGCGGGTGCGCAAGACAGTGCCGCACAACAAGGTGCCGTCGCCGAGGCCATCCAGCGGCAAAACGCCGCGATCAAAGGCGCCGGCGGCGATTTTCCGGAACTGTCCGAAGCGCATTTGCTACTGGCCAGCCCTGCCGGCATCGAACTGAGCACGGCCCAGTCCATCCACCTGGCCGCCAGCGAGCATGTGGCGCTTACCAGCAGCAAGCATATTTCACTCGCCAGCGGCGACAGCATGTTTGCCAGCATCGCCAAATCCTTTAGCCTGTTCGTGCATAAGGCCGGCATGAAGCTGATCGCCGCCAGCGGCAAGGTGTCCATCGAGGCACACAGCGACGAGGTGGAAATCCTCGCCCAGAAAGTGCTGTCGCTGATCAGCGAAGCGGACTGGGTCAACATCAAGGGCAAGAAAGGCGTCCGCCTGCACGGCGCCAAGCACATGCTGGAAATCAGCGACAAGGTGCAGTTCTTCACTTCATCCCCCGTGCTCTTCAACGGCAACCTGGAAACCCTGGCGCCGAAGAGCGTGTCGCAGGAATTTAATGAGAGGCCACACAGCAGTTTTGATCAGGAGGTCTTGCTGGTGAATGCCGACGATACGCCAGCCGTTGGCGTTGCTTTTGAACTCCTGCGTGATGACGGCAACATCGCCGGCAAAAGCGCGGAAGACGGTTCCACGCAACTACAAAAATCCACCGGCATGGACAGCTACATCATTCGCTATAAGGGAGAACTGCCATGAGCACATGTGATGACTTGAATAACCGCGGCAATCATCCTGCGAAGTTTGGTCAAGGCGTGGGAGGCTGGGCGGAACTCGCCGTTTCGATGACGGAAACAAAAGATACCGCGCGACATGACGTCACCCTACCGCCAGGCAAGGTAATTCCTGTCATTTTCCTGCCAGGCGTGATGGGTAGCAATCTACGGATGAGCAAGGTTCGCCAGGAAGAATTGCGCCGTCCAGACAATCGGGCCTGGCGGCCAGACGATATGATGGGGGCGGGAGGCAAGGCCGCTGTCCTCACAAACAATGGCTTGGGTGGCTGGTTCAAAGATGCGTCGCCACGGCAGCGTCAGCTGGTGTTTGATCCCACTGAAACCGAAGTCGAGTACTACCATTACACCGAAAGCAACAGTCGTTTTGACCCAGATGGCGCGGAAACCAAGGCTGCAGATGCACGGCATCAAAATGTGCCAGACAGTTTTACACCCATTCCTCCTTTAATGGGAACCAATAGGATCGCGACAACAACACGTCCGAATCAAGGTAAAGCCTGTTCGTATCAAAGCCCAGCACAAATAGCCCGTTGGCGAGGATGGAGTGAAGTGTTATTTGCTGGTGCGTAGAGGGTGTAAATAATTTTGTGTAAACGGTCATTTGGCAGGACACTGCCGCCACCAAGGAGAAACAATGACCGTTGTAAAGCGTAACAAGCGGGCCAAGCCCGACCCGGAACTGCTCAAACTGGCCGACAGCTTGCTGGCCAACTACCAGAAGCCCGAGGAT
>NZ_PEBS01000126.1 GCF_002869965.1 Janthinobacterium sp. ROICE36
ACAAACCACGTTCACTTTCGCCGCTTACAACCTGACGCGCATGGCGACGATCTTTGGCTGGCGTTTATCGGCGGTGGTTGGATAACTCCGTCCATAGAGTACGGAAAGCGCTAAAAAATGTCAAAAAACGGCCTGAAAAGTGGCTGAAAACTGCTTTTTAGGAAAAATGCGGCTTCCAGCCCGAAAAATTCGCATGTCTGGCGACAAAATCCGAAGGACTGGGGTCCTTTTTCAACACCCTGTTAGGAGGCCAATTGTTGGAATCGAGGTTAATCGAGGTCCTCCTTAGATTGGGTACTGGTTCAGTCTTGGCACAGCTTCAATGCTTCCTGCCATTGAGGCAGACCGCAAAAAGTATCCATCAAGCGTCGCGACGACAGTACCGAATTGGTCGGACGTTTCGCCGGCACCGGGTAGTCTTTGGCTTGGATTGGCTTCAGTTTGGGCTTGTTATTGATCGTTGCATGGGCCATGATTGCTTCGGTGAAGCCAAACCATGTCGTCGTGCCCTGCGCCGTCAAATGATACAGACCGGAGCGTCCCTGCCACCATGCTTGCTGGTCGTTTGCCGTCAGGCTTTGCGCCACGATATGCGCCGTGGTATCGGCAATGGTACGACTCCACGTCGGTGCGCCGAACTGATCGGATACGATACTCAGTTCTTCGCGCTCCTTTGCCAGGCGCAGCATGGTCAACAGAAAGTTTTTGCCATGCGTGCTATAGACCCAGCTGGTGCGCAAGATCAGGTGGGGGATGCCGGTGGCCTTGATCGCCTGTTCGCCGGCCAGCTTGCTGCTGCCGTAGGCATTGATCGGGCAGGTCGGATCGGTTTCGACGTAGGGCCCATCTTTCGAGCCATCAAACACGTAGTCGGTGCTGTAATGAATCATCGCGGCGCCCAGCTTTTTCGCCTCCTCCGCCATCACGCCCGGCGCTTCGCCGTTGATGCGCAGTGCCAGTTCAGGTTCGCTTTCGGCCTTGTCGACAGCGGTGTAAGCGGCCGGATTGACGATCAGTGTCGGCTTGATGCGGCGGATCACGTCGCGCACTTGGTCCAGATCGGCCAGGTCCATCTGGCTGCGGTCTAGCGCGATGATCTCTCCCAGACCTTGCAGGCTGCGTTCCAGTTCGTAGCCGACCTGGCCGTTTTTTCCTGTAATTAAGATACGGCTCATATTTGTTCCCGTGAATGGTGGTGAGGCTGTATTACAGTGCTCAGGCGAAGACGTCAGCATTGGCCAGCAGCGTTCCGACTTTGTCCTTTCCAGACAGTAACGGTTCACCATCCAGCGGCCAGTCGATACCGATCGCAGGGTCATTCCACAGGATGCTGCGCTCGAATTCCGGCGCCCAATAGTCGGTGGTCTTGTACAGGAACTCTGCGCTCTCGCTGGTCACCACGAAGCCGTGGGCGAAACCCTCAGGTATCCATAACTGGCGTTTGTTAGTGGCCGACAGCACTACGCCGACCCACTTTCCGAAAGTTGGCGACCTTTTACGCAGGTCAACGACGACGTCGAATACTTCGCCAGCGCTGACGCGCACCAGCTTGCCTTGCGGCTGCTGGATCTGATAATGCAGGCCGCGCAACACACCCTTGGCCGACTTGGAGTGGTTGTCCTGCACGAAGTCGCGCGTGACGCCAGTCAGTTCGCCAAAGCGCTTCTGATTGAAACTTTCATAGAAAAAGCCCCGGTCATCGCCGAATACGGTGGGCTCGATGATCAGGACGTCAGGTATGGCTGTGGTTTGAATTTGCATGGTATGGATGAGCCGATCAGGCCTTAATATATTTTTTCTTCGAGCAGGCGCAGCAGGTATTGGCCGTAAGCGTTCTTTTTCAAGGGCTGCGCCAAAGCTTCGAGTTTGGCGGCATCGATATACCCTTTACGGTAGGCGATTTCCTCCGGGCAGGCAACTTTCAAGCCTTGTCGGTTCTCGATGGTGGCGATGAATTGACCCGCTTCCAGCAGGGACTCATGCGTGCCTGTATCAAGCCAGGCCATGCCGCGGCCCATCAGTTCGACGTTCAGCTGGCCCCGCTCCAGATAAGTGCGGTTGACATCGGTGATCTCCAGCTCGCCACGCGGTGACGGAGCGATACCGGCGGCGATGTCGCACACCTGGCTGTCGTAGAAATACAGGCCGGTGACGGCGTAGTTCGATTTTGGCTTGAGCGGCTTTTCCTCGATGCTGATGGCGCGCCGTTGCGCGTCGAAATCGACCACGCCATAGCGTTCCGGATCGGTGACATGATAGGCGAACACGGTCGAGCCACTGGTGCGTGCCGATGCTTCGCGCAATTGGGTTTCGAAATCATGACCGTAATAGATGTTGTCGCCCAGAATCAAGGCCGATGGAGCATCACCGACAAACTCCCTGCCGATGATAAACGCCTGCGCCAGGCCGTCGGGCGTGGGTTGCACGGCGTAGCTGAGCTTGATGCCCCATTGGCTGCCATCGCCGAGCAACTCCTGGAAGCGCGGTGTATCTTGCGGCGTTGAAATAATCAGGATATCGCGTATATCGGCCAGCATCAGGGTGGTCAGCGGATAGTAGATCATCGGCTTGTCATACACGGGCAGCAGCTGCTTTGATACGGCCATGGTAACGGGATACAGGCGCGTGCCGGAGCCGCCAGCGAGGATGATGCCCTTGCGTTCGATAGTTGTCATTATTGCTGCTCCTGGGCCGTGTCGCGTGCCGCGTAGTTTTTTTCTACCCACTTCAGGTAGTCGCCAGACTGGACATCGCGTACCCAGGTCTGGTTGTCCAGGTACCACTGGACGGTCTTGCGGATGCCGGTGGCGAAGGTTTCGGCCGGCTTCCAGCCCAGTTCGCGCTCGATCTTGCGTGCATCGATGGCGTAGCGGCGGTCGTGACCAGGGCGGTCTTGCACATAGGTGATTTGTTCGCGATAGCTGCCGGAAGCCTTGGGATCGAGCGTATCGAGGATGTCGCACAAGGTGTGCACGACTTCCAGATTGGCCATTTCATTCCAGCCGCCCACGTTATAGACCTCGCCCAGGCGTCCCGCTTCCAGCACGCGACGAATCGCCGAGCAATGGTCGCCCACATACAGCCAGTCGCGCACTTGCATGCCGTCGCCATAGATAGGCAAGGATTTACCAGCACGGGCATTGCTGATGATGAGGGGAATCAGTTTTTCCGGGAAATGGAAAGAGCCATAGTTGTTCGAGCAGTTTGTCGTCAGCACCGGCATGCCATACGTATGGAAATACGCGCGTACCAGATGGTCGGATGCTGCTTTCGATGCCGAGTAGGGGCTGTTAGGCGCATACGGCGTCGTTTCCGTGAATGGCGGATCTTGCGGACCCAGGGTGCCATAGACTTCATCGGTCGAGACGTGCAGGAAACGGAAACCATCCTTGGCCTCGCCCTTCAGGCCGGACCAATAGGCGCGCGCGGCTTCGAGCAAGCTGAAAGTGCCGTTGACGTTGGTCGAAATGAATTCACCTGGGCTATGGATCGAGCGGTCGACATGGCTTTCTGCCGCAAAATGCACGATGGCGCGTGGCTGGTGTTCTGCCAGCAGGCGGGAGACATGAGCGGTATCGCAAATATCGCCGCGTACAAAAATATGCCGCGGGTCTTGCTCCAGGCTGGCTAAATTACTGAGATTGCCTGCGTAAGTCAGTTTATCGAAGTTGATGACGGGCTCATCATTGGCCGCCAGCCAATCGCGTACAAAATTTGAACCGATGAAGCCGGCGCCGCCGGTAACTAAAATCATGCTCTTATCCTTTTGTCTTGTAAATTATTAAATTTTACACTGTATATTTTGTTAATATGCGCCATCTTTCTTGAAGATGACTTTGACCGTTTTCAGCAAAATGACGATGTCGTTGAACAGAGACCAATTCTTGACATACCAGGCATCGAGATAGACGCGCGTATCGTAGCTGACATCGTTCTTGCCGCTGACTTGCCATAGACCCGTGACACCGGGTTTGGCTTCCAGATAATAGTCTACTTGGGGGCCATATCGCTCCAGTTCCGCATCGACCACAGTGCGCGGCCCGACCAAGCTCATTTCGCCTTTCAGCACATTCCATAGTTGCGGCAATTCATCGAGGCTGGTCCGGCGCAGGAAGTGGCCGATCGAGGTAATGCGCGGGTCGTTTTTCAGTTTGAAATCACGGTCCCATTCGGCACGGGCGGCCGGGTCGCGTTCCAGTAACTCTTTCAACAGCACATCGGCATTCACCGCCATGGTGCGGAACTTGTAGCAGAGAAAATGCTTGCCATTCTGGCCGACGCGCTTGTGGCCATAGAAGATGGGGCGGCCCGATGCCAATACCTTGGCCGCAATCCACAGCAGGATGGGAGCGCCGACGATCATCACGCCGAGCGACGTCGTCAGGTCGAAGCAGCGTTTGATCAGCTGTAAACCTGGCCGGGCCAGGTTGTTGCGCATGGTCAGCAGCAGCACTTCATGTGCAAAGAAATGGTTGACCTCCATGCCATACAGGGGCAGGCCGCGTACGGCAGGTACCACTTGCATATTGGCAACGCAACGGCCGACTTGCTGGATCATGCCTTGGTAGGTATCAATACCAACTTGCTCCAGCGCCACGACCGCATGCGGATCGCCCAGCATCTTGAGTGTTTTTTCTGGATCATCACCGAGTGAAATACATGGGACGGCCTGTTTGTTGAGGTTGAGGTAGTGATGCTCGAAGCGCTCCTGGCCTTCCGGTATCAGGAATGCAATCAGGCGATAGCCCATCAACGCTTCTTCATCGAAGGCACGCGCTGTTTGCAAGGCATTGTCTCCCCATCCGATGATGACCATGGGACGTCTCCAGCCGCCAGCTTTCATCAGCAGGTATTTGACCATGCCGCGCAGTAGCAGGACACAGCACGGCACCAGCAGCCAGGTGGCCAATAGTGCTTCGCGCGAGGAGTCGCGCTTGTCGAGGAAGACCAGGGCGGCGTCGATCAGGCCCATGACCATGGTGACCTTCAGGAGTTCCTTGATTTCATTTGAGTACGGACGACGTTTGGCATGATGGCCCTTCAGCTTGAAGATCGCCAGAGTGACCAGGGATAGCAGGCTATAGCTGAGCAGGCGCGAGCTATCCAGCCCGAAGCTGTTCAAGTCGCTGCTATCGAGGGTCCATTTCCCAGCGAGCCAGAATGCCATGAACAGGGCAAGTGCATCGGCAAAGGTGAGAAAGTATTTTTCCGCCCTGCTGCTGCAATACCATTTTACTTCCTGTACAAAGACGCCTTCGATTGGTTTCATGATGACTTGCTAAACCTTATAAACTTCAGTGTGAATTCTTGCGACGCCGCATGTACGGAGATTGTGTATTTGTTCGATCAGGCGCGGCCGTAGCGGTCTTCAAAGCGGACAATATCGTCCTCGCCCAGATAGCTACCTGATTGAATTTCAATCAGTTCCAGCGGTAGCTTGCCCGGGTTGGCCAGAGAATGGACGACGCCCAGGGGGATATAGGTGGACTGGTTTTCGGTCAGCAAATATTCCTTGTCGCCATTGGTGATCTGGGCCGTGCCGGATACCACGATCCAGTGCTCGGCGCGGTGGTGATGCATTTGCAGTGACAGTTTGGCGCCCGGCTTGACGGTGATGCGCTTGACCTGGAAGCGTTCGCCGTTGCCGATGGAATCGTACGATCCCCATGGTCGGAACACTTCGCGGTGCATGGTGGCTTCAGCACGGTCCTGGGCAATCAACTGCGCCACCAGGGTCTTGGTATGTTGCGCGTGATCCGCATCCATGACCAATACGGCGTCGGCCGTTTCCACGATGACGGTATTGCGCATGCTGATGGCGGTCACCAGGCGGCTATTGCCATGGACCAGACAATCATTGCAATCCTGCAGCAATACATCGCCTTGGGCGCTATTGTTGTTGGCGTCTTTTTTTGCCACGTCGAAGACGGCGGCCCATGAGCCGATATCGTTCCAGCCGGCGTCGAGCGCGATGGTGGCCGCATGGCTGGTACGCTCCATGACGGCGTAATCGACGGCGATATCGGGACTGGCGGCGTAGGCATCGTGGTCCAGGCGGATGAAATCGAGGTCGCTTTTCGCCTTGGCCAGCGCTTCCCGGCACGCCGCGACGACGGCAGGCTGAAAGCGTTCAAGTTCTGCCAGGTAACGGCTGGCGCGGAACACAAACATTCCGCTGTTCCAGAAGTAATCGCCGCTGGCGATGTAATGTTCAGCCATTGCCAAGGCCGGTTTCTCGACAAATTCGACAATACGCTGGACCTGGCCAGCTGCGCCACCCTCGGCGCGGATATAGCCGTAGCCAGTCTCCGGTCCGCTAGGGGTAATGCCGAAGGTGAGCAAATTGCCTTGCTCTGCAGCATCGCGCGCCTGGTCGATGGCGCGGTGGAACGCTGGGGTATCCAGGATGACATGGTCGGAAGGCAATACGAGCAGGATGGGGTCGTCGCCGTTTTCCATGGCTTGCAGGGCCGCTGTGGCAATGGCCGGCGCCGTATTGCGGCGCATCGGTTCGAGCACCATGCGGGCGTTGTTCAGGCCTATCTCACGCAACTGTTCCGCGACAATGAAACGCGACGATTCATTACACACCAGCAAAGCCGGCGCCAAGGCCTCAATACCAGCCAGCCGTTGCAGCGTCTGCTGCAACATGCTGGTCTCGCCGGACAAACGCAAGAACTGTTTAGGGTAGCCTTCGCGCGAAAGGGGCCACAAGCGTGTGCCGGAACCACCGCAAAGAATCACTGGTACGAGGGGAGTATTCATTTACGCATCAATTCAAAGTTAAAACAGCGTCGCCAAATGGGGAACTGAGTCGTTAGTCGCTCGAAAAAAGCGATGATTGTTTTACGCAATTGCCATGCATGTATGCACAAGGCGTGCAGAAAATTATTATTGGTAAAGATTAAATATTTAAAAAGGGTATTATTTTAATGAACTATAAGAATCCATGTGTTTTTTTTCACCGTCGCGAATATTGAGGTGGGCAGCAGGTGCCTTGGCGCTCCATGCATTGTAATTTGCCTGGTAGCTATAGCTACTCAACTGGAAAGCGTTTCAAACAGAAAAGCAACAAAAATGCAGACGGCACTCAAGCTGAGAATGAGAACAGCTCCTGCCGCACAGTCCTTGGCGATCTTGATGCTGGGGTGCAAGTCAGGATGCAGATGGTCGATCAAGTGTTCAAGCGCCGTATTGAACAGTTCAGCGGCCAGCACCAAGCCACAGTTGAGTAGCAGCAGCGCCCACCAGAGCATCGCCGGCTTGCTCCAGGCGAGCACGATCACGACCATGAGGGCGGCAAGGCAGTGCAAGCGAAAGCTCGATTCCAGACGAAGGGCGACGGCAATGCCGCTCAAGGCAAATCCCATGCGCTTGAAAAAGGGCTGGTTCTTCATGGTGAATGAGGCGATTGAATAGGGTATCTCACGAACATGGCAGCTGGGTTTCTTAATGGATAAATGAATACCACAGGTGTGCCTGCGCAATATTGCATCGTCCGTCAAAACAAAAAAGCTGACGTCAGCCTGTTCGTTATTTTCTAAAAAGTAAAAAAGCCCATTTTCAAATGAAAAGGGCTCTTATTGCAAAAGTTGACATATTTGAGTATGTCAACTGTTGCATTACCAGGCCTTCACCTTTTGGCTCGACATCAAGCTGCAGGATGGACCTACCTGTTTAGAATTGGGTGATCATATTCCTATTCGCAGCTTGCCCTACTTCAAAGCCAGGCGCCTGTTGAGTACACTGTTGATTCCTGTCACCTCACCGCCAGCGCCATGACCCAAGCCCTTCACAGCCG
>NZ_PEBS01000127.1 GCF_002869965.1 Janthinobacterium sp. ROICE36
AATACAGCGCCTGGAAATCATCGTTCATGTTGGCCAGGATGGCATCGACCAGTACTCGCAATTTGCGCAAGGGATGCGCATCCGGGATGCGTTCCTCCAACGAGCGGTAACTGTACAGAGAGTGCTGGGTGACGTCGGTCTTGCGCATGATGGCGGTGGGAAAGTGGGGCTGATGAAACAACGTTTACCGGCCCGTGATGGTTGACGGGCACGGCGATTAATTCAACACCCTGTTAACGCCGATTACAATGGCAAGGCGCCGGAAAACGCGTCGAAACGCACGGCCAGCGCCTTTCTCGCCTATGCCTTCGACGCCGTGCCGGGTCTGTCCGTCAATGGCGGCGCGTATTACTACAGCGCCCGTCCCGTCAACGACCTGAACCAGGCTTTCCTGGGCGGGGTGACACTCTTCAGTGCCGGCGCCCGCTATGCCAGCGCGGTAATGAACAAAGCCGTCGTGTGGCAGCTGAACGTGGAAAATGCAGCCGACAAGCGCTACTGGGCGGGCGCCGGCACGCGTCTGGCGTCTGGCGCCCCGCGCGCCATCAAGCTGTCGATGAAGGTGGATTTGTAAGAAAGCTTTGACCTGCGCCCTGTGCGCAGGGTGCTTGCCCTGATACAATGTTGCCATGTTTATCAGCAAAGGCAAGGCCAGCATCGTCCTGTGGATCGCGTGTTTCGCCATCTTCCTGGCCACGCTCGCCCCTACGGTGTCGCGCGCGCTGACGGTCGCCAGCGGCATGGCCGTGCCCAGCCTGGAAATCTGCTCGGTGGCGGGCGGCATGACCATGCTGCCCGCGCCACTCTCCACGGATGCGCCCGATACCTCCAAGGGCAGCATGCGCATGGGCGATTGCCCCTGCTGCAGCATGCATGCTGACACTTTATGGATTCCGCCTACCTCCCTGGTGCTCGCTTCCGGAGAAATCCTCACGGGCTTGCTGCCCGAGCTGTTTTACCAGTCCGCCACGCCCCTGTTCGCCTGGACGCCCGTCCAGCCCCGTGGCCCGCCCGCCGCTTTCTGATCTGTCCCTCGCCCTGAACTGCCTTGCGCCGCGCGTATCGTGCGCTTGCGTTTGTTCGTCTTACCTCTACAGAATCTGAAAGCAGCACCATGAAACATTTACCGTTATTGATTTCCCTCGCCATCGCCATGCCCGCCGTGGCGCAGTCGCGCGCTGAAGATGTTTTGCCCGAGATGAAAGTCATTGTGACAGCCATCGGTGACGGCTACCGGCCCGCCGCCGACACGGCCTTAATGCTGTCGAGCACGCCCGGTTACAGCGTGGCGGCGGGCGGCGGCGTGTCCGGCTTGCCAGTGGTCAATGGCTTTGCCGATGACCGCATCAAGATTCGCATCGATGGCATGGAATTGACGTCGGCTTGCGCCAATCATATGAATGCGCCGCTGTCCTACATTGATCCGCAACAAGTGCAGCGCATACGCCTGATCGCGGGCGTCACACAAGTCAGCGCGGGCGGCGACAGCATCGCTGGCACCATCGAAGTGCAGTCAAACGCACCCGTGTTTGCCCAGCCTGGCGCGGCGCTGCTGACGCAAGGCAGCTTTGCCGTGTCGGGCCGCAGCGTCAACAATAGCGTGGCGACCAGCGTGCATGCCTCGGCCGCCAGCGACACCTTGAGCATCGGCTACAGCGGTGCTTACACGCGCGGCCACAGCTATGACGATGGTCATGGCCGCAAGGTGCTGGGCAGCCTGTTCGAGAGCATCAACGAGGCCATCGTGCTGGCGGCGAAAGGCCAGGGTCAGCAACTGACCCTGCGCGCCGGCGTGCAGCACATCCCGTACCAGGGCTTTCCCAACCAGTACATGGACATGACCGACAACCACGGCCAGTTCGCCAATCTCGCCTACCAGGGCGCATTTGCCTGGGGGGTGTTTGACGCGCGCGCCTACTGGCAACAGACGGACCATGAAATGGGCTTTTTCACGCCCGAGCGCACGGGCACGATGCCGATGCTCACGCACGGGCGCAACACGGGCTATGCGCTGATGGCCAGTTTGCCGACCGCTGCGGGCGAGTTGCGCCTGGGTCAGGAGTGGCACGGTTTCCGCCTCGACGATTACTGGCCGGCCGTGCCCGGTTCCATGATGATGGGTCCGCGCACTTACCTGAACATCAACGACGGCAAGCGCGACCGCACCGTGCTGTTGGGCGAACTGGCAACGCGCCACGATGCGCGCTGGAGCAGCGTGCTGGGCTTGCGTGGCGAATCCGTGCGCATGGACTCGGGCGACGTGCAATCGTATGGCACCAATATGATGAACATGCCGGACGTGATGGCCGCCAGGGCCTTCAATGCGCGCAGCCGCAGCCAGCGCGACACGAATATCGATGCCACGGCGCAAGCCACCTTCACGCCGGACACTGCCAGCAGCTATGAATTCGCACTGGCGCGCAAGGTGCGCTCGCCGAATCTGTACGAGCGTTACTCGTGGGGCCGCGGCTCGATGGCCATGACCATGACCAACTGGTTTGGCGACGGCAACGGCTATGTGGGCGATATCGACCTCAAGCCCGAGACGGCTTACACGGCGGCGTTCACGGCCGACTGGCATGGCGGCGGCGAGGAGGGCTGGTTTCTGCGCGTCAACCCCTACTACAGCAAGGTCGACAATTACATCGACGTCGACGTGCTGGCGCCTTTCCACCCGTATATGCAGATGGGCGCGAACGGCAACTTGCTGCGCTTCGCCAACCACGACGCCAAGTTGTATGGCGCCAATCTGGCATGGCAGTTGCCGCTGGCCAGTAGCGCGCGCTGGGGCCGCTTCATGGCCATGGGCAATGCCGCCTACACGCGGGGCAAGCGCAGCGATGGTGGCGACCTGTACCGCATGATGCCGTTCAACGCCTTGCTGGCCGTCGAGCACAAGCTGGGCGCCTGGAGCAGCCGCATCGAAACGAAGATCGTTGCCCGCAAGGACAAGGTCGATGCGCGCCGCTTCGAACCCGCGACGGGCGGCTATGCGCTCGTCAACCTGCGCAGCAGCGTGGCGTTGAGCAAGATGGCCAGCCTGAGTGCGGGCGTGAGCAACCTGTTCAACCGCGCGTATGCGGACCCGCTCGGTGGCGTTTACCTGTCGGGCCTGCAGGCACAGGGCGGCGCGATGCGAGCCTTGCCGGCCGAGGGCCGGTCGATCGATGTGGGCTTGCAACTGACATTCTAAGGCAGGCCATCAGCAAGGGCGCTTTCCTGCTCCCGACAGGGGAAGCGGAAGGCGCCCGGTGAAATCGCCGCATCGCGAACGCGAGGTATGCGTGACTATGTGTGCATGTTTCTTTTAGGTAAACTGCTATTCTCTCTTGCGCCTGCTTCAGGCCGATGGCGCACGTGCGTGGGACAGCGCAGGCTGAAGGCCTTATCTGCTGAAATGATGCTGACTGAATAAAAAGGTGTACATGATCGCGTTCAGAGATTGTCGTTCGACTACCCGGGGCAGTCCTTCTTCCGATGGCATGGACAGATCGCTGGTGTTGGCAAATGAATGGCTGCTACGAACGGGCATTCGTCCTGTCTGCATCGAAACCATCACGGAAACCGGGGGCTGGATGAAGTTCCTGCAGGTTGAGCGAGGTTTGCGGGTGTGGTATGAAGTGGCTACTCTTCCTGTGCAACACTGAACTGTTCAAGCAGGCTGCCCCAGCTAATCCGGCACAGAGCCATCAATTGCCGTCTCCGCTCTTTTTTCGCCGTGACCCCGTCAGGACGCGCAGCGCGGTGGCGATCGGTACCCTGTTCTTGGCAAGGTAGGCGGCGGCCGTGGCAGTATCGAGCATTTCCTGGAAAATAATGCCGACCTCGACCTTTTGAGCCGTCAAGTCATCCTGCCTTGCACAGTCAAGCATATCGATATTTGTATATGTGGCCTTGTTGTTCCTGGAGTGCATTTTTGCCTCGGTCGTAAAGAGAAAAAATGTCTCCTTTTATTTGCCTTAAAGATAACTTATTTTTATGCCTTTGTGGAAATTTTTCTTTAATCGATAGTGCATTCAGGAATTAAATTTAACTATGGGCTAAGCTCGTGCCTGGAGATGACTGCGCGATACATGATCTCCCGTCACCCATAGCCTGATCAACCATCCTTTGCCATAGGCGCCCGGATGCGGTCTAATCATGGCTTGATCCTTCACGAGCTTGCCATGCTGCCCACTCCCGCCATCGCCGCACTGCGCGAAAAATTTCCCCTGATGACAGAATTGATGGCCTTGCAGCCCTTGAGCTGGTTCAATCCCGCCATCGCGCCGGCGGCCGAGGCCTTGAACGACGTGGGTTTGACGGCGGATGACGTGGCCGACGCCAGCGCGCGCCTGGCGCGCTTTGCGTCTTACCTGGCCAAGGCATTCCCGGAAACGCAGGCCAGCGGCGGCGTCATCGAGTCGCCCGTCGTGCCGCTGCCTGCCATGCAGGCGGCGCTAGGTTTGGCGTCAGGCATGCCGAGCGGCCAGCTGTGGCTCAAGCAGGATAGCCATTTGCCCATTTCCGGCTCGATCAAGGCGCGCGGCGGCATCTATGAAGTGCTGAAACACGCGGAAATGCTGGCGCTCGATGCGGGGCTGCTGAAGGAGGGCGATGATTACAGCTTGCTGGCCGGCGATGCCGTACGGGCGTTTTTCGGCCAGTATGCGATCGCCGTCGGTTCCACGGGAAATTTGGGCTTGTCGATCGGCATCATGAGCGCGCGCCTGGGCTTTCGCGCCACTGTCCACATGGTGGCTGATGCGCGCCAGTGGAAGAAGGATACGTTGCGCAGCCATGGCGTCACGGTGGTCGAATACGCGACCGACTACAGCGTGGCCGTGGAAGCGGGGCGCAAACAGGCGCAGAATGATCCGACCTGCCACTTCGTCGACGATGAAAACTCGCACGACTTGTTCCTCGGCTACGCGGTGGCGGGGGAGCGCCTGAAAGCCCAGTTCGCCGCAAACGGCGTCGCGGTGAATGCAGATCACCCCCTGTTCGTGTACTTGCCGTGCGGCGTGGGCGGCGGCCCCGGCGGCGTGGCCTTTGGCTTGAAGCTGGCCTTTGGCGACCATGTCCACTGCGTGTTCGTCGAACCGACCCATTCGCCGTGCATGCTGCTGGGCGTGCACACGGGCTTGCATGAAGGCATCAGCGTGCAGGAAATCGGCATCGACAACCTCACGGCCGCCGATGGCCTGGCCGTGGGACGCCCGTCCGGCTTCGTCGGGCGCGCCATGCAGCGGCTGATCGACGGCTACGCCACCGTCACCGATGAAGAACTGTACCGCTTGCTGGCGCTGCTTGAGCAAACGCAGGGCTTGCGCCTGGAACCGTCCGCCGTGGCCGGTTTCGCGGGTATTCCTCCCGTGCTGGCGGCGCCACAATATCAGCAGCACCTGGAAACGGCCACGCACCTGGTGTGGGGCACGGGTGGCAGCATGGTGCCGCAGCAAGAGATGGCGGCTTACGTGGCGCGCGGTCGCAGCCTGCTGGCGGCAGGAGACGCTTGATGCCAGCCGGTGCGCCGCTGACGGCCAGCCAGTTCGCCAACCTGCACACGTTTCTCGTGGCGGCGCGCCATGGCAGTTTCGCGCTGGCCGCGCAGGAACTGGCGCTCACGCCCAGCGCCGTCAGCCACCGCATCGCCCGCCTGGAAGCGAGTCTGGGCTTGCTGCTGTTTCAACGTCTGACGCGGCAAGTAAAATTGACGCGGGACGGCGAGCGCATCTTTGTCGCCCTGCAAACCGGCTGGGACAGCCTGCATGCGGCCATTGGCGGCGGCGATACGCTGGCGGGCAGCATCACCGTGCATGCGCGCCCCTCCATCGCCCAGTGCTGGCTGGTGCCGCGCCTGGCAGGCTTCGCTGCGCAGTATCCGGAGGTGTCGCTTGACTTGCGCGTGGGCAATGAAAGCGTGGACTTTCGCGCCGGCCAGGTCGACCTGGCCTTGCACTATGGCGACGGCAGCTTTCCCGGCCTGGCATCGCGCAAGCTGATGGATGAATGGCTGGCGCCCGTCTGCAGCCCTGACTATGCGCGGCGATACGGCTTGCAGGACGCGCCACACAAGTTGATGGAAGCGACCGTGCTGCATGACACCCTGGCCTGGCCCGCCTGCGCGCCCGATGCCGAATGGCGGCTGTGGCTGGACGGGCAGGCGCCAGAGCTGAACTTGCCCGCGCGCAGCCTGCGTTTCGACCGCGCCGACCTGTGCGCGCAGGCGGCCATCCACCACGCGGGCGTGGCCATGGGCCGGCGCCAGTTGGTGCAGCCGTGGCTGGCCAGCGGCCAACTGGTCTTGCCCTTCGGCGGCTTTGCCCTGGCCAGCCCGCAGGCGTATTACCTCGTGCACAGCGGACGCGCCGCGCTGCCGGCGAGAGTGCAAGCGCTGCTGGACTGGCTCGTGGGGCAGGCACTTGATACACTGCAGCCCTCATTGTAAACGCGCACGAAAGATTTTCCATGCAGCCATCCCCATCGACCCCCACCGCGCCAGCGCAATTGCGCGAGTTACGCACAACAGCGCTGGCTTGCCTGCTGGAACCGGACCCGGCGACCAAGGTGGCGATGGTGGCCGCCATGGCCGGGGCGCCAGTCGCGCTCGATGCGCAAAAGCCTTTGGCGCCCACCGGCCCCGTGCCAGGCAGGCCCGAGCGGCCGGAACTGGTGCCGCCGCGCCTGGTGGGACGGCGCTCGATGATCACGCCGGAAGGGCGCGCCATGCTGGTCCATGCGCTCGCGCATATCGAGTTCAATGCGATGAACCTGGCGCTGGACGCCCTGTGGCGCTTCCCGGACCTGCCCTTTGACTACTACACAGACTGGCTGCGCGTGGCGCAAGAGGAAGCCACGCACTTTGCCATGCTGCAGGCGCATCTGCAGGTGCTGGGCCACACGTATGGCGACTTTCCCGGCCACGACAGCCTGTGGGAAATGGTCGACAAGACGCGCGGCGACGTGCTGGCGCGCATGGCGCTGGTGCCGCGCACCCTGGAAGCGCGGGGCCTGGACGCGATTCCGCCGCTGCGCGCCAAGCTGGCGCAGGCGGGCGACATGGCCGCCGCCGCCATCCTCGACATCATCTTGCGCGATGAAGTGGGGCATGTGGAGATCGGCAACCGCTGGTACGGCTACCTGTGCCAGCAGCGCGGCCTGGACTTGCGCGCCACGTACGCCGAACTGGCGCTGCGCTACGAAGCGCCCACCCTGCGCGGCCCGTTCAACCTGGAAGCGCGGCGCCGGGCCGGGTTTTCGGAGCTGGAACTGTCCGACTTGCCCGCCTGAATCTGTCGCGGCGTCACGGATGGGCCGTCAGGCTGATGTGCCAGTGGCTCAGGTGTCCCGCTTCGATATGCACCTTGATGGGCTTGAGCCAGGCGCCCGCGCCCGGGATCTTGTCGGCCGGTGCGGCGGAAAAACGTCCGTCGACGAGGGCCAGCTTGATGAAGCTTGGGCCGATGTAGACGATACGCGTGCTGGACGACGCCGCTTCCTGGGCCAGCATGGCGCGGTTCGCCGCGATCCACGCTAGTGTACTGCTTGCGAAATGGTTGCACTATTTAAAGACTGCGCTATCATCTACATATTGAGTTTGAGATGAGGTGAGCAATGCTGACTGCGGCGCCGATTATATTGAGCGAGGAAGACCGTGCCGAACTGGAACGAAGGGTCCGGTCGCAAACCATCGATACAC
>NZ_PEBS01000128.1 GCF_002869965.1 Janthinobacterium sp. ROICE36
CGGCTGTGAAGGGCTTGGGTCATGGCGCTGGCGGTGAGGTGACAGGAATCAACAGTGTACTCAACAGGCGCCTGGCTTTGAAGTAGGGCAAGCTGCGAATAGGAATATGATCACCCAATTCTAAACATTTAGGTGTTTGCTGCAATCATGAATGGTGGCTTTGGGGCGGAACCAGTCCTTCCTCGACACGGACTTGATGGCAGTCACCACCCGACTAAGCGCTGGCGATGACTGAGGAATGCTAAGCTACTGGGCCAGCTGGCTACTGGAAATCCCTCGATTTTGTCGAAATCTCACCAAGTAAATGGCTTAGGTCGACCAGGCGCTTCGCGACCAAGTGCCTCACACCACTGTCGGACTGCCAGATGCCGTAGACACCCAACAGTTCGGCGCTCATCACTTCACGGCGGTATTCCTCGACGAGGCTTGGCCAGCAAATTACGTTGACGGTGCCATGCTCGTCTTCCAGCGTAATAAATACCACGCCCTTCGCCGTACCTGGTCGCTGACGGACGGTGACGATGCCGCATGCGCGAGCGAGCTGCCGGTCCGAGAATCCCATTAGCACATCACTGGTAACGAAGCGGCGCTCAGTCAACGTAGCCCGTAAAAATGACAGCGGGTGGCTGCGCAGCGTGAGTCCAAGCCGTTTATAGTCCGTAACAACATCCTCTGCTTCTGTTGGTGCCTCGAGCTCCACCAGGTCTTCAGTAATTTCCGCCGGCCGGAGCAGCCCTTTGTCTGGAACACTAGACTTTGCCTGCCACATTGCTTGGCGCCGGTTCCCTGACAGGGTTTGAAGTGCGTCCCCTTGTGCCAATTTGTTCATATCGCCTTCGTCTAAGTTGGCACGATATGCGAGGTCGACAGGGCTCTTGAACGGCGCAATGGCGCGCGCTTCCTCTATGCGCCACGCGGCCTCCTGTTCCATGCCTTTGATAATGTTCAGCCCGAGTCTCACTGCAGGCTGTGTCCCTTTTGTTGGAGGCTCTAGTGTGGCGTCCCAGGTGCTAATGCAGACGTCCGGTGGTCGCACTTCAATGCCATTGCGCTGTGCGTCTTGGGCGAGAGAGGACGGTGAGTAAAAACCCATCGGTTGGCTGTTGAGTAGCGCTGCAAGAAAGGCCGCTGGCTCATGCCGCTTTAGCCAACACGATGCATAGGCTATCAGCGCAAATGAATGAGCGTGGGACTCGGGAAACCCGTATGCGGCAAATCCTTTTAGTTGACCGATGATGTTGTTGGCGAACGCTTCGTCGTATCCGCGTGTGAGCATGCCGGAAAGAAGGTCGTCCTCGAACTGTGCGAGGTTGCCTTTGCGCTGCCACGCTGCCATGGCTCGTCGAAGTGCATCTGCTTTGCCAGCGGAGAACCCAGCTGCAACCATGGCAATCGACATGACCTGTTCCTGGAAAATCGGCACGCCGAGGGTGCGCTGCAGGACACCCTGAATTTCATCGCTTGGATAGCTCACAGGTTCGAGGCCTTGCCGGCGCCGGATATAGGGCTGAATCATGCCGCCTTGTATTGGCCCTGGTCGAATAATCGCAATCTCGATTACTAGGTCGTAGAACGTACGTGGCTGCATGCGCGGCAGCATAGACATCTGCGCGCGGGACTCAATCTGAAACACTCCCATCGTCTCAGCTTCACAAATCATCTGGTAGGTTTCGGGGTCCTCGGCTGGGATATCGCCCAATTCAAACCTGCATCCACGCTGCTCGGAAACCAGTTCGAGCGCGCGACGTATACACGACAGCATGCCTAACGCAAGAAGGTCGATTTTCAATAGCCCTACCGCATCAAGGTCATTTTTGTCCCATTGGACGACGGTACGGTCTTCCATCGCTGCGTTTTCAATTGGTACCAGGCGAGACAGTTTCGTATGCGAGATGACGAAGCCACCTGGGTGCTGCGAAAGATGCCGCGGCATGCCCATCAGTGCGTTCGCGAGGTAACTCCATTTCTCGGCAATGGGCGAATCGGGGTCAAAACCACATTCCAGTAGACGCTGCTGCAAATCAGCGTGGCCACCCCACGAGTTGCGGGCTTTTGCGACTTTGTCTACCACGCTCAGGTCGACACCGAGCGCTTTGCCAACGTCACGCAATACCGATTTGGGCCGATAAGCAGTCACAACAGCAGTCAACGCCGCGCGCATGCGGCCGTATTTTTTGTAGACATATTGAAGCACCTCCTCGCGCCGTTGGTGCTCAAAATCGATATCGATGTCTGGTGGCTCATTCCTCTCTTTTGACATAAACCGTTCGAAGAGCAGTGTACCGCGCGACGGGTCCACCTCGGTCACGCCAAGACAGTAGCAGACAGCGCTATTTGCTGCGGAGCCTCGGCCCTGGCAGAGAATTTGTTGGGACCTGGCGAATCGCACAATGTCGAACACGGTTAGAAAATATGGCTCGTACCGTAGCTCTTCGATGATGCCCAGTTCATGCTCAAGCTGCGCATGGACGTTCTCTGGAATTCCGTGCGGGTAGCGCCAATGGGCACCAAGGTACGCTTCTGTGCGCAAATATGTTGCAGGCGTTTCGCCCTCGGGAACCAGCTCGTGCGGGTACTCATAGCGAAGTTCATCGAGCGAAAAATTGCAGAGCTTCGCCAGGCGCGTAGTCTCTGCTAAGGCTTCGCGGGGATACAGATTGCCCAAACGAAGGCGCGACCGCAGGTGTTGTTCGGCGTTCGGAGGCAGCTTGTAGCCGCACTGCGCGACAGGAATGACGTGGCGGATGGCGGTCATGGTGTCGTGTAGCGGTTTGCACGAGCGCACGTGCATTCTCACATCGCCTGTGGCAACAATCGGCATGCTGAATTCGCCGGCGATGTCGTCCACCAACTGACGGTGGACTCGGTCTTTGTTCCGATGGTGTAGCGTGAGTGCGATGCGGGCCCGGCCGGGCGCGCACTGTACAAGCCACGCAGCCTGGCGTGCGACTTCTTCGTATGTCGCGCCATATCTTGGCGATAGGATGAACTGGCAATCGGGCAGGCTACGAAGGTGAACGAGGTCGCCCACTGGCGTCGCAATATCGCGCGGCCGCACCAGATAATTCCCTTTATCCGCGCTCATCCGTCCAACGGTAATCAGTTCGCTCAAGTTGCCATAGCCGTTCTTGTTCGTGGCGAGAATGATGAGTCGAAATGGAGGACTCCCGTCTTCTGGGGTAACTTCCATTTGGCTCCCGATAATCAACGGCAGCTCAAGCTCCTTCGCGGCGACGTGAGCGCGAACGACGCCAGCGAGGGAACATTCGTCAGTGATGGCGAGGGCTGAGTAGCCGAGAAAATAGGCTCGTTCAACTAACTCTTCAGGTGCCGATGCACCTCGAAGAAAAGAAAAGTTGGACATGCATTGCAGCTCCGCATAGTCCGGCAAGGTAGCCCCAGAGGGCGCGGCCTTGGGCGGGATGGTGTGCATAGTTCACGCAAACAATCCGTGCAAATACCAGAGAACGTCGTCGCGAACCCGCTCTCGATAAATCCAGTAGCAGCTTTCATTGGAGGCTTGCGCAACATAGTAATCGCGCGCCGCCGTCTGGTCCGCCCACCAGCCTGCTTCTAATCGTTCGGGGCCTTCGATAAATCGCAGCGGACTCATGTAAAACGGACGCTCGTCGCGCATCAATAATTTAATCGGTTTGGGCAGTAACCAAAATGGACGCCCTTCGAGAATGTCTTCGATTTGCGAGCGCGGTTGCTTTGTCGTAGCGGACACCCAGCTGTTGCACACCTCTGGGCGGTAGTCATCCACGTTTGCGGGAACAAGCACATTTTCCGGACCGAGCCGAGCTATAAGCAATTCCAGCAGACGAGCAAAGTCTTGAGGTGAACCGCCTGGCTCCGGGAACAGTGATTCGTTTGGCGGCAACATCGCTTCGACATCGAGCACCTGCAATCGCAGCGCGATGACGGGGCGCTCCAATTCCACTTTGGCCAGCCGCTCCTTCAGCAGACGCACGAGATGTTGTTCCTGCCACGCCGGCTCGGCGAGGGCTATTTCAATTGGGGTTGGGGGTACGGCGGAACGGCCACGCTCGTGTTCCAGGAGCAGCGTGAATGTGCGCACTGACTGCTGCAATGAGACCAGCCACCCGACCAGTTGCAGGATGAGGCTGGTGGCGCCGTAGAGCAGAGCATCCGCATTCTCTACTCGACCGAACGTCTCCGCCCGTACGTTAAAGGTCAGCGGTGGCTTTATCCACTCGTGCATCTCTGGGGCCTCGCCATAGGCGCGGTCTAACGCGGCAAGAAGCTCTTTACTTGTGCGGCGGAGCAGTCCTGTACGCGGCAACTTGCGAAGCTGGCCTATGTGTTTAGCTCCGATATCGGTAAGCCAGTCGTGAAAGGGCCACGCAGCGGGAACGAGACCGCATGGCAATGCATCGAGTCGGCGGTGTAAGGTGGCAACAGACAGCGCGCGGCGCTGCAGTGTCAATCCTTTGATTCGATGACTGTGCGCCAGCAGCCATGCTCCCTCGGCGGTGGGCGCGGCTCCCAAGCGTGCAGTAAAGCCTAGCTCTTCGATGTTACGCATCACGCGGCGACACAGTGCATGAGGACCTCGAAACAGAGTGAGACTGGCGCTCACATCTAGCAGTACCGAGAAATCTGGCTGGAACGTCACTTCCGGTGTGTATTGCATCAGCGCGGTCGCGATTGCCTCCATCGCTCTGGTCTCTTGTTCCGGAGCGCGCTCTAGGGTTTGGGTGGCGGGTGATACAGCGGACACGCCGCCGGTGCGCATGCCCACGCGCACCCCGTCACGCGCTGCATCACGTGACATTGTCAGAACGGCGCCTTTGTCGATAACGACAAAGGCTGCGGCTTCAGACCATCGCGGACGCATACACTCGAGAGGTAGGAGTGGTAGGTACACACTCAACAGCATTTTCATTTTCAGGGACCGGCTTGTGGGCAACCGGCATGTCTACGAGTGGTATAAAAATCGGGGCGTCGCATGTCGGCCCTTGGCGTTTAATGATGTCTGCCGATACACCTCCAGCTGCAGGGCGCAGTGCAATGCGTAAAGGCGATACAGAAGCGTCTGAAGCCGCCGCCAGGGGCCGAACGAGCCATAACCAGGTATCGGTACTCTGAGCTGCGAGATTTAACCGCCTAAGTGACTCTGGACGCACGTTCGACTGCCAAATCACCACTGCCCCGCAACTGCCATTTTTGAGAATCTGTTCCGCAGACCACAAGGCGTCCGCTGAACTTTGCGGTCTCAACCACAACAGATTTCGGTTATTTAAATGCCACGACCGGCATGCCATCGAGTGGGGCAGATACGGCGGCTGTACGAATGCTATGCGCTCTTTTTGCGACAGCCTGGCCAGGCAGGGCTTCAGCAGTTGCATTTCGCCGATTCCATGTTGCTCGACCAGGAGCTCAACAAGAGATGAGCGCGGCCAGCCGCTATTGGGCAACTCCTTATCCAACTTCTCGTAGCCGGTGCCCACGGTGGTAGCGCGCGACACGGCGAGCTCACTGGCCCGCCATACGCTAGAGCGCAAGGCCTGGTCTAGAGCGACTTTGCTAGCAGGCGTTATTTCGAGTGGGGTGGCAATCATTGCTTTTTTTACCTGTGTTTATATACAGTATTTTTAGTATAGTCGGCTACTGTATGACCTAGCAAGGAGATTTTGTTGTCAACTTGAATTTAAAAATCGTTGAGGGTACCCATTGAACTCTAGGTGAAGATATGTTTTTAGCAATGAAAGACTGAGCAGGATAAGAGAAGGTTGCAAGCTCCCACTGTCACTGCGGCATGACGGTCTGGTGCAGCTTCCATCGTGCGGGAGCTAACAGAGGTGGGGCATTGTGAGTGTTACCGTAAGACTTATTTTAAGGAGAAGCGCTATGTCAGACGACTTGAATAATCGCGGTCAACAGGACCGCATCCGCATCAATATGCATGAAGAACACGAGGTTCGTTATTGGACACAGGAGCTGGGCGTGAGTCGCGACGAGCTGGCACAGGCTGTTAAGGACGTCGGCGTGATGGCTGCCGATGTGCGAAAGCACTTGGGCAGGTGACAAATGGAAGGCGCGCCCTTAAACTTCTCCATTTAGGGGCATTGCATGGCCTACCGGAAATTTCGAGGTAATCACAAGGCTTACGCAATCCATCGAGCAGGAGTCGCAATGGACCGCCTCATCGCAGCCACGACGCCAGAAGCGAAACGCCAGGCGGCACGCTGGGGCATGGCTTGGTTTGCTGCTGGTGGAAGTCCATCGTCAGCCAAGATGGCCTGAAGGTGCATGCTCATCGAAGCCTTCCAGGCCGAGAACTCGACGCTGGAGTATCATAGCGAGAGGCCAATATCGATGCAAAAGACAATATGAATACTGAACCCGGCGATGAGCTGCAAGACGAATCGGAAGCGGCGCTCTTTGCCGCGCTGCCATTAGATTTCCCACGTCCAAGCAACTTAGGGGCCGTTTCAGGCGCCCAGCCTAAATTTTCCATGAATCGGTACCAAGGCCGTTTCTACAGCCCTGGCTGCTCGCCGCCGGAGCTACTCGAGCGCTGGAACAACTGCGAAGACCTAGCACAACAGCTGTCCGTTAAGTCCCTTGAGTCCAAAGCCGGGAAACGCTCGCACATGTCAGAGACTGAGATTCTCGACCAATATTTGCCGCGACTGATTGCAACGGGCTGGGTATCCGAGCCAGAGGCCAGATGGGTAATGCGCCGAACCGCTGAACTGGTCGGATGGCAGGTTCCGCCATCCGCGTACCCCTGACTTGCTTCATGACCGGAGCACATGGCGATGATAATCCGACCACATCCGTACCAAGCCGCCGTGAGTTAAACGAAAGCCACCCTCAGGTGGCTTCGTCATTTATGCCTGGGCCTTAAGCTGCAATCGTCTCCGGCACTGCCGTCTCGTTCTGCCACTTTTCGAAGACTTTTTTGAAAACACGCGCCATCGGTGCTTCTTCAAAGTGGTACATCGAAGGTGCAAACTCCTTGAAATAGGTTTTGTGCAGGTCGCCCCAGCTCTGGACGTCGGGAGGCCGATGCTCACAGGCGATGGCGCCTTCGCTGACATGCCGGCGGTCGCTGTTGACGCCCTTGAGCAGTCGGCTCTTATTTTCAATCAGCCAGCGCTTGAACGACGTGGACCAGGTCCGCAACATTTTCTCCCCCCCCTCTGTCAAAATAGTTGTCGCCTCCAGCATTTGGAGTTCTAATCAGCCCTGGGGCGATGGATTTGACGATGACAAAATACACCAACGAGAAGAAAGAGCACGCGCTCAGCCAAATGAGCGCAC
>NZ_PEBS01000129.1 GCF_002869965.1 Janthinobacterium sp. ROICE36
GTCGGACAGTATCACTACCATCCAAATCTTTTGCATTGCAAAAGATTTGCTCACTCAAAAAACTGACAGGCTACTTCCGAAGAAGTATCCTATTTCATTATTTCTTGTGAACATTTGATATTTTAAGCTTTACAGCAATCCGAAGATCGCTGCTGCACTTACATCAAATGCCCACACTTATCGACTGTTAATTGTTAAAGAACGGTATTCGGTGCTGCTTTCGTGCTATCGACAAAGCGTTGTGTTTGTCAGCTGCGAAGAAAGAAGAGTATGAAGCTTTTTCAGCATGTCGTCAACCTTCTTTTTACTGCATCGCCGTTTCCGGCGGCCCCTTTGTTTCGCTAAAATCACTGCGTTGCATCGTGGGGCCGAACTATAGCAAGGCGACGCTATAGAAGCAAGGGCCTGCGTCAGATATTTTGTATCGCCGCGCTGACCCAATGAAAACCCAGACGTTCCTGCTCCATGCGCAGGCGTTCCCCCAGCACATCGTCGCGCAGCACTTGAAATAATGCATGCTCGTCTGGCGTCAACCGGCTCAGGCTGCCGGCATAACGCTTGTGCGCCTCTTCACTACCCCACAGCAAGCGATGCGCTTCCAGAGTCGCCGTATCCATCAGCATGGAACGCGCCTGCGGCAGGAAGGAGCGCAAGCGGTCGAGAATGGCAAAGCCATGCGTATCGATATCGCCCCAGTAGATGATCTGCCTGTCATCGAGCCAACGCACATCGGCCAGGCGCTCGATGCCATAGCCGCCGCCAAAGATCACCATGCTGTCCGCCATATCCGGAAACGCCAGGCCGTTGATTTCGTTCTCTGTAATGAAGACCCGGTTCACGCCGGTGTGCAACGTGGCAAACTGTGCTACCGGCACGCTCAGGTCGGACAGGCCGCCGATATGATGGCGCACGTCAAGCAAGCGAAAGCGTATCAGGGCCGGCTTGGCCAGCAAGCCATAGCGCGCTTCAAACTGACGCGCGCCAACGGCGTCTACATTGACGGCATCAGGCGGCAACAACTGGTCCAGCAATTCCGCCAGCAGTGCCTTGCGCGTTTCAATGAACTTGCTGTCAACACCAGCGATATCGAGTTCGCGCAAATACAGCTGCGGCCGTGGATGAACGACAAACCATTGCAGGGTCGCCAGAATGCGCGCCCATGCGCCCGCTTGTTCCAGCACCGTCATCGGACGGTGCTCCAGCCAACCGGCCAGCGCAGGAAACAGCTGCAGGGTAGTAGCGGCGAGCTGCTCGAAACGCCGCTTGTCCGCAGCCTTGCCGATCAAGCGCAAGGCGTCGGCTTCATCGGCCAGCACGATTTTTTCCGGCAAGCTGTTGCGTCCCAGCTGGCGATGATTGATCTCACGCCACTCGATCACAAACCCGTAGCCCCGGTGGTTTTTGCTGCCTTCTTCCAGTTGCCGTATCCAGCTCCGCACTGCGTCGAACTGCTCACCCAGTATCGCGGCGCCGGGCTGGCGCACGGCCAGCGTCAAGGGAAACAGCGGCGTACCGCTGACGTGTGCGGCCAGCCAGCGGCCGCTGTCCCACAGGCGCAGCAGTTGCGCCTGGATGGCGGCCGGCGTGGTCCACTTATTGTTCACCTCGCTCATGCGCTGCGCGCCTGGCGCTCGGCCTGGTACTGCTCGATGCTCAGGCAACGTAACATCGATTGCCGCCCTTCTTCGCTGTGCACGAAGCCCAGCCCGGCAACATAGGGTTCGATGATATGAATTTTTTGTAAAGGCGTGACGATTAGCAATTGCAAATTCATGCGCTTGAACAATTCCAGTCCATATCGCGCGGATTCGTCCGAACCGCGGCCGAACGCTTCGTCGATGACGACAAAGCGGAACGAGCGCGAACGCACCACGCCCCATTCGAGGCCGAACTGATATGCCAGGCTGGCGGCCAGCACGGTATAGGCCAGCTTTTCCTTCTGGCCACCGGACTTGCCGCCCGCATCAGTGTAATGTTCATGCTCGCGGTCGTCTTCACGCCAGCGCTCGGAGGCCGAAAAGACAAACCAGTTTCGCACATCGGTGACTTTACGCGTCCAGCGCTTGTCGACCTCGGCGCTGCCGCTGCGGCCACGGAAACGCTCGATAATAGTTTTCACCTGCAAAAATTTCGCTTCCGAATATTCTTCGTCGCTCGACCCTGTCAGCGCGCCTTCGGTACAGGCGCGCAAGTCGGCCTGGAAGTCGCGCAGGTCGGCATCCAGATTTGGTTCGGCTTCCAGTGCGATGTAACGGTTGGGGTTGTAATCGATATCGTGCAAAGAGCGATTGATAATGTCGATGCGTTCGCGTATGGTTTCGCGCTCGCGCTTGAGCTGCGACTGGAAGCCGGCAATTTCGCGGATCGTATTTTCATTGAGTAGTTCTTTGAAACGCTGCGCAAAGCGCGGCAAATCATCGGCCTGCAGTGCCGCCAGCATCTTGTCAAATTCAGCGGCGGCATTGACGCTGACATCGACTTCACGCGTATCGAGCGGCCAGGCCGTCACGTAATCGCGCATGGCACTGATGATACGGTCGCGCAAACCGGCGATTTTCTTGCTGTCGGCATCGATACGCGCCTGCAGGAAACCGCGCATGTCTTTTTCACGGTTGTCGCACGACTCCACCGTCAGCTTGTGTTCGCCCAGGGCTTCCGGCTGCAACTGCAGCAGCAAGGGAAAATACAACTCACGCGCGGACATTGGCGTGGCGTCCAGCAACTGCGCGCAATCGGCGAAGTGGCCGCTGGCCTGCTCCTGGCGTTCACTGAGCCTGGCGTGCTCGGTGGTATGACGGCTGATGTCGTCATCCGTTTTGGCTTGTGCTTGTATCAGCGCCTCAAGCTGACCCTGCAGCTCTTGCAACAGATCGGACGCCGCCTCCAGTGCCTCTTTTTCTCGCAGCAGTTGTTCGATCGCCAGCAACAGCGGCTTCCAGTCCAGATCGCCGAAATGCTGGAACAGCGCCAATTGCTGCCACTGGCCCACGCGATCCTGCTGCGTTTTGAATTCCAGCCCCAGTGCGCTGATGCGCGTAACATGGGCAGTAATGCGCAACGACAAGTCACGTGCGTGCTTTTCCAACGCCGCGATTTTGGCCTGGTTGCTCCAGCCCAGCACATAACGGGTACGGTCTTGCAATTGATGACGGTCATCCTTTTCGTGGCGCTCACCACCTGCCTTGATCTGACCGTTGCGCGTGATGGCCAGTTTTTCGCGCTGGAATTGCTGTAGCGAGCCACAGCAGGCATAGTCGAAACGCCGCGCCAGTTCCCCCACGATCCATGGATAAAACGCCGAATCAGGCTTGACCGACAGCTTGCGCACCAGTGAATCCGGATGCAGTGGCCGCGCTTCAGGCACATTGACCGCGCGTACCCGAAAATACACCAGGCGGGCGCCAAGATGGCTGCGGTCAACCCACGCCGCCACCGCCGCATAATGGGGTTCCGGCACCAGCAGCGCCAAGCCGAAATTGTGCAGCAGGCGTTCGGCTGCCCCTTCCCACTCGCCGGCATCGTCGCGTACCTGGATCAACTCGCCAACAAAGGGGAGCTCGTCGCCATCGAGATCGAGCGCGCCGCATAGCAAGTCGCGCAGTTTCAGCATCTGGCCAGGAATATTCGAGCGGCGCTGGCGCAACGATTCGAGTTCTCCCGTTAAGTCCCCATGGCTACTGCGCAATTCACGCAACGTCACGCCGGCCTCGGTCAGGCGGCTATTCGATTCGTCACGTTGCGCCACGCATTGTGCCTGGCCACTGTGCATGGCACGCAGATTGGCGCGAAAGTCTTCGTCATCGGTCGCACCCGGCAAGCCCAGCGCTTGCGCCAATTCATCATATTGCGCCGCGCGCCGCGCACGCTCATCCTTCAGCGCTTGCTGGCGCGCAATCTCGGCGTCGATCTGGGCCAGGCGATTACCGCCATTGGCGGAAATGGCTTCGCGAATATCATCACGACGCAGGCCTTGCTCGCTACGCAACTGTTGCAGCCACTGCAGGCGCGCCGCCGTTTTTTCCAGCTCCAGTGCCAGTTGTTGCAGGCGGTTTTCCAGCAGCTCACTTTTCAAGGCAGCGAACCATGGTCGCAGCGCTTCGCGGCAGCCGCGCAATTGCTCATCTTGCTGCTGCAAGCTGGCATGGCGTGCGCAATCGGCAGTCAGCGGCAGCAATTGCTCGATCTGTTGTTTGGCTTTGAGTACGGCTTCATGTGCGCGGTGCAGATCATCAAAGTGGGCGATCAGCGCCGCAATGCGCTCTTCGACGGGAAACGCTTCCAGCATATGCTCGCGCACAAATTCGGTCAGGTTGCCGACCGATTTCATCGACACCGTCTGATGAAACAATTCCATCGCCTGTTCATTACCGATGCCAAAGCGGCGGCGGAAATCTGCGCCATAGGGCGGAAAGGTATCGTGCAGAACGACGCCCTTGCTCGCACGCAAGCGCTTGCGCAACTGGTTGATGTCGGTGCCGAAGCCGGCAAACTGATCCGCGATCGACAGGGCACTGTCCGCCACCACATAAAAGCGTTCGGGCTGGCCGCGCGCATCCTTGAGCCAGAAGACCTGCGCCAACGTCACAGTCTGATCGTAGCCCTCGTTATAAAACACGCCAAGAATCACGGCATAGGTATTTTGGTCGCGCAAGGCAACCGCCCGCGCCGTACTACCACTGTCGCCGCGTTCCGATTTGTAATGGCCCAGCACATAGGTGCGCAGGCTGCGCTCATGCGCGTCGGCGCCAGCGGCCTTGTTGTAGGAAATTTTTTGCGCGGGCACCAACAAGGTGGTGATCGCGTCGACCAGCGTCGACTTGCCCGAACCGATATCGCCGGTCAGCAGCAGATTATCGCCGCCCGGATGCAGTTTCCACACGCGCGCATGGAAGGTGCCCCAATTCAAGACTTCGAAGTGATGCAGGCGAAAACCGGCACGCTCCAGGGCCGCCGGGTCGGTGAAATCAAGCTGGGGCGTTGCGCCGTCCTCATGGTCACGCGCCGTCATCCCGCATCCTCCGACAGTCCCACCCCATGGCTGGCATAATCGTTCAGGCGTTGCTCGAAATCACTGAGCCATTGCGCATCGACAAAGGCCTTCAAAATGCGCCGCACCTCGAATTGCTGATCCTGTCCACGCAAACGATACAGGAAGCCGAGTTCCACCACTTTGTTCAAATGCGTCTCCATGCGGTCGAGCAAACGCGCTTCATTCGCGGTATCGGGCAAGAAAAGGCGCAATTGTTCGGTGATCTGCTCACGGCTGATAATCAATCGCGTGTCGCCGGCATTGCTGTCGAATTCCACCAGTTTTTTGCGCAACAGCACCAAAATCAAACTGACCGGATAACTGAGCTGGCGGCGCGGCACCAGGCGCGGCAGCGCAACCTCCCCTTCCGGCGTGGCGCGCTGACGCAGATAGGCATAGCCCTCGGCTTCATCAAGGATCAGTTCCAGGCCGATGTGCTGGCAATAATCACGCACGCGCGCTTGCAACAGCTGCAGGGGCTGCCACAAGGCGACATCGTTTTCCTGATACAACACTCCTTGCATCAAGGCGATCAGGATCTGGCTGTAATGGGTTTCACTGGAAGAGTTCATCATGCGCTGAAAATAAGGAGAGGCACCGTGGCGACACGCGCACGACCTTGAGTATCGGTCCAGTGTATCGTTTCTTCTTGCGTATCGTCGATCACGCTGGGCAATTCCTGCGTTGCCAGGCTCAGATAAGTGGCCAGTTCCGCCAGACCTTGCTCGAGCGGGTACTCAGCGATCAATGCGGCGAGCGACACTTGTTTGCGCTCCTGCAGCGCGCGCCGGATATGCGACGCCAGTTTCAGGCGATCGACATAGACTTGCTCGAACAAGGCATCCGACGGCACCGGTTCGGCCGCTTCATCGAGCATGCCCTGCAAGATGACGGGTTTGAACGGTGGCGTAAACAAGGTGCGGTCCATCGGTGCCAGCACATTCGGCGCTGCGGCGTCGATGTCGATAAAGGCGGCATGCTCGACGACGGCGCGCGCATCGAGCGCCTTTTTTTCTATATCGCGTATTAATTGCATGATGCGGCGATTTTCCAGCCAAGCTTGATCGTCCAGATAGCGCCGCAGTTGTTCGGACAAACGCGCCACCGTACGCTGCGTCACTTCGCCCGCCTCCAGCCAGTCGTAATGAATCCGCAGCAAGCGGCCATCAGGCGCCAGTTCGCGTACCGGATCGAGTGCCATGACCGCATTCAAGAGCGCCGTCAATTCATCCTGGCGCGATGGCGACATCAACAGATCCCAGAAGGCGCGAAAACTCTTGCCTTCATCGGAATCGGCGATCACATCGCGCTTGCCGAAAATTTCCTGCAGCAATTCACCCTTGCTGCCCTCCCAGGTAGCAATGCGCTCCCGCACCGAGCGGTCCAGGCTGCGAAAATTATGTTCGACGGCGCGAAAATCGGACAACAGTTCACGCGCAGTGGACGACATTTGCAGGAAGCGTTCGCGTATCTGGGTCGGTTCCATCATCTCGAGCCGGCCTTGGGCGATTTGCGCGATTTCCGCATCGATCGCCGCCTTGCGTTTTTGCAGCTCGGCGATACGGGTACGGGGGTTCAATTCCGTGCCATCGATAATTTGCTGCAGCAAATCGAATACCGTCATCAGGCGCGATTCGGTACCGATGAATTGGCGCTGGCCCAAGCCCAGCAGCCAGGCGATCGCCTGTTCGGTCGGCGAGGTCAGATCATAGTGTGGCTCATCCTGGCCGCTCGGATAATATTTGCGCAGCCAGCCGCGCTCGTCAGAAGCCCAGTCGTCCAGATAAGCTGTAGCGCTTTTGGGAAACAATACCTCCCCAGCCATTTCATGCAGATGATACAGATGGTCGTCCAGATGGGACGCCAGTTGTCCGCGTGCGATGGTGCGGATATTGGGCGTTATAAAATGACGATGCAGGAAACTGGCGATCATTGGTGCATGATCGGCAGCAAGAAGGCGCCACGCCGGATGGCTGCGCCGCTGGGCTGAGAGCTGTTGATAATCCATCTGCATGCGTTTCGTGGTGTAGCGGACACTGTAGCATCGAACGATGCATATTGAGGATAAAACCTGCCGACGAAAAAAAACCCCACCGGAGTCCGGTGGGGTTTTCTTCTACTACGAATAACAAGCCTGACGATAACCTACTTTCACACTGGTTGCAGCACTATCATCGGCGCAAAGTTGTTTCACGGTCCTGTTCGGGATGGGAAGGGGTGGGACCAACTTGCTATGGTCATCAGGCATAACT
>NZ_PEBS01000012.1 GCF_002869965.1 Janthinobacterium sp. ROICE36
TTTACTGAAAAACGAAAAGACAACCAAGGCCGGCATCGCTACCAAACGCTTAAAAGCTGGCTGGAATGCCGACTATCTCGCCAAGGTCTTGGGCTTGCCGACCTGATGCTTCATGCAATCGCCCTGGTCGGCACTGGTGGCGACCCGTCGATTATCCAGCGCTTGTGCATGCAGCATCGGCCCGGCTCCCCGATAAAGTTGAAACAGCAGAAAGCATGAGTGTAATGCCAAGGCTGACAAAATGAAAATAATCGCCGCTGCCGTACGCTGGCTGGCGCGAAAAACCTGCTAGTCTGCTGGCATTCCACCCTCACAGGAGCATCGCATGCTGCATCGCCTGACGCATCACTTTAAATACCTGTCCCTCGTCGCCGCCATCGCCATGGCCGGCGGCTGCGCCACCACGTCCGACGGCGCCAAGCCGGACACGGGCCTCACGCCCAGCTACAGCCTGACGAATACCTACTGGAAGCTGACAGAACTCGATGGCGCCCCCGTGACGATGACGCCGGAGCAAGAGCGCGAAGTGCGCATCACCCTCACCGACGATGGCAAGGTCCACGGTTTTACGGGCTGCAACCGCGTGATGGGCGGCTACACGCTGGCCGGCACGGCCCTGCGCTTCACGCAGCTGGCCGGCTCGCGCATGGCCTGCCCGCCGCCGTTGATGCAACTGGAAAGCGCCGTGCTGGCCAATTTGAACAGCGTGACGGGCTACCGCTTCGATGGCGAATACCTGATCCTGCTCAAGGATGGCGCGCCCGTCGCCCGCTTTGAATCGGTCTACCTGTGAAATAAAAATCGACTGCCGTTACAATGGCTTCCATCCCATCATCCGGAAGGAAGCCATGTCTGCACTGCCCTCGCCGCCTTCACCCCCGCCACCATCGGCCGCCGGCCGCTACCGCGCTTTTCTGTTTGACATGGACGGCACCGTCATCAATTCCATCGCCGCCGCCGAACGCATCTGGGGTATCTGGGCGCAGCGCCAGGGCCTGGACGTGGCAGCCTTTTTACCCACCATCCATGGCGCGCGCTCGGTCGACACCATCGCCAAACTGCGCTTGCCCGGCGTCGACGCGCAGCGCGAGTCGCAGGGCATCACGGATGCAGAAATCATCGATGTGGATGGGATTATTGAAATTGCGGGCGCGCTGCGCTTTTTACAATCGCTGCCGCCTGCGCAATGGGCCATCGTCACGTCGGCCCCGCGCGCGCTGGCCACTGCACGCCTGAAGGCGGCCGGCATGCCAATTCCCGCCATCATGGTGACGGCGGAAGACGTCAAGGCGGGCAAGCCGAAGCCCGATTGCTACTTGCTGGCGGCTGAAAAACTGGGCGTGGCGCCCTTGGATTGCCTGGTGTTCGAAGACGCGTCGGTCGGCATCGAGGCGGGTGAGGCGGCCGGCGCGAAGATCATCGTCGTCACCGCCACGCATGCGCACCCGCTGGTCACGCACCACCCCGCCATCGACAGCTACGAGAGCATCGTGGCAACCGTCGATGCGGATGGTTTCATCGTGCTGGCGCAGTTATCTGCCCCTGCGATTGCAGTACCGGCGACAAAATAGCCTGCTCCAGCGCGGCGAAAGCCGCATGGCCGCGCTGGCGGGGGCGCGGCAAGTCTACCCGCACGTCCAGGGCAATCCGCCCATCCTCGATCAACAGCACCCGGTCGGCCAGGGCCACCGCTTCGGCAACATCGTGCGTCACCAGCACGGCCGTGAAACCGCGCGCCAGCCACAGCGACTCGATCAGCTGCTGCATTTCGATGCGCGTCAGCGCGTCGAGCGCCCCCAAGGGCTCGTCAAGCAGCAGCAATTGCGGTTCGTGCACAAGGGCGCGCGCCAGCGCCACGCGCTGCTTCTGCCCGCCCGACAAGGCCGCCGGCCAATCGTCCGCCCGTTCTGCCAGACCCACCGTCCACAGCGAGGCGGCCGCCGCGCCGACGGAACGCGGCAAGCCCAGAGCCACGTTGGCTAGCACTGTCTTCCACGGCAGCAGCCGCGATTCCTGGAACATGATGCGGATATCGGGCGCGCCCACGCCGCTGCCGATGGCGACCTTGCCCTCGTCGATGCTTTCCAGGCCCGCGATGGTGCGCAGCAAGGTGCTCTTGCCGCAGCCGCTGCGCCCCACGATGGCGACGAATTCGCCCGCCTCCAGCTGCAGGTCGACGTTGTTCAGGACCGGGCGTTCGCCATACGCCTTGCTCAATTGCGTCAGTTCCAAAGGCACGCCGCGGCGCGCCAGCGGGGCAGACGGCGTGCCCCTGGCTTGCGGCGGCGCGCTGGTGTGGTCGTACTGCACGAAGAGCGACAAAAAATCCGTTTCGATCTGGATGGGGGCGAGCAGCATGGTTTTTTCTTTCCTCATTTCGTCACTATCGGTAGGCGGGATGCCAGCGCAGGCAGTGGCGTTCCAGCCCCCGCGAGAACAAATCGGCCAGCTTGCCCAGCAAGGCGTACAGCAAGATCCCCACCAGCACCACGTCCGTTTGCAAAAATTCGCGGGCATTCATGGTCATGTAGCCGATGCCGGCCTGCGCACAGGAGCCGCTGCAAGACGCCATCCGCATTGCCACCGCGCTGGCCGCGCGCCTGGCCGAAACGGCGAATGCCCGCGACCAGGCCGGCGGCCACGCGGCCCAGGAACGCGAAGGGCTGCGCGATTCAGGCTTGCTGACCTTGTCGATTCCCGTCGAATTCGGCGGCCAGGGCGCATCCTGGCCCCTCGTGTACCAGGTGATCCGCATCCTGGCGCGCGCCGACAGCGCATTGGCGCATGTCTTCGCCTTCCACCATTTGCAGCTGGCCGGCCTGCAGCGATACGGTAGCGCGCAGCAGCAGCGCCGCCTGCTGGCCCTCATCGTCGACGAGCGTCTGTTCTGGGGCAATGCCTTGAATCCTCTCGACAAACGCGTCACGGCCATCGATAGCGATGACGGTTACCTCCTCGACGGCATCAAGCGCTTTTCTTCCGGCTCCGTCGGTTCCGACTGGCTGACTATCTCCGCCTGGCACGCACCCACGCAAACGGCGCTGATCGCCGCCCTGCCCACGCGCCAGGAGGGCGTCACCGTGCAGGCGGACTGGGACGCCTTCGGCCAGCGCCAGACGGACAGCGGCAATGTGCATTTTCAGGCAGTCGCCCTGCCGCAGGAAATGGAAATAGTGTTCCGCAAGGGCGCGCTGGCCGTGTCCGTGGCCGAAGCCAAGTGCCTGGCGCACAAGGCGGGACTGGAAATCAGCAGCCAGATGTTCGAGCTGACGGGCGCCCGTTCCACCTCGGCCCAGTATGGCTTCGACCGCTACTGGCGTAACGTGCGCGTGCATACCCTGCACGACCCCATCGACTACAAGCTGCGCGACCTGGGGCGCTTTGCCTTGACCGGCACGCCGCCCGAGCCGACCGCGTACTCATCATTCACCACCAAGGAGGCAGCATGACCATCGCCCGCCGCACCGTGTTGCTTACCGCCCTGAGCCTCACCCTGACCAGCAACCTTGTCCACGCCAAGGCCCCGAAGGAAATCACCATCGGCACCAGCGCCGGACCGTACGCGGACCAGATCAAGCTGGGTATCAAGCCTATCCTGGAAAAACAGGGTTACAAGGTCAAGCTGGTGGAATTCAATGACTACATCCAGCCGAACTTTGCGCTGGCCAAAGGTTCGCTGGATGCCAATGTGTTCCAGCACATCGTCTACCTGAAGAAATTCGCGCTCGAGCACAAGCTGGCGCTGACAGACCTGATCACGATACCCACGGCGCCAATCGCCATCTACAGCAAGAAGTACAAGACCCTGGACGAGGTAAAGGAAGGCACGACGGTGGGCTTGCCGAACGATCCGACCAACCAGGCGCGCGCGCTGGTGCTGCTCGACCAGCTGGGCTGGATCAAGCTGCGCGCCAGCTACGACCCCGTGCGCGCGTCGGAAAGGGATATCGCCGTCAACACGAAGAAAATCAAGCTGCTGCCGCTGGAAGCGGCGCAGCTGCCACGCTCCCTGGGCGACACCGACTACTCCTTCATCAACGGTAATTATGCGCTGGCGTCCGGACTGAAACTGACGGACGCGCTGGTGGCCGAGAAAATCTCTCCCGACTACATCAACCTGGTGGCCGTGCGCACGGCAGACAAGGACAAGCAGTTCGCAAAAGACCTGGCGGCCGCCTATCGCTCGCGCGAATTCCTCGACATCACGAACAAGCACTTTGCCGGCTACTCGAAACCCGACTACCAGCAAGCCTTGCAGACGGCGGCAAAATGAGCCATGGCAAAGACGCTACGCTTCAACGCCTTCCAGATGAATACCGTAGGCCACCAGTCGCCGGGGCTGTGGACGCATGCGCGCGACCGCAGCCACCGCTATACCGACCCCGAACACTGGACGGAACTGGCGCAGCTGCTGGAAGCGGGCCTGTTCGATGCGGTTTTTCTTGCCGACGTGCTGGGCGTATATGACGTGTACCGGGGCAGCCTCGATGCGGCCCTGGACGAGACGGGCATCGACGGCTTTAATCTGGCCTTCGCCGTGGCGCACGACAGCATGGCCGACGTGGTGGCCCACATCGTGCCGGAACTGCAGCGGCGCGGCCGCTACCGCACCCGCTACGAGGAAGGCAGCCTACGCCACAAGGTCTTCGGCCAAGGCCCGCGCCTGCCCGCCGATCACGCGGGACGCCAGGTCAGCATCACACCCGGCAGCGCCACCCTGGCTGCGGCCTGAACACCAGCTTCGCCAACAGCTATGCATGCAAGGATGCGTTTGCGTCCAGCCCCGTTCCGTGTCAGCATACGCCACCTTGGCAACACGGATAAGGATTGCAATGCCCCTCACTCTCACACGCGCGCTGGCTCTGGCGCTGCTGGCAGGCCATGGCTCCCTGGCAGTGGCGCAGACGCCGGGCTGCGATGTCTGCGCCGCCTGGAATGCCGACCAGGCGCCGTTCCGCATCTTCGGCAATACCTATTATGTGGGCGTGAAAGGCCTCAGTTCCGTGCTGGTGACGTCGCCGCAGGGCCATGTGCTGATCGACGGCGGCCTGCCGGAATCGGCGCCCAAGATCATCGCCAATATCGACACGCTGGGCTTTCGCATCGAGGACGTCAAGCTGATACTCAATTCGCACGGCCATATCGACCATGCGGGCGGCCTGGCCGAACTGCAGCGGCGCAGCAATGCACTGGTGGCCGCCAGCCCGTCGGCGGCGCTGGACCTGGCGTCGGGCGAAGTGGGGCCGGACGACCCGCAATACCACGCGCTGCCCAAGTACCCGCCCGTGAAAGACATGCGTTTGGCGCGCGACGGCGGCCAGTTCAAGGTCGGCTCCATCGAACTGACGGCGCATGCCACGCCAGGCCACACGCCCGGAGGCCTGAGCTGGACGTGGCTATCGTGCGACGGCCCGCGCTGCCTGAACATGGTGTACGCGGATAGCCTCAACGCCGTCTCGCGCCCCGGCTTCAAATTCAGCGCCAGCAGCGAATATCCACACGCGCTGGCGGATTTACGCCACAGCTTCGAAAGCCTGGAAAAACTGCCCTGCGACGTGCTCATTTCGGCGCACCCGGAAGCATCGCAATTGTGGGAGCGGCTGGAGGCGAGCGTCACGGGCGGCAGCGATGCCTTTGTCGATCCGCAGGCCTGCCGCGCCTACGTGGCGGCGGCGCGCACCTTGCTCGACTCTCGTCTGGACCAGGAAAAACAGCAGTAAGCTTGCCAGTAAGCTTGTCAACCGTGCACGCTGGCCTGACGCCAATCTGCTACGCTGGCGCCATCCATTTGAAGAAGGATTGCCATGTTCACACTCGCCAGACTGTTTCCCCTCGCCGCCATCGTGGCCATCACTGCCGGCTGCGCGCAAACGCCCGTGCGCAGCGATGCCGCCGCCGCCGCGCCCGGCGCCACCTCGCCCGCCAAGCCGGCGCCCAAGCTGACACAGACGCAATGGAAGCTGATGGAATTGAAGGGCAAGCAAGTGCTGCGCAAAGCAACTGAACAGCGCGAAGTGACCCTGCTGCTGGCCGAAGGCCGCGCCAGTGGCCACAGCGGCTGCAACCAGATGATGGGCGGCTACACCAGCGATGGCGTCAGCACCCTGGCCTTCTCGCAGCTGGCCGGCACCATGATGATGTGCCAGCCGCAGGACATGGACCTGGAGCGTCTGCTCTTGACCACCCTGGGCGAAGTCAATGGCTACCGCTACGCCGACCAGGAATTGCTGCTGCTGAAAGATGGCGTGCCCGTGGCACGTTATGAAGCGCTGACGGTGAAGTAAGGTCGTTGCAAAACCGGGGGCTCCCCCCGGCATGAAGAGTGCCCGAAAAACGTTCAGGACCAGGCGCAGCGCCGCAGGCAGTACGCTAGTACGCCAAGGCGCTGCAGCGCCGCCATGGGCGTTTTCTCGGGTACTCTTCCTAGTCGTTGCGCATCTGCGCCTGCGACACGTTACTCTCAGGCGGCACGCTCTGCGTCAGCCACACATTCCCCCCGATGGTCGATCCTGCGCCGATGGTGATGCGCCCCAGCACGGTCGCGCCCGCGTAGATGACCACGTCGTCTTCGACGATGGGGTGGCGCGGCGTGCCCTTGATCAGCGCACCGCTGGCATCCGCAGGAAAGCGCTTGGCGCCCAGGGTGACTGCCTGGTACAGGCGCACGCGCTGGCCGATGATGGCCGTCTCGCCGATCACCACGCCCGTGCCGTGGTCGATGAAGAAGGATGCGCCAATGTGCGCGCCAGGGTGGATGTCGATGCCCGTCAGCGTGTGCGCGATGTCGGCGATCAGGCGCGCCAGGAACGGCGCGCCCAGCGCATGCAGGCGGTGCGCCAGGCGGTGGTACAGGATGGCGATAGTACCCGGATAGCACAGCATGATCTCGGCCACCGAGGTGGCGGCCGGGTCGCCCGTGTAGGCGGCCTGCACGTCCGACACCAGCAAGGCGCGGATCTCGGGCAGGCTGGCGGCAAAGGCGCGCGTGATGTCGCGCGCCTGCTGCGCCAGTGCCGCATCGTCGCTGGCGGCATCCTGCTCCTCGCCGGCCGGCACCGAAAATAACAGGCCGCGCCGTACCTGCTCGCTAAGGCGGTTCAGGGTGGTGTTGAGCGTGTCGCCGACAAAATAGTCGATGCTTTCATCCGTCAGGTTAGGCCGCCCGTAATGGGTGGGAAACAGGGCCGCCGACAAGCCGTTGACGATGGTGGTCAAGGCCTCGCGCGACGGCAGTTCGCGCACCCTGCCGTTATGGCGGATCTTGTGCTTGTCTTCGCGCGAGCTGCGCAAGGCCAGGATCACGGGCCCCAGGTTCCACTGGGGCGTGTCGTCGGCGGGCGCTGCGGGATCAATGCTGTGCATGGCGTATCACTTCCAAAAATGGCAAACAAGCCGGGTCGCCCCAGCATAGCGGTGGCAACAAGCGATGCAAACGAAGAATTTCAATATTCCATATGCGAAAAACACATATGGATGACAAACAGCGTCGGCGCCAAACCCGATTCCAGTCACTAGCGTAAAATGACGGACTAACAAAAACACTCTTCAACATGACTAAATTATTAACCTGGATTTTGGCGGGCCTGGCGATGGTCGGACCGCTTGCAATTGACACCTATCTGCCGTCTTTCCCCGCCATCGTGCAAGATTTCAATGCCAGCCCCCTGCTGGTGCAGCAAACCCTGAGCTTTTTCCTGTTCACGTTCGCCTTCATGATGCTGTTTTACGGCACCCTGTCCGATTCCTTCGGCCGCCGTCCCGTGATTCTCGTCTCGCTGGTGCTGTATGTGATCGCCTCCGTGGGTGCCGCGCTGGCGCCGTCGCTGGGCTGGCTGCTGGCCTGGCGCGTGCTGCAGGGCTTGTCGGCGGGCGCAGGTTCCGTCATCGGCCGCGCCATCGTGCAAGACCGCTATTCGGGCGCCGCCGCGCAGAAAATCCTCTCGCACATCATGATGGTGTTCGCGCTGGCGCCAGCCATCGCGCCCGTGCTGGGCGGCTGGCTGCAGGTGGGACTGGGCTGGAGGGCGATCTTCTGGTTCCTCACGGCCTTCGGCGTGCTGATGTTCATCGTCGTCTGGCGCGCGCTGCCGGAAAGCCTGCCGAAGGAGCAGCGCCACGCCTTCCACCTGGGCGACATCGCCGTCAATTACTGGAAAGTGCTGTGCCACCGCCAGTTCCTGCTGCTGTCGACGGCCATCGGCGCCGCCTTTGGCGGCTTCGCCCTGTACATCGGCTCGGCCGCCTACTTCATCATCAACATCCTGCACCTGCCGGAAACGGCATTTGCCTGGCTGTTCATTCCCTTAATTAGCGGCATGGTGTTCGGCTCGGCCCTGTCGGCGAAAATCGCCCACCGATACAGCCAGCGCCAGATGATCTGGGCCGGCTTCATCCTGATGCTGGTGGCAGCGCTGGCCAACATCGGCTATAACTATATCTTTGCCGCCGAAGTGCCATGGGCCGTGCTGCCCCTTTTCTTCTACTCGTTCGCCCTGTCGATCGCCATGCCGCCGATGACCCTGATGGCCTTGAACCACTTCCCCAACAACAGCGGCCTGGCCTCGTCGATGCAGTCGTTCATCCAGATGCTGCTGTTCGCGCTGGTCTCGGGCCTGGTGGCGCCGTTGCTGTTCGACAGCGCCCTGAATCTGGCGTATGGCGTGATGGCGGGGCTGCTGGTGAGTTTGCTGTGCTGGGTGTTTGCGCAGGGTAAAGCTGAAGCCTAGGCCAGATTACGGCCAGGGCGCGGGGGTCACATCGACATACTGCGCCCCGCCCTGCTCAGGGGCCGGTTCCGCCGCATCACGCACGGCTGGCTGATTCAAGGACCCGGCCGGCGAACGCAAACTCAAAATCTCCTTGCGCGCCTCGACGAAGTCGGCGGAACTCAGGGGATGTTGCTGGTCGGGCCAGTGGCTGACAGCCCACTCCTGCAAGGTTTCAAAGCGCCGCCACAACTCGGCGACGAAGGCGCGGCGCGCCTCTTCCAGCTGTTCCGGGGTCTTTTCAATTGCTTCGCTCACATTGACTTCCATGGCCGTTTCCTCGCTGACAAGTTGTCCTGCCAGCCTACTCTGAAACCAGCCAGGCCTCTGTTCGCGAACGAACACAGGATTTATTCGGGCATCTTGCGGAAGCCCACAGCCAGGCGGTTCCAGGTATTGATGGAGCCGATGGCCAGGGTGACGTTGACCATCTCCGCCGGCGTCAATTGCTGCGCCAGCGCCGCATAGTCTTCGTCCGAAGCATGACCTTGCGGCAGCAGGGTTAGCGCTTCCGTCCAGGCCAGCACGGCCCGCTCACGCGGCGTGAAGAACGGCGTTTCGCGCCAGACCGACACCGCATACAGGCGGCGCTCCGTCTCGCCCGCCTTGCGCGCATCGCTCGTGTGCATGTCCACGCAAAAGGCGCAGCCATTGATTTGCGAGGCGCGCAGGCGGATCAGCTCGAGCAGCGAGTGTTCCAGGCCCAGCTTGGCGATGGCCGCTTCCAACGCACGCATGGCCTTGACGGCGTCCGGTGACGCTTGTGTGAAATCGATTCGTTGCTGTGTCATGATGCATTCCTTGATAGAGTAGAGATGCACTATTGTAGAAGCGCGCATAGCGCGCGCGGCAGGCCAATCCTGCCGAAAAACGGCAGACCACCAACAGATATTCCATGGAACTACATATCCTGATCGACGGCACGCGCGACCTGGGCGGCCAGCTGTATCGCCAGCTCAGCGAAGCCATCCGCTCGGGCCGCCTGAGCGACGGCCAGCAATTGCCGCCCTCGCGTCTGCTTGCCAGCCAGTGGGCCTGTCGCGCAAGACGGTGTCCGACGTGTATGAGAAGCTCGCTTATGAAAAACTGCTGATAGGAAAGGTCGGCGTGGGCAGCTTCGTGCAAACCCCGCATGCCTCGCCGCAGCGCCGCCACGCCAGCACGCCGCTGGCCAGCGCCGAGCGCATCGCCCGCTGGGAAGCGACGCCCACGCCCTTGCGCCAGGCCAGCCAGGAAACGCCCGCGCGCTACGCCTTCATCGGCGGACGCGCCACCCCCGCGCACTTCCCGCAAGATGAATGGCGCGCCTGCCTGCTGCACGCGCTGCGCCAGGATGGGCAGGCGCGCGGCCGCTATGGCCCTGTCGCAGGCTTGCCCGCCTTGCGCGCGGCGATTGCCGGCCACGCTGCCTTCAGCCGCGGCATCCATTGCACCGAGGAACAGGTGCTCGTCACCAGCGGCGCGCAGCAAGCCTTGCATCTGCTGGCGCTTACCCTGCTGGAGCCGGGCGACACGGTTGCCGTGGAAGAACCTGGCTACCCGGTGGCGCGCGCCGTATTCGCCAGCCAGGGCGCGCGCGTGGTGGGCGTGGAAGTGGACGAAGATGGTCTTGTCGTCGCACAAATCCCCGACGGCACGCGCTTGATCTATGTCACGCCCGCACATCAATTTCCGCTCGGCATGCCGATGAGCATGGCGCGCCGCCATGCCTTGCTGGAGCGCGCCCGGCAGCTGGGGGCCATCATCATCGAGGACGACTACGACAGCGCTTTCCGCTACGAAGGCCGACCCGAAGATGCGCTGCAAAGCATGGACCGCTACGGCGTCGTCGCGCACGTGGGCAGCTTTTCCAAGATCATGCTGCCGGAATTTCGGCTCGGCTATGCGGTGCTGCCGCAAGCCCTCGTGGCCGCCGTGGAAACGGTGAAATACCTGACGGATTGCCATACGGCCAGCCTGGGCCAGCATGCGCTGGCCAAGTTCATCGGCGATGGCCACTTGCTGCGCCATCTCCGCCGCTGCCACGACATTTATGCGGGGCGGCGCGAACGGCTGCAGCACTGGTTCAACGGCCCCTTGGCGCCGTGGTTCCGCCTGGTGCCGGCCAGCGCCGGCTTCCACGTAGCGGCCCTGGCCCAGGCGCCGCTCGATATCGCCGCATCGCTGCGCCGCGCGCGCCTGGCCGACGTCAGCTTGTATGCGCTATCCGGCTTTTACGATGGCCCCGCCCGCCATGAAGGCTTGTTCCTCGGCTATGGCGCCATCGACAGGCTCGATATCGATACGGCGCTGGCCTGCGTGCTGGCGATCCTGCAAGAGATCGCTCCCCTGCCCCTCAGCGCGGCTGCCAGCCGGGTTGCCAACGATAGTGTCCCGTGATCGGATAACTGAATAACATATTTTCCTCGCGCGCGCCCTCGCCGATGTTGTGGATGATGAGAGGCACGCCGCTCCACGACTGCTTGTCGCTGACGATGCCGATATGCGTGAGGTTGCGCGGCAGGCGCCAGGTGACGATGTCGCCCGCGCGGTAAGCGTTCGCTTCCTTGGCTGGCGGCAGGCTGGTGCCGTGGCGGGCAAAAAACGTGCCCAGGTTGGGCACGCGGCGGTGGTCGATATTGCGGTCCGGCCCCTTCATTTGCCAGCGTCCCTGCTGCTGGTACACCTGCCACGCCTTGCGCATGTCTTCGTGCACCAGTACCTGCAAGTCCTGCCCCAGCTGGCGGTAGGCGCGCACCACCACATCCGTGCACACGCCACGCTCAAGCGGCACATCGCCGCCCGGATACGCGAGGCGCTCGTAGCGCGGGTCGTACTGCAGGGTCACGCCCACCTGGCTGCGGGCGGCGACGACGAGGGCTTGCGGAGTGGCAGGGGCTGCCGACGCCAGCATCGGCGCCAGCACAAGCGCCAGGAGGGAGAGCAGTTTGATAGGCATCAACGTCGGTGGGCGGATGGAAATGCCAACTTTACCCCAGCGGCAGGGAAAACGTCGGACGCCAGGCGGCCAGCTGCGCCAGGTGGGTGGGGAAATCCACGGCCGGGCCAGCCGCATTGATGGTCTCAAAGTAATCATGCCAGCCCGTGGCGGCGATACCGGCCAGCAAGGCGTCCAGCGCCGCCTCGTCCGGGAAGCGCCAGACGGCATAGAATTGCTGGGCAGCCGCATGCAGCTTGCCGCCGTCGATGGCGCCCATGGCCAGCGCTTCGGCGCCGCTGCCCGACAAGGCCGCCATGCCGGCGCCCACCGTGTCGAAATACGCCTGGCGCGCGGCGCCATCGAGGGCCAGCCAGGCAGGTTTCGGGCTGTACAGTTCTAACAGGTAATGCATGTTTACTCCTTGGGTGAGGTATCGTCAGGCCAGCGAGCGCTGGGCCCGCTTGCAAATGCGTGCCGTCGCAGCATTGTCACTTTCCTGCAGCCATTGGGCACACAGCTTGCGCACCCAGTCCGGCTGGCTCTTGGCTGCATCGTTGAGCCAGTTGGCCACGGCATCCTGCACGTAGACGGCCGGGTCGGCGCGCAGAGGCTGCAGCAGGGGCAAGGCCAGTTGCGGCGCTTCTTTTAACTGGGCAATATGCGCGCACCACACGCCGCGCGGGCGCAGCGCTTCGCAGGCAAAGCGGCGCACTCTTTCCGACGGGTCCGCCGTCCACGGTGCCAGCAGCGCGATGGCGTCAAGCAGATGCGCAGCCAGCCGGGGCCGCAGCGCCAGCCAGGCCCATTCACGCACGCCGAAGTGGCCATCGTCGGCCAGCGGCCGCATGGCGGCCAGTTGTTGCGGCAAGGTCCAGCCAGTTTGGGCGGCGATGGCAAAGCAGGCCCAGCCACGTACCGTATCGGACACATGGTCTTGCAGCGGCGCCAGGTCAACTTGACCGTCGAGCAGCAATTGCGCCGCCAAGACCATGCGTTTGGTGATGCCCGCTGCGGCCTGCGCGCGCATCCGGTCCAGCCGGGCGGCGCCGATATCGGGTACGGCTGCGACCAGCAGCTGGGTGAAATCGATGGCCAGCCCTTCCGTCAGGGTGGCGCTGGCCACGCTCCCCCCGTTCAGCAGCGCCAGGCGCGCGGGAGTCACGTCAGCGACGCCACGGCTCATGCAGCACCTCGGTCCGTCTTACGCCAGGCTTTTTCCAGCAGTGCACTGAACACCTGCATTTCTTCCGGCGTGAAATCGGCAAACAGGCTGGCGATCCATTGCGCATGTTCGTCGACCAGGGTGGAGGCGGCAGCTTCTCCCTTGGCGCTCAGGCGCACCAGCAGCTTGCGCCGGTCGACCTGGTCCGCATGGCGCGCCAGGAAACCGTCGCGCTCCATGCCGTCGAGCAAACCCGTGATGGTGCCGCGCGTCACGCCGGCCCGCTCGGCCAGTGCGTGCGGCGAGAGTCCGTCCGGCACATCGCGCAGCAGGGACAGCAACACAAACTTGCCTTCCGACAAGCCATGCCGGCCCAGGCGCGTGGCGCAATCGCCATCGATGGCGGACGCCAGGCCCAGCACTTCAAAGCACAGGCGCAGGCGCCCGAGGGATGCCGGGGTGTCCGGGCCGAGCGCGCGGCGCTGCACGTCGCCCAGCAAGGCCGTGTATTTCTGTTCGAGTTTTATCATATGGCGCAATATAATATTGCGCCATACTAAATGTCAAATGAAAAACTGTGATGGTTTTCCCGCCGGCTCAAAGGTGGGCTTTATCCTTCGCCCAGGCGATGATGGCCAGCGCATCGATGGCGCCCGGCTGGCGCGCCACTTCCACGCCGCGCAAAAACAGGGCCAGGGTGGGAATGCTGCGGATATTGAAACGGCTGCCCAGGTCCGGCGACGCTTCCGTATTCACCTTGACGACGCGGAACGCCGGCTCCAGGGTCTTGGCGGCCTGCACATAGAATGGCGCCATGCTGCGGCACGGACCGCACCACGGCGCCCAGAAGTCCACCAGCACGGGAATGTCGCTGCGTTCGATATGTTTGAGGAAACGGGCGCTGGCCAGGTCCACGGGCTGGCCCATGAATAAATCCTTTTGGCACTTGCCGCAGGTAGGCTGCTCGCTGAGGCGGGCGTGCGGCAGGCGGTTGACGGCGTCGCAATGGGGGCAAACGATGTGCAGGGAGTCTGGCGTGGTCGAGGTCATGGCATTCCTGGGAAGCGTAGCGTAAAGTGATCGGACATTTTACGGTGTATCGTGCAGCCGCGTCGGCACGCTGGCGGCACTTTTGCACAGAGTCAACTATAGTGCGCTGGAGCGGCGCGCACATTGCCAAGCCGGCCGAGGAAAAAAATGCCTGATGTCGCAGAAAACATGGATCTGAGCACCACCCCCGTCCACGCAACACTGGATGCCGCCCTGGCCTTGCAGCGTGCCGCTTATCTGGCCCACCCCGTGCCCACGCTTGCCGAGCGCAAACACGACCTGCAAACCTTGCAGCGCTACATCCGCGACCATAAAGACGCGCTGTGCGAGGCGATCAGTGTCGACTATGGCAACCGTTCCCGGCACGAAACCTTGCTAGCGGAGATATTCCCCGCCATCGACGGCATAGACCATGTATTAAAACACTTGAAAAAATGGATGAAGCCGCAGCGCCGCAGCGTGGACTGGCGCAATTTTCCAGGCGCAAGCAACCGCGTGCTGCCCCAACCGCTGGGCGTGGTAGGCGTCATCGTGCCGTGGAATTTCCCCGTGAACCTGAGCCTGGTGCCTTTGACTTACATCTTCGCCGCCGGCAACCGCGCCATGGTCAAGATGAGCGAAAATTCGCGCCACCTGGCCCGGCTGCTGATCGACACCATGCCCGCCTACTTTCCACCGGAAAAATTGCAGTTTTTTGAAGAGACAGGCGGCGTGGGCATGGCTTTTTCACAACTGCCGTTCGATCACTTATTATTTACGGGGTCCGGCCAGACGGGTCGCGCCGTCATGGCGGCGGCGGCGCGCAATCTGTGCCCCGTCACCCTGGAGCTGGGCGGCAAGGCGCCGGCCATCGTCTGCGCCGATTTCGATGTGCGCACAGCCGCCGAACGCATCCTGTTCGTCAAGTACTTGAACGCGGGGCAGATCTGCACCAGCGTCGACCACGCCTGGCTGCCCGAAACGAGCATTGCCGCCTTCGTCGCGCATGCGCGCCAGATCGTGCCCACGCGCTACCCGCAGCTGGACACGCCCGATTACACCTCCATCATCGACGAGGCCGCCTTTCAGCGCCTGCTGCTGGCGCTCGACGAAGCGCGCGAACGGGGCGCACAAGTGATTTCGCTGTTGCCGGGGCCTGCCTACGACCGCGCCACGCGCAAGATCGCGCCGCATATCGTGCTCGACGCGCCCGAGGACAGCCTGCTGCTGACGCGGGAAATCTTCGGCCCCATCCTGCCCCTGCGCGGCTACACGAATCTGGAAGGCGTGATCGACAGCATCAATGCGGGACCACGCCCGCTGGCCATCTATCCGTTCAGCAACAATAAGCAGACCGTGCAGAGGCTGATCGACAAGGTGATGTCGGGTGGCGTCTCCGTCAACGACGCCCTGTTCCATGTGGGCCAGCACGACCTGCCCTTCGGTGGCGTGGGCGAGTCCGGCATGGGCCACTACCACGGTGTGGAAGGTTTTCATACCTTCAGCAAGCTGCGCCCGGTGTTTTACCAGGCGCGCTTCAGCGCTTTGACACTGCTGCGGCCGCCATATGGCAAGCTGGCCAGCCGCATACTGAACTTCCTGACCCGCTGATTACAGGAACAGCGAGGCGGCGATGGCCCACATGACGAGGGCAATGATGCCGTCGAGCACGCGCCAGGCCATGGGCTTGGCAAACACGGGCGCCAGGTAGCGCGCACCAAAGCCCAGCAGGAAGAACCACAGGGCCGAAGCCATGATGGCGCCGCCGGCGAAGTAGAAGCGTCCCGCGCCTTCATGCTGGCCGCCGATCGAGCCGAGCAGGATGACCGTGTCGAGGAAGGCGTGCGGGTTCAGCAAGCTGAACGCCAACGCCGCGCCGATCACGGCCCAGTAACCTTCGGGTGCCTTGGCGGCCGACACCGTCAGGGCCGTTGGACGCCAGGCCGACTTGGCCGCGCGCAAGCCATACGCGATCAGGAAGGTGGCGCCACCGGCTTTGGCCCACAGCAGGAAGTTGGGATTGTCGGCAATGAACGTGCCCATGCCAGCCACGCCGGCCGTGATCAGGATGGCGTCGCACAGCAAACACACGAGTATGCAGGTGAGCACATAATGGCGCTTCAAGCCCTGCTTGAGCAAGAATGCATTTTGCGTGCCGATGGCCACGATCAGGCTCGCTCCGAGCCCCATGCCTTTCAAGAAGATTGCGCTGTCCATATTGCATCCTTTATTGCTTTCCATCACGCGCACGGCCGCCCACGCTCTGCCGGCAACGGCAAAGTCATCAGTGGTAGGTGGAGGGTGGTGCGGAACCAGGAGGACCGCGCGGGAGAGTGGAGTTGTTACCCTATTTCAACAGTGTAAAGAAAAAGTAAATATAAGTATAATGAATGATTCTAACTATATATAAGAGAATCTTATGCGCGTTGTCGATTACCGTGGCTTGGCCGCCCTCGACGCCGTAATCGGCCTGGGCAGCTTTGAAAAGGCCGCGCAAGCGCTGGCGATCAGCCAGCCGGCCGTGTCGCAGCGCATCCGCACGCTGGAAAACCTGGAAGGCACCTTGTTGATCATCCGCAGCCACCCGCCCCTGCCTACGGAAGCGGGCCAGCGCCTGATCGCCCACTATCGGCAAGTCAAGCTGCTCGAAGCGGCGCTCGACGCCCAGCCCGGCCCCACCACGCAATTGCCGGAGCTGGCCATTGCCGTCAACGCCGACAGCGCCGCCACCTGGATCCCGGAAGCGCTTGGGCCGCTGCTATCGCCGCCGTCGTGCCTGCTCGATATCCGCCTCGACGACCAGGACCACACCCTGAGCCAGCTGCGCGAAGGACGCGTGTTTGCCTGCGTCACCAGCGCCAACGATCTGGTGGCCGGCACCACGGCCACGCCGCTGGGCGGCATGCGCTATCTGTGCGTGGCATCGCCGGGATTCGCGCAGCAATGGTTTTCCCATGGTTTTACGGTGGAGGCCGTCAGCCAGGCGCCCGCCATCACGTTTGGCAGCAAGGATGCCCTGCACGAGCGCTACCTGCAGCACCGCCTCGGCTACACGGGCCGCTATCCGCACCATGTGCTCGGTTCGGCGCGCGACTTCGTGCGCTTCATCGAAGCGGGCTATGCTTATGGTATGGTGCCCCTGCTGCAGGCGGAAACGGCGCTGGCCACCGGCAGGCTGGTCGACGTGGCCGCCGGGCAGGCGCTCGACGTGCCCCTGACCTGGCATGCCTGGGATATCCAGACGCCCCTCACGCGTACCCTCTCGGATGCCGTCATCGCCACGGCGCGCAAATGGCTGCTGCAAGATTGAAATAAAACACGAAACAGTTAGCTGCTCTACACTGCAAGCATCATCCACCACCATCAGGAGCCAGCATGACGATCCTGCGCACCACATTGTTCGGTTTGGCGGCGACCATCCCGCTCGCTGCCAGCCTGGCCGCCTGCTCCCCCTTGACCGCCATCAATGCCTTGTCGTCCGGCAGCGCCTCGCAAGTGACGCGGGGCTTGGCCTACGGCCCCCTGCCACGGCAAAAACTCGATGTGTATGCCCCAAAAATCCGTACGGGGTCCGTGCCCGTGGTGGTGTTCTTTTATGGCGGCAACTGGACGACGGGCGAGCGCGCCGACTATGCCTTCGTTGGCCATGCGCTCGCGTCACGCGGCTACCTGGCCGTGATCGCCGACTATCGGCTATATCCGGACGTGCACTACCCGGAGATTTTGCAGGATGCGGCCCGCGCCGTGGCCTGGGCCGCGATGGAGTCCGGCCGCCATGGCGGCGACCCCGCCCGCTTGTTCGTGATGGGCCATAGCGCCGGCGCCTACAATGCGGCGATGCTGGCGCTCGACGCCAGCCTGCTGGCGCGCCACGGCATGCACCCGCACGACTTGCGGGGATGGATAGGTCTGGCCGGTCCGTATGATTTCCTGCCGATCGAAAACACCACCACCCGTCCCGTCTTCTTTTACCCGGACACGCCCGCCTCTTCGCAGCCCATCAACCACGTGACTGCCGAGGCCCCGCCCGCCTTGCTGATCGCCCCCCTGCCCGGACGGGATAAACTGGTCAATCCGCAACGCAACACGGGTGGCCTGGCCATGGCCTTGCGGGCACACCAACGGCCGGTGACGGAAACGTATTTCGACAAGGTCAGCCATACCACCTTGCTCGCCTCGCTGGCCAGCCCCTTGCGCATGCTGGCCCCCACGCTGGACGCCGTGAGCGCTTTTATCGACGCCAACAGCAAGACGGACAACGCGGGCACGCCGCAAGGCACGGGCATGCGGGAAAGCTCGGCTACGCGGCAACGTCCTGCAACGGCGCAAAGTCCTGCAACGGCGCCGAGCGCCGCCACGCAAGCTGCCGCAGCGCGCCCCGCCACCCACGACAATACGCCCGCCCCCTGAAGGACGGGCGCTCTGCCCGGACCAAAATGCACGATGCTGCGCCAGCTAAGCGCATCGCAAGGCTCGGTCCGCGTGACGCGGATTGCGCTGCCATTCAGGCCCCAGCAGCGGCCCGCTTATTCTTTACGGCTGGCGCTGCTGCTTTTGCTTTGTGCGGAGCCCGCTTGCGATGCGCTGCCGCTGGCCGAGCTTTCGCTGCCGGCCGACTGCTGGCTACCCTGCTGGCTGACGCTTTGCAGGCTTTGACCGTCACGGCTTTGCGCGCCGCGCTGCTGGTCGCGGTTGGCGCCGTTTTGATGGTTGGCCTGGAATGGTTCGGCGACGCGCTGCATGGTTTCCTGCTGCTTGCGCACGTTTTTCTGCGTTTCTTCCGCAGCCGTGCGGGCCACTTCTTCGGCCAGTGCCTTGGCAGTACGGCTCGTTTCATTCACATGCCGCTCTGCCACATTGGCCAGTTCGACCTGCGTATCGGCTGCCAGGCGCGACAGCTGTTGCTGGTACTTGCGCAGTTGCTCGGCGGCTGGCTGGCCCGCTACGGCAGCCACCTGGAACACATCTTCAGCGCGCTCGAGCGTCAGCAGGTTCTGGCTGGTGACAGTGGTTTCTTCCAGCAAGCCTTGCGCCAGTTGCATGTTCAAGTCATTAAAATGCTGCACCGACTGGAACAAGGACTTCGACACACCATTGAAAAAAGCCAGTTGCGCTTCCAGGTGGTTTTTGGCGGCAGGGGTAACACTAGGGAAATAGGGATACATGGAGTTCCTCATTAAATAGCGGTTGGGTAGACACAAGGCGACACCACCGGCTGTCGAACGGTGAAGCAGACGACCGGGCTACGCCACGAAACGCGAAAAACATATCCGATTGGTGGAAAGATGCTTTGCAACGCGAGTCCCAAGGCTACGTGAGCACCGCAGGTGAGGGATGATCTGTATCAAAGGTACGCCAGGCAGCGCAAAGAGTTTTGGCTGGACGGCTTGCCCTTGGCAAACGTCAGTGACAGGAAGGAAAATCTGTGCCAGGCACGCTCAAGAAACAGTGCCCGTGGCCGGCACGACGGGCTTGTAACCATGGCTACGCAGCGAGGCTTCCAGCCAGCGGTTGCCATACCAGCCACGTGCCAGCAGGTAACTGAGCTCTGCAGCGGCCATCAGCAGCATCAGCGGACCGATGTGCAGTTCGGTGGCCAGATGGCTGCCAAACCACAGGCAGACATCCATCGCCAGCATCAGCAGCAACAGCCACCAGCGGCGCTTGGCCACGGCCCAGAACGAGCCCAGCAACAGAGCCGGCCAGGAAAATCCCCCTTTCACATAGGCATAGCGGCCGGCATCGTCGGCAAACAGGGTGGCGCTGTGCTTCATGCGGCTCTCTTTGGGTAATGAACGGTGTCAGGCTTCGGGATGGTGGCAGACGGCTTCGACATTGTGACCGTCCGGGCCCAGCACGAAGGCGCCATAGTAATGCGGGTGATACATGGCGCGAATGCCTGGCGCGCCGTTATCCTTGCCGCCCGCTTCCAGCGCGGCTTTGTAAAACGCGTGCACCTGGGCACGCTTGTCCGCCGCGAAAGCCAGATGCATGCCGGCATGCGGCGTGCCGCCCACGCCGAACCAGAAATCGGGCTTGCCATCCTTGCCCAGGCCAACCCAACCCTGCGCTTCCATCACCACCGACACGCCCAGGGGCGCCAGGGCAGCCGAAAAGAAAGCCTTGCTGGCCTGTGCATCGCTGACATTCAAACCGATGTGATCAAGAATCATGATGGCGCTCCTTGGAGGGTATGGAAAATAAAGAAAGGAAACACAGTATGCGCCAACATTGCCTTTTTCGCAAGTAAAGCTACAGATCCGGCGCGTAGCGGGCGACCATCTGCGCCTGTGTTTCCTGCGGCCCGCTGCCGCCCGTCTGGTCTTGGATCATCTGGCCCATCGTCGGCAAGACGCAGCGTTCGACTTGCGCCGCGCTATCCCACAGACGCGAACGCATGAGGGCCTTGGCGCAATGCAGATACGCCTCTGCCACGCGCATGCGCATGACCAGGCGCGGCGGGTGGCGCTCGCCGGCGAAGTGCGCCAGCAGCGCCGGATCGTCGCTGAGACTGGCCTCGCCATTCACACGCAGGGTTTCATCGACGCCAGGGATCATGAACAGCAGCCCCGCCCTGCCCGTCTCGGCAATATTGCTGAAACTGTCGAGGCGGTTATTACCCTTGGCATCGGGCAGCAGCAAGGTATGGGCATCGAGCACCTGCACGAAACCGGGCGCGCCGCCGCGCGGTGAGGCGTCGAGCTGGCCGCCAGTGCCGCCCGTGGCCAGCACGACGAACGGCGACAGGCCAATGAACGCCATGCAATGTGGGTCGAGACGGTCGAGCTGCTTGCTCAGCGCCCGCCCCTGCGCGGGCGTATAATGCGCGCGCAGTTGCTCTATGGAATCGATGCGCATGGCCCCGGTGCCTAGCGCAGGTTGCCCGTATGGCCGAGCGAATAGCGGCCCGGCTGCGGCCACACGGTGAGGCCGTGCGGTTCCTGGCCAACTTTCACCTTGGACACGTCGCCACTGTTCGTATCGATGCGGTACACCACATCGTCGAAGCGGCCGGACAGCCACAGGTATTTGCCATCGGCCGATACATTGCCCATGTCGGGGCTGCCGCCGCCGGGAATCGGCCAGTTCGCCACCACTTTTTCGGTGGCAAAATCGATCACGCTGACGCTGCCCTTGCCATTGCGCTTGCCGTGGATGCGGTGCGTGCCGCGGTTGGCCACGTACAGTTTCTTGCCATCGCGGCTAGGGTAGAGGCCGTGCGCGCCCACGCCCGTCTGGATGAAGCCGATTTCCTTCAGGGTGGCGCCATCGACGATGTGCACGCCGTCGGCATCCATGTCGGCGATAAAGAATTTCTTGCCGTCCGGCGAGATGCGTATGTCTTGCGGCATGCCCTTCTTGACGCTGCAGATTTCATTTGCCGGGCCGCCCACGGGGCCGGACTCGGCAAAGCGCTTGGCCGGCATCTGCAATTTCAGGTAGCCGTCGACCTTGCGCCCCACCAGGTCGATCTTGGCGATGGTGCCATCGAACTCGCAGGTGAACATGGCGTAGCGGCCGTCATTCGAGAAATCCGCATGGTTGATGCCGCCGCACTGAGGTGTGTCGATCGAATACTGCACCGCCATGGTCTTCGGATCGCGGAAATCGAGGCGGTGGCGCGCTTCAGCCACGACGATGGCCGATTTTCCGTCCGGCGTGTAATACATATTGTAGGGATCATCGACGGGCACTTCCTTGCCCGGGTTGCCGCTCAAAGGGTCGATCGGCGTCAAACTGCCCTTGTCCGTGCGTTCGGCATTGTTCGCCACCCACAGGGTGCGCAAGTCCCACGACGGCACCACGTGCTGCGGACCGCTGCCGACCTTGAACTTGTCGACCACCTTCAGGCTCTCCTGGTCGATCACATACACGTCGTTCGAGCGCAGGTTGGGCACGTAGACACGGCGCAAATGATCTTTGACGACAGGACTCATATTGCTGCTGGCGATGCTGCCATACACGTTTTTCGGGTCCACCAGCGGCGGCATGCCCGGCAGCGGGGAATAGGCGGCAGTCGGTGCGGCGGCAGCAGGGGTCGCGGGGCTGGCGCCGGTGACCTGGCTGGCCACGCCCAGTCCTGCCAGTGCAGCAGCCAGGGCAGACAAGGTGACAATGGTGCGTCGTTGAGATTTTTTCATGTAATTTCGCGTCTTTTCGTTGCAAAAGCCGGAAGTTCAGCACTTCCGGCGGAGAATTCACTTGTTGCGTTGTAGTAACTGCTTGATGGCGGCCACCGAGGTGTCGACCTGCAACTTGACGCCCACCTGGCCCAATTCAGCCGTGGCACGCGTGGCGTCGCCGCGCACGCCGTCCGCCACGCCGGGCTTGGGTCCGTGGGCCATGGCTGCGCTGCGCACGAGCGACGGATCCGTCGCCAGCATCAGCGCCGCGTCGGCCAAGCCCGCATGCAAGCCGATTTCGGCGCTGCTGTAGCCGCGCTTCTGCAGTTCAGCAATATATGGCGATTGCGTAATGTCATAGTAATCGAGCAAGGCATACGCACGCGCATCTTTCGCCGGGGAAGCTTTGCCCCAGGCCCGATTCAGCTTATTCGCCACATTCTGCTCGTTCTTCTGGTAACCGCCGTGATCGCCGAGGAAAATGATGTCGCGAAAACCATGCTGGCGCAGGCTGGCGGCCGCCCCTTCCAGCACCGCTTCGAAGGCGGCCGGCGGTATCGAGATGGTGCCGGCAAAGCGCATGTGGCCGGCCGGTGGCGAAATCGCGCCTTCCGGCACGTAGGAAACCACGGGCGCAACGATGGTGTTGCCCAGCTTTTGCGCGATCTGCCGCGCCAGCAAGCTGGCACGCACATTGTGCTTGCCCAGCGCGATATATGGCCCGCTCTGCTCGACGCCGCCAATCGGCACCAACACGGTGGTGGCGCCGTGGTCTATGCGGCTGCGCAACTCCGTGCTGGTCAGTTCTTCCAGCATGACGCTGCTGCTGGCAGGCGTGGCCGCCAGAGCGGACGCCGCAGGAATCAGGCAGAACAGGGTCAGGGCAAACAGGGAGCCGGATGGCTTGGACAGAATGGAGGGCGCGCGCGGCGCCAGGGGTACATTCGGCAGGGGGAACTGCAGAGTCATAAGCAAACATCTTTCCAAGGTCAAAGCGTGACGCCGTGCCCGGCCTTGCCAGGCAAGCTGGCTGCCACGCAGGAATTGTATTCCATCATGACGGTAACGGCACGTTAATTTGACGCGGTACTTTGCAAGGAATTGACGAGGGGAAACTATCCATCAGGCGATTGTCGCGCTAGCCCCGCATCGACATCGCCATGAATACATTGAATGGCGTAGTCGCCGGTCCAGGCCAACGCACCGGATGCGGGCAATATGATTCTTCCCCGTCAACCGCAGCCGCCGGCGGCGCCCTGGACATCCCCTACAGTTTATTGCGCCTACGCCATGCAATAAATCGTCCCAGCAAGGCGCCTGTCACAACGGACACCAGAAGCCAACCGTTAACTTCACTTTCGTCCTGAGAGAGAGCCAGCCAACTCACGATGCCGACGACGAAGCCGGCCAATCCGCCATAGCCTGCATCCATGCGCCGGTCCAGATTGTCCACGGTTTGTTGCAGCCCTTCAGGCCGGGCAATTGCCTCTTGTATCAGGATGGTTCCACACTCGAGGCAACGTACACTCATGGCCGAATTTTGGGCATTACACACTGGGCAAGTCATTGGCGGCCAGAAAAGAGAGGAGGCTTGATTGATAAAAATTGGCGAACGAAATAGTTTCCAAAAAGAAAATCAATCAATATAACATGCCCATTCCACGTTTTGCTAAAAAGCTTATATCAGTGAGCCTGCTTTGCAAGGCCTGTGATGCTGCGCGACATCGCGTGATGCGACGCAGCAAATATAAATTCGGCAGCGTCAGGAATAATCTCTTTGGGGTAGGAATATTGCGCAAGCAGCCGCCAGTGCGGCGGCCAGGAGATCAGCGCAGCGATACAGGACCAGGAAGGGGCGAGGAAAAATGCAGGTGGGTACACAGATGGGCAACAAAGACGCGGATTTTCGGTGACAGGTGGCGGCTCGATGGCCACAGCACCCAGAACTTGCTCGCATACAGCAAATCGTCAGCCAGCACGGCTTGCAGTTCGCCGCGCGCGATGGCGTCGCGCACGATAAAGTCGGGCAGGTAAGCGAGGCCCACACCCTGCGTGGCGGCGCCGATCAGCGCTTCGATATTGTTGCAGGTCAAGGCCGTTGGCAAGCGCAACTCGCCGCCGCTATCGCCATCGGCACGCTGCAAGGCCCATTCCTGCAACTTGCCCGTGGTGGGAAATTTATAGCGCACGCAGGCGTGGCCTTCCAGCGCGCGCGGCGTGGCTGGCACGCCATGGCGGGCGAAATACGCGGGAGAGCCCACGATGGCGAAGGCAAACGGCCCCAGCTCGCGCGCCATCAGGCGCGAATCGGTGAGCGTGCCGCTGCGCACGGCCACGTCGACGCCTTCGGCCACCACGTCGACCAGGCGGTCGTTGAAATCGAGGTCGAGCTCGATCTCCGGATACAGGCGCGTAAATTCGGCCAGCAGGAGCAATATGATGCGGTAGCCGATCACGGGCAGGCTGACCCTGAGCTTGCCGCGCGGCGCCAGGGCCAGTTGCGACAGTTCCGCCTCGGCATCGCCGAGGTCGGCCAGGATGCGCTGGCAGCGCTCGTAAAACAGCGCGCCCTCGTTGCTCAGGCTGATGCGCCGCGTGCTGCGGTTGAGCAGGCGCACGCCCAGCTTTTCTTCCAGCCGCGCCACGCTCTTGCCCACGGCCGAGGCCGACACACCGAGCAGGCGCCCGGCCGCCACGTAGCTGCGCATTTCCGCCGCGCGCACGAAGGCGGCGATGCCGTTCAGATTATCCATGCCACCTCGCCATCTCCATTAAGGAATATTTGTCCGTTATGAATGGATTTTCAACCACTTTTTCATTGATTGCGTCCATATTATCATCAGATTCCCTCTTTCTGGAATCATTCCCATGGATACGAATCACCGTATGAAGCCTGCCTCGCCGCCCCGGCGCGCCTTCGTGCTGGCTGCCGTCTGCCTGGCCGCGCTGTGCATGCCGCTCAGTTTCACGGGTCCGGCCATCGCCATTCCCGCCATCGCCGCCGACCTGCACGGCACGCCGCTGGCGCTGGCGTGGATCACGAATGCCTTCATGCTCAGCTTTGGCGGCTGCCTGATGGTGGCCGGCGCGCTGACCGACCGCTATGGCCGCAAGCGCGTGTTCTTGCTGGGCATGGGCGTGTTTTCCACCGCCGCCCTGGCGCTGGCGGCCGCGCCCGGCATTGTATGGCTCGACGTGCTGCGCGCCGTCCAGGGCCTCGGTTGCGCCATGGCCCTGTCGAGCGGACTGGCGGCCCTGGCGCAGGAATTCGACGGCCCCGCCCGCGCGCGCGCCTTCAGCCTGATCGGCACGGCCTTCGGCGTGGGCCTGGCCTTCGGCCCCTTCCTGGCAGGTACATTGATCACGCACACGGGCTGGCGCGCCATTTTTGGCGCCACGGCTGCGGCCGGCCTGGCCGCCCTGCTGGCCGCCGCGCGCGCCATGCGCGAATCGCGCGACCCGCAGGCGCAAGGCGTGGACTGGCCCGGCGCCCTGACGTTTACCGGCGCCCTCTCCTTGTTTACGTATGGCTTGCTGCAGGCGCCGGACAGCGGCTGGGGTAGCGCCGCCAGCCTGGGACTGCTCGGTGGCGCGGCCTTGCTGCTGGGCGTGTTCATCCGCGTGGAGCGGCGCGCGGCGCGGCCCATGCTGGATTTGACACTGTTCCGTCTACCCGCTTTTGCCGGTGTGCAACTGCTGGCCGCTGCGCCCGCGTTTTCCTTTGTCGTGCTGCTGGTATTGTTGCCGGCCCGCTTCATCGGCATCGAGGGCTACAGCGCACTGGAAGCGGGACGCATGATGATCGCCCTGTCGGCGCCCATGCTGGTGCTGCCTGTCCTGGCCGGCATGGCGGCGCAGCGCCTTGCCGCCGCCCACATTTGCGCCAGCGGCCTGCTGCTGGCGGCGGGCGGCTTGCTGTGGTTCTCCACCTGCGCGCCGGGCCAGGCGCCCGCCAGCTTGCTGGGGCCGCTGCTGCTGATCGGCTGCGGCATCAGCCTGCCCTGGGGCTTGATGGATGGCCTGGCCATCAGCGTCGTGCCTGTCGAGCGGGCCGGCATGGCGGCCGGCATTTTCAATACGACGCGCGTGGCGGGCGAAGGCCTGGCGCTGGCCATCGTCAGCGCGCTGCTGGGCACGTTCACCGTGGCAGCGCTGGGCGGCGCCGGCATTGCCGGCATCGGCGCGGAACAGGCGGCGCACGCCGGCCCCTTTCTGGCGCTGGGCCAGCTGCGCCATGCTGCTACCCTGCTGCCGCAGGCTGGCGCCGCCGAGCTGGCGCAAGCGTATGGCGCGGCCTTCCGCCACTTGCTATATGTGCTGGCAAGCATCACGACGGCGTCGGCCCTGCTGATCCTGGGCTTCCTGCGTCATCCGGCCGCTGCGGCAACAGACACGGCCGCACGGCCCGCCTGCAAGGCGCAAAACTAAGTCACCCTATTTCCTCACGACAGCAATTCCCTCCCCGCCACATCCGGCGGCGCCCACGCGCCGCCACCCGCCTTTGATGTTTCTCCACCACACCTCAACAGTATAAGAAGAATTCAAAGAACAAAACTAGTTTACTGATCAAAGCGCTTTGAACTATACTCAAAGCGCTTTGAGACATAGTTAAAGCGCTTTGGCTGTGCAAATTGATGCGCGCCGACCCCACACCTATAAAAACACTGGAGACACAATGAACAAATTTTTCTTGAAAGCGTTGCCAGCGGCAGTGTTGATGGCCTTGAGCGCATCGGCCCAGGCTGCCCTGCCGATCGACTTCGGCGGCTATATCCGCTCGGGCTTCGGCACCAGCAGCGAAGGCGGCAAGGAAGCCTGTTTCGGTCTGGCCGGCGCCTCGTCCAAGTATCGTCTGGGCAACGAGTGCGAAACCTACGGCGAGCTGAAATTCGGCGGCGAAGCCTTCAAGGCAGCCAACGGCACCACCTTCCGCATCAATACCCTGGTGGCGTTTTCCGTCAACCAGAACCAGGACTGGGAGCAATCGGACCCGTCGTGGCGCGAAATGAACGTGGTGGCCGACAAGATCGGCACGGGCGCCTTCGCCGAAGCACGCGCCTGGGTGGGCAAGCGCTACTACGACCGCCAGGACGTGCACATCACCGATTACTACTTCTGGAATAACAGCGGCCCCGGCGCCGGCCTGGAAAACATCGACCTGGGCGCCGCCAAGCTGGCCTACGCCGTCGTGCGCACAGCCGATGACACGGACGGCAAGCGCATGGGCCTGTCCCACGATCTGCGCTTCTCCGGCATTAAGGTCAACCCGGACGGCGAACTGACGCTGGGCCTGCAATTCAACCAGAAACGCAACGCGCAAGGCGCAGCCCCCATCGCCAGCGGCCACTTGCTGACCATCATGCATACGCAAGGCAACCTGCTCGGCGGCTTCAACAAGGTCGCCTTGCAGTTCGGCAAGGGCAGCGCCGCCAACACGGGCGGCTTCAGCCTGGGCGCCGACAAGGATGACAAGGTCACGCGCCTGACGGAACAAATCATGATCCAGCCCAAAGGCGCCTGGTCGGGCATGGGCACCTTCGTCTACGAAGACAAGCAAACGGCGGGCGTCAGCAGCAAATGGACCTCGATCGGCGCGCGTCCCGTCTACCACTTCACGGACAACTACAGCCTGGCCGTGGAACTGGGCCACGACATCGTCAAGCCGGAAGGCGGCGAGAGCCGCAACCTGACCAAGCTGACCTTCGCGCCGCAACTGTCGGCCGGCAACAGCTTCTGGTCGCGCCCCGTGCTGCGCGCCTTCTACACCTACGCCAAATGGAACAAGGCAGCCCAGTCGGCCGCTGCGGCGGAAACCGCGCTGTCGTCGACGGGCGTATTCGGTGGCAAGACCAATGGCAGCTCGATGGGTTTCCAGGTGGAATCCTGGTGGTAAGCGCGGGACTCTGGCACTTTGGCAAGCGTCCCTGGACGCCAGCCACTGGCAGCAACACCGCCCGCTCATCCAGGGGCAAGGAATATCCGGACCCACCATTTCGCCGCTGCACGCGATGGCCGGTAGCTTCAATGTAGTGATTCAGCAGTATCCTCTTTTAGCGCGGGCGCCCCTGGGTTTGCCCGCGTATTTTTTTGGGCGCTGCCGCCGCTGGTCATACCCCTGATGATTCCGGCATTTATCAGATAAACTACCCTGCATCGCTCCCGATCCACCCCAGACGCAGCATCCATGAACCTCAAAAATTTCGCCAAAACGCTAGGAATATCCGAAACCACCGTCAGCCGCGCCTTGAATGGCTATCCGGAAGTGAGTGAACGCACGCGCGAACGGGTGCTGGCCGCCGCGCAGGCCGCCGGTTACCGCCCCAATCCCATGGCGCGCAGCCTGGCCGTGGGGCGCACGAATATCGTCGGCATCATCTACCCGCTGATGCCGAACGACCTGGCCGACCCCATGTTCATCGACATCGTCGGCGGCATGTCGGAAGCGCTGGAAGCGCAGCAGATGGACATGATGATCGCACCCGCTTCGGCCGGCAACGAATTCCACACGTATGAACGCATGGTCAAGGGACGCCGCATCGACGGGCTGGTCGTGGGACGGACCAAGCCGTTCGACGAGCGCATCGCCTACCTGGCGCAGCAAGGCATGCCGTTTGTTGCGCATGGCCGCACGCAGCTGAACCAGCCGCACGCCTGGTTCGACTATGACAACGAGGCGGGCATGCGCCTGGCCGTCGAGCGCCTGGCGCAACTGGGCCACCAGCGCATCGGCCTGATCAGCGCCACGCCGGACCTGAACTTCGTGCGCCAGCGCGTCGAGAGTTTCCAGCACGCCATGCAGGCAGGCGGCCTCGTCGTCGATCCGGACAATCTGGTCGACAACGCGCACGACCGCCGCGCCGGCTACCAGGCCATGCAGCGCCTGCTGGCCCGCTCGCCCCGCCCTACCGCCGTCATCGTCGACAATCACATGTCGGGCGTGGGCGCCGTGCGCGCCCTGCTCGACGCGGGCATTGCCATCGGCAGCGAGATGTCGCTGATCGTCTGGGGCGTGATGGAAGATTCCCTGGCCGGCCACAACGTCACCACCGTCGTCCAGCCCGACCCGCGCGGCGCCGGCGCGAAGATGATCCACATGCTGCTGGCCCTGATGGATGGCACGCCCGTCACCGACTTGCAGGCACTGTGGCCGTGCGAACTGCTGCCGGGCGAGTCGGCCGGGCCGGTCATACACGCCTGATTTACCCCTAGAGCAAACTACGGGGGTCGGCCCCTCAAGGTCCGATCCCCGCCTCCGCTTGGGGTTTCGTAAAACGCCCTCTTCCGCTCTGTTTTGCCCTCCTGAATCACCCTCATAAAAAAATCGTATGTCTGGTGCGTGTATCGCTTTACTTTTCAAAGCGCTTTGAACTATACTCATTTCATACCCAAAGCGCTTTGAATACTAAAATAAGACGTTCGCCTACCAACCAGCAGCGCTGCCCTGATAGCCAAGGCTACAGGCAACTTTTAAGAAATCATTCATGCCGACCATCCAGAACAATCTTGCCCACCTGCCCGCCGACTGGTGGCGCAGCGCCGTGATCTACCAGGTCTATCCACGCAGCTTCCTCGACAGCAATGGCGACGGCATCGGCGACTTGCCCGGCATTACTTCGAAACTTGCATACATCGCCGCCCTGGGCGCCGACATCGTGTGGATCTCGCCCTTCTTCACGTCGCCGATGAAGGACTTCGGCTACGACGTGGCCGATTTCTGCGACGTCGACCCCATGTTTGGCAGCCTGGCCGATTTCGACCGCCTGGTGGCGCGCGCCCATGCACTGGGCTTGAAAGTGATGATCGACCAGGTGCTGTCGCACTCGTCCGACATCCACCCGTGGTTCGTGGAAAGCCGCGCCAGCCGCGACAATGCCAAGGCCGACTGGTATGTCTGGGCCGACCAGAAACCGGACGGTACGGCGCCCAACAACTGGCTGTCCGTGTTTGGCGGTTCCGCCTGGCAATGGGAGCCGCGCCGCGGCCAGTACTATCTGCACGATTTCCTCGCCAGCCAGCCCGACCTGAACTTCCATAATCCGGCCGTGCAGCAAGCCCAGCTGGACAACCTGCGTTTCTGGCTGGAGCGGGGCGTCGACGGTTTCCGCTTCGATTCCTGCAACTTCCCGTATCACGACCAGCTGCTGCGCGACAATCCGCCAGCCGCGCAACGCGACGCCAGCAGCGTGTCGGCCATCAATCCCTACGGCATGCAGGCGCACGTGTACGACAAGACGCAGCCGGAAAACATCGCCTACCTGCAACGCGTGCGCGCCGTGCTTGACGAATATCAAGCCATTTCCATCGGCGAAGTGGGCGACGACAATGCGCTGGCCACCATGGCCGCCTACACCACGGGCGGCGACAAGCTGCACATGGCTTACAGTTTCAATTTGCTGACGGCAGAGTTTTCAGCCGCGCACATCCGCACGCAGGTGGAAGAATTTGAAGCCCAAGTGACCGACGGCTGGGCTTCCTGGTCCGTTGGCAACCACGACAGCGTGCGCGTCATGACGCGCTGGGGCGGCGAGAACCCGTCGCCATCGCTGGCCAAGGTGGTGCTGGCCGTGCAGGCGGCATTGAAAGGCACGCCGTGCCTGTACCAGGGCGACGAACTGGCCCTGACGGAAGCGGACTTGCCTTTCGAAGCGCTGCAAGACCCGTATGGCATCCCGTTCTGGCCCCAGTTCAAGGGCCGCGATGGCTGCCGCACGCCGATGCCGTGGGTGGCCGATGCGCCGCATGGCGGCTTCAGCAATGCAAAACCCTGGTTGCCGGTGCCGCCCGAGCACATGGAGCGGGCCGTTGACGTCGAAGAGCGCGATAGCGCCTCGCCCTTGACGTTTGCGCAAACCATCCTCGCCTGGCGCCGCACCCTGCCGCAATTGCTGCGCGGCGACATTGCCTTCTTCGATGCGCCGGAACCCGTGCTGGCCCTGCGCCGCGACTTGCCCGGCCAACCATCCGTGCTGGCCGCCTTCAACCTGGGCACCGAAGCGGTCACGTTTGACTTGCCGGCCGCCGCAGCAGCGACCGACCTGGCCGGTCACGGCTTGCCGGGCGACAAGCAAGGCAGCCAGATCACCCTGCCCCCGCATGGCGGCTGGTTCGGCACCTTGGCGTAAATCGCAGGCTTTGGCGGCCACGCCGCCAATTACAATAACGAGCCCCGCGCATCAGCGGGGCCGAATTGACAGAACGAGGACGACATGGCAGGACTAAAATTAGCAGGGCTGAAGAAGGCATATGGCGACGTGCAAACCCTGCACGGCATCGACCTGGAGATCGCCGATGGCGAATTCATGGTCTTCGTGGGCCCGTCCGGTTGCGGCAAGTCCACCTTGCTGCGCAGCATTTGCGGCCTGGAGGAAATCAGCGGCGGCGACTTGTTCATCGGCAAGACGCGCATGAATGATGTCCCCCCCGCCAAGCGCGGCATCGCCATGGTGTTCCAGAGCTACGCCCTGTACCCGCACATGAGCGTGGCGCAAAACATGGCGTTTGGTCTGAAGCTGGCCGGACAGAGCCGCGTACAAATCGCCGACGCCGTGCAACGCGCCGCGCAAATCCTGCGCATCGAACCTTTGCTCGAACGCAAACCGAAAGACTTGTCGGGCGGACAGCGCCAGCGCGTGGCCATCGGCCGCGCCATCGTGCGCAAGCCCGACGTCTTCCTGTTCGACGAGCCGCTGTCCAATCTCGACGCCTCGCTGCGCGTGCAGATGCGCATCGAACTGGCGAATTTGCACCGCGAATTGCGTTCGACCATGATTTACGTCACGCATGACCAGGTCGAAGCGATGACCCTGGCCGACCGCATCGTCGTGCTCAACGCGGGCCGCATCGAGCAAGTGGGCGCCCCGCTGGAGCTATACCACCATCCTGCCAACCTGTTCGTGGCCGGCTTCCTCGGTTCGCCCCGCATGAACTTCCTCAAAGGCAAAATCCACAACTACGCCGACGGCGTGGCCAGCATCGCCACCAACGCCGGCGGCACGCTGCAGGCAGCACTCCAGCAGCCGCTGGCCAGCGGCACCCCCGTCACCATCGGCGCGCGTCCCGAGCATGTGCAAGCGTGCGCGCCCGGCGCCACGGCCGCCCTCACGGCCAGCGTGCAGGCGGTGGAAAAACTGGGCGACATCAGCTATCTGTATGTGCAGGTACCGGGCGGCGACGAGCCGCTGGTGGTGCGCGCCGATGCGGAAACCGACTGGGCCATTGGCCAGTCCGTGGCGCTGCAGGTGGCGCCCGCCCGCGTCCACGTATTCGACGAGCACGGCCAGACCCGTACCTGAACCCCGGCTTTAAGGGGCCAGGCGCTACAGGCGCCGCCTGGCCCGGTTGCATCGTTTCAGCCTTGATACTCAACATAAACTTAGCATAAAAAAAGATACTGGAGATTGACATGTCCTTCACGCACCCGAAACGCAGCTTCATCAAAACCACCCTGATCGCCGCCGCCCTGGCCGGCATCGGCAACCTGGCCGCCGTCAGCATGGCGAACGCGGCCGAAGCAGGCACCCTGTTGATCTGGATCAATGGCGACAAGGGCTACAAGGGCCTGGCCAAGGTCGGCGAAGAATTCACCAAGAAGACCGGCATCAAGGTCGTCGTCGAGCACCCGGAAGATGCGCCAAACAAATTCCAGCAGGCAGCGGCCGCCGGCAAGGGCCCGGACATCTGGATCTGGCCGCATGATCGCATCGGCGGCTGGATCGATGCGGGCTTGCTGCAACCATTGACGCCAAGCAAGGAAGCGCGCGCCGCCATCCTGCCGCTGGCCTGGAACGCCTTTACGGTGGGCGGCAAGACCTGGGGCTATCCGATCTCCATCGAAGCCGTGGCCCTCGTCTACAACAAGGATCTGGTGCCGAATCCGCCAAAAACCTTCGAGGAAATTGCCGCGCTGGACAAGAAACTCTCGGCACAGGGCAAGAAAGCCATCCTGTGGGATTACACGAATACCTATTTCACCTGGCCTTTGCTGGGCGCGGGCGGCGGCTTCCCGTTTGAAGTCAAGAGCGACGGCTGCTACGATGCGGCCAAGACGGGCGTGAACAATGCCGGTTCGCAGGCGGGCGTGAATGCGCTGATGACCCTGATCAATAGCGGCGCCATGCCGAAGGGCGCCGGCTATGCCGAGATGGAAGCGGGCTTCAACCAGGGCAAGATCGCCATGATGATCAACGGCCCATGGTCGTGGGACAATGCGCGCAAATCAAAAATCAATTTCGGCGTGGCAACGATTCCTACCGTGGCAGGCAAGACAGCCACGCCATTCGTGGGCGTGCTGGGCGCGATGATTTCGAAAGCCAGCCCGAACAAGGACCTGGCGACGGAATTCCTGGAAAACCAGATGCTGCAGCTCAATGGCTTGAAAACCATCAACGCCGACGTCCCGCTGGGCACGCCAGCGAACAAGGTACTGTTCGCGGAATTGAAAGCCAACCCGAACATCCAGGCGACGATGGAAAGCGCGCAAGCGGGGCGCCCGATGCCGAACAACCCGGAAATGGGCCGCTTCTGGTCGTCCATGCAATCGGCGCTGGAAAACATCACGCAAGGCCGCCAGACGACCAAAGATGGCCTGGACGCGGCGGCGAAGCGGATCACGACGGCGAATTAAACCAGGTATCCATCACCCCAGGCAAAAATCTGCGGTCAGACCCGCCGGGGGAACGCATCCCAATGGGATGTGTTCCCCTTCCGAAGGGACTGACCCCGGCATTCTGCTGCATCCATCTTCACAGGTATCCATCGTGCGCAAGTTTATCGGCCCTACGGTATTGACCATCAGCATGGCGCTGGGTCTGTATCTGCTCTTCATGTTGTACATTTCCGGGCAAACCATGCTGGCCGCCGTTTTCCTCGGCTTGCTGACCCTGACGACGTTTGTCTTCACGTCGCCGCGCGCCTATGCCTACCGTTATCTGTTTCCCGGCATCACGGCGGTGATCGTCTTCGTGCTGCTGCCGATGGTGTACACGGTGTCGATCGGCTTTACCAATTTCAGTTCGCGCAACCTGCTCACCTACGAGCGGGCCACGCAATACCTGCTCGACGAGACGCAGCGCGTGGAAAGCGCCGGGTATGCCATGACCGTGCATCCCGACAACAAACAATACCGCTTGCGCCTGGAAAGCCCGGACACGGGCGAAGTGCTCTTGACGCAGCCGCTGGCCCTGAAGCACGCCGTGCCCCTGAATGTGGAGGTGGCGCCGCCGGATCCCGTGCAAGCGCCCGTGCTGGCCCCGCCGCTGAGCATCAAGGACATCATCGCCCTGCAAAAAGATTTGAAGCAGCTCACCCTGATCATGCCGAACAAGATCGAGCTGCGCATGGTGGGCTTGCGCGAATTCGGCCCCGTCGCGCATGTCTACAAGCAACTACCCGACCAGACCCTCAAGAAGATCGCCACGGGCGAACGCATCAAGCCGAATTTCAAGACGGGCTTTTATGAAATGCCGGATGGCACGAAACTGGAACCGGGCTTCAAGGTCAATGTGGGCTTTGCCAACTTCGTGAAGATTTTCTCCGATGAAGCGTTCCGCGGTCCCTTCTTGCGCATTTTCGTCTGGACCATCGTTTTCGCCCTGATCAGCGTGGCCACCACCACGGGCCTGGGCATGGTGCTGGCCGTGCTGCTGAACTGGGATGCGCTGCGCTTCCGCGGCCTGTACCGCACCCTGCTGTTCCTGCCGTACGCCGTGCCGGGTTTCATTTCCATCCTGGTCTTCAAGGGCTTGTTCAACAATAACTTTGGCGAAATCAACCTGGTGCTCGACGCCTTGTTCGGCATCAAGCCCGCCTGGTTCTCGGACACCACCCTGGCCAAGGCCATGATCCTCATCGTCAACACCTGGCTGGGCTACCCCTACATGATGGTAGTGTGCATGGGCCTGATCAAGGCGATCCCCTCGGACTTGTATGAAGCCTCGGCCCTGGCCGGCGCGGGACCGCTGACGAATTTCTTCAAGATCACCTTACCGCTGATCATCAAGCCGCTGACGCCGCTGATGGTGGCCAGCCTGGGTTTCAATTTCAATAACTTTGTGTTGATCAGCTTGCTGACGGGCGGACGTCCCGATTTCCTTGATACCACGTTACCTGCCGGCACGACGGACTTGCTGGTGTCCTACACCTACCGCATCGCGTTCGAGGATTCGGGCCAGAACTTTGGCTTGGCCGCCGCCATCTCGACCCTGATCTTCTTCCTCGTGGCCGCGATTTCGCTGGTCAACATGCGCCTGACGCGCATGAACAAAGCATAAAGGACAGTAATGGCTATCGTTGTCGACCGTTCCAACCGCTGGCGCATTCTGGCGGCCCACGTCGCCGTGATCGCGCTGATCGCGCTGGTGATGTTTCCCTTCCTGATGATTTTGTCGATCTCGCTGCGGCCCGGCAACTTCGCCTCGGGCAGTTTGATCCCGCCCGAAATCAGCTTCGAGCACTGGCGATTGGCGCTGGGCATGTCTTACCAGGCGCCCAACGGCGCCCTGGTCGAGCCGGACTTCCCCGTGCTGCTGTGGCTATGGAATTCCATCAAGGTGGCCAGCATGAGCGCCACCGTCACCGTGCTGCTGTCGACCACCTGCGCGTATGCGTTCGCGCGCATGCAGTTCCGCTTCAAGTCGCAAACCCTTTCCGCGCTGATGCTGCTGCAGATGTTCCCCGCCGTGCTGGCCCTGGTGGCCATCTACGCCATCTTCGATGTGCTGGGCAGCTACGTGCCATGGCTGGGCATCGACCACCACGGCAGCCTGGTGCTGGCTTACACGGGCGGCATCGCCCTGCATATCTGGACCATCAAGGGCTATTATCAAACCATCCCCATCGAGATCGAGGAAGCGGCCAAGGTCGACGGCGCCACGCAGTGGCAGGCGTTCATCTACGTGCTGCTGCCGATGACGGTGCCCATTCTGATGGTGGTGTTTTTGCTGTCGTTTATCGGCGCCATCATCGAATACCCGATCGCCTCCGTGCTGCTGCATGAACAGAACAACCTGACCCTGGCCGTCGGCTCGAAACTGTTCCTGTACGAGCAAAAATACCTGTGGGGCGACTTCGCGGCGGCAGCCATTTTGTCCGGCTTGCCCATCACGGCCGTATTCCTGCTGGCGCAAAAATGGATGATCTCCGGCCTGACGGCTGGCGGCGTGAAGGGCTGACATGAAGACCGTGCTGACCGCCCTCGCCGCTTTGCTCGTCAGCCTGCAGGCGCAGGCGGCCAGCTTCGCGGACAACCCCATCGTCTACTTCGCCGTGACGGATCGCTACGCCAACGGCAATCCCGGCAACGACCACAGTTATGGCCGCGCCGCCGACCCGGCAGGCGGTGATGTGGGCAGCTTTCACGGTGGCGATATCGCCGGCATCACGCAGCAACTGAAGGCCGGCTATTTTCAAGAACTGGGCATCAATGCGCTGTGGATCACGGCGCCGTATGAACAGATCCACGGCTGGGTGGTGGGCGGCAAGCAGCAATTCCAGCACTATGCCTACCACGGCTACTGGGCGCTCGACTACACCACCATGGATGCGAACATGGGCACGCGCGAAGAATTGCGCGAGATGATCAACACGGCGCACGCGCAAGGCATCCGCGTGCTGTTCGACGTGGTGCTGAACCACCCCGGCTATGCGGACTTGCGCACCCTGGCCGAATACAAGGTGCCAGTGCTGTGGCCGGGCCACGAGAAGGCCGGCTTGCGCGATTATCACAGCTTCATCGACTACAACAACTTCGAATTCAAACAGTGGTGGGGCCCGCACTGGGTGCGCGCGGGCTTGCCCGGCTATCCCGACGGCGGCAAGGATGATTTCACCATGCAGCTGGCGTATCTGCCCGACTTCCGCACGGAAAGCGGCAAGGCCGTGGGCTTGCCGCCGATTTTACAACGTAAAAGCGACACGCTTGCTGTGGCCCTGCCCGATACAACGGTGCGCGGCTACCTGGTCCACTGGCTGGCCGACTGGGTGCGCGAATTCGGCGTCGATGGTTTTCGCGCCGACACCGTCAAGCATGTGGAGCCGGCCAGCTGGCTGGCCCTGCGCGCGGCCGCCACCGACGCCTTGAAGGATTGGAAAACGCGTCATCCGCAACAGAAAATCGACGACGCGCCATTCTGGATGACGGGTGAAGCGTGGGGCCATGGCCCTGAGCGCAGCAGCTGGTTTGATGCCGGTTTCGATTCGATGATCAATTTCGATTTTCAAGGCCGCGCCGGCGGCGACTGGAAAAGCATCGATGGCGTGTACCGCCAGTACGCGGGCTTGCTGGCCAAGGGCCCGGCTCCCCGCTACGACATCCTGTCGTATATCTCGTCGCACGACACCAGCCTGTTCCCACGCGACCGGCTGAAACACGGTTTGAGTGCCCTGCTGCTGGCGCCGGGCGGGGTGCAGCTGTTTTACGGCGATGAAAGCGCGCGCCAGCCTGGCACGGCGCCCGTCGGCGACGAACAGCAGGCGACACGGTCGGACATGAACTGGACATCCATGGACTCTGCAACGCTTGCGCATGCGCGCAAGCTGGGCCAGTTCCGCTTGCGCCACCCTGCCCTGGCGCGCGGCGAGCACAACTTCATCCATGAACAGCCGTATGCGTTCGCCCGCGTGATCGATGGCGACGCCGTCATCGCCGTGCCCGAGGCGCAAGGTGCTATCGCGCTGAAGGTGCGCGGCGTTTTCGCCGATGGCACCAAGCTGCGCGACGCCTACACCAATCAAAACTACATCGTCAAAGATGGCGCCGTCGCGGTGAACGCGGCCGGCACCGTCCTGCTGGAGAACGCTGCACCATGAGTAACTATGACATTGTAGTAGTGGGCGGCGCCGGCATCGATACAATAGTGCGCGTCCCTTCCCTGCAATTGCCCGTCGCCGATTCCGTGCACGTGCCGCCCATCCACGATTACGTGGCGCACACGGGCAATGGCGTGGCGCTCGGTTGCCATGCGCTGGGCTTGCGCTGCAAGTTCATCGATTTCATCGGCGACGATGCGCAAGGCGCGGCCATCCTGCAGCGCTACAAGGAAGCCAAACTCGATTTTTCACATCTCGTCGAGCCATCGGGCACGCGGCGCAGCGTCAACCTGGTTGACCCGCAAGGGCGCCGGCTGTCGCTGTACGATGGCCGCCACCCGGAAGACCTGCGCATGCCGGCCGCCTTTTATCTGCCTTACCTGGGGCCGGCGCGCCATGCGCACTTTTCCATCATGGGCTGGGTGGCCGAGCTGTTTGACGATGCGCTGGAGTGCGGCACCACGGTGTCGACCGATTTGCACGACTGGGATGGCGTCAACCCGCACCACCGGGTCTTTGCCCTGCGCGCCGACCTGGTGTTCCTCAGCACGGCGGCACTGGGCGAACGCCACGAGCCAGTCATGCGCGCGATTGTCGCGCAAGGCCGCGCGCAAGCCGTGATCGCCATGGCCGGCGCCAACGGCGCCTATCTGCTGGAACGCGCCAGCGGCGAAGTGCGCCACTACCCGACGGCAGGCTTGACGCTGCCCGTGGTGGACACGAATGGCGCGGGCGACTCATTCGTTGCCGCCTTCCTGCAGGCATGGCTGGATGGCGCGGGCATCGACGCCGCCATGCGCCGCGGCGCCATCGGCGGCGCGTTTGCCTGCGCCCAGCATGGCACGCATGAACGATTTATCGCGCAGGCAGAGCTGCATGACTTATATCAAGATAGCACTAGCTTATGACTTAATATTCTATCAAGCGTAACAGCCTTGCAAGTGGCGCATGGCACAATGGCTGCGGATTTCACCACCGCATACCATCGACACCGGAGACCACATGAGAATCGAAACCCTGGCCGTGCACGCCGGCTACACCCCCGACCCGACCACCAAGGCCGCCGCCGTCCCCATTTACCAGACGGTGGCCTACGCTTTCGACAATGCCCAGCATGGCGCCGACCTGTTCGACCTGAAAGTGGCCGGCAATATCTACACGCGCATCATGAACCCCACGCAGGACGTGCTGGAAAAAAGAGTCGCGGCGCTGGAAGGCGGCGTGGCCGCGCTGGCCGTGGCGTCGGGCATGGCGGCGATCACCTACGCGATCCAGACCATCGCCGAAGCGGGCGACAATTTCATTTCTGCCAGCCAGCTGTATGGCGGCACTTACAATCTGTTTGCCCACACCCTGCCGCAGATCGGCATCGAAGTGCGCTTCGCCGATGCGCGCCAACCCGAGACCTTCGCCGCCCTGATCGACGCGCGCACCAAGGCCATCTTCTGCGAATCGATCGGCAACCCGCTGGGCAATGTGACGGACGTGGCGAAACTGGCCGCGATCGCGCATGCGCACGGCATCCCGCTGATCGTCGATAACACGGTGCCCAGCCCCTACCTGTTCCGCCCCATCGAGCACGGCGCCGACATCGTCGTCCATTCGCTGACCAAATACCTGGGCGGCCACGGCACCACCGTGGGCGGCGCCATCGTCGACAGCGGCAAGTTTCCGTGGGCCGAACACAAGGAGCGCTTCAAGCGCTTGAACGAACCGGACGTGTCGTATCACGGCGTCGTCTACACGGAAGCGTTCGGCCCCGCCGCCTTCATCGGCCGCGCCAGAGTCGTCCCGCTGCGCAATATGGGTGCCGCCATCTCGCCCCTGAGCGCCTTCCAGCTGATCCAGGGCATCGAGACCCTGGCCCTGCGCATGGACCGCATCTGCGACAACACCCTGGCCCTGGCCAAGCACCTTAAGCAGCATCCAAAAGTCGCGTGGGTCAATTACGCGGGCCTGGAAGACCACCCGGACCACGCGCTGGTGAAAAAATACATGCATGGCCGCGCCTCGGGCATCCTGTCCTTCGGCCTGAAGCTGGCCGAAGGCGAAGATCCGCGCGCGGCCGGCGCCCGCGTGCTCGACGCCCTGCAGCTGTTTACGCGCCTGGTCAACATCGGCGACGCCAAGTCGCTGGCCACCCACCCGGCGTCCACCACGCACCGCCAGCTCAATCCCGCAGAACTGGCCAAGGCGGGCGTGTCCGAAGACATGTTGCGCCTGTCCGTGGGCATCGAGCATATCGACGACTTGCGCGAAGACCTGGAGCAGGCGTTGAACGCCGCCTGACTCCGGTTGAAATCAGGCTGAAAGCCTGTCCCTGCATAGACATGCCCCCCCCCCGCCGGGACAGAGCAGCTGCATGCCGTAAAGCGAAGCCGGCGTTCACGCGCAGCGCCAGCGGCGCTTCTGTCATGTCTGTCATCCTCCCCATGCTTGCACTGGATCGCCCCCAGGTCCAGCCCGGAACATCATTGTCCCCCTCCCCGCATCCCCTGGTATCACGCCTATGCCATGGCGATTGCTTCGCTGCGCCTGCCGGGTTTGATGATCGACGAAGGCCCATGCTCCAGGCATGTGGCGGGAAGTTGTTCTATGCGCCGCCGCTCATGGTCGATAGCCTCTTGTTGCGAAAACGAATCGAAACGAACAAAAAAGAAGAACTAAATGTTGTTAAATTCTCGAACGTGCGTAGAATAAACAAAAAAAAGCGCCTTATTCTTCACTTCAGCGCAGTTCTCTTCCTGTTCGCATGAGCGCCCGGATGCGCCCATGGCAGTGGCAGGCAGGCGCAGGACAGCGACTGCGTGGCGCGATGAGAAACACCTGAAACCATGCACTTTTTGTAGCCCATAGCGGCCTATCACCACCTCCAGGATCATGATGCAATCGACAATCAAGCAGCTAGCGCAACAGGACTGTGATCTTTTAATCGTCGGCGGCGGCATCAACGGCGTCGGTATCGCGCGCGATGCGGCCGGCCGCGGTTTGCGCGTCATGCTGTGCGAGCAGCACGATCTGGCCCAGCACACGTCCTCGGCCAGCACAAAACTGATACACGGCGGCCTGCGTTATCTTGAGTATTACGAATTCAAGCTGGTGCGCAAGGCCTTGCAGGAACGCGAATTGCTGTTGCGCACGGCACCGCACATCATGTGGCCGCTGCGCTTCGTCATGCCGCATGATGCCGGACAACGGCCCGCCTGGATGATCCGTGCCGGACTGTTCCTGTATGACCATCTGGCGCGACGCGCTTTCCTGCCGGCCTCGCAAGGCGTGTCGCTGCGCCAGCACGTGGCGGGCGGCCCGCTGAAGGGCGATTTCCGCAAGGGCTTCGTCTACTCTGACGGCTGGGTGGACGATGCGCGCCTGGTGGTGCTCAATGCGCTGGACGCCAGCGAACGCGGCGCCAACATCCTGACCCGCACCCGCTGCGCAGCAGTGCGCCAGGAAGGCCAGGGCTGGCACGCCACGCTGGAGAGCGAGCAGCATGGCCGCATCGAGGTGACGGCGCGCGCCATCGTCAACGCCGCCGGCCCCTGGACCGCGCAATTCGCCAACGCCGCCTCTGGCGTGAGCAATACGCACGGACTGCGGCTGGTCAAGGGCAGCCACATCATCGTGCCGCGCCTGTTCGACCATCCTTACGCCTATATTTTCCAGAACCAGGACAAACGCATCATCTTCGCCATTCCCTATCAGGACGAGTTCACCCTGATCGGCACCACCGACCTGGAATACACCGGCGCGCCCGGCAAGGTGACGATCAGCGACAGCGAAGTGAGCTACCTGTGCGAAGTGGCCAACCGCTATTTCACCAAACAGATTGCACCGGGCGACGTGGTCTGGACCTATTCCGGAGTGCGACCGCTGCTCGACGACAGCGCGCAAAACGCCTCGGCGGTGACGCGCGACTACCTGCTCGAATGCGACCCGAACACCGCCCCCTTCCTCAATATCTGGGGCGGCAAGATCACCACTTACCGGAAACTGTCGGAAGAAGCGCTGGCCATGCTGCAGCCGCGCCTGGGCGGCGATGCACCGGACTGGACCGCCTCGGCCCCCTTGCCGGGCGGCGACCTGGAGCAAGCGGGCGCGCTGGTTGACAACATCGACTTCGAGCGCTTTGCACAACAATTGCACACCCGGTACCCATGGCTGCCGGACAAGCTGGCGCAGCGTTATGCGCGCTGCTACGGCACCCGCGCCAGGCGCATGCTCGGTACGGCAAACAATATGACGGATCTGGGCGAAGAGTTGACGCCCGGCATGTACGAACAGGAGGCGCGCTATCTGTTTGAGGTGGAATGGGCGCGCTGCGCCGAAGACATCCTTTGGCGCAGAACCAAATGCGGCTTGTACTGCCAGCCGCAGCATGTGGCGCGTCTGGAGGAATGGATCAAACAGATGTCGATACCTGAGATGAGCACTTGAAAAAAATAAGCCTGAGAGCCAGGCAGCTTTGCCTTGCCTGGGCCATCTCCATGGACACGGGATACCAGTTTTACCGAGTGACCGGCGCGGCAAAGACCGGCAAAAAAATCAACTATAGACGGAGATAAGACATGCAGAAAATGGCGATGAAGGACCAATACATTCTTGCGCTCGATCAGGGAACGACAAGCTCGCGCGCAGTGTTGTTTGATCGGGCCGGCAACATCGTCTCGGTAGCACAAAAGGAATTTCCGCAAATTTATCCGCAGCCGGGTTGGGTCGAGCATGACCCACAGGATATCTGGTCGACGCAGGCCGGCGTCGCCGCCGAAGCCGTCACGCACGCTGGTCTGAATGGCGCATCGATTGCCGCCATCGGCATCACCAACCAGCGCGAAACCACCATCGTCTGGGACCGCGAGACGGGCCGCCCGGTGTACAACGCCATCGTCTGGCAAGACCGCCGCACGGCCGATTTCTGCGATGAACTGAAAGGCCGCGGCCTCGAAGCCATCGTGCGGGAAAAAACCGGTTTGCCGATCGATTCGTATTTCTCCGCAACCAAGATCCGCTGGATACTCGACAATGTTCCAGGGGCGCGCGAACGCGCCAACCAGGGCAAGCTCGCCTTCGGCACTGTCGACAGCTGGCTGGTCTGGAATCTCACGCAGCAAGGACTGCACGTCACCGATGTCACCAACGCTTCGCGCACCATGCTGTTCAACATCCACACGCTGGAATGGGACGAGGAATTGCTGGCCTTGATGGATATTCCGCGCAGCATGCTGCCTGAAGTCCATCCTTCTTCGGCCGTCTACGGCACCACCAAAACCACCTTGTTTGCCTCCGCCGTACCGCTTGCCGGCATCGCCGGCGACCAGCACGCGGCGCTGTTCGGTCAGATGTGCACCAAGCCAGGCATGGTCAAGAACACCTACGGCACAGGTTGCTTCCTGGTGATGAACACGGGCGACAAACCGATTGAATCGAAGAACAATCTCGTCACCACGATCGCGTGGCAGATCGGCGAGCAAGTCAACTACGCGCTCGAAGGCAGCATTTTCATCGGCGGCGCGGTCGTGCAATGGCTGCGCGACGGGCTCGGCATCATCAAGAGCGCCGCTGAAATCGAGGCGCTGGCGCGCTCGGTGCCGCATGGCGACGGCGTCTATCTGGTGCCGGCCTTCGCCGGACTCGGCGCGCCGCACTGGAATCCGCGCGCCCGCGGCACGCTGTTCGGCGTGACGCGCGGCACCACCTCGGCCCACATCGCGCGCGCTGCGCTCGACAGCATCGCCTACCAGTCGCTGGATGTATTGAAGGCCATGGAAGCCGACCTGGGTGGCAAGATCACCGAATTGCGCGTCGACGGCGGCGCGGTAGCAAACGATTTGTTGATGCAATTCCAATCGGACCTGCTCGGCGTGGACGTGGTGCGCCCGCAAATCACCGAAACGACGGCCCTGGGCGCGGCGTATCTGGCTGGCTTGGCGGTCGGCTACTGGAAGGATGTCAGCGACATACAGGACCAATGGAAACTGGACCGCCGTTTCACGCCGGTGCTCGACGCGAGCACAGTGAAGACCAATATACAAGGATGGCAACGTGCGATCAACGCCAGCAAAGCCTGGGCCGATGCGGTCTGATCGACCAAGCGCCCATCCCTACCACCTCACTGGAAGTCTCACATGCATCCTTTATTTGCCGAATTCATCGGCACCACCTTGCTCGTCCTGCTGGGCAATGGCGTGGTCGCCAACGTCATCTTGCAAAAAACCAAGGGCCATAACAGCGGCCTGATCGTGATCGCCATCGGCTGGGCGATGGCAGTCTTTGTCGCCGTGCTGTGCACCGCCGCCGCCAGCGGCGGCCACCTCAATCCGGTGGTCACCGTGGCACTGGCGGTGGTCGGGAAATTCCCTTGGGCAAAGGTCCCCGCCTATGTCGCCATGCAGATGCTCGGTGGCATGATGGGGGCGTTTCTGGTATGGGTCGTCTACTACAAGCACTTCGAGAGCACCCCCGATGGCGACACCAAACTGGCAGTCTTTTGCACCGGCCCGGCGATCCGGGGCACCTTTGGCAGCCTGGCCGCCGAAATGATCGCCACCTTCGTTCTCGTGTTTGCCGTGTTGAACATGGCGGCGCCAAGCTTCGGACTGGGCGCCATGAGTGCCTTGCCCGTCGCCCTGCTGGTGCTGGGCATCGGCGTGTCGCTCGGCGGCACCACGGGTTACGCAATGAGCCCGGCGCGCGACTTCGGTCCGCGCATCATGCACGCGATCCTGCCCATCCCGGGCAAGCGCGACAGCGACTGGCGCTATGCCTGGGTACCGGTCGTCGGCCCGCTGCTGGGCGCCGTCCTGGCGGCACTGCTGTACAACTATAAATTCTAATTCCAATCCCACTACTCCCCCGCGTTTGCCGCAGATGGCCGTGGTAACAGGCCGGAGCGGTGTGGAGTAGGCACTTACACAGGAGAAGCACATGGCAGCGAAAAGAATCTTGTTTTTGACGGGCGATTTTGCGGAAGATTATGAAATGATGGTGCCGTTCCAGGCATTGCAGATGGTCGGCCACACGGTGCACGCCGTCTGCCCGGGCAAGAAGAGCGGCGAGAAGATCAAGACCGCCATTCACGACTTCGAGGGCGACCAGACCTATACCGAGAAACCGGGGCATCTGTTTGCGCTCAATGCCAGCTTCGACGAAGTCGAGGTGAGCGACTACGACGCCCTGATGATCACGGGCGGCCGCGCGCCGGAATATCTGCGCCTGAACCCGCGCGTGATCGAGATCGTGCGCCAATTCGCCGCGGCCGGCAAACCGATCGCAGCCATCTGTCATGGCGCGCAAGTGCTGGTCGCCGCCGATGTCATCCGTGGAAAACGCATTGCGGCGTATCCCGCGTGCGCGCCGGAAGTGCGCCTGGCCGGTGGCGACTATGCGGACATTGCAGTGGACCAGGCAGTCACCGATGGCGCTTTCATCACGGCGCCGGCGTGGCCCGCCCATCCGCAATGGCTGGCGCAATTTCTCCAGCGACTGGGAACAGCCATCACGCTCTGATCCTTGTAAAAGCTAGTGCCTCGCGCCCTTTCCGGACGCGAGGCCGCCCGCAGCGCCGCCTTGAAAGCAGAACCATCATGCCCTTGCGTTCTCCCCGCTACAGAATCGGTCTGGCCGCAAACCGGGCGCATCAGGATGCCCCCGACTCGGCCCTGGTGCGCCTGCTCCAGGGTGGGCAGGCGGCGATCGAAAACCAGCTCCAGCCGCGACTCGTCGTCGTGGGCAGAACCCTCGACGCGATCCTGAGCCACGGTTTGCTGCCGCACTACCCATCGATTGAGCGCTTTCCCTATGGCCGCGAAGGCGGCCTGATGATGCTCGTGTCGCGCGTTGTCGAGAGCGATCCGGCCAAGGCGCTGGACGCGGTGATTTACCTGATGGACCCGCTTGACCCGTCGTCCAATTTTCCCGAAGCGCTGGCCTTGAAACGTCAATGCGTCATTCATGGCAAACCATTCCTGTCGACCCTGGCCGGCGCCAGGGAGTGGCTTGAACTGGAAGCGGTGGCCGTTGGCGCACGGCCCGATGCGACGCTCGATTCCACCTTCGACCTAGCCAATGAAAGCATCGCCCTGATTGCGCACGACGCGATGAAAGGCTGCATGCTGGCCTTGGCGGAGCGGCATTTCGCATTGTTGGACAGCTTCGCGATGCGCTGCGCCACCGGCACCACAGGCAGCTTGCTCAATCAACTGGCGCAAAAGATCAAGGGAGAAGTGGCGGGCCGCAATTGGGTGCGACCTTTCCGCAGCGGTCCCCTGGGTGGCGATGCGCAAATTGCCGAACTGATCCTGAACCGCCAATGCCGCCGCGTGCTATTTCTCGAAGATCCGCATGTGGCGCGCCAGCACGAGGCAGACATTCAATTGCTGGAACGCGCGGCGCGCACCGTCACCGACTATGCATCGTGCAGCAGCGATGTGAAAGGCGTGGAACGCTGGCTCAATTTGCTGGCCCTGCGCTGCAAGCGGGTGGCCTGAACGCCCTTGCGGAGCTGAAGCGCTGGCATGTCAGCGATAACAATGAGCATGGCAAGACCATGATGGTAGTGGCTTCTGTCTTGCCGAAGAAAATAAACAGGAGTACGCCAGCATGAACCGATCGAACACCGCATCCACCACCCCGAAGCCGGCCTTGATCGCGGCGCTGCGCGCACGCTTGCCGGACGCGCGCGTCATCACCGATGAACTGCGCCGCCTGAGCTGGGGCAGCGACGCCAGTTTCTACCGCATGCTGCCACGGGTGGTCGTCGTGGTGGAAGACGAGGCCGACGTGGCGCATGTGCTGCAGGTGGCGCGCCAGCATCAGATGCACCTGACCTTCCGCGCCGCCGGCACCAGCCTGTCCGGGCAAGCCGTGACCGACGGCATGCTGGTGTTGCTGGGCGACGGCTTCGCGACCTATGCGCAAGACGACGGCGCACTGAGCGTGCGACTGGGGCCGGGCATGATAGGCGCCGAAGTGAATCGCCGCCTGGCGCCGCTGGGCCGCAAGATCGGCCCCGACCCGGCCTCGATCGCCACCTGCAAGATCGGCGGCATCGCCGCCAACAATGCCTCGGGCATGTGTTGCGGCACCTCGCAAAACAGTTACCGCACCCTGCGCGCAATGCGCGTGATGCTGGCCGATGGCGCGCTGCTCGACAGCGCCGACCCGCTCAGTGTCGCCGCCTTTCAAGCCAGTCACGGCGCACTGCTGTCGACGCTGGCGCAACTGGGCCGGGAAACGCGCGCAAACCTGGCGCTGGCAGCCCTGATCCGGCGCAAATACAAGATCAAGAACACGACCGGATACAGCCTTAACGCGCTGGTCGACTTTGACGATCCGATCGACATCCTGTGCCATCTGATGATAGGCTCGGAAGGCACGCTCGGCTTCATTTCCAGCATCACCTACGACACCGTGCCGGAACACCGGCACAAGGCCAGCGCGCTGGTTTTTTTCGCCGACATCGCCGGCGCCTGCGCCGCCGTGCTGGCGCTCAAGCCACTGGCCGTGTCGGCGGTGGAGCTGCTCGACCGGGCCGCGCTGCGCTCGGTCGAGAACAAGGCCGGCCTGCCGCCGATGCTGCGGCAACTGGACGCCGGCGCGGCCGCCCTGCTGATCGAGGTACGCGGTGGCGACGAAGCCGCCCTGGAACGTGACGTGGCGGCGGCACTGGCGGCGCTGCAAGCGTTTGACACGATAGCACCGGCGCGCTTTTCAAGCGACCCGGCGCAATGCGACATCTACTGGAACGTACGCAAGGGCATCTTCCCCAGCGTCGGGGCGATGCGCGCGACAGGTACCACCGTCATCATCGAAGATGTCGCCTTCCCACTCGACTCCCTGGCCGCCGCGACGCTCGATTTGCAAGCCTTGTTGCGCCAGTACGCATACCACGAGGCGGTCATTTTCGGCCACGCGCTCGAGGGCAATTTGCACTTCGTGTTCACGCAGGATTTCGGCCAGGCGCAGGAAGTGCAGCGCTACCGCCGCCTGATGGAGGCAGTGTGCGACCTGGTGGTGAACAAGTACCAGGGCTCGCTGAAGGCCGAACATGGCACCGGACGCAATATGGCGCCTTTCGTCGAGCTGGAATGGGGCAGCGAAGCGACCGCCCTGATGTACCGCATCAAACAAAGCTTCGACCCGGCCGGCTTGCTCAATCCCGGCGTCATCCTCAACGACAATCCCACAGCCCATTTGGAGCATCTCAAGCCGCTGCCGACAGCATCCGCATTGGTCGACAAATGCATAGAGTGCGGCTTTTGCGAACCGAAGTGTCCCTCGCATCAGCTCACGCTGTCGCCGCGCCAGCGCATCATCGCGTGGCGCGAAATGTCGCGGCGTGAACTGGCCGGCGAAGCGCCAGGAAAACTGGCCGAGGACTACGTGTATATGGGACTGGGCACCTGCGCCGGTTGCAGCCTGTGCGCCAGCGCCTGCCCGGTCGGCATCGATACCGGCGCCCTGGTGCGCGATGTGCGCGGCCGCCGGCACAGCGGTGCGGCGCGCCGTATCGGGCGCTGGAGCGGCGACCATTTCGGTGCCGTCGCCCTGCTCGCGCGTCTGGGATTACGGCTTGGGCATAGCGCCGCCAGTATCGTCGGCGAACGGACGCTGGCCACGGTGTCGGGCGGCGCCTGGCGCCGCAGCATGCCGCGCGCCGCCGCCAAAGTGACGCAGCATGCTCCCGGCCCCGGCGAACCGGTGGTGTATTTCCCCAGTTGCGCCAGCCGCATCTTTGGATCGGATCAGGACGGCGAAACGCCATTGCCCGACGTGATCCAGACACTACTGCTGCGCGCCGGCTACGCGCCACGGCTACCGCGCGGTGTCGAGCAACTGTGCTGCGGCCAGATGTTGGCCAGCAAGGGCATGACGGAACAAGCCGATGCCAGCGCCAGGCGGCTGGAAGCGGCGCTGGCCGAAGCCTCCGAAAACGGGCGCTATCGTATCGTCACCGATGCCAGCGCCTGCACCCTGCGCCTGCAACAGCACATGTCCGGCCGCCTGAGCGTGTTCGATTTCCATGAATTTGCGCATGACGCCTTGTTGCCCAAGCTCAGCCTGGTCAAACAGGCTGGCCCGATTGCCTTGCATATCAATTGCTCGGTTCAGAAAAGCGGTTCGGACAAAAAACTGCGGACCGTGATGAACGCCTGTGCCGAACAGATCGTGCAGCCGGCCAGCGTGGGCTGCTGCGGTTTCGGCGGCGACCTGGGCTTCGCGGCGCCTGAACTGAACCGCCACGCGCTGCGCAAGATCGAGGCCGAGCTGCCCACCGGCTGCGGCTGCGGCGTATCGACCAACCGCACTTGCGAGATCGGACTCTCGTCCGAAACGGGCCGCCCGTATCGCTCGATCGCCTGGCTATTGGAACTGTGCAGCCGACCAGCGGGTTATGTATCATAGCCGGCATAAATCGACGACTGGCGCAACGGGCTGGAACCGATCTTGAACGCAGCCGGAAGCCCTATTTCAAACCGCACGGAGGGGACTTCATGCCATAATCGGCGGCATGTCTTCTCCTCCTACTCCTCCTGAGCAGCCGGTATCTTGCCAGTTCCGTGGCCAGTTCCGCGCCGAATATGCGCGGCGCATGAATGCCGTGCTCGATCATATCGACCGCCACCTCGATACGCCGCTGGACCTGGCGCGGCTGGCTGACGTCGCACATTTTTCGCGCTTCCACTTTCACCGCGTGTTCGCCGCCTGGATGGGCGAAACGCTGGGCGACTATGCGCGCCGACGGCGCCTGGAAACGGCCGCCTTGCGGCTGGCCTGCCGCGCCGACGAAGCAATACTGGACATTGCCCTGGCGACGGGCTTCGGTTCCGGCGAAGCGTTTGCACGCGCCTTCAAGCTGAAATTCGGCTGTACGCCGACGGCCTGGCGCGCCGGCGTCGCCGCGAAAAACGCGTCCATGCTTACTGCCATGCGCCTGCGTCGGCAAGATAGCAATCTGGATCAGGCCATGCGCAATGCGGATCAGGAAAACGCGCCGAACTTGCAGCACCATGGGCACTCCAATCCATTTTATAGAGAGCGTCCCATGCAAGTTACCATCCTCGACCTGCCGCCCGCCAGCGTGGCGTGCCAGCGCCATATCGGCCCCTACGGCCCCGCCATCGGCGCCTTCTGGCGCGACACCGTCGCACCGTGGATGCAGTCACACGGCCTGGGCGACGCCACCTGCTACGGCATCGGCCATGACGATCCCAGCATCACGCCGCCAGACAAATGCCGCTACGACGCCTGCGTCGCTTTGCCAGATGGATTCCAGCCAGGCGGCCGGGCCAGCATCACCACCCTGCCCGGCGGGCGCTATGCGGTAGCGCAGTTCAAGGGGCCGTCCAGCGCCATCGCCGAGACGTGGACGCGCATGACGCGCGAATGGCTGCCGGCCAGCGGCTTGCAGTGGGATGAGCGCCCCTGCTTCGAGCGCTTTTCCGCCGCCACGGCAATGGACCCGGCCACCGGCGAATTCTCCTGCGAGATCTGCATTCCCGTGCGGCCGCTGTAATGGCAGCGTAGGTCGGATTAGCGGAGCGTAATCCGACCTCACCGCAGACGCAAGCAATGTTGTCGGATTACGGCCCCACCTGATCCGACCTACGCACCAGCAACTGTGCGACTTGCCCGACCCTGTCTGCGACCGTGCCGGACACATCGACATACGCAATCTCCCGCCGCGCCAGCTCGTCCCTGTACCACGCATGCTGGCGCGCGCGGAAATCCCCGTCGCGGCGCGTGCCGTCCTGGATGAAGGGAAAGTCGGGCGCGCACAGCAGCACCAGGTCGTAACGATGTTCGGCCAGCTGCGCCAGTTCCTGCTCGGCCCTGCCGAACTTCTCGAGGCAGTAAAAATAGGTGGTCAGGGGCGAGGTATCGCAAAACAGCCAACGCTGTGCGGTTATGGCGGCTTGCGCTTCGCGGCGCAGCTGCTCGCGGCCGATCTTGAGCAGATCGTCGTAATGTAATACGCCACCCTGGCTTTCCCACAGCTCGCGGCCATACTCGGCCACCCAGCCGGTATCGAAATGCGCTGCCAGCGCGGCCGCCAGGGTCGTCTTGCCGCTCGATTCGCCACCAAGCACGCACACGCGCGTGACGAAATGGGCACGCACCAGGGGCGACAGGAAGGCGCTGTGCGCCTGCGGGTCGTGCCTTACCCGCGTTCCGGACACGGGCACCAGCGCTCTCGCCTGGTCCACGCTGACATGCGCCACCGCTCCCGTAGCGTAATGCCGTTCCAGCACGCGCGCAAAGCCGGTTCCGTAATCCTCGCTGGTGAAAACGGCATCGACAGGCAGCGCCAGCACCGTCCAGCACAGCCAGCCCATGAAGTGGCGATGCAGTTCGCCGTCGTCGTCGTTGTGCGGCAAGGTCCGCGCCGGCACGCCACGCGCCGCGCACAGGGCGGCCAGGCGCGCATCGTCCAGCACCACGACCGCCGCCTGCGGAAATTGCGCACGCAGCCACCCTTCCCGGCGCGCCGGCTCGTAGCCAGGAAATTCAGGCCTGGTGTAGCTGACTACCAGCAGTTCTTCGCAAGCCTCCTGCGCACGCTTGATCAACAGTTCGTGGCCCTTGTGCAGCGGGCAAAATTTGCCGACTACCAGGCCGCGCTTATAAAGATTCATACTGCCGCTTCCTGCAAATCCGAGGTGTATTGAATGATCTTGTCTTCCGCCAGCAAAGTCTCGAGCGTGACGGCGCCGAAAAAAGGCGCCAGCAAGGCGCGCGCCCGGTCAGCCTGCGGCATGGCGCCAGGCGCCAGGCGCAGCACCACGCTGCCGTCGCCATGCTGGTGTACGCCGAACAAGGCGATGGCCAGCGGTTTCAAGGCATGCGTGAGGTCGATATTGTTGATCCATGCGCCATTGATCGTCCTGTAGCGCAAAGGGTTGCGGCCGGCCAGCCCCACCAGCACGGGCCCGTGCGGGCCGTGGGCCAGCGAAGCGTAGTCGCCCGTGCGGTAGCGCACCAGGGGCAAGCAGAAATTGAAGCCGCCCGTCACCGTGATTTCGCCGCGTGTCCCATCCGGCACGGGCTGGCCCGCACTATCGAGGATTTCCACGTACAAGCGGTGCTGCAGCAGCACGTGGCCACCCGCCGGTTCGTCGTAGACGGCGACCGGCCCCACCTCATTGAGCGAATAGATGTCGAGCACGGGGCAGCCGAAACGCTGTTCCAGACGCGCGCGCATGCCAGGCAACAGCATCATCGAGACGGACAGCAGCGCGGCCGGCTTGTGCGTCAAGGGCAGGGTCAGCAACTCTGCAAACGAGATGGGGTCGCCCGCGATCAGCTCGGGCGCCATGGCGTCCAGGTAGCGCGCACGGTCGCCAGGGTCGCGCCAGTCGTGCGTATGCAGGTTGATCTTCGCCAGGCCCGATTCGTTCATCGTGGGCGTGACGGAAACGTAGGTAAAGCAGCGGCGCTGATGCCCCAGCAGCATCACGCCCACCTGCCCCGCGCCATGGCGCAGCGTGACGCCGAAGCGGTGCAGCGCGCGCTTGTGGAAGGCCAGGTAGCGCCCCGCCACCAGCGGGTGCGAGGCAATCAGCAGCGGATGGCCCGTGGTGCCCGTCGTCTGGAAATTGATCATGCGCGCCAGGTCCGCATCGTCGGGCACGAAGGCGGCGATATCGTGGGCCAGTTCGGCGCGGTTGATGGGCGCCACGTCAGCAAGGCGGGCGGGCGGCGAACCGCAGGCGCGGTAATGTGGCACCGTGGCATAGACCGTTTTGAGAAAATCCACCAGCCAGGGCGGCGGCGCGGCATCACTCCAGCCGATCGCCGCCGCCATGACTTCCTGCTCATAGGCGCGCAGCGCCGCCACTTCCTCGGCCAGCAGCTTGTTGCCGCTACGGTTGCGGTACTGGGGGGCTGCAGGATGGCTGCGCAGTTTTTCCAGCATGCTCGCCCCCGCCTGCGTCAGGGTGGGACAGTAATCGCGGTCCGATTCCCAGGCGCCGCCCGGCCGATTGGCGTCCACGCTCATTCGCGCGACCATTTGTCGGCCGATTCCTCGGCCGCCTTTTTGGCCAGCGCCTCGCGGATTTCCCGCGCGCGCTGTTCGGCCAGGCGGCTCGCTTCGAGCAGGCGGCGGCGCTCCGTGCCGCTGATGGCGGACAATCTATCCGTGGCCTGCGCCACGCTTTCATCGCGCGGCCGAAAGCCCAGGCGCGCCAGCACGATGCGCGCCAGTTCCTCGCGCCGTTCCGGGTCTTGCGTGAACTGGTGGGCCGGCGTGGCGGCGGCCAGTTCGCGCGCCGCCTCGCCCAGCACTTGCAGCAAGGCTGGCTGCGGCAACTGCTGGCCGATGAACCAGTCGTCGGCCAGCAACCAGCACAGGATCATGGCCAGCGCCAGCCGGTTGCGGTCCGCCTTCACCTGTGCGCCGATAAAACCCTGCAGGGAGGCGGCCGGCGCGCGCGCGCCATGCAGCAGCAGGATATCGTTGACCAGCGCGGCAACTGCCACCGCCTGCGCGTTCGCCACGCCGGCAATGCGCGGCTCGGCGAGGAATTCGACGGGTGTGTCGGCCAGGCGGTGGGTCAGGGTTTCGAGCAAGGGACCGGGAGTGTGCATATTATTGTCGTATTCTTACTTCACATAGTGTCGCCGGCTGAACGCCCGCGCAAAGTCCAGCAAATCCTCGTAACGCTCGACGGCGTGGATATCCCAGCCCTGTTCGCGGCGCGCGCGTTTCAGCGCGTCATAGGTTTGCTGCAGCCACTTGGTGGCCGCCGCGCCCTCCCAGTCGCGCTCCAGGTTCAGGGCCATGGTACCGCCCGCGCCGCCCTGGGCCAGCGCCTTGGCGGAAATATCCCAGCCGCTGTTGCCCAGTTCATCATTATCGAACATGGTGGTGATGCCATCGTCGGAAATCATCAGGATGTGCGCGGGCCGTTCGCGCTTGCCCGCGTAAGTCTGGCGCAGGCAGTGGATGGGGAAACAGGTGCCGCCGCCGAAAAATTCCGTCAGCACGCCCAGGATCATGTCTTCATCGCGCACGAAACCGGGCGTTTGCATCACCTCGTTCTTGCCGCTCCACAGGGTCACTTGCACTTTCGCGCCGGCGCGCAGTGCCGATAGCGCGATGACGGCGCCGGCCAGGGTCAAAAACGAGGTGTGCGCCTGCGGGTTTGGCATGGAGCCGGAACTGTCCACGTACATGTCCAGGTCGACGGGCACGGCGTCGATGGCGCGCGCCGGTTCGCGGCCAACCACGCGACGCACGGTCGTCACGCCGGGCACGGGGCGCGGCGACTGCATCACGGACTGCAGCCAGTCGATTTCTTCCAACGGATCGCCGATCTCCCACGCTTCCAGCCATTCCATCTGCGGCTCCTGCGATTCGGGCGCGGGGCGGCTGGGAAACGCCACCAGATGCGGCAAGGCCCGCTCGCGGTAATAGCGGATGGCGATTTCATGGTCGCTCAGGTCCACGCCCGAGGCCTTCAAAATGTCGCCCAGTTCGAACGGTTCGCGCAGCTGCCCGCCGCCCGCCCTGGCCGGTGCAGCCGCTTGCGGCTCCTCGCCATCGAGGCCGGAAATGCGTTTGTCGTGCACGGGATGGATGGCGCCGCCCTCCTCGTCATCCTCGATCTGCTGCGCGCCATACGTCTGGCAGCCACGGGCCGCGTCGCGCGTGTCGAGCAGATAGCGGCTCGGGCTCAAGGCATCCGTATCCTCGACCAGGTAAGGCAGCAGCAAGGTGGCGAAGCGGCCCGCCGCCAGCATCCAGTCATTCGCATACACGCGTATCAGGCGCGCGCCCAGCCAGGCGTCCGTGTCCAGGCGCTCGTCCACATTGGCGCCACCCAGTTCGCCCTTCTCCAGCTGCCACAGGTTTTCATAGATGCGCATGTACAGGGTCCACACGCCGCCGCTTTTAGCGTCAGCTTGCGCCGTACGCCCCTGCTGCAACTTGCGGTAGATGTCGGCCATGCGCAAATTCGCCTGGCGCTGCAAGCGGTCGTTGATGAACAGGTCCGTGTACAGGTTGGCCACCATGGGCGCGTGCTGCTCCAGGGTGGGCAAGGCGCGGCGCATGCGCGCCAGCAGGCGGAACTGATCACTCGCGCTGCCCGGCGCGAGGATGTGGTGGCCGATTTCATGCGCGAGGATTTCCAGCGCATAGTCGTCCAGCCCCAGTTCCGTCACCAGCGGCAAATCCACCACCACGCTCTGGTCCAGCAGACGGATCATGGCGAAGCTGCCGGACAAGCCCTGTTTGCTGGCCTCGACGTGGCTGGCGCACAGGCTGGGGTCGCGCAGGCGCGTAAATTTGCTCCACACGGCCAGGGCCTCCGGCCAGGCGGCCTGCCAGGCGTCGATCAAGGCGGTGTCGGCATCCTTCTTCATACAAGCGGCAGCAGGCGGATGGCATGCTTCCACGGCGACGTGACGGCCAGCGTGTGCGCATTGGCGGCGATGGCGATGTCGCCGGCAGGCACATCGAGCACGATGCTGCGCGCGCCGATATGCAGGCCCGCCCCATCGAGACGCACGGAAGATGGCCTATCGTTTGGCGCCTGCGCAAACTCCTGCGCAGTGGCGCCGTGCAGCACGGCGCCATAGGCATCGGCCACCAGCAGATAATGGCGTTCGCCGCTGCGCACAGCAAAGCCGCAGCCGTCCACCGTGGCGCGCACTTGCGGCGGCGTGCCGAAGTCACCGCCCAGGCCAGTAAAGGCGCCAAACTCCCTGCCATCGGCATTGCCGCGCCACGGATTGGCCAGCAGTTGCGCATGCACCTGCGGCCAGTGCGCACCCGGTTCGCCAAAGGCCGCCAGCGCCAGCGCGGGCGGCAGGGTGTCGGCAGCGGCCAGCGCGCCCTGGCGGAAATGCGCGACGCCTGCGCGCCAGGCCAGCACCTGGCCCACGGCGCGCAGCTCGGCCACGGCGCTCACGTCCGGCGCCACGGCAGCCATCTCCGCCAGCCACTGTGCGGGACGCGCTCCCGCCACGGTACCAATGTGGATGGCGGCGTTGCTCAGCATGCCCAGTACCTCGACGGGGGCCTTCGCCAGCAGCGGCGCAAACGACGGCGCCAGTTCGCGCCAGACGGTATTCAAGACGGCATCTTTTGCCGCCGGCCCCACCAAGCCATGGCCCACCAGCACCAAAGCCATGTCGTAGGCGGCCAGGGTGACGCTGCCCACACGCTCGGGCGCGGCGGTGGCTACCGCCACCACCAGCGGATCGAGGCTGTCGTGCAAAAAGGCGCCAAAGGCGGCCATATCGAGCGCAGGAAAACGCCGGCGCGCTTCCGCCGCGCGGCCGTTGAACTGGGCGCGGCCGCTGGCGAGGATAGCCGAAAAAGCAGGGGAAATCATCGCAGCCATTTAATCGCTATAAGAAAAATGCAGCAGATAACGCTCGCTTTCGCGTCCATTCGTGCGCTCAAACGCAAGCTCATTCCAGTTGATCGCGTACCAGATGGGTGGCGTCATCGTCACGGCGTGGACGGCGAATTCGCCCAGCGACATTTCCAGCGCCTCCAGAAAGGCCTGGACCAGGCAGGCGCGAAAATGGCCCGGCGGCGCCGTCTGCATGTGCTTCGACGAGAAGAACCAGCGCTGGCACAGGGCCGGCAACTGCGCGCGGTCGTATGGCGCCACGCTGATCTGCCACAGTGGCGCGGTGACGTCGCGCGCGGCGCCGACACCGTTCAAACCATATTCCTCCACGCGCATGCCCAGGGCCGTGAGCAGATCGGGCGCGTCGGGCAGGCGTAGCAACTCATAGGTCGCGCACAGGTCGCTGGCCTCGCTGTTCAACATGGACAGCGCATCGAGAAAACCGCGGCAGTGATCAACATTCAGCGCGTAATTCATTGCGAACGCAGCCAGCTGCGGTAATTGGTATAGCGCTGGTGCAGGTATTTGAGCTTCAGCAAATCGTCATACAGGGGACCGTACAACTTGCGCCCTTTCGTGCGTTCGCCGATCAGCTTTTCGATGCGGTTCAGGCGCGCCAGGGTTTCGCGCTCGCTGACGCCATCGAGGCCCAGGTCGAATTCCGCAGACAGCACGCCCACAGGATCGTCGCGGTCCAGGTCCAGGCGGTTGAATTCATCGTTCGACAAATCGAACAGGCGGCGCAGCCAGCCCAGCCTGTCGCTGCGGTAGGCGGCGTTTTCCGGCAGCGCGAAAAATGGCGCGTCCGGGTCTGGCTGCAGCTTGTTATGCAGCACAAACGGCAGCACCTGGCGCAAGTCTTCCAGCGCCACTTCACCGTTACCGCGGAAATAGGCCATGGCCTTGGCATAGATCAGCAGCGCCATCAGGGTGCGCACGGAGATGCCATTCAAGGTCTGGCAACCGAGGTCCTTCAGGCGGTCACGCCCATTGTCGGCCGCCTGCGCGGCGCCACGGTCGGCGCCAGCCAGGCGCGCCGTATCCTTGGTCATGTATTCGAACTGGCCACCCGCCGTCTCGAACAGCTCGAACTGGCTGGCAAAGAATTCCAGGCGCCGACGCACGGCATCCGGCACGGCCACCTGGCGAATCGCCGAGACTATCTGGTCGACTTCCCCTTCCGTGAAGATGATCTCGGGCGGCACCAGCTCTTCGGGGCGCACGTTTTCTTCCACGCGCAGCAGCAGCTCATTTAAAAAACGGGGATTGAAGGCCAGCGCCTGCACCGTCACGTCGACCCGGTCGCGCAGCGCCTCGATCACCTGGTAGGTGCCGCCGCCCTGGTCGTCATTGGCCGTCAAGTACCAGGCCGCTTCCGGACATTCGTAAATATGATCCAGCACTTCCGCGTAATTGTCACCCATGACGGTGAGCAGCGCGCTTTGCGTGCGCGTGGGGATGCGGTTGTATTCATCGACGATTTTCACGCGCATGCCCAGCCAGGCGCGCCAGGCGATGCGGATATCGTCCATGCTTTGCGCGTTGACCAGGTCCGCCGGCAACGGGTTGCCCAGCAAATCGGCCACCGTCATCTGGGGGTGGCCATGCTGCATGGCGCGTTTGACTTCCTTGACGCTCGAACCGGCCAGCACGCCCATCAGCAGCGCGCTGGCCGTCTTGCCCCGCCCCGGCCCACCGACGAACAGGCATTTGCGGCGAGTAGCAAAGGTCAGCAAGGGCAGCAAAATAAAACTGGAATAGCTTTGCGCCGAAGGCAAATTCAGGGTGCGGCGGCTGTCGCCCACGGAATATGTCTGCGACGGGCCATCGTTGTACTCGATGTCGTAATGGGGGCTGATGATGGCGTGGTTGACGATCCAGAAGTAAGCCTGGCGCAGCTTTTCATCGAAGGGCCTGGCGGCAGCCTCGCCGTCGCCGTCCAGCGCGATGGGGCCCTGGTACAGGTCCGCCACATCGAACTGCCGCGCGGCGGGCGCGGCCTTCGGCCTGGTGGGGGCTTGGGACAGGCGCTGGAACAAATTGAAGGCAGACATGATGTGCAGGCAAGGTGACGGAAACGAAATTATTGCATATTGTTCCCATTACACCTTGTTCAAATCGACAACGGTTTCATCCATCTTGCGCCAGCGCCACCAGCCCAGCGCCACACACGCCAGCAGCAAGGCCAGCAAACCTGCCACTTCATGGCGGATTTCATACAGCGAGGCGCCCATTTGATTGAGCGCAACAAAGCCCTGGATGCCGGCCGTGGATGGCAACAGCCAGCGCAGCCATTGCAGCACGATGGGCATGGACGAGACGGGCCAAGTCAGGCCGGCCAGGAACAGCACCGGCATCGAGGTGGCGATCATCAGCTGCGTACCCCGTTCGCGCGTGCGGAACAGCATGCCCAGCAGCATGCCGAAGGCCGCTTCCGCCAGCGAGAACAGCACCAGCAGCAAGAGCATGCCGCCAAAATTGCCGCCACGGGGGTAATCCTGGAACCAGAAGACGAAGCCGAAAAAATAACAGCAATTGAGGAAAGCCACGCAAGCAAACGCCAGCAGCATGCCCGCATAGCCGCCTGCCGTGCGCTTGCCTGCCAGGGGGAAACTCTTGCGCTGGTACCAGGTGCCGAACAGCATGGTCATGCCGATCAGCAAGGTTTGCTGCACAATGAGAGTCGCCACGCCCGGCACGACATATGCGCCATAGCCTTCCTTGACGTTAAACAGGGGCACGGCGGCTAAGGCAATGGGCGAGCGCTGCTGGTTGGCCTGCACGCTGGACGGCGTACCCGCGCCCAAACGCTTGAGCTCAATACCGGCCGACACGGTGCCCACCACTTCGGCCAGGCCGTTCAAGGCCACCTTGTTGAGCATCAAATACAAGCCATTGCCCGCCACTTGCGCGTGGGCGGCGCGGCCTGCCAGCACATCCGTCTGCAAGCCGTCGGGAAGGATCAGCACGCCCATGACCTTGTCACGCCACAATAAATCTTGCGCGATGGGCAAGTCCGGCGTGACGGCGATGACCTGCAGCGAGGGATGGGCCATGGCAAAGCGCGTCAGCTGGCGCGACATGGCGCTGCGGTCCTGGTCGACGACCGCCACGGGCACGCGCTGGACGATTTCCGTCGAATACGGCAGCGGATAGAAAAAGGAATAGATGATGCCGCCGATGAACAGCAAGGTCAGCGCGCCCTTGTCCGTCAGCATGGCGCGCCAGGTGGCGAGAAAGGCAAACCAGCAGGTGTTCATGTGCGCCCCCATGCATCCGGGGCATTCGCGCGGCGCGCCAGCAAGAATACGCCCACGGCGCCGCAGCCGATGGCGATACCGGCCAGTATCAGCATTTCCTGCACGCCATAGCGCCACGGCGCGCCAGCCAGCCAGTATTTGGTTTGCAATTGCAGATAATGCGTGAGCGGCAAGGCTTCCGCCCAGGCACGTGCCGGCGCCGGCATGGCCATCAAGGGAAAGGCCTGGCCCGCAAACGCGAAGGCCGGCGCCGTGATGAAAGCCGCGCCCGACAAGGCCAAACGCAGGGACAGGGTGGCGGCGATCAGCAAGGTGGCCAGGCCGCAGTAGGCGAGCACCAGCAACAACATGCTCAGCAGCAAGGCCGGCAAGCTGCCCGCCACGGCCCAGTTCCGCCCCAGGCTGAAGAACAGCAAATACAGCAGCGCCAGCGCGCAGTAAGCGATGAGGGGGAACAGCAGCTTGGCACCGACGGCGCGCAGCCAGCTGCCATGGGCCGACGCCAGCCATTGCGGCACCGTGCCGTCGCGCAACTCGCGTCCGATGGAAGTGACGACGGCGACGACGATGAAAATCTGCAGCATGGCCGGCATCAGGGCCAGGGTCAGGAATGCTTCATAACTGATGTTTTCATTGTACAAACTGTTCAGGGTAGTGCGGATCGGTTCGAACTGGGCCGCCGCCTGCACGCGCGACATGCCCTTCTTGACCCGCGCAGTCATCTCGATGCCGGCAGACAAGGTCGTGCTGACCGTGCGCACGTCGCGCAGCAAGGCGCCCGCGTGCGAGGAAAACTGCGCGTTGTATAGCCATTGCACGGTGGCTTGCCGGCCGCCCAGCAGTTTTTGCTCAAAATCGTCAGGAATGAGCAGATAGCCAAACGCCGTGCGTTCGCGCAGCCGCTGCAGGGCTTCGTCGCTGGACGCCACTTTCGCCGCCACGGCAATGCCGGGCGACGCGTCGAGCCAGCGCGTGAGCTGGCGCGACAAGGCAGAGTTATCGTTGTCGATGACGACGATGGGCAAGTCGCGCGCGATGCCGGCCGAAAAAATCAGCCACAACATGCCGCACAGCACGACCGGAATCCAGCTGAGCATGCCGACATCCCAGAAGTCGCCGCGCAAGCGCCGCCATTCGCGTGCCAGCGCCGCCGGCGGTTCTTTGTCAATCTCGCTCATCGGCGATCAGAGCGGCGGAAACACGACCGACATGCCCGGACGCAAGCCCTCGACCTTGATGGCGGGACGCAAGCGGATTTCAAACGTGCGCAAATCCGTGCCGCCCGGACGCGCCGCGCGCCACGTGGCAAAGTCCGGCAACACGGCCACGGAGCTGACCTTAAAGTTCAGCTGCTGTTTCAAGGCCGGCACATTGGCCGTATGCGTGCTGCCCATGGCAAACGCCGCCATTTCATCTTCGCGCACTTGCAGCACGGCCCAGGCATCGTCCAGATTCACCAAAGTGATTACGGGGAAACCTTGCGGCGCCAGTTCACCGGGCTGTATCTGGATCTTGCTGACCTGTCCCGCCACCGGCGCGGCGATTTTCGTTTCGGCCAGGGCGATCTGCGCTTCCGTCAACACGGCGCCCACCTGACGCGCCTGGGCAGCGGCTGCCGTCTTGTCTTCCGGACGGGCGCCCTTTTGCGCCATGTCATATTGCGCGCGGGCAGCTTGCACCAGCTGGTCGGCGGCGCGCCATTGCGCTTGCGCCTCGTCACGTTTCTGCTGAGCAATCACGCCTTGCTCGAACATATTGTTGACGCGGGTATACGTGGTTTTGGCGATGGTGGCGCCCGTTTGCGCCCGCTCCCAATTGGCTTTCGCGGCACGGACTTCCTCCGGCCGCGCACCGGCTTGCGCCTTTTTCGCCACCGCATCGGCCGCTTGCGTGGCGGCCGTCGCTTGCGCGATCTTCGCGTCCACTTCCGGACTCGTCAGCTGGAACAGCAACTCACCTTTCGGCACCGTCTGGCCCAGCTTGACGTACAGCTCGCCCACCCTGCCCGGCACTTTCGACGAGACATTGACTTCCTGCGCATCCATCTGCCCCTGCAAAGGCAGGTGCTGCGGCTGGAACGCCTGGTACAAGCCCCAGCCCACGAAGGCCAGAACAAGGATGACGAGGGCTGCGGCGACTATGGCCAAGGGTTTTTTGGAAGTACTCATTATTATTTGTCCACAGGTAATTGGATATCGGCAGATGCGGCCAGGCTGCCCAGGCGCTGCGTCTGGCCCGTCGCTTCCAGCAATTGCGCCAGCCCCATCACATAGTTATAGGCAGTCTGCGCGCGCTGGGTTTCCACCTTGGCCAGGTTCAGGCGTGCATCGACCACTTCCAGCGAGGTCACTTGCCCTTGTTGGAAGGCCACTGTTTGCAAGCGGATATTCTCGCGCGCCAGCTCCACCGACGAGGCCGTGGACAAATAATGGATGCGGGCGTTTTCCAGCGCGCGCCAGTTCTTCTCGATCAGGGTGGGAATGTCGCGCTCGGCCTGGCGCGCCACCACTTCCACCCGCTCCTGGTCGAACTTGGCGGCGGCGATCATCTTGCCCGTATTGATGCGGTGCACAAGCGGCACGGACACGACCAGGCCGATGGCCCAGTTCGACCGCACGAGCTGGCCGCGATTCATATTGTAGTTACCGATGGCAAACACCGTGGGCGTATACTCCTTGCCATGCAGTTTCAAGGCTTGCTCGGCCTGCACGCGCTTGCTGTCGATCTTTTTCCAGTTCGCATTTTCGCGCATGCCCGTACTGATGAACGATTGCAAGGTGCCGACCGGCAAACTATTGACGAACAGCGGCGTGCTGGGGCGCACTTGCGTGTTGACGGCGAGCAAACGGTCGAGCGCCACTTGGGCGATTTCCTCGTCGCTGCGCGCCTGCGCCTCGTCGCTTCGGGCGCTGTCCAGGGCCACGTCGGCGCGCAGGCGTTCCGCGCGCGAAATCAGGCCACCCTTTTCCAGCTTGGCCGCGTCGCGCTGGTGCTGCGTCACGCCGGCCGTCACTTCGGCCCGCACGGCCACCACCCGCTTGGCCAGCAGCAACTGGAAATAGCGCTGCGCCACCAGGGTGGCCAGTTGCTCTTCCGCTTCCGTGCGCTCTGCTTGCGCGGCCAGGGTCAGGCTGGAAGCGAGGCCCTTGACGGCATCCAGGCGCCCACCCGTGTAGATAGGCCACATGCCCAGCAAGCCGAACGAGGTCAGATCCGTCACCACTTCACGGTTCAGGGAATTGGGAATGTGCGGCGTGGGCAAGCCTGGAATCGGTGGCAGCACCGATTCGATGCCGCCCACCACGCCGGCCAGGCCGCTGGTATCGATACTCACATCCGTCGACAAGCGGCCGCGAAACGCCGTCAAGTCCACCGACGGGCCGTCGATATTCGACAAGGCTTCGGCCTTTAATGTTTTCGCGCGCACGTCGAGCGCGGCGCCCTGCACCGTGCCCGAGGCCTTTGCTGCTTGCTGCAGCGCTTCGTTAAAACTCAGCGGTTCCGCCAGAGCGGGCATGGCCGCGCCCAGCGCGCCCGCCAGCAATAATGATAGGTGTTCTTGCAATCTGCCCATGTAACGTCCAGTCAATGAATGAGGGGAAAGCACGGGCTTGCCATGTTTATACTTTCACAATAGCCATTATATCTATGGATGTCTATTCCAGCCTGCACTATTAAAAACGGGCGCCACTTGCGGGGCGCCCGTTTTACTCAGCGTAAGCGGCTACCGGCTTACTTCTTCGCCTTCTTGCCGCCCTTTTCCTTTTCCTTTTCAAACACGGCAAAGAACTCGGACGCCATGTTGCGGATGGCGCGGCCGATGTTGGCGTAATCGTATTCGTTCAGGTTGGCCAGCGACACGCGGCCCGACGGATGCGTGGTGCCGAAACCGCGGCCCGGCAACAGAATGACGCCCGTTTCCTCGGCCAGGCGGAACAGCGCTTCGTTCGGTTTCAGCTTTTTCAGCAGCCACTGCGAAAACTCCACGCCATACATCTGCGCGGCCAGGGACTCCATGTCCAGCAGATGGTAGTAGCGCACAGAATTGGCGTCGTGCACCATCGGCAAACCCAGTTCGCGGTACAGCGCTTCCTTGCGGCGCAGCACGATGCGCTTCATCGACTGCTTGTACTTTTGCTCTTCATCCATCAGCGAGAACAGGGAGAACAAAGTCATCTGCGCCTGCACGGGCGTGGACAGGCCAGCCGTGTGGTTCAGCGCCACCGTGCGGCTGTCGGCCACCAGGCGGTCGATGAATTTCAGCTCGCGCGGCTCGGTCGTGATGGAGTGATAGCGCGTATCGAGCTGCTTCTTGATGGTTTCCGGCAACTTGGCAATCTTGTCGTCAATCACATTGTTTTCATGCGTAGCGACCACGCCCATGCGCCAGCCCGTCGCACCGAAGTATTTCGAGAACGAATACACGAGGATGGTGTTGAACGGGCAAATGGCGAACAGCGAGACGAAATTGTCGGCAAACGTGCCATACACGTCATCGGTGAGGATGATCAGGTCGGGGCGCTTCTTGATGATCTTGGCGATGTATTCCAGGGTTTCGTCATCCATCTTGACGGATGGCGGATTGCTGGGGTTGACGAGGAAGAAAGCCTTCACTTTCGGATCGAGCAGCTTGTCCAGTTCCTTCTTGGTGAATTGCCAGTTGTTCGATTGCGGCGCATCGATGTGCACGGTGTTCAGCTTGTAATCGTTGAGCTGGGGGATCTCGATGTACGGCGTGAAGATCGGCATGCCCAGGGCGATCGTGTCGCCTTCCTGGATGATGTGGTTCGATTTCAGGCTGGAGAACAGATACGTCATGGCCGCCGTGCCGCCTTCGACAGCATACATGTCAAATTTGCCGATGAAGGGATGGTCGCCGATCATTTCGCGGTGGATATACTGGCCGACGATTTTCTCGGACAGTCGCAGCATGCGGTCCGGCACGGGATAGTTGCAGCCGAGGATGGCTTCACACATTTCATAGATGAAATCGCCCGCGCTCAGGCCCAGCTGGTCGCGCACATACGACACTGCCGCCTCGATGAAGTGCACGCCCGGTGTGTCAGCGTGCTGGCGCACGAAAATTTCAAAGCGCGCCTCGATGCCCTCGCGCGTGGGGAAACCGCCCACGTCTTCCATGTACACATACGAACGCTCTGCTTCCGTCATAGCGAACTGGCCGAACTGGAAGAAGCCGTGGCGTGGCGTTGTCGCGAGGAAATTCGGGTTGCCGCGACCCGCGTTCAGCATCAGGCGGTTGCTTTGCTTGGCCGTCTGGATCAGCGCATCCTTCAATTCGAAGGGGCTCAACAGGGCGAGTTTGGCGGGGTTACTGAAATCCATTTTTACTACTCCTTAAAATGACTGACAATGTTCAGGGTTCTTGCAAAGGTTCTTGCAACGACATGCAAACTCAGACAAAGGCCACAATCAGCGGCCCCAGCAGGGTCAGAAAAACGTTGGCCAAGGCATACGTGATGGCAAACGGCACGGTGGGAATCGAGTTTTGCGCCGCGTTCAGCACTTCGCCGAAGGCGGGATTGGCGCTGCGCGAGCCGGACAAGGCGCCAGCGAAGATGGCCACGTTGTCATAACGCAAAATGTAACGGCCGATCAGCATGGTCAGGATCATCGGCAAGATGGTGACCACCACGCCTACGCCAAACAGGGTCAGGCCGTGTTCGCGCACGGTTTGCACGGCTTGCAGGCCGGACGTGAGGCCGACGACGGCGACAAAACCGGCCAGGCCCAGGTCTTTCAGGATTTGCACGGCGCCGCTGGGCATGTAGCCGAAGGTCTGGCGCTTGGCGCGGAACCAGCCGAATACCAGGCCCGACAGCAACACGCCGCCGCCGCTGCCCAGGGTCAGTGGAATCGAACCGATGCGCGCCACCAGCAAGCCCACCAGCAAACCGACGACGAGGCCGGCGCCCATGTAGACAAAGTCCGTCTTGGCGCTCGGCACGATGATGTAGCCCACTTCGGCCGCCACGCGCTTGACATCTTGCTCGGCGCCATAAATGGACACCACGTCGCCCGTCTGCACCACGGTTTCCGATTGCATGGGCAAGATCTTGCCCATGCGACTCAGCTGCACGACAAAGATGCCGTGACGCACGCCGGGCGCCGTCGCATTGCGGATTTCACCCACCGTCTTGTTGTGGTAAGCCTTGTTGGTCAGCACCATGTCGCGGCGCTGCATCACCAATTCCATGCCTTCGACGGCAAGCAATTCCTTGCCCAGCTGGGAAGAGACGCTGAGCATGGCTTCACGCCGGCCCACCAGCAGCACGACATCGTCGGCCGCCAGCACCAGGTCCGGGCTGACGTCGATGATCTGGCCATTGCGTTTCACGCGCTCGATGGTGATGGCCGTGTTCGGATGGGCACTTTCGATGTCCGCCACCGAGCGCCCGGCGCCCGGGCCCACGTCGTAGATGCGACCGATCAGGTCGGGCGCGGCCGGCGTCTGGCCGGGTCCCAGTACCTGCACGCTCGCCTGCAGCGCCATTTCCGCCTTGATCGCATCTTCGCGGATGGTACGTTTCATCAGTTTCGGCAAGATGTTGACGCAGACAATGATGGCGCCAAACGAGCCGAACACATACGTCACGGCATAGCCGACAGCCACGTTGCCCTGCAGGCGCGCCACCTCGTCGGCCGCCAGGCCCAGCTTGGTAATGGCGTCGCCGGCCGTGCCGATGATGGCTGACTGCGTCAAGCCGCCCGCCGCCACGCCGGCCGCCAGGCCCTTGTCCAGGCCAAAGACCTTGGCCATGATGACCACCGTCAGCAGCGCCGTCACGGCCAGCACCACGGCCAGGATGATTTCGCGCACCGACTGGCGGCCCAGGGAATTGAAGAACTGCGGCCCGCTTTCATAGCCGACCGCGTAAATGAACAGGGCGAACAGCACCGACTTGACGCCGGGATCGATGGCGACGCCTACCTGGCTGACGAGTACCGCCACCAGGAGTGAACCGGCGACCCCGCCCAGCTGAAACGAGCCGAACTTGATCTTGCCGATGTAGTAACCCACTGCCAGGGAGAGAAACAAGGCAATTTCAGGCGACTTCTTGAATAACTCATGCAACCATTCCATACAGACCGCCTTTCGTGTTGAAGGAATTCTTTACTACATCCGTCCTTGCGGGCGGCTTACACATGCACAGAGCCGGCCAGGGCCACGATGAGCGGTCCCAGCAGAGGCAGTACCACGTTCGAGATGGCATACGTAATCGTGTACCCCAGCAGGGGCGTCGAGTTGCCGGCCGCGTTTTGCACGGCCGACAGGGCCGGCGTGCTGCACTGCTGGCCGGCGATGGCGCCCAGCAGCACGGGCGCTTCCAGCTTGAGGAAAAAGTGGCCTACCAGCAAGGAGAGCGAGGCGGGGATGACAGCGATCAAGACGCCCATCAGCGGCAGCGACAGCCCGTATTGGCGGATCAGATCGATCGCCTGCGGTCCCGACGCCAGACCCACGCAGGCAATGAAGGTGGCCAGGCCGATATCCTTCATCATGTCGAGCGCACTGGGGTGGATGCCCGGCATGCCCGGCTTTCTCGCCTGGTACCAGCCGAACACCAGGCCCGTCAGCAAGGCGCCGCCGCCCGTGCCCAGCGAAAAGGGAATGCCGCCCAGCTTGGCACTGAAGCCGCCGATATACACGCCCAACACGATGCCGATGCTGGCGTAGACGATATTGCTGCGGTCCCCAGTGGGCACGCGCTTGCCGATGGCGGCCAGCGCCGTGTTCAGCTCGCGCCCTTCCTTCGTGCCATACAGGCGCAGCAGGTCGTCGCGCTGCAGGGCCAGGTCCGGCAAGGGCGGCATGCTGTGTTCGCCACGCACGACGGCCGCCACATGCACGCCGGAAGGCAAGGCCAGCTGGCGCAAGGGCCGGCCGACCAGCGCGGCTTGCTGCAACACCACTTCGACGGCGGAAACGGCCATGTTCAAGCCCGTCGTGTCGGCAAATTCCTCGCCCAGGATGGCTTCGGCCGCCACCAGCGCGGGACGGTGGCCGATCACCAGCACTTCGTCGTTGTTGCGCAGTCGCAATGCGGGTTCCAAAGGCAATACCTTGCCGTGCCGGCGCACGCGCGTGATGCTGGCGCGGCCCGCGAAAATATGCTGCAAGGCATCGAGACGGCGTCCCGCGCCGCGGCTGATGCGGTAGGCGCGGCCCACCATTTCCGGCGTCGCCTGCACGCCGTCGCCATCAGTCTGCGCACCGCCCATCTTTTCCCACAATTTATCGGCTTCCTCGCGCAGGTTGACGCGCAGCAACAGCGGAAAAATCTGGCTGGTAACGATGACGATGGCGATCAAGCCGAAGATGTAGGTGATCGAATACGCGGTGACCACGTTGGCTTGCAGCTCGGCGATGCGGGCCGCCGGCAGCGCCAGCTTGGAGATGGCGTCCGTGGCCGTACCGACGACGGCCGACTCCGTCGCCGCGCCCGCCATCATGCCGGCCGCCGTGCCCTGGTCCAGGCCCAGGAAACGCGTGGCCAACAGCACCAGCGCCAGCACTACCAGCACTTCGATCAAGCACAGTATTCCCAAACGCAAGCCCTTGGCATTCAGGTTGGCAAAAAACTGGGGACCGCCCGCATAGCCGAGGGCAAAGATGAACAGCATGAAAAAGACATTCTTGACGCTGGCGTCCAGGGTGATGCCCAGCTGGCCGATCAGCAGCGCGGCGATCAGGGTGCCGCACACGCCGCCCAGCTGGATGGGACCGAAGCGTATCTGCCCGACCGCGTAGCCCAGGGCCAGGGCCAGGAACAAAGCCAATTCGGGCACCTGGTGCAATACCGATGCGATCGACTCGAGCATGGAAAAACCTTCGGAAAGATAAGGGATGGCTGCAAGGGAACAGAGGATTGGACCGCTGGCAGCGGCCTACTTTTGAACGGGCGCACGGGCCCCGCACGACAGTCGCCATGGCGACTTCTGCTGATAAATTGCTGTAAAGTGCGAATATCTTCGACTAAAATTTTATAAGTGTCAATAGATGTTCTATCGAACTCGCCTTGCGGTTCATCAAACATCCCGCGATCCCGCGCACGATTGAAGCGGTGATTTGACACCGATCAACAAAACCATTAGTAATAATTTGGACGGTACCAAAGTGCCTTGCGCGCCAGCGGAGTCTCCTTCGTAACATCAGGATTGGCCAGCTCCAGCATGTACCGATGTGACAGCTTCAGGCCATCCGCGAAACGGCCGAAGTGCCGCTGAAACAGCTGCGCGAAACTGCCATCGGCGAGCATGGTTTCCAGTCCGATTTCAATGTGGCGTGCCAGTTCGGGCCTGTGCCTGCCGACAAAAAAATACAGCGCGGCCGGGTAGCGGATGACCAGGTGGGCATCGAGCGCCAGCGGCGATTGCGCATGGCTGGCCAACTCGCTTTGCACCTCGATCACGGAACGGGGAACGTAGTCGATGCGCCCTGCCGCCAGTGGCTGGAACAGGCCGTCGTAGGTGCTCGATGTATCGAGGCGCAAGCCATTCGCTGCAGGGGGCGGCGTTGCATGGCCCCTCCTTTCCAGCGCTTTTATCAGCGCTCTTATCAGAATGACAGTATCGCGCAGCAAAGCACGCTTGTCGGCTGGAATAAGGAAACTGTGTATAAAACAACAGCCGTTTCAGGCAGCGCCGGAGCGCGTGAATTAATCCAGATCAATAAAACCGCAAATAGAAAATATATCTTGCGTGCTGCTCTGGACGGCATGCGCGCCCCTCGCCTACGCTGTTTTTTTATTTGAAAAACAAGAGGAACCCATGCAAACAGCGCGCTTGAATATTATCGGTATGGATCACGAAGGCTGCGCCGACAGGCTGACGGGCGCGCTCGAAGCCGTCACAGGCGTGGCCACCGTGTGCGTCTCGCTGGCGCGCCACGGCGCCACGGTGCAATTTGACGAACGGCTGGCCACGCAGGAACGCCTGCTGGCGGCCGTCAACGACGCCGGCTTCAAGGGCGAGACCTCCGATGAGGAACAACTGCCGTCCTGCAGCGGCGCCTGCGGCCACTGCCGCCACTGAACGCCTGCTCCAGCCCTGCTCCGCTCAGCCTTCCCGCGCGCCCCGGTCGCGCAAATGCGCCAACACGCGACGCGGCCCCAGCGCCTGCAAATCGAACGGCGGCAGCTCGATGGCGTCGAGCGTATTCTTGAACAGCAGGCCCAGCTCCGTATCGCCTTCCAGGCTCAAACGACGGCTGAAGAACAGCGTATCCGGATCTTCCTGGCGCCGCGCCATCAGCATCAAATCATGCACGCTGGCAGCGATGCACAGGTCCGGCACGTCCACATAGCGCTCGGCCACGAACACCGTGCCCTGCCACTCGAAATCGAAGGCGATGCCCGCGTCGAGCAAGCGCAGGCGCAGGCTGCGCCCCTCCAGGATGCGCCGCACATCGTCGGGCAATTGCGGCGCCAGCAGGCGGTTCAAGCCTTGCACGAATAGCCAGGAGGCGGGATACGGCGGCAGCTTGGACAGCAATTCGGCCAGCGGCTCGGGCAGCCGGTACGACATGGCGGGCTTGGCCGGGATGGGCAATCTTTCCAGTTGATCTTGCATGCTGCTTCCTTTCGATGCGTTCAATGAGCGACGTGCTGTTCCATGCCGGGCTGGCCGTGCCAATAGCCGTCGCAGGCGCCGGCCGGCTGGCAGGCCGCCAGCTGGGCCTGCGCGCCCACGCCGCTGACCTGGCCGCGGCGGGCGCGGTCGAAGATGGCGATGACTTGTTCCGTATGCATGGCCTGCGGGCTGATGCGCGCCACCGCCACGCCCATGTCGCGCATGGCGTCGAGTTCGCGCACCAGGTTGTAGACCAGCGCCGACTGCGTCTGCGTGCCATTCAGTACGAGGAACGGCACTTCGTCGCGCGTGCGCAGCAGCAGGCCGTCCGGTTCTTCCAGGCAGCTGTAGCCGCAATCGTCCTTCGGCAGGTTGCGGTTGCGCGCCGTGAAGCAGCGCGCGGAAAACGCCAGCGGCATGCGGCCATAGGCGAACACTTCCGTCTCCAGCCCTTCGGGTTTCTGATGCTGCATCTCGGCCAGAGCCGCTTGTCCCATTTCCAGCGGCATCACCCAGCGCCGCGCACCCAGGCGCGCCAGCAATTGCAGGCTGGGGCCATTGAACAGGTTCAAATGGGGACCGGCGACGAAGGGCGCGCCCTTTTCCATGCAGTGCACGGCGCCCATGTCGTTGGCCTCGACCGTATAGCGGCCATTGCCCGCGATGCGGCGCAGGGTCGCCAGTTCGGCGCCCGCCTCGATCAGCGCCTGCGTCGACAGCACCACTTCCTTGCCTGCCGCGGCCAGCATGTCGGCGATATCGAGCCAGTCGGCCAAGCGCAACTCGTGCCGGCGCGAGCACACGGTTTCGCCCAGGTACACGATATCGACGGCGGTGCCGGCGATCTGCTGGTAAAACTCGAAGACGGTGGCGCGCGGCCAGTAGTACAGCAAAGGGCCCAAAGAAAGCTTCAGCATGTTCATCCTCTATTTCCAAGATCTATGGTAGGCGCCTAAAGTGTGCTGCTGGCCCTCGGCCAGCTTGTCCATCGCCGCCATCCAGCCCGGCTTGACGGCATAGCGGGGATTGCCTTCGCGGCAGGCGTCGATCGCTTCGCGCCACACGCGCGTGACCTGCGCCACGTAGGCGGGGCTGCGCTGGCGCCCTTCGATTTTCACGGCGCGCACGCCCATGGCGATCAGTTGCGGCAGCAGCGCCAGCGTATTCAAGCTGGCCGGCTCCTCGATCGCGTAATACTCTTCGTCATTGACTTCGAAACGCCCCTTGCACAGCGTGGGATAGCTGGCGTTTTCACCGGGCGCGTAGCGGTCGATCAGCACGCCGTTCAGGCGCGACTCCAGGCCGTTCGGCGTTTCCAGCCAGCGCACGGCCTTGGCCGGCGAGCACACGCCATGGGTATTCGGCGCCTCGCCCGTCGCATACGACGACAGCGCGCAACGCCCTTCGACCATCACGCACAGGCTGCCGAAGCCGAAGACCTCGATCTCGACTTCCGTCTTGGCGATCAGTTGTTCCACCTGCGCCATCGACAGCACGCGCGGCAGCACGGCGCGGGCGATGCCGAAGTGTTCATGATAAAAATTGATGGCTTCGTAGTTGGTGGCCGAGCCCTGCACGGACAGGTGCAGGCGCAGTTGCGGCTGGTGCTGGGCCGCGTAGGCCATCAGGCCCGGATCGGCAACGATCATGGCGTCGATGCCCGCCGCGGCGGCGCGGTCGATGGCGCTGCGCCACACGACCCAGTTGTGCGCTTGCGGATAGGTGTTCAGCGCCAGCAGCACCTTGCGTCCGTACTGGTGGGCATAGCGCACGCCCTCGGCGATGGCCTTCTCGTCAAAATTGAGGCCGGCGAAATTGCGTGCATTGGTGGCGTCGCGAAAGCCCAGGTAAACGGTATCGGCGCCATTGTCGACGGCCGCTTTCAAGGCAGGCAGGCTGCCGGCGGGGCAGACCAGTTCCAGCGGTCCGGCCACGCGGGTGGCGGTAGTTGATTCAAGCATCATGATGTTCACAGTCCTGTATCGGCTCAGGGTGCAGACTATAGCCCCGCCCATGCTGCCCAGTCCTTGACGCAGGTGAAGGAATGCATGCATGGCTGGCGCACCTTCCACTTGCTTGACCTGGCTGTAAAATGCCCCACTTTTCTCCCTCTTCGATTGCCCACCATGACCCGCAAACTGCTGCTGATTTTTCTTCTGACCCTGTTCCTCACCGCGCTGCAAGTGCAGTGGGCCGGGCCGGCCGATGGCTATGACGCAGGGAACATCTCCGTGCTGTCGCCGGAAGTGCTGGGCGCCTATCCTGGCGTGCTGCTGCTGTTCCTGCTGGCCGTGTTCGCGCGCCGCCAACTGCCGCTGCTGCGTCAGGCCGCCATCTGCACTGGCTTGCTGGCCATCTACTGGTTGCTGGCGAACTACGCCACCTTCGATGCGCGCGTGGCCAGCTGGAGCACCTATACGCCGCTGGAAATCTGGGCCCACCTGCTGCCCGCCTCCGTCGCCAGCATCGCCGCCTGTGGCGCCGCGTTCTTTTGCGCGAGCTGGCTGATCCTGCGCGAAACGCGCTGGAACAAAACCGGCTAAGGTGGTTTTTTCACCTGGATCAAGGATACGCGAATCGCTTGCACGCCACCTTTGACTGCACTACATTTAGTAGATAACCTTCATAAAAACACCGCATGTTGTGTTTACTGGAGGTTTCATGACGACGAATGCAGTTTCTCCCACACGCGGCCAGGTCGATGTCGCCGCGTCCATCAATGAATACCTGGAACGGCGCGACTGGCGCGTGAACGCCAACGCCAACCAGGGGTATTCCCTGGGTGGCCTGATCCTCAATGTCTCGGGCAAGGTCATCGCCAATTATTGGCTGGACCAGGTGTATCCACCGGAAGTGGGCGCGGCGCACCGCGAAGCGGCGCTGCACATCCACGACCTCGACATGCTGGCCGGCTATTGCGCCGGCTGGTCGCTGCGCACCCTGCTGCATGAAGGCTTGAATGGCGTGCCGGGCAAGATCGAATCGGGCCCGCCGAAGCACATGTCGAGTGCCATCGGCCAGATCGTCAATTTTCTCGGTACCCTGCAAAACGAATGGGCCGGCGCGCAGGCGTTCAGCTCCTTCGACACCTACATGGCACCCTACATCCGCAAGGACGGCCTGCGCTACGAAGACGTACGCCAGACCATGCAGGAGCTGATCTTCAACCTCAACGTGCCGTCGCGCTGGGGCACGCAGACGCCGTTTACCAACCTCACTTTCGACTGGGTCTGCCCGGACGACCTGCGCGAGCAGATTCCCGTCATCGCCGGCCAGGAAATGGACTTCAGCTATGGCGAGCTGCAGGCGGAGATGGACATGATCAACCGCGCGTATATCGAGATCATGATGGCGGGCGACGCCAAGGGCCGCGTCTTCACCTTCCCCATCCCCACCTATAACATCACCGAGGACTTCGACTGGCATAGCGAGAATGCGGAACGCCTGTTCGAAATGACGGCCCGCTACGGCCTGCCCTACTTCCAGAATTTCATCAATTCGGAACTCAAGCCGAACATGATCCGCTCCATGTGCTGCCGATTGCAACTGGACTTGCGCGAACTGCTGAAACGGGGCAATGGCCTGTTCGGCTCCGCCGAGCAGACGGGTTCCCTGGGCGTGGTCACCATCAACTGCGCGCGCCTGGGCCACCTGTGGCGCGGCGACGAAGCGGCGCTGCTGGCCGACCTGGACCGCCTGCTGGAGCTCGGCAAGACCAGCCTGGAAATCAAGCGCCGCACCATCGAGGAACTGATGCAGCAAGGCCTGTTCCCCTACACCAAGCGCTACCTGGGCACCCTGCGCAACCACTTTTCCACCCTGGGGGTGAACGGCATCAACGAGATGATCCGCAATTTCAGCGGCGACGCTTACGACATCACGTCCGCCGAGGGCCATGCGCTGGCGATACGCCTGCTCGACCACGTGCGCGCCCGCATGGTGGCATTCCAGGAAGAGACGGGCCACATGTACAACCTGGAAGCGACACCGGCCGAGGGCACCACCTACCGCTTCGCCCGCGAAGACCGCAAGCGCTATCCGGCCATCCTGCAAGCGGGCACGCCGGACAATCCGTATTACACCAACTCGTCGCAGCTGCCCGTGGGCCACACGGACGACCCGTTCGAGGCGCTGGAATTGCAGGATGCACTGCAGCGCAAGTACACGGGCGGCACGGTACTGCACCTGTACATGACGGAAGCCCTGTCGGACGCCAACGCCTGCCGCGAACTGGTGAAACGCGCGCTGAGCCGCTTTTCCCTGCCCTACATCACCGTCACGCCCACCTTTTCCATCTGTCCGCGCCATGGCTACCTGGCCGGCAAACATGAATTCTGCCCCACCTGCGACGCGGAACTGATCGCCCGCAAGCAGGCCCACCCTGTTCCATCACTTGAGGAAACACCATGAATGCACGTCCCGACTTCACTCCCGCCATCACCCTGCTCGATACGGAACGCCAGCGCTGCGAAATCTGGACCCGCGTGATGGGCTATCACCGCCCTGTCGCCTCGTTCAACATCGGCAAGCAAGGCGAATTCCACGAGCGCCAGTATTTTACGCAAGCGAGCGCCCGGCTTGGCCAGCCCGCCTGCCATGGCGGCTGATTTGAAAGTGGGCGGCCTCACGCCCTTTTCCGCCACCGACTATCCGGGCAAGCTGGCGGCCGTGGTCTTCGTGCAAGGCTGCCCCTGGCGTTGCGGCTATTGCCACAATCCACACTTGCAGGCGCGCACGCCGGAGGGCGCCATGCCCTGGCAGGACGTCTTGACCTGGCTGCGCCGCCGCGTGGGCCTGGTCGACGCCGTCGTCTTCAGCGGCGGAGAAGCCTGCATGGACCCGGCGCTGGGGCGCGCCATGCATGACGTCAGGGCGCTGGGTTTCGGCATCGGCCTGCACACGGCTTGCATCTATCCGCAGCGCCTGCAGGAAGTGCTGCCCCTGGTCGATTGGGTAGGTTTCGACATCAAGGCGCCGTTTGCCGACTATCGTCTTGTGACCCGCGTGGCCGGCAGCGGGGACCCGGCGCGCGCCTGCCTGGAGGCCATCCTCGCCAGCGGCGTCGCCTACGAATGCCGCACCACCGCCCACCCGGACCTGCTGCCCGATGCACAGCTGCTGGCCCTGGCCAGCACCCTGGCCGCGAAGGGCGTCGACAACTACGTGCTGCAGCAGTTCCGGGCCGAAGGCTGCCTGGACGCGGCGCTGGCCGGCCGCCCCCTGCACGGCTATCCGGCGGCGAGCACGGTGGCGCAAATCGGCGCCATGTTTCCGCGTTTTACATTCCGTCATCATGGCAGTTGAGCGTACAAGCAGATAATTTCTCAAAGCCCCGCAAAATTCCCCGTTCTGCAACGCTGAAATGCCTTGCGTGCTGTAATGTATCAACTGTGCTGCGCACCACGCGCAGCACAGCAGATTCCTCACATCGCATTACAGATAAGCGTCATCCATGAACGATTTCACCGCAGTCAGCCCAGGCATCCCTTCCATCCACGCCGACATCCTGTACGGCCCGCCGCGACCGGACCTGCTGCGCGTAGAAGTGCTGGCCGACTTGCTGGAGGCGACGGCCCGCCGCTGCCCGCAGCAGATCGCGCTGATCGACGGCGAGCGCCGCATCAGCTACGCCGAACTCGATGCGCAGGCTGGCCTGGCCGCATCGCGCCTGGTGGCCGCCGGCGTCAAGCCCGGCGACATCGTGGGCCTGTGGCTGCCGCGCGGCGCCCCTCTGCTGCTGATGCAGGCGGCCATTGCCAAGGCGGGCGCCGCCTGGCTGCCCGTCGATGAAGACACGCCCGTCGAACGCCTGCAAGTATGCCTGGATGATGCCAACGGTGCTGGCGTCATCAGCTGCGCGCAGTTCGCGCCGCGCCTGGTGCAGGCCGGCGTGGCGCGCCCCGTGTGGACGGCGGAAAGCTTGCTGGCCCCCGCCGCGCCGGGCGAACACCTGCCCGCGCGCGGCACCGTCCTGCCCGAACACCCGGCCTATGTGATCTACACCTCCGGCTCGACGGGCAAGCCCAAGGGCATATTGATCAATCAGCGCAGCATCTGCCACTTCCTGCGCAGCGAAAACGCCGTGCTGGAAGTCACGCAGGACGACACCGTCTACCAGGGCTTTTCCGTCGCCTTCGACATGTCGTTCGAGGAAATCTGGATCGCCTACCTGGTGGGCGCCACCCTGTGGCTGGGACCCAAGGATATCTCGGGCGACCCGGAAGCCTTGCCGCGCGCCTTGGCCGCCAATCACGTCACTGTGCTGCACGCCGTACCGACCCTGCTGGCCCTGTTCGCCGAAGAAGTCCCCAGCCTGCGCCTGATCAACCTGGGCGGCGAGATGTGCCCGGAATCCCTGGTCGAGCGCTGGTCGCGCCCTGGCCGCGCCATGTTCAACACCTATGGCCCCACGGAAGCGACCGTGTCGTGCAGCCTGGCGCGCCTGCGGCCCGGCGTACCCGTCACCATCGGCACACCGCTGCCCAACTATGGTTTGCTGGTGCTGCAGGTGGCCGAGCCGGGAGAAAACCGTCCCTTGACCTTGCTGGCGCGCGGCGAAACGGGTGAGCTGTGCATCATCGGCCCCGGCCTGGCCGAGGGTTACCTGGGCCGGCCCGACCTGACGCTGGAAAAATTCCTGCCCAACCCGTGGGCGACAAGCGAAGACGATGCGCGCCTGTACCGCACGGGCGACCTGGCCCGCATCGATGCCGACGGCCAGGTGCTGTGCCTGGGCCGCGCCGACGACCAAGTGAAAATACGCGGCTTCCGCGTGGAACTGGGCGAAATCGAAGCCGTGCTGGCGCAGCAGGCGGGCGTGGGCACGGTGGCCGTATTGTTGCGCAAGGATGATGGCATCGACCAGCTGGTGGCTTACATCGTCGGCAGCGACGAGGCAAGCGACGATGCGCTGGCGGCAAAAACCTTGCGCGCGGCCCTGAACCTGCATTTGCCGCCGTATATGGTGCCGGGCCGCTTCGAATTGCTGCCGCTGATGCCGCGCCTCACTTCCGGTAAAATCGACCGCAAGGCGCTGAAGGCCATGCCGCTCTCGACGCCGCCCGCAGGCGAGGCAGGCGAATCGGATGTGCCGGAAACGCCGGCCGAAGCGGCCCTGTTCGCGGCGTTGGCGACACTGTTCCCGGGCCAGCCGATACGGCGCCAGTTTGACTTCTTCAGCGACCTCGGTGGCCACTCCTTCCTGGCCGCGCGCCTGGCGTCCGCCCTGCGCGCCGATCCGGCTTACGCCCACATGACGGTGCGCGACATTTATCACAATCGCCAGATCGGCAAGATCGCCGCCGTGCTGAACGAAGCGCCTGCGTTGGCCACGCCGGAAGCGCAGTGGACGCCGCCGTCAACCATGAAGCGCTGGATCTGCGGCGCGGCGCAGGCGGCGGCCGTGCCGGGCCTCGTCACCCTGCGCATGGCGCAGTGGATGGCGCCGTTCTTCACGTATCACTTCTTCACGGGCGACACGGGCGACACCGTGCCGCGCGCCATCGCCGCCTCCATCGGCGTATTCCTGCTGGCGACCCTGGCCGAATTTGCCATCGCGATTGCCGGCAAGTGGCTGATCGCGGGGCGTTTGAAACCGGGCAGCTATCCGCTGTGGGGCGTCACCTATTACCGCTGGTGGCTGGCCGACCGCCTGGTCGAATCGGCGCCCGCGTACCTGCTCAGCGGCTCGTCGCTGAATAGCTGGTGGCTGCGCGCGCTGGGCGCGAAAGTGGGCAAGGAAGTGGTCATCGGTTCGATGACCCTGCGCGCGCCCGACCTGCTGTCCATCGGCGACAACGTCAGCGTCGGCAATGCCGTCAACTTTGAAAACGCCCGGGTCGAACGGGGCCGTTTGCTGCTGGGCCGCATCTGCATCGGCGACGATGCCTGCGTCAGTTCCTATGCCATTTTGGAGGGCAATACCAGCGTAGGCGCGTTTGGCCACCTGGAAGGCCAATCCGCGCTGGCCGACGGCGTGAGCGTACCGGCGGGCAGGGTCTGGACCGGTTCGCCCGCGCGCGACATCGGCCCCTACGACCCGGCCAGCCAGCCGCCGCGTCCCGCAGTCTCGCGCCTGCGCCTGACGGGCGAAACCCTGTTCTTTTGCTTCGGCATGGTCCTCATCGCCGTGCTGTTCTTCATGCCCGTCTTCCCCAGCTTTGTGCTGATCGACTGGTTCGACGAGCGTGAAATGATGCCGTGGCTGCAGGGCCGCGACGTGACGACCCAGCTGGCCCGCTACTTCCTGCTGGCCTTCCCCGCCAGCGCCGTGCTGATCGTGCTGACGGCCCTGCTGTCGGCCGCCATCCGCTGGGGCGCGCTGCCCCGTTTGAAGCCGGGCAGCTCGCCCGTGCACAGCAATATCTATTGCGCCAAGTGGCTGGTCAGCCATATTCAGGAATCGAGCCTGAACGTCCTGCACGGCATCTACGCCACCGTCTACGCGCCGTACTGGTACCGCCTGCTAGGCGCCAAGGTAGGCAAGGGCGCCGAGATTTCCACGGCGCTGGGCGTGGTGCCCGACATGCTGACCCTGGGCGACGACACCTTCATCGCCGACGCCGTTATGCTGGGCGACGAGCAGATCGACGGCGGCTGGATGACCATGCGCCCCACCGTCATCTCGCACCGCAGCTTTGTCGGCAACGGCAGCTATATCCCGGACGGCACCACCCTGCCCGAGCACGTGCTGATCGGCGTGCACACGCATGCGCCGCGCAATGAGCAGATGCACAGCGGCGATACCTGGCTCGGTTCTCCTCCGATGCACCTGCCCGCGCGCGAGCAGGTCAGCGGTTTTGCCGAGCACCTGACGTTCAAGCCGTCGCTGCTGCGCCGCCTGGGCCGCAGCCTGATCGAAGCCTTCCGCATCGTCGCGCCGCACGCGGTGGTGATCGCCGTCGGCTATACGCTGGTGCTGGACGTGATGCCGATCGCGGGCGCCGGGCGCTGGGGCGAAGTGGTGGGCGACCTGGCGATTGCCGGCATCGCCTACGGCATCGGTAATTTCCTGGTCGTCGTGCTGTTCAAGTGGCTGCTGCTGGGACGCTACCGCAAGCACGCGGCGCCCATGTGGACGCCGTTCGTGTGGATATCGGAAGGTGTGACCAACCTGTACGAAGGCATCGCCGTACCCAACTTCATGCGCTATCTGCGCGGCACGCCGTGGCTGCCGCTGGCCTTCCGCCTGTTCGGCTGCAAGATCGGGCGCGGCGTCTACATGGACACCACCGACATCACGGAATTCGACTGTGTGCACATCGGCGACTACAGCGAATTGAATGCCCTGACCTGCCCGCAAACGCATTTGTTCGAAGATCGCGTGATGAAGATCGACCACGTGGACATCGGCCAGCGTGTCTACATGGGCCCGCGCAGCTCCGTGCTGTACAGCGCCAAGGTGGGCGACAATGCGCGCCTGGGTCCCTTGACCCTGGTGATGAAGGGCGAACATATCCCCGCTGGCAGTAACTGGGCCGGCTGCCCGGCAGCACCTTTGCGTAGCTGATGGATTTTACGATGCTCTGGGCGGGCGACGGCGTGCTGGCGATCGGCATTGTGCCGCCGCCGTCACGCATGGAAGCGCGCGCGCGCCTGCGCCAGGCCGTGTGCGAAGCGGCGGCGCAGTGGCAAAATCTGGACATCGAGGCGATTTCAGTGGAGTCGACGCCGGGTTCTTGTCCCCGTTTGCTGCTGGCCGGCGGCGTTGTGGGCCTGTCGTTCAGCCATGACGAGGGGATCTCGCTGGCTGCCGTCCACCTGCATGGCGCGGTCGGCATCGACGTGATGCGCGTGCAGGATATTGCAGACTGGTTCAATCTGGCGCGCGACTACCTTGGGCCGCAAGTGGCGCAGGAGCTGGCCGCCTGCCCCGCCGCGCAGCGTCCATTGGCACTGGCGCAGGCGTGGACGGCGCGCGAGGCGGCGCTCAAGTGCGCAGGATTACAATTGATGGAATGGAATGAAATGTCATTGCATTGCAATGTACAACACATCGCCTTGCAGGACGGATTTATCGCGATGCTGGCAACCCCAAAGACGGAGACTGGGGTCGGACCCTGAGGCTACGACCCCGGCCTTTTTGCCGTTGGGTTGATTCGCTATCAATCCTCTTTATCGTCATCAGCCACGCCAATCTGGACGAAAATCAGTTTTACGATAATACTGACGAGCAGTCCCAGCGCCCCGATCAATTCCAGCATGGTCTTTCCTTTGCAGTGACAGCAGACCAGGCCACTGTAGCCTGAACGTCGGGACAAGGCTAATATCAAATCAGGCAGTCACCGATCTCGAAAAGGCATACGATTGATTTCCATCAGACAGTTCCGCTACTTTGTCGAAGTCGTCGATGCGGGCAGCTACTCGCGCGCAGCGGAAAAGCTGTACATCGCGCAATCGGCGCTGAGCCGGCAAATCAAGGAGCTGGAAACCGAAGTACAAGCCTTGCTGCTGACGCGCGACGCGCGCCATATCGAACTGACGCCGGCCGGACAGGTATTTTATGAGCGGGCCAGGCGCATCCTCGAAGACATCGAGGAAACCGTGCGCCAGACGCGGCACGTGGGATAAGGGGCGCAAGGCATCATCCGCCTGCTGCATTCGAGTTCCGTGACCCTCACGCCCGCCATCGGCGCCGTGCTGAACCGGCTGCTGGCGCAGTTTCCCGGCATTTCCCTGGACGTATCGAAAGGCTCGTCGGAAAACCAGGCGTTTGACATCGATGAAGGCCGCGCCGACCTGGGCCTGGTGCGCCTGCCCACCTTGCGCAAGCACGCCAATATCGTCGTGCGCGAACTGTTTGCGGAAAAGCTGGTGGTGGCCGTGTCATCGGTCTCGCCGCTGGCCGCACTGGAGCGCACGACGATTGCCGCCCTGCGCGACGAGGCGTTCGTCTCGATCCCGCACAAGGACCGCGGCGGCCTCAGCTACCTGGTAGCGGGCCTGTGCCTGGCGCAGGGTTTCTTTCCGAAGGCGGCACGCGCCCTGTCGCGCAAGACCTCGCAGCTGAACCTGATCGAGGCGAACATGGGCATCGCCATCGTCCCCGATAGCATGCGCCTGGTGGCGCCGCCCGGCGTGCGTTTTATTATGCTGCCCGACGAGGAATCGCATTCCGTCGTGGGCCTGATCTCGCCGCGCGCGGCCAGCGGCATGGTGGCGGCGTTTACGGAAGCGTTCGTGCGCGAGATGACCGCGTTGACCACGATGGATTAACCTTCCGCATACAGCGCCGCATCCACATCCCGCACGGCCGCCATCAGCAGGGCCAGCTTCATGACATCGAGCTTGCCGTCGGTGCGCACGCGCGAGCACAGGTCGATGCCGTAGGGGCGCACCTGGCGCAGCGCCTCCATCACATTGTTTGCATCCAGGCCGCCGGCCAGGAACACGGGACGCGGGCTGGCGCGCACGAAGCGCGCACTGACGGACCAGTCGTGCGTGCGGCCCGTGCCGCCCAGTTCCGGAAACAACGCGCCAGGGCGGCCGGAATCGAGCAAAAAGGCATGCACATGCGGCGCGTAGGCGGGGATCAGCGCCAAAGCCTCGGGCCCTTCCACATGGATCACCTGCACGCGCCGCACATGCGGCAGCAGGCGCGCCAATTCCTCGACTTCACGCGGGTCGATATGGCCGACGATCTGCACGGTCGATGGCTGCGTGGCGCGCACGTGTTCGGCGATGGCTTTCGCCGTCGTCTCGGACGTCAGCAGAAACGTGGCGACGGGTGGCGGCGTCCAGGCGGCGATCTGCGCGATGCACGCGTCGGGAATCGGGCCGAGACCGGACGGCATGGCGGCCACCAGGCCCAGCGCATCGGCGCCGGCGGCAATCGCCAGTTGCGCTTCGTCGATGGAAGCGATGCAGCAGATTTTGATGCGGGTTCTCATGGCCTTGCGTGTTCAAATGGGCTGAGCAACATTACAACACAGGGTGACACGCACGCCAAGACACGCGGTCAAGGCCGCGCACGATTTGTGCCAGAATGGGGGCATTGCCCACTTCCCGAGGAATCCATGGCCGACTACAAAAAACCCAGCTACGTGGCCCGCTCCATGCACCCGCGTTTTGATGAACTGACCTCGCCCGGCGAAGCCGTGCCGTATTCGGGTATCTACCGCTGCGACGGCTGCGCGCACGAGATCGTGTCGACGGAAGGCCACGTCATGCCGCCGCAAAACCACCATCAGCATAGCAGCGAGCAAGGTGCCATCCGCTGGCGCCTGATCGTCAGCCCGCGCTGATTGACACGCGCCAGGTGGCGGACGATACTTGATTCATCCGGGATCGCCATTCGAACGTCATTGGAACACCAGCATGCGCATCGTCGACTTCGAAGTCCGCAAGGAGTGTCCGCCGCAGCTGTGCGACTGCGAGCGCGAGCGCCTGCTCGACGATGCGCAGGCGGACCTTGCCATCCTGCGCCTGAACCTGAGGGAAGAAAAGCGTTTGCTGGCGCACATCGAGGGCATCGCCACCTATGCGCAGCTGCAAAAGCTGCAACTGCTGCTGAAGAAAAACCTGGGCGTGGAATTGCAGATCGCGCCGGGCAGCGGCGAAGTGCGCAGCGTGCGCGGCTTCCAGATCCGCCTGCAAGAGCAACCCGGCCTGTGCCGCAAGACGCGCGCCGCCATTCCGGCCGCCGTGCGGCGCTGCCTGGCCGCGCATCCCGAGATCGCGTTTGCGATCTTGAATGACAACGATTTGCTCGCTGGCGTTTAACCCCAAGGCAAAGGTTCTACGCTGGGTGTATCTCGATCACTTTCTTGCCTTTCGCTGCACGCGCGCGCAACTGCCCGCAGCCGCCCTCCACGTCCTGCCCGGCCGAATCGCGCAATTTGGTCAGCACGCCCCGCGCGTGCAGGGCGGCGGCAATGGCGCGCGCCTTTTCCCAGCTGGGACGCTTGAACGGCAAGTCATCGATGGTGTTATACGGGATCATGTTCAGCACCGCGTACTTGCCCTTCAGGAGTGCCACGATGCCATCCATCTCGTCGTCGCCATCGTTCACCCCTTCCATCAAGGTCCATTGATACTGCACCGGGTAGCTGGTGAGGTGCGCATACGACTCGCCGAAGTCCACCAGTTCGCGCGGGGTGAGTCTGGGCGCGCGCGGCAGCAGCTGTTCGCGCAGCTCCGCCTTGGTGGTATGCAGGGACAGCGCCAGCGCCGGCTTGACGCGCCCTTGTGGCAGGCGCTCGAACGCGCGCGGGTCGCCCACGGTGGAAAACACCAGGTTCTTGTGGCCGATATTGCCCTCGGTGCCCAGCAGTTCGATCGCTTCCATGACATTATTCAGGTTATGCGCCGGTTCGCCCATGCCCATGAAGACGACTTTCTTCACGGGGCGCAGGGTGCGCGCCAGCACCACTTGCGCGACGATTTCGCCGCTGGTCACTTGCCGGATCAAGCCGTCGCGGCCCGTCATGCAGAACTGGCAGCCGACGGCGCAACCGACCTGGCTGGACACGCACAGGCCGTCGCGCGGCAGCAGCACGCTTTCCACCGTTTGGCCATCGTGCAGTCCCACCAGCAGGCGCGCGGAACCGTCCGCACCCGGATGGGTGCTGAGCAGTTTCAGCATGCCCTGCAATTCGAGGTCGAGCGCGGGCAAGGCCTCGCGTACGGGCAACGGCAGGAAATCCTCGGCGCGGCGCCGGCCCTGGTCGTGCGGCTGCCCCTGTATCCAGTCGCGCAGCACGCGTTGTTCGTGCAGGGGTTTGGCACCCAGGGCGCGCAGGCGCTGGCGGAGATGATCGATTTGCATGGATTCTGAATAAAAAAACGGCGCGCAGGCATGAAGCCAGCGCGCCGTGTTACAGGTAAAAGCGTTACACCTTCTTGACGAACTCGGTTTTGAGGCTCATGGAGCCGAAGCCGTCGATCTTGCAATCGATATCGTGGTCGCTGTCGACCAGGCGGATATTCTTGACCTTGGTGCCCATCTTGACGACACCGCCGCCACCCTTCAATTTCAAGTCCTTGATGACGCTGACCGTGTCGCCGTCCTGCAGGATATTGCCGGCCGAGTCGCGGTACACCTTGGCGCCCTCTTCCGCCGCTTCGCCCGCCGTGGCCGACCATTCATGCGCGCATTCAGGGCAGATCAACTGGCTGCCGTCTTCGTACGTGAATTCGGATTTACATTGCGGGCATGGTGGTAATGTGCTCATTTTTTTCTCTGTCTGGTGAACAGCGCGTGCTGTAAAAGCCGACAGTATACTGCCTACACCGCGCATCAGCGGGCTTTTTTCGCCATCCTTGTCAAGGACGATAAATAATCTCGATGGTGCTGTGGACTATTTCCTCGTGGATGCCGATGCGCGCACGCAGCTCGGCGCCTGTCAGCGAGGGATCGCGGCTGACCACGGACAAGGCGCACGAATACAGCTGCTTGCCGACTCGCCACACGTGCAGGTCGACGATGCGCGGCGTGTCGCCGGCGCTTTCCACTTCCACCGCTGCGCGAATTTCATCGACCACAGCAGTATCAGAACCCGCTGCAGCCAAGGCAAGGTATCACTGCGTCAGGGTGCCGCCGCGATTTTTTGCAACTTGCTGGCCAGCGAGGCGTCGGACAATTCGCCCAGGTGGGTGTCAACCAATCGCCCCTGCGCGTCATAAAACAGGGTGGTGGGCAGGGCCGAGGAACCGGCCGCCTTGCCCAGCGCCGCCTCGCTGTCGAGCACCACATTGCGCAGGGTCACGCCGCTCCTGTCCAGGAAAGCGCTGGCCGCCGCCGCATCCTCGCGCTGGTTCGCATACACGAAGACGATATCGGCGCGCGCCTGCTGCGCGGCCGCCAGCACGGGCATCTCGCGCCGACACGGCGGGCACCAGCTGGCCCACAGGTTGACCACCAGCGGCTTGCCGCCGGCCAGCGCCGCCAGGGTCACCGGCGCGCCGGCTAGCGCATGCAAGGCCACGGCTGGCAAGGCTGTCGGCCTGTCATACGCCAGCCCCATCCCTGCGCTCAACACACCCCAGGCCAGTGCGCCGGACACCGCGCTGATGGCCAGAGGCCGGCGCATGGCCGCCATGGCGCGACGCCGGCAGCGCCATGCGGCAATGGCCAGGGCAGCGGCGATGCCGGCAGGCGCCAGGAAGCCGCCATCGCGGATATTGATGATGGACCAGGGCGCCGCCAGATATTGCTCATGCCAGCGCAGCACGAAAGCTACGCGCGCCGCCAGCAAGCCGGCGATCAGCAGGTCGGAAATGAGGGGACCGGCGTCCGGCAGTTGGCGATACCGCCGCAGCCAGCCAGCTACGCCGTAGGCGACGCACAGGGAAACGAACAACAAGACCAGGCCCGTGGGCAGGGCCAGGGGGCCGATTTGCAGGGACAGCATGGGGCTCTCTACAACGATGCATGGACCACCATTCTGCCCACTGCAAGTTAAGCTGGCATTAAATAGGTAATAGGCAATAGGCAATAGGCTGTTGATTGCCATCAGCGCATTTATATCATGTTGTGATATATTATTCCGCTTTCCCCTTTCCCTTTCATTACCCATGTCCTCCGTACCTCCCGCCACGCTAGGCAAACATGACTTTACGACCCTGTCGGAATTTCGCTATCAGATGCGACGTTTCGAGCGCTTCTCCGACGACGTGATCCAGGCGCACGGCATCACGCCGCTGCAATACCTGCTGCTACTGCATATCAAGGGTTATCCGGGCCGTGATTGGGCCACCGTGGGGGAGCTGGCCGAGCGGCTGCAGGCCAAGCCGCACGGCGTCGTGGCGCTGATCACGCGCTGCGAAGTATCGGGACTGGTAGAGCGCCGCCATAGCAGCATCGACCGGCGTCGGGTCGAAATCCATCTGCTCGCCGACGGCGAAGCCATGCTGGCCAAGCTGGCGCAATTGCATCGCACGGAACTGCTGTCCCTCGAAGGCGTGTTCACCATCCCGAAACTGGCAGGAGGCAGCCATGCATAAGTACGATACGCGACGCGACTTCGATGGCCAGGCGCGGCTGCTCCTGATCTCCTGCATCGCAGTAGTGGTCGGCGCACTGAGCTCCGTGACGGCCTACGTGCTGCTGCGCGCGATCCACTTCTTTACCAACCTGTTTTTTTTTCAGAAACTGTCAACCGCCTTCACGTCGCCGGCCGGCCATGCGCCAGGCATCTGGGTCATCGGCGTTCCCGTGCTCGGTGGCCTTATCATCGGGCTGATCGCCCGCTACGGCACGGAGCAGATACGCGGTCACGGTATTCCCGAAGCCATCGAGGCGATCCTGTTCAAGAAAAGCCTGATGTCGCCCAAGGTGGCGCTGCTCAAGCCGCTGGCGTCGGCCATCGCCATCGGCAGCGGCGGCCCATTCGGCGCCGAAGGGCCGATCATCATGACGGGCGGCGCCGTCGGCTCGCTACTGGCCCAGCATTTCCACCTGAGCGCGGCCGAACGCAAGACCTTGCTGGTGGCCGGCGCCGTGGCGGGCATGACGGCAGTGTTTGGCACGCCCGTGGCAGCGCTGCTGCTGGCGGTGGAACTACTACTGTTTGAATTGCGTCCGCGCAGCCTCGCGCCGGTGGCGATTGCCTGCGTCATCGCCGGCTTCCTGCGCCCCTTGCTCATCGACAGCGGCCCCTTGTTCCCCTTGCACAGCGCGGCGCTGCCGCCTTCAGCACTGCTATCGTGCCTGATCGCCGGCTTGCTGTGCGGCGCGCTGGCGTGGCTGCTGTCGACCTCGCTGTACCGTGTGGAAGACCTGTTTCACCGGCTACCGTTCCACTGGATGTGGTGGCCGGCGATCGGCGGCATCGCGGTGGGCATCGGCGGCTACTTCCAGCCGCGCGCGCTGGGAGTCGGCTATGATGTGATCGCCGACCTACTGCACAACCATATTGCGGCCGGCGCGCTTCTCGCGCTGCTGGCAGTCAAGGCCGTGATCTGGTTGCTAGCGCTCGGTTCGGGTACCTCGGGCGGTGTGCTGGCGCCGCTGCTGATGCTCGGCGCCGGCCTGGGCGCCCTGATAGGTCCCTACCTGCCGGGCAGCGAGCCAGCCATCTGGCCGCTCGTCTGCATGGCCGCCACCCTCGGCGGCATGATGCGCGCGCCCATCATGGCCGTGGCTTTCGCGTTTGAATTGACGCACGATGTCAATGCACTACTACCCGTGCTGGCCGCATCGGCAGTCGCCTATGCCTTCACCGTGATCACCATGCACCGCTCCATCCTGACGGAAAAGATCGCCCGCCGCGGCTACCATATCTACCGGGAATACGGTATCGACCCCATGGAACGCCATAGCGTGGCCGAGGTGATGACGCAAGCGCCCGTCAGCATCGACGCCAACGCGCGCCTTGCCGACGTGCTGGCCAGCCATTTCAGCGAGACGCAGCGCCACCGTGCGTTCCCCGTCACGCGCAACGGCGCGCTCATCGGCATGCTGGACCGCCCCACCCTGTTGCAGCGCCTCTCCGACAGCCCTGAACTGACGACGGGCGAGCTGTTTGGCGTGAACATGCCGGTAGTCGCCCTGGCCGATGAAACGTGCCGCGCCCTTGCGACTCGCCTGGCGGTGCACGAACTCGAACGCCTGCCCGTCGTGAGCGATGCCAGGACCTTGCACCTGATCGGCATCGTCAGCCGCAGCGACCTGGTCAAGCCAGCGCTGGGTCTGCAATCGGAAGAGGTGCAACGCCAAACCGTGCGGCGCCTCTGGCCGCTGCCGAACAAGGCCCCAAACCAAGGAGAAACAGGGTTCAGCTGAGCAGCGCCTCCTTGCGTACAAACTGCATGGCTTGCGGCTGGTCCACCAGCACGCACTGCTTGCCCGTGCGCTTGCAGTGGTCATGCACGCGCCAATAGGCATCGTGGCTGACGCAGCCCGTCTGGCAAATCACCAGGTCGGCCGCCACCAGGCCCGCTTCCAGCGCCGCCGCATCGTCGGCGCCAGCATCGCCGCCCGCATGGTGCAGGAAGCGCCCGCCGGCCTGCTCGATGGCTTGCTGCGCCATAAGCGCGCCGTCCGCAGCCTGGGTCAAATAGCTACCCACATACAGCACGGCTTTTTCACACACGTCGGCCCGCAAGGCTGGCACGGGCAACCATTGCAGGCGCAGCAATTCGCGCATCAGGTCCTGCACGCGCTCACCGAGCCACTCGACCTTGCGCGCCAGCCTGGCACGCGTCGGCAAGCCAGGCACACTGGCCGCCAGTTCGGCCAGTTCATCGCGCGCCAGCGCCAGCTGCGTAGCGCGAATCACGACTTGCGCCCGCGCGCGCATCAATTCCGACTCCAGCTGCGCGATGCGCGCCGCCTGCGCGGCCAGTTGCGCACTGCAACGGGCCTGCGCGCGACCATACTCGCCCATCAGCACGCGATGCTCGTGCGCGATCAAATCCTCATTGCCATACACACTGCCCATCATGCCCTCCTTCACCACCCGTGGCGCCATGGCGCCAGCCCATCGCTACCCCATAGCTGCGTATTATAAATGAGAATCATTATTATTTGTGTATGCACGCGCGCGCAGCAGGGGTATGCGCTGGCCGCCAGCGTCACGCAGTCGGCGGGCAGGACAGCAGGCGCTGCCAGACGTCATCCTGCACCTGCCGCACCTGCCGCAAGCCATCGGGACCGCGATAGATGCCCAGCGTATTCGGCCACGCCATATCAATGAACAACAGCCGTGCCGGATCGATCAGCAGGGACTGGCCCACATAATTGCCCTTGATCTCGCCCTTGTTCACGCTCAGCAGGCGCGCGCCGCCCGCAAGCGCCCGCTCTTCCAGCGCCACGCCGCTGCGCTCGGCCACATCGCGCAGCCAGCGTTCGCGCCAGCGCGCCTGTTCCTCGAATTGCCCCGTTGGCGGCCGGTCCAGCTTGACGACGGCCGCCACGGGACCGCCTATCCCCGCCTGCAGCGAAAAACCCATGCGTTCCTGCAATTCAACCGTGTAGGCCTCGCCCTTGACGTCGATCTGGTAGCGCCCCGTCCCGTCTTGCACCAGCAGGTCAGCCTGATGATAGGAAGGTTTGACGCAATTGGCGTACTGATAGACGAGCACATCGAGGAACGGGGGCGCGGCGGGGGTGGTTGCCGCCATGGCGGGCGACAGGCTGGCACACAGGGCCGCAGCGGCCGCATATTGCATCGTGCATTTCATCTTGCTCATATTTGCTCCTGTTCGAGTGGAAAGTCGATGGCGGCCGAAAAATACCTGCGGCACGCCATCCAGTCGCACATATTAGCTATTTTGTATATTTCTTTCTGGCATGTTGGCGAAGCAGCTGCATGTGCATATCCCCTCGCTTGTCCTAACCATGCCGTCAATGCCGCTGACATAGGCCGCGCTGGCCAGTATGAAATTTCTGCGCGGCATTTGCATATTATGCAATTTTTTAGGGAGCTTGGGAGGAATGAGGGGGAAGAAACTGTTTGCGGGACACAGGTCGGCGCATGCGTTCGCAAAAGGCGGCGTATGTGCTGGCTGCCATTGCCTGAGATGAGGGAACGGCGTTGGCCGCTGCGCGGCCAACGGGCCGCGCAGCGCGGTGATTGGGCGATTCGGAGGGGGTTGGGCCGGCACTGCCCAATCCTTCGAATCCCACCGTTGCGTCCAGACAAACAAAAAAGCCTCCCGCAGGGGAGGCTTTTTTGTTTGATTCTGGCGGAGACGGTGGGATTCGAACCCACGATACAGGTATAAGCCGTATGCATCCTTAGCAGGGATGTGCCTTCGGCCACTCGGCCACGTCTCCTAGCTGATTACTCAACTATGTCGCTGTAGCTAACTGCGCTGCAGCAACGAACGTCATAATATCGATTGCCCCCCCTTTGGTCAAGGGCGTGGGGCAATATTTTTAGATATTTAAGCTTTTTCCAGCTCGAACGCTTTATGCAGCGCGCGCACGGCCAGTTCCATGTACTTTTCATCGATCAGCACGGAGATCTTGATCTCGGAAGTGGAGATCATCATGATGTTGATGCCCTCTTCCGACAGGGTGCGGAACATTTGCGATGCCACGCCAACGTGGCTGCGCATGCCCACGCCGACGACGGACAGTTTCGACACTTTCGCATCGCCCGTGATGCTGGCCGCGCCCAGCGATTCGCGGTTCGATTCCAGCACGGCCAGCGCGCGCGCGTATTCGCCGCGCGAGACGGTGAAGGTGAAGTCCGTTTTACCGTCGACCGACTGATTCTGTATGATCATGTCGACTTCGATGTTCGCGTCCGCCACCGGCCCCAGGATGTGGTAGGCCACGCCTGGACGGTCGGGCACGCCGAGCACGGTGATTTTGGCTTCATCGCGGTTGAAGGCGATGCCGGAGATGACTGCTTGTTCCATGTTTGTATCTTCCTCAAACGAAATCAGGGTGCCTGAATTGGCTTCTATTTCCAGCGGCAACATCGGGTCGGTCAGCGACGACAGCACGCGCGTGGGCACGCGGTAGTTGCCGGCAAATTCCACCGAACGCGTTTGCAGCACTTTGGAACCCAGCGAAGCCAGTTCCAGCATTTCTTCAAAGGTGATGGTCTTCAGGCGGCGCGCCTCGGAGACCACGCGCGGATCGGTCGTGTAGACGCCGTCGACGTCCGTGAAGATCAGGCACTCGGCCGCTTTCATGGCGGCGGCAATCGCCACGGCCGAGGTGTCGGAACCGCCGCGGCCCAGGGTCGCGATGTTGTCGTTCTCGTCGACGCCCTGGAAACCGGTAATGATGACAATCTTGCCCGCATCGAGGTCGCGTTTGACTTTTTCGTCATCGATCGACTGGATGCGTGCCTTGGTAAAGGCGGAATCGGTCTTGATCGCGACTTGCCAGCCAGCATAGGATACGGCTTGTTTGCCGATCGCCAGCAGTGCCATCGACAATAGGCCGACGGACACTTGTTCGCCTGTCGAGGCGATCATGTCAAGTTCACGAGGATCGGGTTGATCCATGATTTCCCTGGCCAGTCCAATCAGGCGGTTGGTTTCGCCCGACATGGCCGATGGCACCACCACGATTTGATGCCCAGCGTCGTGCCACTTGGCAACGCGCTTGGCGACATTCTTGATACGGTCAGTCGAGCCCATCGACGTACCGCCATATTTGTGGACGATTAATGCCATAAGAGTGAAGTTTCCGCTCAAGAAGAATAAAAAAGGAGGGCTTTACTCTACATGCCGCAATGCAAAATAACAAGCTAAAAAGCGCATTAGCTCATACCGATTACGCATATGGAAATATGCAATCCATGCAGTTGGGAGCGCATGGGCAGCCACTTGCCGACCACCCCGAGAGTGGCCGTGGCGGCTGCCCTCACGCTCAGCAGGAGAGCCAGCGCAAGGCCACGCGGGGACGCTCCAGCAGGCTCAGGCAATGGCAATCGAGGCCTATACCCGCCGCATACAGCAATTGTTGCGCCGCACAGACAAGGGGCAGGCGTTCGCGCTCCCAGGCGGGCACGTCAAACGCCTGGTAATGGTATTTCAAGCTCTTGGTGGGACGGTTCAGGGCCAGTTTCAAGCGCTCGCCGCCCTGGCGGAAATCGATCGTCAAGGTTTGCGCTTGCAACCAGGCAATATCGATGCCCTGGCCGCCCTCTTCCACCGCATCGAAATGCAGCACGCCGCCATATGCGGGAAAGGCCATGCTCGCCTCGCCTTTCCACACAAATTGCTGGCCAGCCTTTTCCAGGCCGGGAATGCCCGCGTCGTCACGCTCGCGCATGCCCGCCAGGTCATCGAGCTTCGGCGTCAGGTACAGCCGGTCGCGGTGGCGCCGCACGTGGCATTCGGGATGCGTCACCAGCAGTTGCGCATCTGGCCGCGCTTCCAGCAATTGCGCCAGCATTTCCGCCAGCCATGCCGTCGACGGCATGCGCAAGCCGCGCGTGCCGAACCAGTGGCGCAGCAAGTTGTAGCAGCGGTCCGTACTTAACTCACGCAATTTCGCCAGTTCGATGCAGTCGCCATCGAGGCAAGCGGCCAGATCCTGCGTCGCCAGTTCCGTCAGCAGGCGCTGCGCCGACTGCGCATGCTGGGCGCTGCGGGCGAAGCGCTCCTGGAAGCCGGGAAAGGCCTGCGCCAGCACGGGCATCACCTGATGCCGCAGAGCATTGCGGGCAAAGCGGGGATCGTCATTCGACTCGTCGTGGATGTGCGCAATCGCCTGTTGCGCCACATAGGCTTCGAGCTGCCTGCGCGACACCGACAGCAGCGGGCGCGCCATCACCAGGTCCGGGTTGCCCAGCAGCTCGGGCGCGCTGTTGGCGCCATCCATGCCGGACAAACCCGCCGTGCCGGAACCGCGCAGCAACTGCAGCAGCACCGTCTCGGCCTGGTCGTCCTGGTGGTGGGCTGTCAGCAACAGGCGCACGCCGTGCGCCGCGCACAGCTCGCCCAAGGCCGCATAGCGGCGCTTGCGGGCCGCCTCTTCCGTGCCCGTCTTCGCATTCTTTTCCAGCGTGACCTTGCGTGCTTCAAAGGCGATGCCCATGCCGGCGCACAATTGCTCGCAGTGCAGCAGCCAGGCATCCGCATGCGGGCTCAGGCCGTGGTGCACGTGGAACGCGTGCAAGGCCACGCCGTGCTCTTGCGCCCAGGCATGTGCCAGGTGCAGCAGGGCCGAGGAATCGAGGCCGCCGCTCAGGGCGATGCCGACGGGACTACCGGCTGGCGGCACGCAGGCGTCCAGCGCGCGGGCGAAGATGTCGGCGACGGTGGCGGTTTGTTGCTTTTTCATAAGACTCCAGGAATGCAAAGAGGGACAGGTGACCAAACGACTCCTGTCGTCTGGCTGCCTGTCCCCGGTGTTCTTGCTGCCGGCCTGCGCCGGCGATGGCTTACTCGCTCGGCGTGGTTTCCTTGAACTTGCCGTAGCTCAGCAGTTTTTCATGGCGCGCTTGCAGCAAGTCCTTGGTTTTCATGCCGTGGAACTGGCGCAAGGTGTCGGCCAGGGCGCGCTTGAGCAAGGTCGCCATCTGTTTCGGATCGCGGTGGGCGCCGCCCAGCGGTTCGTTGATGATCTTGTCGATCATGCCCATGGCTTTCAGGCGGTGCGCCGTCAAGCCCAGCGCTTCGGCCGCGTCGGAAGCGCGCTCGGCGCTCTTCCACAGGATGGAAGCGCAGCCCTCCGGCGAGATCACGGCATAGGTCGAGTATTGCAGCATCAGCACGGCGTCGCCCACGGCAATGGCCAGCGCGCCGCCGGAACCGCCTTCACCGATGATGGTGGCGATCAACGGCACTTTCAGTTCGGCCATCACGTACAGGTTGTGGCCGATGGCTTCCGACTGGCCGCGCTCTTCCGCGTCGATGCCGGGGAAGGCGCCTGGCGTATCGACGAAGGTGAAGATGGGCAAGTTGAACTTTTCAGCCACTTTCATCAGGCGCATGGCCTTGCGATAGCCTTCCGGCTTCGGCATGCCGAAATTGCGCAGGGCGCGCTCTTTCGTGTCGCGGCCCTTCTGGTGGCCGATGACCATACAGGGCTGGCCATTGAAACGGGCCAGGCCGCCAACGACGGACAAATCGTCCGCGTAGCTGCGGTCGCCATGCAATTCGTGGAAATCGGTAAAGATTTCATTCACATAATCCATGGTGTAAGGGCGCTGCGGGTGGCGCGCGATCTGCGCCACTTGCCAGGGCGTCAGCTTGGCGTAGATATCTTTGGTCAGCTGCTGGCTCTTCTTGGCCAGGCGGTCGATCTCTTCCGAGATGTCGACGGCCGAATCGTCTTGCACGAAGCGCAACTCTTCGATCTTGGAATCGAGTTCCGCGATCGGCTGTTCAAAATTGAGGAAAGTCGTTTTAGTCATTGTACCTCCAGGTTTTACCGGCCACGGCACCAGGGCGCGCGGCATTATCTATGTTTATTTTACCGTACCGGCTGCTGCGCCGGGGGCTGCATCAGGTGCGATAGCGGCAGTTGCAGGGTCGAGACTGCGCCACAAATACCAAGTGGCCACGGTGCGCCACGGTTCCCAATTGGCGGAAACTTCGCGCGCATCGCTGCGGGAAACAGGTTCGCCGGAGAAATAATTGACGCTGATACCCTGGATCAAACCGGGGTCGTCGAGCGGCAAGACATTCGGCCGTAGCAGATTAAATATCAAAAACATCTCGGCTGTCCAGCGCCCTATGCCGCGGATTTGCACCAGTTCGGCGATGACGGCTTCGTCATCCATCTGGTCCCACTGGCTGGCGTGCACGCGCTTGGCCTTGAAATGGTCGGCCAGGTCGAGGATGTATTCGGTCTTGCGTTTGGACAAGCCGCAGGCGGACAGTTGCTCTGCGCCTGCCTTCAATACCTGCGAAGGCGTGCATTTCGGGCAAGCCAGCAGCAGCTTTTTCCAGGCAGCATCGGCCGCCTTGGGTGTAATCTGCTGGCCCACCAGCGAACGGGCCAGGGTGGTAAACGGGTCGCTGTGGCCGACCAGATGCAGGTCGCCAAATTGCGGGATGAGCTTTTTCATGATGCGGTCGCGCTTCATCAGCTCGATCTTCGCCTCTTCCCAGTAGTGCGGCACCTGGATCACCTGCTCCGCCACCGGGGCGTCCCCGTTTTCCCTGGACGTCGCCATCATGCGCGGCGCCAGTTGGTCGAGCCGTCAGGCTTGTCTTCGAGAATGATGCCGGCCGCCAACAGTTCAGCGCGGATCTTGTCGGACTGGGCAAAGTCGCGGGCCTTTTTCGCCGCGCTGCGCGCCGCGATGGCCGCTTCGATGCCGGCGGCCTCGTCCTCGCCACCGGCTGCAGTGCCGACGGTCGCTTGCAAGAATTGCTGCGGCGTGCGTTCCAGCAAGCCAAACACGCCCGCCAGACCCTTCAATTGACGCGCCAGGGAGGGAGACTTGCTCTTGTTGACTTCCGTCGCCAGATCGAACAGGGCGGCCACGGCCAGCGGCGTGTTGAAATCGTCATCCATTGCCTCGGCCACGCGGGCGGCATGCGCTTCGCTCCAGTCGATGGCGCCTTCTTCCAGCACCACGTCGGCCAGCGCCGTGTACAAGCGCGTCAGCGACAAGCGGGCGTCGTCCAGGTGCACGTCCGAGTAATTCAGGGGGCTGCGGTAGTGCGCGCGCAGGATGAAGAAGCGAATCACTTCGGCATCGAACTTTTGCAGCACTTCACGGATGGTGAAGAAATTGCCAAGCGACTTGGACATTTTTTCATTGTCCAGGCGCACGAAGCCGTTATGTATCCAATAATTCACGCTGGTATGACCGAACGCGCCTTCAGATTGGGCGATCTCGTTTTCGTGGTGCGGGAATTGCAAGTCCGCGCCGCCGCCGTGGATGTCGAACTGTTCACCGAGCAGGGCGCAGGACATGGCCGAGCACTCGATATGCCAGCCCGGGCGGCCGCGGCCCCACTTCGAGTCCCATTTGACTTCTTCCGGCTCGGACGCTTTCGATGACTTCCACAGCACGAAGTCGAGCGGATCGCGCTTGCCCGTGTTCACGTCGACTCTTTCGCCCGCGCGCAGGTCGTCGAGCGACTTGCCCGACAGCTTGCCGTAGTGGGGGAAGTTGCGCACGGCGTAATTGACGTCGCCGTCAAGACCCTGGTAGGCGAGGTCCTTCGCTTCGAGCTGCTCGATCAGGCGCAGCATCTGCGGCACGTAATCGGTGGCGCGCGGCGTGTGGTCGGGCGTCAAGATGCCCAGCGCAGCCGTGTCTTCATCCATGTAGCGGGTGAAGCGCGTCGTCAGCTGGGAAATCGTCTCGCCGTTTTCCACGGCGCGGCGGATGATCTTGTCGTCGATGTCCGTAATGTTACGCACATAAGTGACGTCGAGACCGGAGGCTTTCAGCCAGCGGTAGATGACGTCGAAGGCCATCATCATGCGCGCATGGCCGATATGGCAATAATCGTAGATGGTCATGCCGCAGACGTACATGCGTACCTTGCCAGCTTCCATCGGGACGAATACCTGCTTCTCGCGAGCCAGGGTGTTGTAAATCTTTAGATTGCTCATCGTACTTTGCAAGTGGAGCGGCCGCCAGCCTGGCAAAACGACAGACAGGCGCGGACACCGGGTGTGCCGCGCCACTGAACTGCCGTGTGCGCCAAGACTGGTCGAGCCGCTATAGTGTTGTTCTTGTTTGTTAGAATTAGGGCGTTAGCGGTCAAGTATAACATTGATAAAAACCATACTGGCCCGATATGGATCAGGTTTTTACGCTGCTCAAGCAAATTTTCATTTCTTTACAATTAAAGCAAGCTTAGAGAAAAATAACGATCAAGGACACCTTCATGCAAGAAATCAAATCGAAACGCCTGTCTTTCCTGGCCCGCTTTTGCACCCTGTTTGCCGGCCTGACCCTGGGCGGCGCCGTCGTTGCGGCCGCGCCAACGACCATCGACCCGACCCCGCACGTGACCCTGAAAACCAGCCTGGGCGAGATCGTGCTGGAACTGGACCAGGAAAAAGCGCCGCTAAGCGTGGCCAATTTCTTGCAATATGTCAAAAGCGGCTATTACAAGGGCACCGTGTTTCACCGCGTCATCGATGGCTTCATGATACAGGGCGGCGGCTTCGACAAGAACATGAAGCAGAAAGCGACAAAAGCGCCGATCAAGAACGAGGCGCAAAACGGCTTGCAGAACGTCAGCTACAGCATCGCCATGGCACGCACGGGCGACCCGCATTCGGCCACGTCGCAGTTCTTCATCAACGTGGGCAATAACGGCGCGCTCGACTATCCTGGCCGCGACGGCTTCGGCTACACGGTATTCGGCAAAGTTGTCAAAGGCATGGACGTGGTCGACAAGATCAAGGCCGTGCCCGTTGCCGACAAGGGGCCGCACCAGAACGTGCCAATCACCCCCGTGGTGATCGAATCGGCGACTTTACTCAAATCAGCGCCCGCAAAACTGTAAAATAGCGTTTTTGCGGCCCTGAACCACGGGGGCCGTCGAATCATTCTTCATCTAATTTATTAAGGATCATCATGACCTCCGTCATCATCACCACCAATCTGGGCAAGATCACCGCTGAACTGGACGCCGAGAAAGCGCCGAAAACGGTTGCCAACTTCCTGGCCTACATGCAAGCCGGCCACTACGACAACACGATTTTCCACCGCGTCATCGACGGCTTCATGATCCAGGGCGGCGGTTTCGAGCCAGGCATGAAACAAAAGCCTGCCGACACCACCGTGGAAAACGAAGCCAAAAACGGCCTGAAAAACGACACCTACACCTTGGCCATGGCCCGCACGTCGGACCCGCACTCGGCATCGGCCCAGTTCTTCATCAACATCAAAAACAACAGCTTCCTCGACTATCCAGGCCAGGACGGCTGGGGCTACGCGGTGTTCGGTAAAGTCACCGACGGCAAGGAAGTCGTCGACGCCATCCGCGCCGTAAAAACCTCGCGCACCGGCATGTTTGCCGATGTGCCGGTAACCGACGTGATCATCGAGAAAGTCGAAGCCGCTTAATACGGCTCTGGCATCATGAATAACAGGCATTGCAGCGTTTGCGCCTCTCCATGCACTTCACTTTTTGGGAGCGTTGAACGATGACAATGCCTGCCGCACTCTTTATTTCCGACCTGCATCTGCAGAGCTCGCACCCGCGCACCAGCGCGGCGTTTCTTTCTTTCCTGGAACACCATGCGCAATATGCGCAAGCGCTGTATCTATTAGGCGACCTGTTCGAATATTGGGCCGGCGACGATGACCTGGAAGACCCGTTCAATGCGCGCATGACGGCTGCTATCCGCTCCGTCAGCGATGCTGGCGTGCACGTGTACTGGATCGCCGGCAACCGCGACTTTCTTGTCGGCTCCGGCTTTGCCGCCGCCGCCGGCGCCACCCTGCTCAGCGAACCGCATGCGGCTACCATTGCCGGCCAGCGCATCGTCTTGCTGCATGGCGACGCCGAATGCACGAAAGACGTGCAATACATGGAGTTTCGCGCCATGGTGCGCCAGCCCGCGTGGCAAAAACAGTTCCTGTCCATGCCGCTGGCACAGCGCAAGGCCATCATCGCCGGTTTGCGTCAGAGCAGCCGCGCGCACAATGGCGAAAAATCCATGGACATCATGGATGTCACGCCCGATGCCGTGGCCCAAGTATTTGCCGAACATGCCAGCACCATCATGATCCACGGCCATACGCACCGCCCTGCCCTGCATAAAGTCGACAATACCTTGCGCTATGTCCTGCCCGACTGGGAATGCGACGTGACGGCGCCAGAACAGCCACGCGGCGGCTGGATCGCCATCGATGCGCGCGGCAACATCACGCGCCACGACCTGAACGGCGACATCATCGACTAGGCCTGCGCCGACCGTAACACGGGCGTTTGTCCGATAGCCGCGCCCGCCTGGCCTTGCTGTAATGGCGCCATGCATACCATTTACATCGGCACGGCCGGCTGGCGCCTTTCCAGCGCCGCCGCCAGCCACTTCCCCCTCGATGGCAGCCATCTGCAGCGCTATGCCAGCGTCTTGCCCTGCGTGGAAATCAACAGCTCCTTCTACCGCCCGCACCAGAGCGCCACCTACGCGCGCTGGGCCGCCAGCGTGCCCGCACATTTCCGTTTCAGCGTGAAATTACCACGCAGCATCACGCACGAACGGCGTTTGCGCGATGGCACGGCCGAACTGGATCGCTTTGCGGGGGAAGTATCGGAACTGGGAATAAAACTGGGCTGCGTGCTGGTACAGCTGCCGCCCAGCCTGCGTTTCGAGGCGGACGTGGCCGCCGCATTTTTCAGTGCGCTACGCCAGCGCTTCGACGGCATGCTCGCTTGCGAAGCGCGCCACGCCAGCTGGTTCGCGGCGGACTCCACCGCCATGTTGCAGGAACATGCGATCACGCGCGTGCGCGCCGATCCGCCGGCCGGCCAGCCGGGCCCGCATGTGCCGACCACGGATATCGCCTACCTGCGTCTGCATGGCAGCCCGAGAATCTATTACTCTGACTACCCGCCCGACTATCTGGCAAGTCTGGCCACCACCCTGCGCGCACAGGTGCAGGCCGGCAGCTGGTGCATCTTCGACAATACGGCAGCCGGCGCCGCCCTGTTCAATGCACTGGACCTGCAGGCGCGACTGGCCTGAAATAGTTGTTGAATTTTTGAGTCTTAGTGTTATAGTTAACTACAACACCATTTAACCATATCAGGGAGCCCCGATGCCTACAGCATTTTTCACGCGCCGCCCCGCCCCGCCCTTCTCGGAGCGCATCCCATGAGCGCGGCATGGAACGACAATAGCCCCATCTACCGCCAGCTCAAGGCCAGGGTGGTGGGCATGATGCTCGATGGCGTGCTGCAGTCCGGCGACGCCCTGCCGTCGGTGCGCCAGGTGGCGGCCGATTATCAATTGAATCCCATCACGGTTTCGCGCGCCTATCAGGAACTGGTCGACGATGCCCTGGTGGAAAAACGCAGAGGACTCGGTATGTATGTCTTGGATGGCGCCCGCGAGAAATTGCTGGCCAGCGAACGCGAGCGCTTCCTGCGCGAAGAATGGCCGGCGATGCTGGAACGCATCACGCAACTGGGCCTGGACCTCGATCAACTACTGCAAGCTAGCCGCGACAGTGGCGCACACGGAGAGTACGCATGAATGTATTGAACAAGGACAGCGTCATCAGCGCGCGCGGCTTGCGCAAGCAATATGGCAAGCAGGTGGCCATCGATGGCATCAGCTTTGATATCGCGCCAGGGCGCATCGTCGGCTTGATCGGGCCTAACGGCTCCGGCAAGACCACCACCCTGAAAGCCATCCTGGGCTTGACGGGTTTCGAAGGCGACCTGTCGGTGTTGGGGCGCGATCCCCGCGTGCAGCGCGACGCGCTGATGGAGGACGTGTGCTTCATCGCCGACGTGGCCATCCTGCCGGGCTGGCTGCGCGTGGCCGACGCCATCGATTTCGTTGCCGGCGTGCATCCACGTTTCGACCGCAGCAAGGCCGAACGCTACCTGGCCCACACCAAACTGTCGCCGAAGATGAAGGTCAAGGCCATGTCGAAGGGCATGGTGGTGCAGCTGCACCTGGCGCTGGTGATGGCCATCGACGCCAAGCTGCTGGTGCTCGACGAGCCGACCCTGGGCCTGGACATCCTGTACCGCAAGCAGTTCTACCAGAACTTGCTGGAAGACTATTTCGATGAAAACAAGACCATCGTCATCACCACGCACCAGATCGAGGAAGTGGAACACATCCTCAGCGACCTGATGTTCATTCGCGACGGCAAGATCGTGCTGGCCTCGACCATGGAAGAGGTGGGCGAGCGCTATAGCGAGGTGATGGTGGGCCCGCAGCACGTCAATCCGGCGCGCGCCCTGCAGCCGATCAGCGAACGCAGCGTGTTTGGCAAGTCGGTGATGCTGTTCGACGGCGTCGCCCGCACCCAGCTGGCCGCCCTGGGCGAAGTACGCACGCCCAGCCTGGCTGACCTGTTTGTCGCGACCATGAAAGGATCGTACCAATGAGTATTTCCCCTGCAAACAAGCTGCAATGGCTGCTCCGGCGTGAATTGTGGGAGCACAAGGGCATACTGGTGTGGACGCCAGCCCTGATCGGCGTCGTCATGACGGTGCTGGGCTCCCTGATGGCGGCCGCGACCATCGCCAGGACCAAAATGCACACGGCGCTCATCGTCAATGGCGAGGAAATTTCCTGGAGCACCGTCTTCAATACCCGCACCTTCGGTCCGCGTCGCACGGAAATCATCGACGCCGTCGCCAACAACTATACGTACGCGGCTGCGCCGCTGTTCCTGGCGCTGGGCTTCCTGGTGTTTTTCTATTGCCTGAGCGCCCTGCATGACGACCGCCGCGACCGCAGCGTGCTGTTCTGGAAATCGCTGCCCATCTCGGATGCGCAGACGGTGCTGTCAAAAGCGGCCATCGCCCTGCTGGTCGCGCCGCTGATCGTGGCCGCCGCCGCCAGCCTGACTTCGCTGGCCCTGATCCTGATACTGAGCGGCGTGCTGGCGGCCAACGGCATCCACGTGCTTGCCGAACTGCTTGGCTCTGCCGGCCTGTACCTGGGACCGCTGCGCGTGTTCGGCTTGCTGCCCGTGTATTGCCTGTGGGCCTTGCCGACGGTTGGCTGGTTGCTGATGGTCTCAAGCTGGGCCAAGTCGAAAGTCTTCCTGTGGGCCGTCGGCCTGCCGCTGCTGTTGCTCATCTTGACAGTCTGGGCCGGCAAGCTGACGCAGACGGAAAGCGACATCAGCTGGATACAGATGCATGTCATCGGACGCGCCCTGCTGGGCACCCTCCCCGGCAGCTGGTATCTGTTTGAACCGGAACTGCTGCCGCAAATGCACGCCCTGGCAGCAGGGGGATCGCACACGACACGCATCGATGTGTTCAGCAATTCCTGGTCCAGCCTGGCCTTGCCAGCCGTCTGGCTGGGTGCGGCGGCAGGCGCGGCGCTGATTTACGCGGCCATCCGCCTGCGCCGGTGGCGCGAGGAAGGCTGACAAGCGCACGATCACTGCCCCATCAAAAACGCCCCGCCCATCGGGGCGTTTTCTATTTTCGCCCCATTGCGCCACTTGAAATAATAACTATTCTTCTGATAGTTATTATCAACGCAGCTCCGCATCCGATAAAGACTATTCAATCGATAGCATTAATTCGATACGATAATTACAAATAATTATTCGCATCGCATTTTATTTGAAATCACATTTAATAATCGTCGAACAAAAAACGTAACTGTTCAGCCGGGGGCTGGCTGAATCGGGTTTCCAGCGAAGGCGCGTTGCAAGACGGCGAGCATGCCATGGCCTTGTTTCCGTAGCGTGTCGAGGCAGGAGCGAATAACGCAGAAGTTTTGCG